>NZ_JBVISU010000001.1:469641-598864 GCF_055575355.1 Amycolatopsis sp. NPDC034160 | reverse complement strand
AGGAAGGGGGGGGGGGGGGTCGGGGCCGAGGGGGTTCGGGGGTGGCGGTTGGGGTTAGAACCCGAATCGCCACTCACGACCACCTTGACCCACCCTCACCGAAAGCCTCAAACCAGGAAGTCCGTGAAGGCCTCCTTCCCTACCCTCAAAGTAGGGAAGGAGGCCTTCACGGCCGACCCGATCGACTTACGGCTCGATAGCCCTCATTAGCACTCACGACCTGCCCAGAAGCGTCCCTTATGGACGTTGGCGTCAGCGGCGCCTGGTGGCCCCGCGTTTAGAGGACTAAATGCGGGCGGCGGCTTCGAGGAGCATCCACGCGCTGATCTGGACGGACAGGTCGCGTTCGGGGGCGTCGGAGGCGAGAGGCAGCGAAGGCGCCGGAGTCGCCCAGTCGGCGCTGAAGAGTGGCCCGTGCGGCGTCGCGGTGGCTCCGCTCCAGCAGGCTTCGGCCGACCGGAGGACCAGATCGCGCGCCACGCCGCTCGGGAGTTGCGGCGCCGCGAGTGCCAGGTAGCGCGCCAGGATCCCGGCGAACAGGCCGCCGTCGCCGCCTCCCTGGCCCCGGATCACCCCGTTCGGCGCGACGTGCGCCGCGACCGCGTGGATCGTGTGCTCCACCCTGTCCAGTTCGGACAGTTCGAGACAGGCGCCGAGGTAAACCCCTTGGCAGTACGTGAAAACATGCTTGACCAGTTCCCCGGAATCGACGCGCAGGCCGTCCCACACCAGACCGGTTTCCGGATCGACGAGCCGCTCGGTCATCCAGTCCGTCAGGCCTCGCGCGTGCTGCGTCGCGCCTTCGCGGGCATGGAAGATCGCGGCGGGGCCGTTGGCGGGCGCGTTCTTGAACTGGTCGCCGACCCGCCACCAGATGCCGCCGCCCGCGTCGTCGGTCCAGCCTTCGCGCAGCCGCGAACTGATCGCCTCCAGTCCGCCGCGGACGTCCAGACCGAGATGGCCGACGCGTTGCAGCGCGAGGCCGAGCCAGGCGATGTCGTCGTAATAGTCGTTGATCCACTTGCCGAAGTTGCGCAGCCGCAGCGAGGCCACGAAGCGGTCGATCAGCTTCAGCCGATCCGGTGAGGGATCCCGCAGCTGGGCGTCGACGAGGGTGTCCAGCAGATGCGCCTGCCACCAGTAGTTCCAATGCCAGTGGACGCGCTGACCGGCCGATGGCGGCCAGCCGCTGCGGCCCAGCACGGTCCCCGGCAGCCCCCACACCCGGCGCAGATGCCGGTCGCGGATCGCGCGCTCGGCGGTCGCGGCCCGGTCGGCGAGAGCACTCATCGCGCCATCATCCCTTGCCCAGTGACATACCGCTCAGTATGTTGGGACGATCCCCGATCCCGCGAGGTGCCTCATGACCACGGCGCATGTGACCTGCCCCCTGTGCGAAGCCACCTGCGGCCTGGAGGTGACCATCGACGAGAAGAGCCTGATCACCCGGGTTCAGGGTGACCACGAGGACGTCTTCTCCCACGGGTACATCTGCCCGAAGGGCGCCTCCCTCGGCGCGCTGCACCACGACCCGGACAGGCTCACCGCGCCGCTGGTCAAACGCGACGGCGAGTTCGTCGAGGTCACCTGGGACGAGGCCTTCGCCGAGATCGACAAGCGGCTCCGGCCGATCATCGAGGAGTACGGCAAGGACGCCGTCGCCGTCTACTCCGGCAATCCGACCGTGCACAACGCGGCGCTGGTGCTCTACGGCCGCGTGTTCTTCAAAGCCTTGGGCACCAAGAACTTCTACACCGCGACCACGGTCGACCAGATGCCGAAGCACTTCTCGTCCGGGTATCTGTTCGGCGACCCGCAGACCATCCCCGTCGCCGACCTCGACCGGACCGAACACCTGCTCATCCTCGGCGCGAACCCGTTGGTGTCCAACGGGAGCCTGATGACCGCGGCCGATACTCGCGGCAGGCTGCGCGGAATCCAGCGGCGGGGTGGCAAGATCGTCGTCCTCGATCCGCGCCGCACCCGGACTGCGCAGCTCGCCGACGAGCATCACGCGATCCGGCCCGGCACGGACGCGCTGTTCCTGTTCGCGCTCGTCAACGTCCTCTTCGCGGAGAACCGGGTCGATCTCGGACGACTCGAAGCGCACGTCGACGGTGTCGACGAGGTCCGCGCGCTCGCGGAGCCGTTCACCCCGGAGGCGGTCGCGCCCGCGACCGGCATCGACGCGGCCGAGATCCGCCGCATCGCGCTCGATCTCGCGGACGCCGGACGCGCCGCGGTCTACGGCCGGATGGGGACGACGACGCAGTCGTACGGCACCATCGCGAGCTGGCTGGTCGACGTCGTCAACACGCTTACCGGCAACCTCGACCGCGAGGGCGGCATGATGTTCCCGTTGCCCGCCCTCTGGCGGCCGCGTCGGTCCTCGCCGTTCACCAGCGGCCGGTGGAAGAGCCGGGTGCGCGGCTATCCCGAGGTGCTCGGCGAGTTGCCGGTGGCCACGCTCGCGGACGAGATCGAGACGCCCGGCGAGGGCCAGGTCCGCGCGCTGGTGACCATCAGCGGCAACCCGGCGCTGAGTACGCCCAACTCCGCGCGGCTCACGGAAGCGTTGCGGCAACTGGACTTCATGGTCTCCCTCGACGTGTACCTCAACGAGACCACCCGGCACGCCGACGTCGTCCTGCCCGGCCCGTCACCGCTGGAGCGGCCGCACTACGACGTCGCGCTGTACGCGCTCGCCGTGCGCAACGTCGCGAATTGGACGCCTCAGCCGCTCGAGACGGACATGCCACAGGAATGGGTGACGCTGCTGCGGATGGCCGGGATCGCCGCCGGTCAGGGTCCGGACGTCGACGTCGCCTCGTTCGACACGATGGTCGCGGGCGAGACGGCCCGGCGTACCGGCGTCGACCTCGCGCTCGCCGAAGGTCGCACGGGACCGGCGCGGATGATCGACCTGATGCTGCGCGGCGGGCCGTACGGCCTGACGCTGGCCGACCTCGAAGCCGCCCCGCACGGCATCGACCTCGGCGCGCTGAAGCCGCGACTGCCCGAGGTGCTCGCCACGGCGAGTGGAAAGGTCGAACTGGCTCCGGACGCGATCACGAAGGACGTCCCGCGGCTGCGCGCGGAGCTGGACAAGACGCCGGACGGCGGGTTGCTGCTGATCGGACGACGGCACCTGAGCTCGAACAACTCGTGGATGCACAACCTGGCGCCACTGGTACGCGGCGGCAACCGGTGCACGGTGCAGGTGCATCCGGACGACGCCTCGCGGCTCGGGCTGACCGACGGCGGCCTCGCGTCGGTGACGTCGCGGGCGGGGAAGCTCGAAGCGCCGGTGGAGGTCACGGCCGACGTCCGGCCCGGCGTGGTGAGCATGCCGCACGGCTGGGGGCACGACCTCGACGGGACGCGCACGGGTGTCGCGACCGCGCACGCCGGGGTCAACTCGAACCTGGTCGCCGACGAGACCCTGCTCGACGTCCCCTCCGGGACGGCCGTGCTCAACGGGATCCCGGTGGACGTCGCCCCGGTCTAGAACGCGTTTCGTCCTCTGAATGCGGTAGTTGCACGCGCAAGGACCGCATTCAGAGGACGAAACGCGGGAGTCACCAGGCTTGGGTGAGGTCGGCGTGCTGCCGGACCCAGGCGTGCATGACGATCCCGGCGGCGACGCCGGCGTTGATCGAGCGCGTCGTGCCGAACTGCGCGATCGACACGACCAGCGACGCCGTCTTCTGCGCCTCGGCCGACAGCCCTGGGCCCTCCTGTCCGAACAGCAGGACGCACTCGCGCGGGAGTTCCGCGGTCTCGACGGGCTGCGAGCCGGGGGTGTTGTCGACGGCGACCACGGCCAGCCCCTCCTCGGCGGCGAAGGTCAGCAGCCCGGAGACGTCCTCGTGATGGTGAAGGTGCTGGTAGCGGTCGGTCACCATGGCGCCGCGCCGGTTCCAGCGCCGCCGCCCGACGATGTGCACGGCGGCCGCGGCGAACGCGTTCGCCGTCCGGACCACGGTGCCGATGTTGTGGTCGTGCTGGAAGTTCTCGATCGCGACGTGGAACGGGTGCCGCCGGGCGTCCACATCGGACACGATGGCCTCGCGCCGCCAGTAACGGTACGGGTCGACGACGTTGCGGCGGTCGCCATTGGCCAGGAGTTCGGGGTCGTACCGCTCGTCCGTGGGCCAGTCGCCCTCCCACGGGCCGACGCCGACCTCTTCCCGCGCCACCCATTCGGTGGGGCCGACCTCTTCGAGACTCACCGGGGGATTGTCGCTCAGGTCATGCTGACGCGGTGCGCCGGTGCGTCGCCGTCGTGGTCGCGGTGCCGCCAGCGCTGGACCGTGCCGACGTAGGAGATGATCACCGTCGCCATCGCGATCACGACGACCACCGGCAGGGACGAGCGCGGGAACACCGTGTCGTAGAGGTAGTAGGCGTTGAAGCCGCCGGGCAAGTCGCCGAGACCCTGCTGATGGCGGAAGTAGTTCTCCGCCGCTGTCAGCGGGCAGGGCCACGGGAAGACGTTGACGAGGATCCCCCATGCGGCGAAGAACACATGCACGAAGATCATCTTCGGCCACCGCCACGCGAGAAAACCACCGAATCCGATGAACAGCAGCGCGAAAATGTGTACCGCGACTGTCACGTTCGCCAGGAAACCCGCCACCTCAAGCCCCCTTTCGCTCCCCTACCTGCGACGTTACCCCTCTCGTGTTGAGAAACGCTCACGAAAAAGGGGGCATCCTCCGTTCGTTCACGGAGGATGCCCCCTTCGGAAGGTTTTACTCAGGACAGACCGAGGTCGTCCTTGTTCAGAATGTAACGGTATTCGAGGCCTTCCTTCTCGATGGCCTCGCGCGCTCCGGTGTCCCTGTCGACGACGGTCGCGACGCCGACCACGTTCGCGCCCGCCTCGCGAAGCGCCTCGACGGCGGTGAGCACGCTGCCGCCGGTGGTCGAAGTGTCCTCGACGGCCAGCACGCGCTGTCCGAGCACCTCGACGCCTTCGATCCGGCGCTGCATGCCGTGCTCCTTGACCGCCTTGCGGACCACGAACGCGTCGAGTACGACACCGTCGGTGGCCGCGGAGTGCAGCATCGCCAGCGCCACCGGGTCCGCGCCGAGGGTCAGGCCGCCGGCGGCGACGTAGTCCCAGTCGTGCGTGAGCTGGCGGAGCAGCTTCCCGATGAGCGGTGCGGCCGCGTGATGCAGCGTCGCCCGCCGCAGATCGATGTAGTAGTCGGCTTCCTTGCCGGAAGACAACGTCACCTTGCCGTGCACGACGGCCAACTCGCCGACGAGCCTTGCCAGTTCGAGTTTCGCCGCTTGATCAACCCCGGGGTACGCCACGGCCGAGAGTCTTACACACGGCTCGGCGGGCGCCCCCGGGGTGTTTGCCCCAGTGTGGTCAATCACTTCCGGACGTCGCGGCGTCCACGGGCTGCCCGCGGGTCGCCGCCCAAGCCGGGATCAGGGTCGCCGCCAGCGCGAGCGCCGCGGCGAGCCCGATGATGGACAGGTAGATCAGCGGGGACCCCATCGGCAGCACGGAATCGGCCGCCACCAGGCAGAACGGGACGATGGCGCCCGCCGAGACGACCGTGCCGAGCACGATCCCGATCACCGCGACCAGCCCCCCTTCGAAGCCGGCCATCCGCAGGACCTGCGCCCTGGTCGAGCCGGTGAGCCGCTGGAGACCGAACTCGCGACGCCGCCGCATCGTCGCCATCACCAGCGTGTTGGCCACCGAAATCACCGTGTAGGCGATGATCATCCCGACCATCAGGTAGTTCACCCACGCGCCGACGGCCTGGTCCTTCGCGTGTGCCGCGACGAGCGCGTCCCGGTCGCCGACGGTCACCGGCTGCCCGGCCGTCACCTCGCGGAGCCGCTCGGTCAGCGTCGCGGAATCGACACCCGGAGCCGCGCGGACCAGCAGCTGCTGGGCGAGTCCGGCGGTGGTGTGCGGCGCCAGGAGACTGGCCGGGAGCAGCAGGCTTTCGAAGCCGGGGCGCTGGCTGGTCACGGCGACCACCTTGACGTCGACAGGAGTGCCGTCACCGAGCCTCAGGCTCAGCGTGTCGCCGATGCCGCGGCCGAAGTCCTTCGCGAAGACGTCGGGGAGCGCGACGGTGGCGTCGGTCAACGACTTCAGGTCGCCCTGGGTCACCTTCGTGTCGGTGGTCGCGGCGGCACCGGACGCGGTGAGGCCGATCGCCGGGCGTCCTTCGTCAGCACGCTCGTAAGGCTTCTCGACGAACACATTGGTCGTCACGTACTCGGACGCTCCGGCCACACCGGGCACGGTCTGGATCCGCTGGACCAGGTCCGGCGAGAGCCCGCCGGCGACCGAGCCGATCACGGCGTCGGCGCGGACGTCCTCGGTGAACGCCTGGTTCGCCAGTTCCTCCTGGGTGGTCTGCAGGTAGATGTTCGCGGTCGCGATCCCCACGGCGAGCATGATCGGAGTGACCGCACCGGCGGCGCGGACGATCCCGGCACGGGTGTTGAGCACGGCGAGCCGCCCGTCGATGCCGCCGAGCAGGCGCATCGGCCACTGAAGGATCGCCGTCATCACCTTCGCGACGCCGGGGGTGATCATCGCGACGCCGAGCGCCCAGAGGATCACCGCGGGCCCGGCGGTGCTGGCCGCGATCGGGCCGGTCATCACCGCGACGGTCACGATGGCCAAGGCGAGGCCACCGCCGAAACAGAGGACGGCGAGCACGACCCGCATCGGCGTCAGCCAGCGGCGGGTGACCGCGGCCTCGGCGAGCGCCTCGGTCGGCCGGATCTTGCCTGCCCGGCGGCCCGCCACGAAGGCGGCGATGAACACCGCGAGCATCGCGCTGCCCGCACCGACCACGGCGGGCAGCCACCCCTGGTAGAAGCGGAGAACCTCGGGTACGACACCGTTTTCGACGAGTTGCCCGAACATCCATTCACCGAGGAACGGGCCGAGGACGGCGGCGAGCGCGGTGGCGAGCAGGCCGACGGCCAGTGCCTCGCCGAGCACCATGCGCCGCAGCTGGCGCGGGGTCGTGCCGATCGCCCGCATCAGCGCGAGTTCCCGCGAGCGCTGCTGTGTGGACAGGCTCAGCGTGCTGGCGACGACGAACATCGCGACCATCACCGAAAGCCCGCCGGACACCGCGGCGATGACGATCAGGTTGGATCCGCTCGATTCGGCCTCGGGGAACTCCGCGACACCGCGGTCGATGCCGCTCAGCACGGTCGCCCCGGCCGCGGCCTTGGCGACGTTGGCCTGCACCGTCTCGATGTCGGCGCCCGGCTCGGTGAAGACCCCGATGGCGTCGGCCTTGCCTGGATACCCGGAGAGCCGCGCGGCGTCCGCGGCCGAAAAGAACACGGCCGCCTGCTTGATCGAGCGCGGCGCACCGGCCACCCCGGTGACCCGGAACGTTTCGCTCTCACCGCGTGCGGCGATGTCGACGCGATCGCCGGGCTTCAGCCCCGACGTCGACTCGACGACGACTTCGCCAGCGCGAGGCGCGGCACCCGCTGTCAACGCGTACGGCGTCAACGCGGCGGAATCCCAAGCGTGGCCGAGAGCCCGCTGACCGCCCGCGGCGAGGGGGAAGCTCACTTCACCGACGACGTCCGAGACGCCGGCGACGGACCGCAACCGCGAGACGAGACCGTCGTCGAGGCGCACTCGTTCCGGGAGCCGCGCGGTCTCGAATTTTTCCTCATCTTCGGGGTCCAGGGTGGCCGGATCCTTTTTCGGCAGTTCGAAGGTCTGGCCGCCGGTGACGAGGATCGGCGCGGCCGCGAGCCGCTGCGGCTCCGCGTTGCCGCGGATCCCGGTCTCCATCAGGCCACCACACGAGGCGACGATCAGCGCGCCGAAGAAGACGGCGACGAAGGTCCCGATGAATCCGCCCTTGCGCAGGCGCAGGGTCCGGAAGGCGAGTCGCAGCATCACGCACCTGCCCGTACCTGGTCGCCCCAGGCACCCAGGTGGATCATGCGGTCGGCGACCACGTCCGCGGTCGGCGCGTGCAGTTCGTCCGCGATCCGCCCGTCGGCGAGGAAGATGACGCGGTCGGCGTAGGAGGCGGCCATCGGATCGTGGGTCACCATGATCACGGTCTGGCCGGTCGTCCGGACCGAATCGCGCAGGAGCCCGAGTACCTCGGCGGCGGTCCGCGTGTCGAGCGCGCCGGTCGGCTCGTCGGCGAAGACCACCGCCGGCCGAGTGACCAGTGCCCGCGCGATCGCCACGCGCTGTGCCTGCCCGCCGGAAAGTTCGCCGGGCAGGTGCTTGCGGCGGCCGGAAAGCCCGACGCGGGCCAGCATCTCCTCGACGACGCGGCGGTCCGGCCTGGCACCGGCGAGCTGCTGCGGAAGGGTGACGTTCTGCTCGACGGTCAGCGCCGGGAGCAGGTTGAATGCCTGGAAGATGAAGCCGACCCGGTCACGGCGCAGCTTCGTCAGCTTCGTCTCGCTCATCCCGGCCAGCTCCTGCCCGTCGAGCACGACGGACCCCGACGTCGGCCGGTCCAGCCCGGCCGCGCAGTGCAGGAAGGTGCTTTTGCCCGACCCTGAAGGGCCCATCACCGCGGTGAAACCGCCACGCGGGAACGCCAGTGTCACCCCGTCCAGGGCGATGACGCCCTTGCCGTACTCCTTGCGGACGCCGTCGAGCCGGACCGCGTCACCGTTCCACCCAGTGTTCATGGGGAAAACCCTAGGAATCCCAGGTCGAACGCGCCCTGGGGCGAGCGTGCGTCTCCGCGGTGGGGCAGGCCCTACCTCACCGGCTCAGCGGGCCTCGCCGGTCTTGGCGTCCACAGTGACTTCGTGCTGGACGCCCTTGCCGTCACGAAGCTCGACCTCCCAGATCAGGGTGCCGTCGGCGGCGTAGTCGATCTCCATCTCGTCGAACTCACCAGGCTGGCGCTGCTGCGCGGCCTGTAGCGCCTTGACCGCGTCGACTCCCGCCTGTTCGATCTTCGCCAAGTCGTCGCTCGGTTTGGCCGTTTGCTGCTTGCCGAGGACCTGACCACCGTCCCGGCTCACGCGCACCTTGTGTTCCTGCCCCCGCGACGCGACCTTGATCTCCCAACCCTCGTTCGAGGGCTCCACATCGAACACCCGCCCGTCGGGCACGGCGCCCGCCGCCGTCTGGATGGCGTTCACCGGCTTACCTTTGTCCTGCTCCGTCGCTGTGGGCGACAAGGAGTTCTGCAGCGGGGTGTGGGGTTCTTCGGTGGAACAAGCGGCCAACACCAGCACCACCGCGCCGGCCATCAGGCGTGCTGACTTCATGATCCGTACCTACCCGCCCGGTGAGGTCCCCAACCGCCGAATACACCGATGGCGTGACTCAGGTACGGCCCTTGCCACCGAAACCGCCGCCGAGTTTGCGCAGCACCGCCCTCGGCAGCAGTCCGCCGACCGCGACGAGCGCCTTGTACTGCAGGCTCGGCACCGAGATCACCTTGCCGCGGCGCAGATCCGCGAGCGCCTCGTCCACGACCTGCTCGACACCGAGCCAGAACGCCTTTGGCCCTGGCCGGTCCAGCCCCGCCCGCTCGTGGAACTCGGTCGCGGTGAAGCCGGGGCAGAGGGCCATCATGCGGACGCCCTTCGGCAGCGAGGCCGCGATGCCCTCGGTGAACGACGTGACCCAGTTCTTGCTGGCCGTGTACGTCGAACCGCGGCCACTGAAGAACCCGGCGACCGAGCTGACGTTGATGATCGCGCCCTCGCCGCGGTCGATCATCGCGGGCAGCGCGACCCGGGTGAGGCGCAGGACCGCGGTGACGTTGACGTCGAGCTGACGCTGCAGCGCGTCCGGCGGGATGGTCCAGAAATCGCCGTTGAGACCGAATCCGGCGTTGTTCACCAGAAGATCGACCGGCTCTTCCGCGAGCCGGGCCTCGACGAGCCCGCGTCCGTCCACTTCGGACAGATCGGCGGGCAGGACGACGACGTCGACACCGTGCGCTTCGACCAGTTCCGCGGCGAAGGCCTCCAGCCTGTCGACGTCGCGAGCGACGAGTACGAGGTCGTACGCCTCGGCGGCGAGCCTGCGCGCGAACTGCGCGCCGATGCCGGCGGTGGCCCCGGTGATCAGTGCGGTTTGTGTCATATCGGGAACCTACTCGGCTCGACGTCGGCCGCGTCCCCCTCAGCGGGGCCTGACGTGCGACGACCCCCGGTCGGGAAGTATCGTCCCGGCCCATGGGGAAGCACAGCAGGCGCAAGCCGAGCTATCTGCCCAAGGTCGCGGCCGGTGCCGCGCCGCTGGCGTTGTTGCTCGCCGGCCCGGCCACCTCGCTGGCCGCCCAGACCGACCCGGCGATCCCGCTGCCTCTCGACCACAAGCGCGAAGGCACCCTCGATCGCGCTGTCGGCGTCACCAGCGAAGGGGACACGTCCGTCCTTCGCGGCTTCGTGAACAGCACCGAGCGGAACGTCTACAGCAAGGACCTCGGCGACGCGAAGGTCTTCGCGGATGTCCGCCGCTCGGTGAGCGAGAGCGTCGAGACCCGTGACGGCGCCACCGTCCGGCCGGACCGGGTCGGCGCGCTCACCGCCTCGAAGACCACGCAGGTGGTCACGCGAGGCCAGCGGAACACGATGAAGGTCGACCCCCACGGCAGCGTCGTGGCCGGGAACGAGACCAAACTCGAGCGAAGCGGCGCGCGGCTGACCGAGGTCGCCCTCGACCCGCGCACCGGCGCGCCTTCCCTCGTCACCGAAGACGGCCGGGCGATCGACACCTCCGAGGGGACCTACCACGCCGTCCGCCCGCTGCCCGGGTTCGACGTGATCAACGAGACCCACCAGCACGCAGGCGGCGAACTCGGCCGGGCCGCGCGGCTCGACGGCGGCTTCTCCGGCGATCTCGGCGGGGTGCTGGAAGCAGGCCGCTCTTCCGGCCACGCCGTCGATCTCGGCAGCCTCGCGACCGTCGGGGCGACCTCGGCGCAGCACGGTGACGGCCGGTTCGACGGCGTCCTTCCGCTGGAGGCCGGCTCAGGCACCGGCTTCGGTCAGGAACACGCGTTCGGCGGCACCGCCGGTCCGGTGACCGGACTGGTGACCACCGGGCAGGACGCGGATCTGGCACGGCACGGCGCCGTGCTGACCGGCTCCGGCGCGGACACGATCAGCGGCGACCTCGGCGTCGACGAGATCGCGCAAGTCCACGGCACCACGTCGACGTCGGTCCGCGGGTTCCTGCCGACCGCGGATCCCGCCGAGGCCGGGCACGTGACGCAGTCCGGGACGCTCGACCTGACGGTGTTCGACCGGCAGGCGCACACCGGCGTCACCGCCGGCGCGCTGCCGCTGGAACTCAGGCGGTCCTAGCCCTTGGGCTCGATGTCGTCGGCCGCCTCGGCCTGCCAGTGGCGGCCGGGGGTCGGGGTGTTGTTGTACTCCTCGTCGAACGGGTCGACGATGTCGGCGATCTCGCCGAGGTCGCGCAGCAGCCGCTCGAGCCGCGACGGCCCGGCGTTCGGGGCGACGCTCGCGAGCACCCACTCGTTCTCCAGCCACGCCACGCCGACGTCGCCACCGAGCGAATCGGCCGCGTCGACGAGTTCCTGCGTGATCACCTTGCGAGCGCCCTCGGAGTCGTCCGCGAAGGCGTAGCGCTGGCCGATCGGGCCGAGCATCTCGGGCATGTCCTGGCGCTGGAACGGCACGCTGGACAGCCACATCTCCAGCGGCACCTCGTGCACGCGGTTACAGCGCACGGCGACGACGACCGCCGGGATCTGGCCCTCGGTCTCGATGTCGAAGATGAAGACGGGGCGTCGCCCGTCGGAGGTGAAGGTGGACCCGGCCACGACGTTGACCGCCGTCTGCGCGCCGAAGTACCCGATGGCGCCACCGGACCATTGCCGCGGCAACCGGTCGTCCTCCTCGACGAACTGCCAGCCGCGCAACTCGGCCCAGCGCATTCGCTCGCGATTGCGCGAGCCCTCCTTCGCCCGGTCGGCCGCGAGCAGCCCCAGCCCCGCCACCAAGGCGACGGCGGCGACGACGAACCAGATCCACGCCGGAATACCCACGACGGTCAGGGTATCCCCCTGCGCTCACCGGACGTGATCGCCGGGCGTCGTGTCGCGCCAACCCTTTTCGGTGTCGCGCCCCGAAAGAGTGAAAAGGTCGACAAATCGCTGTGTCGCCAACGCTATGAAAGGACCTTTCCTTGCAAATTTTGCAAGGAAAGGTCCTTTCATAGCGTTCAGTAGGCGACCCCGATCCGAGGTCACTCCACCCGGGTGACCGTCAGCGCTTCCGACGCCTCGTGGTCCGGGATGTCCACCCGTACCGTGTCGCCGTCCCGGATCTCACCGGCCAGCAACTGTTTCGCCAGCTTGTCGCCGATCGCCGACTGCACCAGCCGCCGCAGCGGCCGCGCGCCGTAGATCGGGTCGAAACCGTTCAGCGCGAGCCATTCACGCGCTCCGACGGTGACGTCCAGCGTCAGGCGGCGCCGCGAGAGCCGCGAGGCGAGCCGGGCGATCTGGATGTCCACAATGGACGTCAGCTCGTCGGTGCCGAGCGCGTGGAAGACCACGATGTCGTCCAGCCGGTTCAGGAACTCCGGTTTGAACTGCCGCTGCACGACCGCCATCACCGCGTCGTGGCGCTGCCGCTCGTCGAGCGTCGGGTCGGCGATGGCCTGCGAGCCGAGGTTCGAGGTCAGCACCAGGATCGTGTTGCGGAAGTCCACCGTGCGGCCCTGGCCGTCAGTGAGCCGTCCGTCGTCGAGCACCTGAAGGAGCACGTCGAACACGTCCGGGTGGGCCTTCTCGACCTCGTCCAGCAGCACCACCGAATACGGCCGCCTGCGCACGGACTCGGTCAGCTGACCGCCCTGGTCGTAGCCGACGTAACCCGGGGGCGCCCCGACCAGGCGGGCGACCGAATGCTTCTCGGCGTACTCGCTCATGTCGATCCGCAGCATCGCGCGCTCGTCGTCGAACAGGAACTCCGCCAGCGCCTTCGCCAGCTCGGTCTTGCCGACGCCGGTGGGGCCGAGGAACAGGAACGAGCCGGTGGGCCGGTCGGGGTCCGCGACGCCCGCCCTGGTGCGGCGCACCGCGTCCGAGACGACCTGCACGGCCTCCTTCTGCCCGACGACCCGCTTGCCGAGCTCCTCCTCCATCCGGAGCAGTTTGCCCGTCTCGCCCTCCAGCAGCCGTCCCGCCGGGATGCCGGTCCACGCGCTGACCACGTCCGCGACGTCGTCCGCACCGACCTCTTCCTTCAGCATGACGTTCTGCTGGCTGACCTCGCTGGCGGCCGTCGCGGCCTCGAACTCCTTCTCGAGCGCGGGGATCCGGCCGTAGCGGAGTTCGGCGGCCTTGCCGAGGTCGCCGTCGCGTTCGGCGCGTTCGGACTCGCCGCGCAGCTGCTCCAGCTGCCCCTTGAGCTCGCGGACGCGCTCGATCGAGCCCTTCTCGTTCTGCCAGCGCGCGGTCAGCGCCGTCAGCGTCTCGCGCTTCTCGGCCAGTTCCGAGCGCAGCACGGCGAGCCGTTCCTTGGAGGCGACATCGTCCTCTTTGGACAGCGCCATCTCCTCGATCTCCATCCGCCGCACAGACCGTTCGACCTCGTCGATCTCGACCGGCCGCGAGTCGATCTCCATACGGAGTTTCGACGCGGCCTCGTCCACCAGGTCGATTGCCTTGTCCGGCAGGAACCGGGCGGTGATGTAGCGGTCGGACAGCGTCGCGGCGGCGACCAGCGCGGCGTCGGTGATGCGCACCCCGTGGTGCACCTCGTACCGCTCCTTGAGCCCGCGCAGGATACCGATGGTGTCCTCTGTGGACGGTTCACCGACCAGCACCTGCTGGAAGCGCCGCTCCAGCGCGGCGTCCTTCTCGATGTGCCGGCGGTACTCGTCGAGCGTGGTCGCGCCGACCATCCGCAGCTCACCGCGGGCGAGCATCGGTTTGATCATGTTGCCCGCGTCCATCGCGCCCTCGCCGGTCGCGCCGGCGCCGACGATCGTGTGCAGCTCGTCGATGAACGTGACGACCTCGCCCGCGGAGTCGGTGATCTCCTTGAGCACGGCCTTCAGCCGCTCTTCGAACTCGCCGCGGAACTTGGCGCCCGCGACCATCGAACCGAGGTCCAGCGCCACGACCCGCTTGCCGCGCAGCGACTCCGGCACGTCACCGGCGATGATGCGCTGGGCGAGGCCCTCGACGATGGCCGTCTTGCCGACACCGGGCTCACCGATCAGCACGGGGTTGTTCTTAGTACGGCGCGAGAGCACCTGCACCACACGGCGGATTTCGGTGTCGCGGCCGATCACCGGGTCCAGTTCACCGGCGCGGGCCCGTTCGGTCAGGTCGACGCCGTACTTCTCCAGCGCCTTGAACGTGCTCTCCGGATCCGGACTGGTGATCCGCGCGGAACCGCGGACCTTGGCGAACGCGTCACGCAACGCGTCCGGGGTGGCGCCGTGCCGGCTGAGCAGGTCGGCGACCGGGCCGCCCTCGGTGGCGAGACCGACGAGGAGGTGCTCCGTCGAGACGTACTCGTCGCCGAGTTCGGTCGCGAGCTTCTGCGCGTGCGTCAGCGCCTTGACCGCGTGCGCGTCGAACTGCGGGCTCGACACGGTGGCGCCGGTCGCCGACGGCAACGCCGCGATCAGTGGCTCCAGCTCCTTGTGCACCTGCGCTGGGTCGGCCCCGACCGCGGTCAGCAGCGGTGCGGTGAGTCCCTCACCCTGCGCCAGCAGCGCGCCGAGCAGATGCGCGGCCGCCACATGCGGGTTACCGGCCATCGTGGCCGCCTGCGCCGCCGACGAGATCGCCTGCTGGGTCTTCGTGGTCGGGTTGAAAGCGTCCATCCCTCACCTCGTACTAGGTCCTGCGAAGTCTGTCGACCGGTACAACGTCAGAAAAGTTGAGTCTGTTCCGCTCAACCTTGAATCGGTCCGCCACCTCCCGGCGAGACGGCCTCCGCGGGCAGCCGCGGACCCACCCGGCCGAGGCCGACGACGGCGGCGCAGGCGCACGCGGCCACGAGCACCCACGGGATCCAGACTGCCACGGAGAACAGCGCGACGACGGCCGGAGCGATCACCGCGGCGAGGGTGAACGCGTACTGGAAGGCCGCGAGATAGCGTCCCCGCGCCTCCGGCGGCGCCGCCGCTTCGGCCAGCGCCCCGGACCGCGGACCGAACGCCAGATCCCCCGCGGCCAGCACGAGGGTCGCGCCGAGCAGGTAAACCGGCTGGAAGACCTTCGGCACGAACACCACCCCCAGGCACGCCAGGCACCACACCGCGAACAACGCCGAACCCGTGCGCATCGCGGCGATCCGGGTCAGCCTCCGGGTGACCCGCAGCGCGACGACACCACCCAGACTGGTGACCACGGTGAGCAGCGCGATGATCGCTCCGGGCAGCCATCGCGGCCCCTGAAGCGAGTTGAAGACGTACACCGGCATCCCGATGAGGAAGAAGTCCATCGTGAGCGCGAAAAGCCCGCTGAACACGATAAGCGCGAGGTAGGGGCGGTTGCGCCAGATCCTGGCCGGCCCCGAAAGCCGCCGGGTGTGCCGCGGGAGCGGCGGCACCAGTGTCGCGAGGATGGCCGCGGCGACGACGAACGTGAAGACGTCGGCGATGACGGCGACGTACAGCCCCTCGCGCTCGATCCACACCAGCAACCCGGCCGCCGCGAGCCCACCGAGGCCGAAGCCCGCGGAGCGCACCATCGCGGCTTCGGCGAACGGCCGGTCCTTCGGGCCTTCGCCCGCGACGTCGGCGATGAGCGAGAACTGCGAGCTGTAGAACAGCTGCTGCCCGGCCGCGAGCATCACCGACGCCCCGACTACCCCGGTGAAGCCGGTGGCCGGCAGGTACGCGGCCACCCCGGCGGCCTGGAGAAGATGGGCGCAGATCATCACCGTGCGCGGCCCGAACAGGTCGACGAGCCGCCCCGCGACCGCGGGGACGAGCAACCCGGCCAGTGCACCGAGAGTAATCGCCAACCCCGCCTGGGCGAGGGGCAGACCCACCACACGGATGACGAAGAGGAGGCCCAGTGGGAGGAAGAGTCCCGAGCCGAAGTTGTCGATTCCCAAGGCGACCAGCAACGCGACCCGGTTCCGCACGAATATCGACGTTACCGGGGTGACAGCGCTACGAAAGGTCCGTTCAGTCAAGACCCGCCGGTAGCAACGGGCGGCGTCAAACCTCGCACGCGGGCACGGACAGAACGGCGCGGATGTCCGCGTTCATCTCTGCGAGACGCGTGGTCAGCTCGAGGACCTTTTCCTCGTCCCAGTCACCGAGCGCACGCTCCATGAAGGCCAGATAACCGGCCCGCCTACGGTTCAGTTCCGCCTGGCCGCGCTCGGAGATGCTGATGATCGACGCGCGGCCGTCCTCGGGCGCGGGGCGGCGGTCGACCATCCCCGCCGCGGACAATTGGGAGATTTGACGGCTTACCACCGAGAGGTCCACAAAGCGTCGTTTCGCCAGTTCCGATGGGCGGGCTTCACCGTGCTTCGCCAGATCGGACAGCAGCATCGCGGCGGCCGGATGCAGGCCGGGGTCGTCCTGCCAGGCCTGCATGATCCAGGCGTGCTGCAGCTGGGAGGCGGCCTTCAACTCACGCATCAGTTCGACCCTGGCGTCGTCGGCGGAGCTCATCGATGCCTCCCGGCTACTTGTACAGTACAACTTTATTCGGCGAAGCTTGCGTAAGACAACTGTTTACCTCGTGAGATCGCCCACTCGCCCCGGGATTCCACTACACCCGTCCGGAGCAACGATGCGGGCAAAAGGGCTCTCGGCAGCTACTCTCGCGGACGAGCCGGAACCCAGCCCGACCGGCCGACAGCCACTGACCGGAGAGGTGAATGATCCGTGAATTCTTCTCCAGTCGCCCGTCGTTCGTGAACCATCGGAATTGCGTTCCGGTATGCACTTCCCGATCAGCGACCCCCAGCCCGTGACAGCCGACGCGGTCAGCCCCGTTCCCCGGTCCTCGGCGCCGAGGGAAGCCCCGCCGGCGGTCACCGCGATGGTGCGGCTCATCCGCGACACCTGGGCGAAGTCGGAGCCGTTCATCCCGGAGATCTCCCAGTTCTTCTACGGCATGCTGTTCACCCTCGCGCCCGCCACCCGGGACTTCTTCCCGATCAACATGGAGGTCCAGCGCGGCAGGCTGGTGCGTGCGCTGGTCCACATCGTGCAGATGGTCGACCGGCCGGACGATCTCGTGCCGTTCCTTACCCAGCTCGGCCGCGACCACCGCAAGTTCGGCGTCATCCCGCGGCATTACGAGGCCGTCGGCACGGCACTGCTCGCCGCGCTCAAGAACCACCTCGGTCCGGACTGGACACCGGAGGTCGAACGGGCCTGGGCGGAGGCGTTCACCATCGTCGCCCGCGCGATGCAGGAGGCCGCCGCGGCCGACGTGAACCCGGCGTCGTGGTCGGCCACCGTGCTGGAGCACCGGCGGCTCACCTGGGACCTCGCCCTGGTCCGCGTCCAGCCCGAATACCCGGTGCCGTATCAGCCTGGCCAGTACATGAGCGTCGAAGTCCCGCAGCGGCCGAGGCTCTGGCGCTATCTGTCCCCGGCGAACGCACCGCGCGAGGACGGCGGCATCGAGTTCCACGTGCGTGCCGTCGACGGCGGCTGGGTGTCCCGCGCCATCGTGAGCCACACGCAGCCGGGCGACGTCTGGCGGCTCGGCCCGCCGCTCGGCAGGCTTTCGGTCGACCGGACCGACCGCCGCGACGTGCTGATGATCGCGGGCGGCACCGGTGTCGCACCGTTGCGCGCCATTCTGGACGACCTCGCGCAGTGGGGCGAGAACCCGAAGGTCCGGCTGTTCTACGGTGGACCGTCGCGTGAGGACCTTTACGACCTCGACGAGTTGCGCGCCCTCGCCGCCACGAACCCGTGGCTTACCGTGACCCCGGTGGTCGAACGCGGTGACGAAGCCCCCGGCTGCGAACAGGGCACGCTCGCGGAAGCCGTTACCCAGTACGGATCCTGGCCCGGCCACCGGATTCTCGTCTCCGGCTCGCCGACGATGATCCGGGCGACGGTGTCCCGGATGCTGGTCGCGGGCAGCGCGCTCGACCAGATCGCGTACGACCCCTTCACCATCGACTAGCAGCCCTTTCCCCGCCGGTCGAATGTGATTCGACAATAAGGGTCGGCTGAGCACCGCGTACCGTTACGCGACTCGATAAGCGCAGAGAAACACCACCCGATCGGCCGATCACGCTTTCGTGTCGAACTGGCGAAAAGCACTGGTGGACAACGAAAATCCGCATCGCATGATCACCTTTACCGTGTGACAGATGGGGTTTACGGCGTGTATATCGTTTGCTCCGTTCGAGCGGGAAACAACGATTCTTGGCTCCTTTTGCGACGGCCAGGCATACAGTCGTGAACCTTCGGGGGAACACGAGCACGATGACATCGGGTCTGGAGAATATGCCCGATCCAACTGGAGAAAATCGTTCACCCATGACTGCCGAAACAGTGAAGTACGAACATCCGCCTAGTTCGTCGAGAACTTCGCCACCGGTACCTGTTCCGCCACTGATCGAAGCACCGGCGGCGGACAAGACCGTCCAGATGGCCAAGCTCATCAGGGAGAGTTTCGCCGCCGTCGAAACGAAAGCCGAGGAGCTGTCCCAGTACTTCTACGGGGTGCTCTTCTCGGTTTCGCCGGACGCCAGGGCGTTGTTCCCGATCAACATGGCCACGCAACGAAATCGTTTACTGCGCGCCCTCGTCTACGTCGTACAGATGGTGGGCCGGCCGGACGAACTGTCCACGTTTCTCAGTCAGCTAGGCCGGGACCACCGTAAGTTCGATGTCCTCGGCCGCCATTACGACGCCGTCGGCGTCGCGCTGATCACCGCGCTGAAACGGTTCTTGAAGGACGACTGGACGCCTGAGGTCGAAGACGCCTGGGTCACCGCGTACGGCGTCATTTCGAAGAGCATGCGTGAGGCCGCGGGCAAGGAGATCGGGCCGGCGTGGTGGAAGGCCACGGTGGTCGAACACCGCCGCGCCTCCCGCGACGTCGCCGTCATCAAAGTGCGCACCGACCAGCCACTGCCGTACCGGGCAGGCGGCTACGTCAGCGTCGAAGTCCCACAACGTCCCCGGATGTGGCGGTACTTCTCACCGGCGACGGCGCCGCACGACGACGGGACACTGGAGTTCCACGTGCACGCCGTGCGCGGCGGCTGGGTCTCGCGCGCGATCGTCCACCACACCAGGGTCGGCGACGTCTGGCGCATCGGCCCCGCACTCGGCGCGCTTTCGGTGCACCACACGGAAAGCCGTCCACTGCTGATGATCGGCGGCGGTACCGGCATCGCGCCGCTGCTCGCCCTGCTCGACGACATGTCCCGCTGGCGCCACAACCCGCCGGTGCATCTGTTCTTCGGCGGCCGGCGGCCGGAAGACCTCTACGCCCTCGACGACCTCCGCGGGCTGACCGTCACCTGCCCTTGGCTCACGGTGACCCCGGTGACCGAGGAAGGCACCATCCCCGGCGGTGACCGCGGCACGCTGGCCATGGCGGTCACGCAGCGCGGAGAATGGAAGGACCGTGACGTCTACGTCGCCGGGTCGCCGTCGATGATCCGCGCGACGATCGCGAAACTGCTCGCCACCGGGACGGACCTGGCCAGGATCAAGTACGACCCCTTCACCCTGGATTGACCCGGCGGTTCCTTCGTATTAGGCCGATCGGCTGTTCCACTTGGGCTCTCTGCAGCAGTAGGTCAGTGAATCATTGACCGTTGGTCACCGGCGGATCTATGGTCTAGACCACATTGCTCCCCCTCGCGGGAACACCGTCGTTCCATCCCAGGAGCCGGCATGACCGTCAAACGTAAGCTCATGGCAGCCGCCGCCGGTGCGGTGCTCGCCCCGATCGCCATCGTGGCCATCCCGCAGGTGGCCAGCGCGCACGGCTACGTGCTGTCCCCACCCAGCCGTCAGGCGAACTGCGCACAGGGCAAGGTTTCCGGTTGCGGCAGCATCGTCTACGAACCGCAGAGCGTCGAAGGTCCCAAGGGGCTTCGCAGCTGCAACGGCGGCGTTCCGGGGTTCGCGCAGCTCAACGACGAATCGAAGTCGTGGCCCGCCGCCTCGGTCGGCAACAGCGTGACCTTCAACTGGAAGTTCACCGCCTACCACCGGACCACGAACTACGAGTACTACATCGGCGGCACCAAGATCGCCGACATCAGCGGCAACAACTCCGCGCCGAAGGACCCGACGTCGCACACGGTGAACCTGAGCGGTTTCAGCGGCCGCCAAAAGGTCCTCGCCATCTGGAACATCGCGGACACCCCGATGGCCTTCTACAGCTGCATCGACCTGCAGATCGGCGGCGGAAACCCGCCGACAACGAGCAACCCGCCGACCACCAGCAACCCGCCGACCACGTCGAATCCCCCGACCAGCACCACCACCCCGCCCGCTGGTGGCACCTGGGCGACCGGGACGGCCTACTCGGTCGGCACCACGGTGACCTACGGCGGCGCGACCTACCGCTGCCAGCTGGCGCATACGGCGATCCAAGGCTGGGAACCGCCGAACACCCCGGCATTGTGGAGCCGGCAGTGAAGTTCGGCCTGATACTCGTCGCCGGTCTCGTGGCCCTCGCGGGCTGCGGGACCGGTGATGGCTCACCCACCACCGCCGGCGCCCCGATCTCCCCGGTTCCCCAGTCGGCGACGGGCGCCCCGGCGTCCGCGGAGTACAACGACGCCGACGTGATGTTTCTGCAAATGATGATCGCCCACAACAACCAGGGCGTGGAGATCGTCAAGCTGGTGCACACCAAACAGGGGCAGCAACAGCCACTAAAGGATCTCTCGTCCGCCATCGAGGCGACGCAGCAGAGCGAGAGCTCCGACATGCGGAACTGGCTGAAGTCCTGGGGCAAACCCGAGACGGGCTCGATGGACCCGCACGCGCACCACCATCACGGTGGCGACGGGCTCACCGACAAGGGTCTGCTCGAAGCACTGTCCAAAAAGGATGGCGGGGAGTTCACCCTCGACTTCGTGGACATCCTCGTCGCGCACCAGCACAACGGGGTCGCCCTCGCGAGGACCGAACTGAAGGACGGCAAGAACCCGGAGTCGAAGGCCTTGGCCCAGCGGATCATGGACTCGCGCACCGGCGAGGTCCAGCAGCTGCGCGCCCTGGTCCCCGGCCAGTAGAACGCATTTAGTCCTCTAAATGCACCGGTCGCAGCCAAGCACCGGAAGGCGTTCCCGCATTTAGAGGACTAAATGCGTTTTTTGGGCTTCCAGATCACCAAGGCCGTCTGCTGCCGCATGGGCACGAGGTCCTTGCGGTAGGAGGCGTGCACGGCCGCGGCCGTCTGTTCGGCGGCGACGTACGCGGCCGTGAGCTCCTCGGTCAGTTCGGCGATCCGGCTCCGCAACGCGTCGACCTGGTTCTCCAGCTCGATGATCCGCTTGATGCCCGCGAGGTTGACACCGTCCTCTTGGGACAGTCGCTGCACTTCGCGCAGCAACGCGATGTCCCGCATGGAGTAACGGCGTCCACCGCCGGACGTCCGGCCCGGAGACACGAGACCCTGCCGGTCGTAGGACCGGAGGGTCTGCGCGTGCATACCGGAAAGCTGCGCCGCCACCGAGATGACGAACACCGGCGTGTCTTCGTCCGCACCGTGCGGCAGCCCGCCGAACATCATGCTCACCTGCCTTCGAGAAGTTCGGTGATCTCCGGTCGCGGATCGTGGTCGGCCATGGCTTCCGCGTAGGCTTCCAGTGCCTCACGGGCCTTGTCGTCCAATTTGGACGGAATGGCCGCCTGCAGGGTGACCAGCAGATCGCCTTGCGAGCCGTCCCGTTTCGCGATTCCCTTGCCGCGTACGCGAAGCACACGGCCGCTCGCCGTGCCCTGCGGCACCTTCAGCGAGACCTTGCCCTCGAGGGTCGGCACGGTGATCGTGCCGCCGAGGGCCAGTTCCGCGAAGGACACCGGCACGGTGATCGTCAGGTCGAGGTTCTGCCGCCCGAACACCGGATGCGGTGCGACGTGCACGCGGACGTACAGGTCACCCGCATGCGCGCCACCCTTGCCCGGTTCACCCTGGCCGGCGAGCCGGATCCGCTGGTCGTCGGCGACGCCCGGCGGAATCCGCACGGTCAGCGTGCGGGTGCGGGTGCTGACGCCCTCGCCCGCGCATTCCGGGCAGGGGTCGTCGATGATCGTGCCGCGGCCACGGCAGTCGCGGCACGGCTCGGAGAACGCGAACGCGCCCTGGCTGCGGCTGACCAGCCCGCTGCCCAGACAGGTCGAACACGTCCTCGGGGAAGTCCCCGGTTTCGCGCCGTTCCCGCCGCAGGTGGAGCAGGTCGCCGGGCTCGACAACCGGAGCGGCAGGGTCGCGCCCTTGACCGCCTCGGTGAAGTCGATCCGGACGTCGGTCTCCACGTCCGAACCGCGCTGCGGCCGGTTCGCCGTGGCACCGGCGGCACCGCGGCGGCCGAAGAGACCACCGAGGATGTCGCCGAGCCCACCGAAGCCACCCTGCTGCTGCTGGCCCGCCTGGCCGAAGATGTCGCCGACGTCGAACCCGCCGGCACCGCCGCCGCCGGGGAAGCCGAAGCCACCGGGACCGCCGGAGCCGAAGAGACGCCGGGCCTCGTCGTACTCCTTGCGCTTGGACGTATCGGAAAGCACGCCGTAGGCCTCGGAGACCGCCTTGAACTTCTTCTCCGCCTCCGCGTTGCCCGCGTTGGCGTCGGGGTGGTTCTCCTTGGCCAGCTTGCGATAGGCCTTCTTGATCTCGTCCGGGGTGGCGTCGGAGGAGACGCCCAACTCACGGTAGAAGTCCTTACCGATCCATTCCCGTGCACTCACCGAACGTCTCCTCCTTTCACGCCGTTTCGCCGATCAGCGATTGTTTTCATCGAAGAGCTCGCCGTCGAGCGGCAGCTCGCCGCCGACGGGCGGATCCACCGGGGTGGCCTGCGCCTCTGGTGCGGACGCGGCCGCGGGTGCGGCACCCGGTTCGTGATCGGTGACCCCGACCAGCGCCGCGCGCAGCACACGCTCGCCGAAGCGGTAACCGCGGCGCATGACCGTGGTGACCGTCGGGCCGGCGACGTCCGGGGACGTGCTGTGCTGGACGGCCTCGTGCACGCTCGGGTCGAAGGCTTCGCCCTCGGCGCCGAACGGCTCGAGTCCCGACCGCTGCAGGCTGGCGACCAGCTTCTCGCCGACCGCCTTGAAAGCGCCCGTCAGATCGCCGTGCTGCTCCGCGCGCTCGAGGTCGTCGAGCAGCGGGAGCAGGTCGCCGACGACCGACGCCTTCGCGCCGGCGACGACCTGCTCGCGGTCACGGTCGACGCGCTTGCGGTAGTTGGCGTACTCCGCCTGGAGACGCTGGAGGTCCGCGGTGCGTTCCGCCAGCTCTTTCTCCAGACCGGTGGCCACCGACACCGAATCGTCCACAATGGAGTCCCCGAGGCCGGGGCCCGCGTGGGTCGCGGCCGACGGGGGGTCCGCGGGCTCCTCGGTGGGGGCCGCGTGCTTCGGGCCGTCCTGGGGTTCGGCGGCCGGGGCGGCCTGACGGACCTCACCGGTCGTCGGATCGACCCGGCCACGGTCCCGCACGACCACCGGTTCGTCCGGGCCCCGGCCCTCGGTTTCGTCGTAGCGTTCCGTCACTTCTTGTCCTTCTCGTCCTCTTCGACGATCTCGGCGTCGACGACGTCGTCGGCCTTGGCCTGCGAACCCGCACCGGCACCGGCCGCGCCGGTGGCGCCTTCGCCCGCGGCCGCACCGTCGGCGGCGTTGCCTGCCGCGTTGGCGTAGAGCGCGGTGCCGAGTTCCTGTGAAGCGGTGTTCAGCTTCTCGATGGACTCGCGGATCTTCGCCGAGTCGGTGCCCTTGAGCGCCTCGTTGGCTTCGTCGATCGCGGTCTTCACCTTGCTCTTGAGGTCGTCAGGCAGCTTGTCCTCGTTGTCCTTGACGAACTTCTCCGTCTGGTAGACGAGGGTCTCCGCCTGGTTGCGGGTCTCCGCCTCTTCGCGGCGCTGCTTGTCTTCCTCGGCGTGCGCCTCGGCGTCCTTGACCATGCGCTCGATGTCGTCCTTCGGCAGCGCGGAACCACCGGTGATCGTCATCGACTGCTCCTTGTTCGTGCCGAGGTCCTTCGCGAGGACGTGCACGATGCCGTTGGCGTCGATGTCGAAGGTGACCTCGATCTGCGGCACGCCACGCGGGGCGGGCGGGAGACCGGTCAGCTCGAACATGCCGAGCTTCTTGTTGTGCGCCGCGATCTCGCGCTCACCCTGGAACACCTGGATCTGCACCGACGGCTGGTTGTCGTCCGCGGTGGAGAAGATCTCCGAACGCTTGGTCGGGATCGTGGTGTTGCGCTCGATGAGCTTGGTGAACACGCCGCCCTTGGTCTCGATACCCAGCGAAAGCGGGGTCACGTCGAGCAGCAGGACGTCCTTGACCTCACCCTTGAGCACACCGGCCTGCAGCGCGGCGCCGACGGCGACGACCTCGTCCGGGTTCACGCCCTTGTTCGGCTCGCGGCCGCCGGTCAGCTCCTTGACCAGGTCCGACACGGCGGGCATGCGGGTGGAACCACCGACGAGCACGACGTGGTCGATGTCGCCGACCGCGACACCCGCGTCACGGATGACGTTGTTGAACGGCTTGCGAGTGCGCTCGAGCAGGTCCGAAGTGATCTTCTGGAACTCGGCGCGGGAAAGCTGCTCGTCGAGGAACAGCGGGTTCTTGTCCGCGTCCACGGTGATGTACGGCAGGTTGATGCTGGCGGAGTTCGAGCTGGACAGCTCGATCTTCGCCTTCTCCGCCGCCTCGCGGATGCGCTGCAGCGCCATCTTGTCCTTGGTCAGGTCGATGCCGTTGGACGACTTGAACTTGTCGACCAGCCAGGTGACGATGCGCTCGTCCCAGTCGTCACCACCGAGGTGGTTGTCACCGGAGGTCGCGCGGACCTCGACGACGCCTTCGCCGATCTCCAGCAGCGAGACGTCGAACGTACCGCCACCGAGGTCGAAGACCAGGATGGTCTGTTCCTTCTCGCCCTTGTCCAGGCCGTACGCCAGCGCCGCCGCGGTGGGCTCGTTGACGATGCGGAGCACGTTCAGGCCGGCGATCTGCCCGGCCTCCTTGGTGGCCTGCCGCTGCGCGTCCTCGAAGTAGGCGGGGACGGTGATGACCGCGTCGGTGATGGTCTCGCCCAGGTACGCCTCGGCGTCCCGCTTGAGCTTCATCAGCACGCGGGCGCTGATCTCCTGCGAGGTGTAGGCCTTGCCGTCGATCTCGGTCTTCCAGTCGGTACCGATGTGCCGCTTGACCGACCGGATGGTCCGGTCGACGTTCGTCACGGCCTGGTTCTTCGCCGGCTGGCCGGTCAGCACTTCGCCGTTCTTGGCGAAGGCGACGATGGACGGGGTGGTGCGTGAACCTTCGGAGTTGGCGATGACCGTCGGCTCGCCGCCCTCAAGGACAGCGACGACCGAGTTGGTCGTGCCGAGGTCGATGCCGACCGCTCGCGCCATGGTGTTCCTCCTGCTATTCGTGACCTGCACGTTCACCCCCACCTTGAGTGGGTGCTACGCAAGTTCTATCGGGATGATGCGGTTTCCGTCAAGCCGGACTTGAGCCGACTGCACTCAACCTTGTACCCGGCTCAACGAGCGACCAGGGCGTCTTGTTCCCGGCTTACCGGCAGACCGTGCCCGGAGCGGGTGTGACCCCGCTCACCAGGTATTTCACTTCTTCGGCGCGTACGCAGGCCGAGTTGAGCAGCCCGGTGTGCCCGTATCCGGCGTCGACCAGCAACATCGAGTTCTCGATGTTCCGCGCGAGCCCCCGCGCCCACACCAGCGGCGTCGCCGGGTCGTGTTCGCCCCCGACCACGAGGATCGGCGCCGCGCCCCGCACCTTCTGCGGCCGCGGCAGGTACGCCGACGCCACGGGCCAGCCCGCGCAGCCGCTCGCCATGTCCCAGAACTCCGTGTAGCGCCAGGCATGCGGAGCGAGGGTCTTCACCAGCCCCTGCATCGCCTTCATGTCGGCGTAGGAGGTGAAGGGCGAGCCGAAGTCGTGGCAGCCGATCGCGCGGTACGCGCCGTACGTCGGATCCAACTGGGCGTAGGGCGCCAGCGCCGACGCGTCCGGCTTCTCCGCCGTCGCGGCGGCGATGCCCTGTGCCACCGTCGGCCAGAACGCCGGCAGGATCAGCCCGCCGTAGATCCCCGCCGACATCTCCTCGGCGGTCACGTTCCGCCCGAGTTCCTTCGCCGGGACACCACCCGGCGTCCGCATGAGGGCGTCGTAGGTCGCGAGGACGTCCTTGCCGCGAAGCACGCATTCAGCCGACGTCGTGCACCACTTCGCGAAGTCGTTGAGCGCGCCTTCGGTCGCGATGGTCTCGTCGAGGATCGCCTGCCACGTCGGCCGGGAATGGTCGACGGCACCGTCGAGCACCATCGTGCGGACCCGCTTCGGGTACTTCTCCGCGTACACGGCGCCGAGTTCGGAGCCGTAGGAGACGCCGAGCCAGTTGACCTTCGGCTCGCCGAGGGCGGCCCGGATCGCCTCGACGTCGTCGGCGGCATGCCAAGTGTCCACCTTGGACAGTGCGGGACCGGTCCGGTCGAGACATTCCTGCCCCGACGCGCGGTTGTGCGCGAGGAACCGGTCGTACTCGGCACGAGTCCGCGGGAACCGGCTGACCAACGGGTCGTGCAAGGCCGGGCCGCAGCGCACGGCGGGTGTACTGGCCCCGACGCCGCGCGGGTCGAAACCGATGACGTCGAAGCGCTGCCGCACCTCGGCCATTTCCGGTTTGTCCAGTGCGAACCCGAGGCCGCCGTACCGGAGCACGGAGACCCCGGAGCCGCCAGGTCCGCCGGGGTTGGTCAGCAGTGACCCGACACGGCGCGC
The DNA here is from genome assembly GCF_055575355.1 of Amycolatopsis sp. NPDC034160. Taxonomy (NCBI): domain Bacteria; kingdom Bacillati; phylum Actinomycetota; class Actinomycetes; order Pseudonocardiales; family Pseudonocardiaceae; genus Amycolatopsis; species Amycolatopsis sp. NPDC034160. Next base: position 571,920 of record NZ_JBVISU010000001.1, on the reverse strand, counting down.
GGGGTCGGTCGCGGGCAGTTTCGCCAGCGCGATCGAAAAGGTGCCGCTCGTCCGGAGGCTCGCGCATTCCAACGTGGGCGCGTACTCGGTCGCGCAAGGTGTCCAGTCGATCCGCGGTGCGGCGGCCGCGGGCAGCGCGGAAAGCGGCAGCAGGGTCAGCGCGGTGACGGCGGCGAGTGCCTTCGTTTTCACGCGGCCTTCACCGTGACCTTGCCGGTGCCCGCGTTGAGGTCCAGGACGTTCGGCGAAGCCTGGTCCTGCCGCACGCCGCCGGTCTCGACGCCGCCGACCTCCGACTTCGCGCGCACCTGATACGCGCCGTCCGGGACGGTGACGGTGATCTTGCCGACCTCGGCGTTCGCGGTGACCGCGCCGGGTTTGGCGAGACCGACCTCGATGTCACCGGTGCCGATGCGCAGTTTCACCGGACCGGAAGCACTCTGGACCTCGAGACCCCCGACGTCGCCGTGGAGGTCGACCGAGGCGGCGCGGGTGAGCGTGATCTTGCCGGTGCCGATACCGCCGGAGATCGCCAGCTCACGCGGGACCACGACCTCGTAGTCCACCCCGCATTGGCTGCAGCCGCCGAGTACCAGAGTGCCGTTCTCGACGCTGTGCGTCTTGCCGGGATTGCGGCCGGTGTAGGTCACTTCGCGGCGCAGCGAGACCGGTGCGCCGTCCTCGACCCGGAGCGTGACGCCGCCGACCGGGACGTCGACCCGGACCGCGGTGATCTGCTCGGTGACCGGCGTGCCGTCGCTCAGCGTCTGGCGGCTTTCGCTTGTGCAGCCGACGATCCCGAAGGCCGTCAGCGCGCCGAGTGCGAGCGCGCCGAGGACGCGCTTTTCCGTGTTCCCCATGAGAAAGTGTTTCCCCCGATAAGTCCGTCAGGCCGCGTTGACCTTGACGCTTCCGCTGTCGGTAGTGAGATCGAGCTTGTGCGGGGCCGAACCGGACTGGTTCACGCCGATGTCGCGGCTGCCGCTGTCGGTGGTGCCGCTGACGTTGTAGTCGCCCGAGGGCACGGTGACCTCGATCGAACCGCTGTCACTGCGCGCCGTGACGTCGGCGCCCTTGACCAGCCCGAGTTCGATCCGGCCGCTGTCGGCGCGCGCTTCGACGTTGCCGCCGAGCCGTTCCCCCTTGATGGCGCCGGAAGACGCGTGCACGGTGACGGCCTGTCCGATGTTCTTGAGCTCGACGCGACCGGAGTCGGCCTTGACCTTCACCGTGCCCGGCACGTCACTGACCTCGACCCCGCCGGAGTCGACGGTGACATCCACAGTGGACACCCCGGCGATGTCCAGCGAGCCGGAGTCGAGCCTGCCCGAAACCGGGATGCCCGCCGGGACGATCACGTCATAGCGGACCTCGCAGTTGCTGCCGCAACCGGCGAGGACGAGGGTGTCGCCCTCCACGCGGTAGGCGTCGCCCGGCTTGTTCCAGCGGTACTCGAACTCCTGGTGCACCTTCACCGGCCCGCTGCCCGTGCGGATCTTGACCGCGCCTTCGTCGTTGTCGACCCGGACGCTCTTGATCGACTGGGTCAGCTCGGCGGTCGCCTTCGCGTCGGACGGCCACCACCAGCCGAGGCCGGTGAGGACACCGACGCCGATCAAGGCGATGCCTCCGATTGCGAGGAGTGGGCGCGCCATGGTCTTGAGTCCCTCCAGAGCAGGTTTTCGTGTGCCTCGACGCTAAGGGGGCCACGCCGGGAAGGACATAGGGGTTACCCCCGGAATCGTCCCTGATCCCGCACCGGGGTCCTCGGGGTCATAACCTGGCTTGGTCATCGGTTCCACGACCAGGAGGACGCATGCCGCAGGCACCCGATCCGTACGACTTCCTGCCCGATCTGCCTGCCTTCACCTTGAGCAGCAAGGACATCGAGGAAGGCGGCTTCCTGCCGACGCCGCAGCTGTCCGGGATCTTCGGCGCGGGCGGCGAAGACCGTTCCCCGCAGTTGTCCTGGGAAGGCTTCCCGGCGGAGACCAAGAGCTTCGCCGTGACCTGCTACGACCCGGACGCCCCGACGGCGAGCGGATTCTGGCACTGGGCGGTCTTCGACATCCCCGCTTCGGTGACCGCGCTGGCGGCGAACGCGGGCGACGCGGCAGGGTCCGGCCTGCCGGCGGGCGCTGTCACTCTGAAGGGGGACGGCGGCGTGAAGCAGTTCCTCGGAGCCGCCCCGCCGCCCGGGCACGGTCCGCACCGGTACATCTTCGCGGTGCACGCTGTCGACGTCGAGAAGCTGGAAGTCGGCGAAGACGCTACGCCGGCCTTCCTGGGCTTCAACCTCTTCAGCCACGCGATCGCTCGGGCCACCCTGACGGCCCTTCACGAGAACAAGGGCTGAGGCGGCTTTCCCTCAAGTGTCATGGGGGGTCCCCATAGGACGAAATCTGTCCTATGGGGACCCCTCATGACACTCCGGCAACGCGCTAGACCCGTCCACCGGGCCGGGCACGCTCCATGTACTGGGTGTCCGGGGCACCGAAGCCGAACCGCCGGTACATCTCGTGCGCGTCGGCGGTGTGCAGCATCCACCGGAACTCCGCGCCCGGCCCGTTGTCGATCATCTCCCGCACCAGCTCCTTGCCGAGTCCGGCACCGCGCGCGTCCTCGACGACGAAGACGTCCGCGAGGTACGCGCTCCCGATGGTGTCCGAGAAGGCCCTCGCGAAGCCGACCATCCGTCCGGTCGAAGTCTCGTACGCGCCGACGACGCGCCACGCGTTCCGGACGACCTTCTCGATCATCTCCCGATCGCGCCACTTGCCCCAGTAAGCGCTGGTGGAGAGGAACTTCCACACCACGTCGAGGTCCACCCGCGCCGGGTCGTCGTCCAGTTCGTAAGCACCGACAGTCCGCATGATCCGAAATTACCCGGCGGGTCAACGGGGTTTCAGCAGGTAATCCACCACCGGGCGGAGCTCCTCCGCGGACGGCGGCTCGTCGTCGATGAGGCCCTGGATCAGCAGCCCGTCGATCCCGGCGAGGAACACCCGGAACGCGACCTCGTCGTCGTGCCGGACCATCGAGGTCAGCACGTCCAGCCAGCGCCGCGCGGCAGGCCGCAGCTCGGGTTTCCGCGCGGCGAGCAGGTACAGCTCGTACTCCGCCATCGTCCGCCCGCGGCGGGGGCCCAGCGCCTGCGCGAGCAGCCCGGCGACCTCTTCCGCGCCGCGGCTGCCGCGCGAGCGGGCCCTGTCGATCATCCAGTAGACCTCGGTCGCCATGTCCCTCGCGCACGAGATGAGGGTCGCGATCAGCAGGTCGTCGAGGCTGGAGAAGTGGTACGTCGTCGAAGCGGTCGGCACGCCGGCCTCGGTCGCGACCGTCCGATGGGTGACCCCGGCGACGCCGTCCCGCTCGATCACCCGCAGTGCGGCCGCGATGATCTCCTCGCGCCGCTTCTCGCCCCGTGCCTTCCGGCCGTCGATCTGGATCTTCACTTAGTGCGCGCTCCCTGCCTCGATCAACACGACGCCGCCGATCACCAGCACCAGCCCGCTGATCACCGCGAGGTTGACCGGCTCTTTGAAGAAGACGATGCCGACCGCCGCCACCAGGGCGACACCGGCCGCGGCCCAGATCGCGTAGGCGATGCTCACCGGGACACCCGCCTTCAGAACGTACGCGAGCGCTACGAAGGCGATGGCGTATCCGACGACCACGACGATCGACGGGCCCACCTTGCTGAATCCCTCGGAAAGTTTCAACGACACCGTCGCGGATACCTCCGCGGCGATGGCCAAAGCGAGGAGGAAGTACGCACTCATGTCACAAAAACTACCTGGACGATCGTCTTAAAACAAAGAGAGGTGTACACCACATCGGTGGGACTTGGGCGCGGTCAGTGGGTTACCCATCAGTAAGAAGCATTAGTCTGCCTCCACCACCACGCTTCACTCGGACGAAAGGCACCCGACGATGGGCGCTGTACAGCTGACGCTCGGCGGGATCTCGGTCCTGCTCGGCGTCGTCGCCTGGGGAATGTTCTTCGCGACCATCGCCCGCTTCGTGCGGGTGATCCGCCTCGGTCAGCCGGACTCGACCCGCAACGGCCCGATCACGGCGCGGCTGAAGACCTTGATCAAGGAATTCGCCGCGCACACCCGCATGAACAAGATCCGCAGCGTCGGCGCCGCGCACTGGCTGGTCATGTGGGGCTTCCTGCTCGGGTCACTCGCCCTGTTCGAGGCCTACGGCGAAGTCTTCGTCCCCACGTGGGGCTGGCCCATCCTCGACGACTGGTCGCTGTTCCAGCTGCTCATGGAGCTGCTCGGGGTGGGCACCATCGTCGGTGCCTTGGTGCTGATCGGGATCCGCCAGAAGAACCACCCGCGCCGCGCCGACCGGCAGTCCCGCTTCCAGGGCTCCAACTTCAAGTGGGCGTACTTCATCGAGGCCGTCGTGCTCATCGAGGGCATCGGCATCATCGGCGTCCGCGCCGCGAAGTCCGCGATGAACGTCCACGAAACCCCGGTCTGGGCCGCGTTCGTCTCGCATCCGATCGGTGAGCTGCTGCCCGCCAGCCCGAACCTGGTGTCGGTGTTCGCGTTCGTCAAGCTGATGAGCGCCACCATCTGGCTGTTCGTCATCGCGCGCACGATGACGATGGGCATCGCCTGGCACCGCTTCAGCGCCTTCTTCAACATCTACTTCAAGCGCGAGGCCGACGGCGGCGTCGCGCTGGGCGCGCTCAAGCCGATGATGAGCAACGGCAAGGTGCTCGACCTCGAAGAGGCAGACCCGGACGAGGACACCTTCGGCGTCGGCAAGGTCGAGGACTTCAGCTGGAAGGGCTGGCTGGACTTCTCCACCTGTACCGAATGCGGCCGCTGCCAGTCGCAGTGCCCGGCGTGGAACACCGGTAAGCCGCTTTCGCCGAAGCTGCTCATCACCCAGCTTCGTGACCACGCCTACGCGAAGGCGCCGTACCTGCTCGCGGGCGGCAAGCGCGACATGGCCGGTGACGAGGTCGGCTTGTCGGGCGACGACATGTACGCGGGCATCGACGTCCTCGCCATCGCGGAATCCCAGAAGGCCCTCATCGGCGACGACGGCGGCGTCATCGACCCCGACGTGCTGTGGTCCTGCACCTCTTGCGGCGCGTGCGTCGAGCAGTGCCCGGTGGACATCGAGCACGTCGACCACATCGTCGACATGCGCCGCTACCAGGTGATGATCGAGTCCTCGTTCCCCAGCGAGCTCAACGGGATGTTCAAGAACCTGGAGAACAAGGGCAACCCGTGGGGCCAGAACGCCAAGGACCGGCTCGCCTGGACCGAGGACCTGGACTTCGAGGTGCCGGTGTTCGACGGCGACCTCGGCGACACCGAATACCTCTTCTGGGTCGGCTGCGCCGGCGCGTTCGAAGACCGCGCGAAGAAGACCACGCGCGCTGTCGCGGAACTGCTGCACATCGCGGGCGTGAAGTACACCGTGCTCGGCTCCGAGGAGTCCTGCACGGGTGACCCGGCCCGCCGCGCGGGTAACGAGTTCCTGTTCCAGATGCTCGCGCAGCAGAACGTCGAGATCCTGAACTCGGTGTTCGAGGGCCGCGAACGCAAGGCGCGCAAGGTGGTCGTCACCTGTGCCCACTGCTTCAACACGCTCGCGAACGAGTATCCGGAACTGGGCGGCCAGTTCGACGTCGTGCACCACACGCAGCTGCTCAACCGCCTCGTGCGGGAGAAGCACCTGACCCCGGTGGCCCCGGTCGCCGAGGACGTCACCTACCACGACCCCTGCTACCTGGGCCGCCACAACAAGGTCTACGACGCTCCGCGTGAGCTCGTCAGCGCTTCGGGCGCACAGCTGCGGGAGATGCCGCGCCACGGCGACCGTTCGATGTGCTGTGGCGCCGGCGGTGCGCGGATGTGGATGGAAGAGAAGATCGGCAAGCGGATCAACGTCGAACGCGTGGACGAGGCGCTCGGCACCGCGCCGTCGAAGATCGCGACCGGCTGCCCGTTCTGCCGCGTGATGCTCACCGATGGCGTCACCGCGCGTCAGAGCGACGGTCAGGCGAGCGAGAAGGTCGAAGTCGTCGACGTCGCCCAGCTCCTGCTGACCGCGGTCAAGCGGAAGCCGGAGCCGCAACTGGTCCCGGCAGGCGCCCCTTCGCTCGACGGCGTCTCGGATGCCGAACTCGACGGTGAGGCCGACGTGCCCACCGACGAAAAGGCCACCGGTACGCCACTTCCCGAGGAAGACAAGTAGCACGTTCCTGCCAGTGGGGGCATTCTCTCGCACATAATGCGAGAGAATGCCCCTTCGTGTTTTATCTGGACTAGACCATTCTGTTCCCTTACCCGTTCGGCGGTACACGGTGACGATAAGCTGGCGTTTCCTCGTTGCCGTTGTCGTCCGCGAGGTTCCTTTCGGCGGCACAGAAATGGGGCGAGGAAATCAATGGGCAACCGTCACGAACTCCGTCCGGGCAAGGAACATCGGCTCGCGTTGCCGGGCTCGTCGACACCTCGTCCGCCCTCCCGCGCCGCACTCGCCCGAATGGACCAAGAGGCCACCATTCCGAGCATCCCGGCCGCCCGGCGCCCCCAGCGACAGCAGCGGCAACGCACGCGCGTCCGCCCGTACGTCCGCACGGGCGGACGCACACACTCCAAACGGAACTTCGCCATCGAAGCGATGATTTCCGTCCGTGACGACGCGCCATGGAACGCCCCGGGGTTCAGCATCGAATTCCATTCGGTCCGATCACTGTGCCACCGGCCGACTTCGGTCGCGGAAGTAGCCGCGTCACTAAGAGTTCCGCTTGGCGTTGCAAAGGTCCTTTTGGGTGATATGGCCGAACTCGGTTTGGTCACTGTTCATGAAACGCAGGCTGAATTCGACGGCCATCCGGCACTCGCCTTGATGGAACGTGTACTGCAGGGTCTTCGTCGTCTGTGAGATCGGCTCGGTCGCACTACGCTACGCAAGGTGAGTGAAGAATCCGGTGGCGAAAGCACCCTGACCGTAGTGCTGGCTGGCGGGGTCAACCTCGCCATCGCGGTGCTGAAACTGATCGCCGGGATCGTCACCGGCTCCGGCGCGATGCTCTCGGAAGCCGCGCACTCGGTGGCCGACACGATCACCGAGGTCCTCCTGCTGACCGCGCTGAAACGCTCGGACCGGCCCGCCGACCGCGTCCATCCGTTCGGCTACGGCAAAGAGCGGTACTTCTGGTCGCTGCTCGCGGCGGTGTCGATCTTCGCCTCCGGCGCGATGTTCGCGCTTTACGAAGGCTTTTCGACGGTGTTCGGGGAGGGAACCGAGCAGACCGACCCGATCGTCGGCTACGTCGTGCTCGCGATCGCCTTCGTGCTCGAATCGGTCTCGTGGGTCCAAGCCGTGCGGCAGGTGCGGCGCGACGCCGCCCAAGCGAACCAGAAGGTCTCGGTCTACCTGCGGATGATCGACGACCCGGCGCCGAAGACCGTCCTGTTCGAGGACTCGGCCGCACTGATCGGCCTGCTGCTCGCGTTCGCCGGCATCGGCCTGCACCAGCTCACCGGCTCCCACGTCTGGGACGGGGCGGCGTCGATCGCGATCGGGGTCCTGCTGGCACTCGTCGCCTACGTGCTCGGGCGCACCAACCGGGGGCTGCTGATCGGCAGGCAGGCGGATCCGAGGCTGGTGCGCGGACTGCGGGACCACCTGGTGGCCGCACCCGAGATCGAGGCCGTCGTCGACCTGCAGACCATGCTCATGGGCACCGACCAGGTGCTCGTCTGCGCCCGCGTCGACTTCGACGACGCGCTCGGCGCGGCGGACGTCGAACGCGCCTGCGTCCGGCTGGCGACCGAGCTGACGGCGGGGTTCGGCGACGTCACCGAGGTGTTCATCGAACCGGTCCCGCGCACGGATCCCGAGCTGCGCGCGGCGGTACTGGCCCGCTACGGCGACATCGCGCAGCGATGGGACAAGGGTCAGTAGCCGAAGTTCTGCGTCCAGTACATGCCCTTGGTGTTCACGCCGACGCCGATCTTCTTCAGCTTGCAGTTGAGGATGTTCGCGCGGTGGCCGTCGGAATTCATCCACGCGTCCATCACCTTCGCGGCCGTCGACTGGCCCTTGGCGATGTTCTCGGCGCCGGGCTTGTCATAGCCGGCGGCCCGGATGCGCTGGTCGAAGGTGACGCCTTCCGGCGTGGTGTGCGAAAAGTAGTTCCGGGCGGACATGTCGTCGCTGTGGCCCTGAGCCGCGGCGGCAAGGTGCGATTCGTTGCTCACCGGCGAGCAGCCCGCGTCGGCACGCTCGGCGTTGACGAGATCGATGACCTGGGTGGCGAGCGAGCTGTCCTGCGAGCGAGGCGGTTCCGGAGCCTTGCTGGGGGTCGGCTTCGGCGCCTCGGAAGGCTGAGCGGGCGGCTCGGCCGGAGCCGAGGACGAGCCGGGCGGGGCGGCGGAGGAAGACGTGGGGGCTTCCGAAGTCGACGTCGGAGCGGACGTACCGGGCGCGGCTCCGCCTGGCGCCGGAGCGGACGTCTGACCGAAGTAGGCGGGAGGCTTGGCGAGGGCGTCACCGGGTCTGCCCTTGGTGTCGGGCACACTCAACGACAGGTTACTCAGCGCAGTGCCCTGGAACCGATCGGTCACCATCAGGTAACTCGCACTGGCGAGCACCCCGCCCAACAAGAAGCTGAGCGTGACCAAAAGTAACCGGCTTCGTGTTCTATTGGGGGGCACGGGGCCGAAAACTATCACGAACTGGTTACGACAATACCCCCGAAAGTAGTAATACCGGTCAGCGGTCCCGAAGGCGCTCGCCGCCTACGCAGGGTCGGCTGTCGTGAGTGATTTGGGTCGTTAGAACGACCCAAATCACTCACGAGGCCCTGTCGCTTACCGCCAGGTGTCCACGCGGTGGAAGTTCTTGTACGCACGGCTCGGGGTCGGCCCCCGCTGCCCCTGGTAGCGCGAGCCGGCCTCGTTCGAGCCGTACGGGAACTCCGCGGCACTGGACAGGCGGAAGATGCAGAGCTGGCCGATCTTCATCCCCGGCCACAGCGTGATCGGCAGGTTCGCCACATTCGACAGTTCGAGGGTGATGTGGCCCGAGAAGCCCGGGTCGATGAAGCCCGCGGTGGAGTGGGTGAGCAGACCGAGGCGGCCGAGGGAGGACTTGCCTTCCAGGCGCCCGGCGAGGTCGTCGGCGAGCGTGACGGTCTCGTACGTCGAGCCCAACACGAACTCGCCGGGGTGGAGGACGAAGGGGTCTTCGCCCTCCTTCTCGACCAACGACGTCAGCTCGTCCTGCTGGAGCTGCGGGTCGATGTGCGTGTACTTGCTGTTGTCGAACACGCGGAAGTAGCGGTCGAGGCGCACGTCGATGCTCGACGGCTGGACCATCGTCGGGTCGAACGGGTCGACACCGAGACGGCCGGCGTCGAGCTCTTTACGGAGGTCACGGTCGCTGAGGAGCACGCGATCAGCGTAGTCAAGCTGCCTTCATGTGCCTGCCGTAGGTCGGGTCGAGCCGGAACACCTTGGTGACCTGCCGGAGATAATGGCGTCGTCCGGCGGCACCGAGCCGCTCCTGCAGCGCTGTCGCCCCTGGCACCAGCCGCCGGACGGTCTCGGCGGCGAAGTTGACGCCCGCCACCGCGACCACGGCCGCCTGCGCGATCGGATCGTCGGGCAGCTCCAGGAAGTCGGCGTTGGTCTTGCCCAACAGCAGTCTGCTGATCGACCCATGCGCCGCGACCGACACGTGCGACAGGACCTTGCCGACCGCGCCCCGGCCATCACCGATCGCGGCATGGGATTTCATGAGCGCCGCGGCGAGCCGCTTCGAGTCGTCGTCGGGGATGAACTCGGTGGTGGCGAGCAGCCACAGCAAACGCCAGGCGTCGTCCTCGCCCGCGGGCAGGAGTTCCTCGTCGACGCCCATCAGCCAGCCGACGTAGCGCCAAAGATGCAGGATGTCGGCGCGCTCGCGGGCGCTGTAGCGGAGCCCGAGCAGTTGCGTGCCGAAGACGTAGACGAGGGAGAAGAGCAGAAGCGTGCCCGCGGTCTGGACCTGATTGACCGGCTTGTCCCAAGCGGCGTAATCCCAGTCCTCGCGGCGATTCATGGCCGCGCGGACATGCGCGTGCACGATCCGTACCCGCAACGCCGACTCGTACCCGCGCCCACCCGGCACGAGCGCGCCCGGCGTGGTCACGTCGATCCACCACGTCGCCGTCTCGACGAGCCGCCGCGCCGCCTTGTACTCGATCTCGCCGGTGCCGACGAGCGACTTCGTGGCACGCGAGGCGAGGTAGCCGCCCATCAGCGAGACGTCGCCCAGCGGAAAGAGACCGAGCAACCCGGCACGCGTGACCGCCCGCGCTCCGCGGTCCAGCCTGTCCGGATCGACCCAGTACGGCGTCGCCTCGACATTGCGGAAGAAGGCTTCGAGCTCCTTCGGCGGAGCCTCGACGCTGTCGATGCCTTGCCGCAGCGCCTGTGCGAACTGTTTTTGGGCACCTTTTCGCAGCAAGGGCACCAGCACGTCGGCCGCCGGATCCTCCCGCTGCGCGAACCTCCGCAGCCGGGCCACCTGGCGCTCGTCACCCCTGATGTCACCCTCGATGAACAGCCTCGACGCGACCCGGAACCCGCCTTGGCGGAACAGCTCGGGGTCGGGCAGCCTCTCGTCCATCCGGCTCACCTCCGACGTAGACAACAAGTGTTGTCACTTGATGGCGGCGACGTCAAGATGGGGTGGGGCTTGGCAAGGGGAGATCCGGACCATGTATGCTGACCGGGCACTGCGGATGTAGTTCAATGGTAGAACATCAGCTTCCCAAGCTGAATACGCGGGTTCGATTCCCGTCATCCGCTCTCACGCGAAAGCCCCAGGTCAGTGGATGTCCACTTAGGACCTGGGGTTTTCGCTTTGTCTGCTCGTCGGCTCTCGCGTGCCATTAACGTGCCATTAGCCGATCGGGACCGGCTGGCCGTCCTGATCTTCGTCGTCATCCGGAGTCGTGCCCTTGCGGTGGCGGTCGACGAGCTTGGACAGCCGATCCGCGATCTGCGCGTCGGCCTCACTCGTCGCCCGCTGGTAGATGAGCGCCGCCCGCATGTCGTCATGCCCCATCCGCGCCATGAGGTCTTTGGTCGACGTGCCTGCCTTCGACGCCCAGATGTTCCCCGCGTGCCGCAAGTCGTGGAAGTGCAGCCCCTTCAAGCCCATCTTCTCCACGACCTCGACCCACTTCGTCCGCTGACTGAAATTCGGCCGACGTACCGCGTTCCCACCTCGCTCACCGGTGAAGAGGAGCGCGTCTTGCTCGGGCTTGACCCAGGTCTCCAAGTGCCGCAGGAGGTCAGGCCGGACCGCCGCCGGAATGATCAGCGTCCGGACACCCGCCTTCGACTTGGGCGGCCCGACTATGAGCCCGCGCCCGGGAACCTCGACCATCGCGCGCGACACCCGAACCCAGCCTGCATCTTCGGCGACGTCGCACCGACGCAGTGCGGTCACCTCACCCCACCGCAGCGACCCGAACGCGGCGAGGAGCACCAGGGCGCGGAAGCGCTCCGGCATCCGGCTGGCCAGGTCGAACACTTGGGCCACGGTGATCACCGGGCGTTCGTCCGGATTCTCGCGATCGGCACCGCGGACTCGGCACGGGTTACGAGGCAAGATTTTGTCCTCATCCACCGCCGTGTTCAGGATCGCCCGCAGCAGCCGGTACGCCTTGGCCGTCACCGACTCCGAGATACCAGACGCCAGACGGTCCGCGCGCCAGTGACGGATGACCGCCGTCGACAGCTTTCCCAACTCGACTCCGCCGAGGTCCGGCGCAATGTGCTTACGCAGCAACCATTTGTACAGCTCGACCGTTCGCGGACGAAGCCCAGGCCGTTGGGTGATCCACTGGTCCGCGTAGTCGCCGAGCTTGCGCTTTGCTCGCTCTGGGTCGATCCATTCGCCTTGTGTGACCTGCGTTTCCGTCAACGACAGCCAGCGTTCAGCGGACCGCTTCGTGTCGAAGGTGTCCGGTGCTGGTCGCATGACTCCGTCAGGGCCGGGATAGCGAGCCTGCCACCGCTTGGACGGAAGTTGCCGAACGGTCCCGAAACCACGATGCCCACGCTTGTTCGCCATCTCAAGCCGCCCTTCCCAGGTCACGGCGGACAGATGCGCGCGTGATCGGCTCTACCCGTCCTGCCTGCATGAAGCTCTCCAGATCTGCGAGAGCGAGCCGGACATGAACCCCCGCCTTATGGAAGGCGATCCGACGTTCGGCGATCAGTCGACGTACGAAGCGAACGCCGGTGTTGAGGTAGACGGCCGCCTCTTCGACCGTCAGATACTTGGCTTCCATGTGTCTCCCCCAGTTCCTAAGCAGCCACGCTCTGAGTTGCCGAAAGGTCCGGCGGACTCTGCGCGGCGAGCAATGCCTTGTCGTACTCGGCTTTCCAGGTGATCCGTTCCGAGATTGCGTGCATCACCAGGTGGTCCCGAGGTGGCACATTCGCGTCGCCGGAGTCGACTTTGCGCCACACCAGGTGAGCCGGGTCCGGTGCGGGTTTCTCGATCCCGACCGCCGCCAGCGCCCCCAGGACGAATGCTTTCCGGTCGGCCTTATGGTCGACGAGCGTCTTCCCCGACCACTTGCGCGACACCAGCACGCGACGCCCCGGCAGGCCGAGGGTGGTTCGCCGGTGAGCCCGTCCCTTGCAGTGCCCTGGTGTGGTCTTTCCGTTGGCGCCCTTGGGATTGATCCCGTATAGCAGCCAGACCGCGCAACGCGGCGAGCACGGTGTCACCGACAGTTCCGCGTGCAGCCGGTCGTGGTGATCCTTCTGTCGCGCGGTGTCTGCTTCGACCACCTCACCGGTGGATTTGGTGAGGTACTTGGTCAGGTAGCCGATGTGCCGCCCAGCTTCCTCGGAGCCGCCAAGGATGCCCTTGGAGTGCACCTGTCGTCCGAAGGTGACCACGTGCGCCGGGTCTTCCACGGCCTCTACCGCGTCGTCCCAGTCGGTCAGTGGCTCGCGGGTGTCGGGGTCGACGAACACTCTGGCGTCGCCGTTCCACATCGGCATCCGGTCGACGTAGACCACTTCGTCGTGCGGAGGCCACCAGACCTGGTGATACGTGGCTTCGGTGACTTGGCGGATCACGTCGTGCGGGACCGATCCCCGGATCGCCGCGTGCAGGTGCGGGGCCGCGCGTCGTTGGGGTTCGACGGTGGCGAAGTACTGCGCGTCCCAGCCCACGACCCGTCGGAGGTTCTGCCACCACCGGTCCACGAGCGCGGAGAAGTGGACCGCGTCCCGAGCGGCCCGCCGGTAGTCATAGGTCGATGGGTCGACCGGGGCGCCGTCGGGGCGTACGGGGCCGTAGGTGTCGCAGGTGAGCGTGACGAACATCGACGGCCGGAACCGTCCCGCGTACTCCCGCCCGACCGTGGTCTTGGCGACCTTGCGCCGAGGGAGGTTCGGCGCGTCCTGCCGCCGTTTCGTCGAGCGCTTCACCGCCTTCTTCGCGGGCGGGTCGATGGAGGGGAGGCGGCCGCGCATCCCGAGTTGCCGAAGTTCGTCGTCGACGCCCTGGATCTCCTCCCGCAGCTCGTCGGCTTCGGCCTGGTTGGTCTCTTGCCGGTAGGCGGCGACGAGGTCAGCCCGGAATGCCAGCAGCTCCGTCTGAACCTCACTCGGTGGCTCTGCGGTGAAGTCAGGTTCTTCGGCCATGTGCCAGCCCTCACGGCACTGGACCTGCCTGAGCGCCTTGGCCTTGCGAGCGCAGGGCAGGCAGACCGATTCGACGGTCGAGCCACACGGGACGGGGACGTAGCGGAGTTCTCCAGTGTCGGTGTCCCCGACCTCCATCGTGAACGGCCGGACACAGACCCCGTGCTTCTCAGCGGTCGCCTTCACCACATCCGACGCGAGCGGTTCCCGCATCCGAGCGGCCCGAGTTTTGGCCGGCATAGTCACCGCGGCTTCGTCGGTACTCATCAGGCGGCCACCTCCCCAGGCGTGTGCCACTGCCGCAGCACGAACACCGGCATCTCCTGCCGCATCCCCGCAGGCAAGTCCGGGAAGGTCGCTTCGTCGAACTGGACTCCGCCGTAGACCACGACCGGGATGCCACAGGGAGTCCGGCCCTGCACTTCCAGATGCACGCTCCCGCCGTGGGGCACCCGCCAGATCGAGGCGGTCACGTTTTCCAGGGAATCCGCCCAGACGACCAGGCTCCGCGCCACGTCCGTCAGACGGTCGGTATCGAGCTGGACAGACACCGGGTCTGGGCCGAACCCGACCCGCACGGACGCGACCGGCGGGAAAGCGTAGGAGTCGAGGTGATCGCGGATCGCATCGAGGAACACCAGAACGCGGTTCACGCCGCCACCCCCTCAGGACCGCGACGGGTGGCCAGGTCGACGACATGGGCGCCGCCGTTGGTCACGTAGGTCTCCAGCGCCTTGACCGTCTCGTCCGGTACCCAGCCAGCACGGACCCGCAGCGGTTCGCGGATGCCCTCGCCCCAGATGTAGCCGACACCCGCAGCCGACTCCTCGATCCGATTCGCCCACGCCCCGCGCTCATAGGCCCCGTCACCGAGGACCATCCCGACGTGCGTCTTCGACGTGACTCGCAGGCACACCCGACGCGGGAACAGCTCCCGAACTGGAACCGTGTCCTTCGTCGGCTCCTGCACATACCCGCGCACCGTGTACCCGAGCGCCCGGCCCTGGGTGGTCAGGATGGCGACCCGTTCGACGATGGCTTCACGGGTCTTGCGGTCGGTGTACTTGGTCAGCGCGCCGATCTCGTCGAACTCCAGCACCTCCAACGGGCACTCCGTGGAAATCGGCACCTCACGGGTGAGCCCGGCGAACTCGCGCTTGCGGGATTCAAGACCGCCGAGCAAGTCGTCCAGGACCTCGATCGCTTCCTTACCCGCAACCCCGTAACGGGCGAAGATTCCGCGCCCGTAGGCGAGTTCCATCCCCTTCGGGTCGATCCCCGAGACCCGCACAGTCCCAGCCCTGATCGCCGAGGCCGCCGACACGAGCGGAGACCACATCACGGAGTTCTTCCCGGCCCCTGTCGCCCCGGCGACGAGCATGTGCGCGCCCGGACCGGTCAGCGGCAGCCGCCAGTCCTTGCCGTACTCGGTGCGTCCGGCGAACACCCGCCGCAGATCCACGGCGTCGACGGCCGCCAGCCCGGGCAGCTCCGCACAGTCCACCGGAGCTTTGAGGAGGTCCCGGCGCTGGAAGTCGAGCGAGACGACGTTGGGTTCCAGCTCCCGCACCTGGCACCGCGTGACCTTGCGAGCCACGGCCAGCGCGCGGGCGGCGGCGTCGAAGTCCTCCGGCTTCTGACCGGGTACGAGCCGGACCCGGACCTCATCCCACGACGGCCCCGACTTCACCCCCAGCACCTTCGGCACCTGCACGGCAGCACCACCCGAAGTGCGGGAGACCGCCTTCCGGCGACGGCCGACCAGGTTGACGGTCACTTCCACCGGCACGGTGCCATCGGAGATGGAGAGACCGCAGGCGTGCAGCCAGCCCGGCAGTTTCCGGGCGTAGGTGAACCACCGCAGCCACCAAGCCCGCAGGAACCGGCCACAGCACCGGTCGAACGACACCAGGTCAAGCAGCCGCCACACCGTCAGGACCACCGCGACCGAACCCACGGCGACGGCCAGCGAGAGCCAGCCAAGCCACTGCCACCAGACCACCACCGCGATCACTCCGAGACTGGTCCGCCAGTGCGTCACAACCTGCTTGCCCAACCACACCAACAACTTCACCGCCGACCACAGAGCGATGAACACCACCGCAGCCGCCGCGAGAACTTCCGCGATCGTGGCCAAGGCGCGGCCGAGCTTGTGCAGCAGCCACACCACCACACCCAGCACCCCGCCACCGACGAGAAGAAGACCGATCCCGTTCGCGTTCATCGGCGACCACCGCCGCTCAGGTCCAACGGCAGCATTCCCCGACAGAGAGCACATTCCGTCTCACCGGGCAGCAGTTTCGCGAACCGCTTACAGACTGTGCAGCGCGTTCGGGTGACCCCGTCTAGCGGCCGGTTGTTGCCATCGTTTAGCGTTGTCATTGTTCACTTCCCAGTGGTTGTGGACAGCGCAGGACCGGCGAGGTTTCCTAGGCCAGGTACCGGTTCTGCGCCTTACGAGACGAGGGAAGCGCGCGAGGACGTGTTTGTACGCCGCACGTCCCCACGCACGTTTTCCCTACAGCTATTCAGTTCTCAGCTAGCTTCCGACTTGTTCTTCTGGATCTGCGCGGCCACCTCCTCTGCCTTCCGCTCCTCATAACCCACCCAGTAACGGAGTTCGTGGTGGTGGCCTCGGTCCACATCGGACACAGCGCGGTACATGCGGGCGTTGGCCTGATGGAACTTCAGCCAGGTCGTCAGATTCGCCCCTGGCTTCGGACGATGAGCCGAGGCGACCATGTGCGCGTCCGCCAATGTCTGTGGCTCATTCCGGCCGTGCGTCGTCATCACGCACCGCCTTGTGCTTGCCGAGGAACACGGCCAGTTCGTCCGCGCTGTCGCGGATTTGGCGAAGGAGCCGGATGAACTCCGGCCACTCGGCCGGGTCGGACGGCGGCAGGATCGCCAGGCTGTCCGGATCCAGGTAGATCACCAGGGCCGGGTTCGCCGAACCATGGCCCTGCATGCCCGCGACCGCCTGCCGTCCCGGCTTCCACATCGCGTTGAACGCCACGGCCCTGCCCTCCCTCGCTGTAAGCGCGCATCTCCCACGACCGCGCGTTCTCCTCAAACCCCTCAGCCGCAGCCGTCACCGCCGCCAGCACCCACCACGGCAACTGGCCCTGCGTTGCCAGATCCCGCCACGCCGACGCCACCGCGAAGGAAGCGACGGCCATGTCATGCGCCGCCAGGGCGTCCCCGCCATGTGCGGTCCGCTGCGCCATCGCGCTGTAGTGGCGGTACGCCTCTTCCCAGGCTTGGACCAGGTGCGGTGGAACCACGGCCACGCCCTGACTGCCAGGCACCCGGCCCGTCATCACGCCGCCTTGGGCGCGGACTCGGCAGTGTTACGGCCCGACTTGGATGTGCCACCCGATGCGGCAGCCTTGAAACCGGTCGCGCGGAAAACGTAGGACTGGTACTTGAACTCGCCCTGGCCAGCCACCTTCGGCTCAGCCGTCAGGCCCTCCAGCTCGATCGGCCGCATACCCGGCAGCACCTCGGACGTGGTCGGCACCGGCTGCACGTCTGCCAGGAACGTGACGTCGTAAGACGCGCGCTTGGAGTTGGTCTCGCTTGGGTCGGTGACCGTCGCCTTCCACTGACGCTTGCCCGTCACTTCGTCGACCCGCTGACGAACAGGTCGGCCAGCAGACCTGTCCTCCCGCGACTGGTACTCGTTGTCCGGCGCGACCTCCCCGACCATCACCAGCCCCAGCGGGAACGCGGCATCAAAGTCGATCTCGAAACGGTGTCCCTTGGCGATCGCCATGCGTCTGTCTCCTGTCGTCTCTGGAGCCCTACCGGGCTTACACCTTGTTAGAGGTAGTTCTATTAAGCGCTTCGCCGCGCGAGTTGTCAATAGAACTATCTCTATTGGGCTCCGTAGACCATGATGGGGTGATACCGCTAGCGTTATCGACCGACGAAGGAGGACCAGGTGGGCACTGGCTACCGAGAGCTGGCCGCGATCCTGCGAGACGCGATCCAGCGGGGCGACTACGCCCCGGACACCACGCTGCCCAAGCAAGACGAGCTGGCCGACGAGTACGACGTCAACGTCAACACCGTTCGCAAGGCCGTTGGGGTCCTCGAAGCCGAAGGACTGGTCACGCCGATCAGACGACGCGGGACAGTCGTTCGCGCACGCCCGCCCATGAAGCGCCTGGGCAAGGACCGGTACGCGAAGAGCAAGTGGAAGTACGGCGACACCGTCGCCTTCGTCGCCGACCGCGAAGCCTCCGGCCGCGACTGGAAGCCGACCGACCAGACGCAGACCGTCGCCAAGATCGAAGCTGACCGAGAAGTCGCCGACGCCCTCGGTGTCATCGTCGGATCACCGGTCTACGAGCGGGCACGACTGGTCAAGGACGCCGGCCAGCCCACCCACATGCTGACGAGCTACTACCGGCCCGCCGATGTAGAAGGCACCCCTATCGTCAACCCGACGCCCGGCCCCGCCGGACGAGGGGGCGGGTTCCTGGTCCTCACCTTGCAAGGTCTTGAGCCGGACACCATGAGCGAGACCTTCTACGCCAGGATGCCGACGCCCGACGAGGCCGAACAGCTCGAACTCCCCGCAGGCGAACCCGTCATGGTCCTGCAACGCCGCACGTACACCGAAGACGGCCGCGTGGTCGAATTCGCACGAGGTGTACACGCCGCAAGCCGCTTCTCCTGGACCTACACTTTCAAGATCCCCGACTGACCCCGGAGACCCTATGCCCGAGCGCTCGACCACCCTGCCGGACAACCTCCGCGCCGACGTTCAGACGCTCTGGGACTACCACGACATGCACCACGAACTCCGGCCCGCCGACGTGGGGATCGGACTCGGCAGCCACGATCTCGGGGTCGCGACCTTCACCGCGGAACTGTTCCAGGCCGGAATGTTCCCGCTCATCGTCTTCACCGGAGCCAACGCTCCGACGACCGTCGAACGGTTTCCGCGCGGCGAGGCGGTGCACTACCGCGAACATGCGGTTGAGCTGGGCGTACCCGATGACGCCATCCTTGTCGAGCCCGAGGCGCGGAACACCGGAGACAACATCACGCTCACTCGGAAGCTGCTGGAGTCTCGCGGCATCGAGGTCAGGTCAGTCGTACTCATCTCGCGGCCGTACCAGCAGCGACGCGCGTATGCGACATGCAAGAAGCTCTGGCCCGAGGTCGACGTCATCTGTGCGTCCCGGCCGCTCCCGCTGGATGAGTACATCGAGAGCATCGGCGACGTGGACCGCGTCATCAACATGCTGGTCGGTGACACGCAGCGCATCACCGTCTACGCTGAACGCGGTTTCGCCATCCACCAGAAAGTTCCGACCGACGTCACAAACGCGTACGACCGCTTGGTCCAGGAAAGTTTCACAGAACGCCTGCTCTGACAGAAGCGCGTTCAGAATTCCCTTACATGTTCAAGACGGCCCATGCCGGGAACGCGTAACACTGCGGTACGCGAGCGGCCAATCAACGCTTCAATTGCGAGAATTATAAGACTACGAACTCAATCCAGCATCACAACCACTCGATACACTCGGCATCAAGTTAATTACCCATAAGGACTTCTGTTTCTTTCGAGAATAGCAAGCGTCAGACCCGCGCCCCCCACAAGAAGCCCTATTGCAGATCCGGCGGCACAAGCAAGGTCAATTGCAATCAAATTCTCCGGACCGTGATCGTCAGCATCAATGCCAAGCAGTATTGTTGACAGAATAAGAACCGAGAGGAGCAATAAAGCCGAGGAGAGTAGCGCGCCAGCGACGATCACACGAGCACGCCCTAGCTTCTTCTCGGCAACTTTACGCTCTTTATCCGCAACTTTATTTTGAGAGAATGCAGCGAGAATCGTTACTGCTGCGATAGTAAATCCAAGCAGCGAGCCAGAGGAGCTAGCCAACGATGAATAGACTTGTTGTCGCACCGACGACTTTGCGGAGGCAAGGAATACTGGCGCACTAGAGAAAATCGACCAAACAAGAAGAGTAATGAACACTAGAGCAAATACTACTATTGGCACGATCCATAGATTCCTATCAATCCACGGATCGCTCTTACCGCCCCTCCCGTTTACCTGTTCGCTCATTTGAATACAGCTTGCGCTCGGATGGCGCGTTCGATTAATCCTTCAGCATCAAGGGTCACGCGCGCTTTCTCAATTGCCACAAATGTATCTGCCGCGCGCGGAACGGATGGCACTCCGCGCTCAGCCGGGAGAGCCACCTCTACATGGACACGCTCATTTAGCAGATTAACTCTCTCAGCTTTGCCAGTTCGAGAGCTAATGCCTCCAATGATCATGCGGTCAACTTGATCGTGGGCTTGCTCGGCGATCTCAAAAGCTGCGCTTTCGATTTCCGAATCTAGATATTTATTCCGTGATCCGTAGCGCCCCATGCCAATCGCTACCGTGAGAGACGGAGTCCGGCGGCCAGCTATCTCAGGAAGAAGAGTACTGAAGGCTCCAGCCCGATCACTCTGATTCCAGGTATCGGGCTTAAGAAGTGAAATATGGATATTTCGAACTTGCCCACGGATAGAATCCAACTTCTCGAACATGTCCGGGTTATATAGCCCATCAAACAGTAACTTGTCGCTAAATTTCTTTCTAAGAAACAAAGATAGTCGACCCATTCTAGGAACATCTCGATGAAACTCTTGAGCCGCAACACCATCTGCCCATATACAGATGTGACTGACATCGGCAGAGTACTCTCCACTTAGCAGATTTATAGACTCAAGGGGAGAATCTGGACTCCACTTGGCAGGAAGTTTTGTCCCTCCTCGCAGTGAGAGCATTCGAAGATGCACCGGCGAAGAGTCATTTTCAAATTGCAAGGGAAGCACTGCGGTTTTATACTCGCCCGAGTCGAGTATTTCAAAATCTTCTTGCTCGCGAATTCCCGCACATAGCCGTTCCATGGACCTATGAGGCCGAAAGGGATTCTGTTCATCGAATGACGCCCAGCGATAAAAGACAAGCTTTCGATTTAGCAAGATCGATGCCCCTTTCCCTCACCTTCACAACTGGTCTACTTGTTGGAGTCGGGAAGCATCGATATCCCGTTACAACACGTTGCAGTATGGTTTCAAAGCAATATCAGTGTGGAGGTAGCCTGAGATGCAGACTGCCCTGGAGCAGGGGCTCAGCGTCAAAGGAAACCTCAGTGCCGAGATCAACACGGACCTCGACACTCACCTCTGCCGCCCTGAAACATGAGCATCGACCCGACGTTTACCCTCGCCAATGATCACCAGAAGATGACATCCAACAACAGAAAATGATCATTTGTGTTCGTGATCGGCCCTGCCCTAATCTCTAGGTCGCAGGTTCAGCAGCTTCTGAGCGGCCTGCTTCTAGGCGAATTATCCCCGCCTCCAATCGACGTGGCCTGCCGAACTTGGCTCTATAGGATCAAGGGCGCCGCCAGCGGCGGCGCGCACGTCACCACCCGAACGCCGGGCCACCCGATCGCGGCACGGACGGCCTGCCGCTCCGCTCCGGCCGCCGGCCGCCGGGCGGCCCGCCGAAACACAGGTGGCGCAGCGCGCCGTCACTGGCGGCCATATCAGCTCATCGGCCTAGTTACGGCGAGCACCTCACCTGGCAGGGTCGAGTGCTATGGCGCGATCCGACAAACTCATCGCAGACAGCCACGCCGAAGCAGCCCGTCGAGCCATCAAGGCGGGCAAGTCCGGCACCGACCCGGTCAGCTTGGCCACAGCAGAGGCACTGCTCGCGCTCTTCCACCAGCTTCGGCATATGGAGAACAACTCCATCACCCAGAGAGGCGTGGCTGACCTAAGCGACTCCATCGACCGGCTTAGCCGGAAGCTCGGAGACCGATAGTAGTCACCCCGAAGCTGGATCATGACTACGGCCGGTAGCACCGCGTCAAGGCGGGAAAGCGTGCCTTGACCCGGCACCACCGGCCGCGTGCTGGCTTCGTATCGGGGCGACGGGGGAGGTGTGGGTGGGGCACTGGCCATGCCATTAGCGTGCCATTAAGGCCGGTCAACTAAGGTCAACGGCGGGCACGATGAGACAAGCTCATCCGCAGGTCAGGGCCACTTCCAGCATGATCACCCTGGTTCCCAAGCTGAATACGCGGGTTCGATTCCCGTCATCCGCTCTCCCGCGAAAGCCCCAGGTCAGTGGATGTCCACTGTGGACCTGGGGCTTTCGCTTTGTCCGGCCGACCTTCCGACTGGGCCATCAACGTGCCATTAACCGACCGGGACCGGCTGGCCGCTCAGACCGTCGTCATCGTCATCCGCGTTGCCCGTCCGATGTTGGTCGACGAGCTTCGACAGCCGGTCGGCGATCCGTTCGTCAGCGTCACTGGTCGCCCACTGATAAGGGATGGGACGCCCTGAACTTGCACCAGCCGCGTGCTGGCTTCGTATTGCTGGCGGCGGGAAGTTCAGGTGAATCCCGCCACCTCCACCTCAAAACACCAGCAGAGGCCGTTACCCAATAGCCGCATCCAACTGTTGTGCAACCACCGACCTGTCTGCCGCACGGATCGAATCACCAGATCCAATGAGGTCAGCTGAGACAAACTCAGCCAGCGAGTTTACGACTGGATCTTCCGGCATCGCTAGCTCGACCGACTGCGCGAAAACGACGACGCGGCGGCACAACGTCCGGCTGCCCCTCGGCCAACTGCCTGAGCGCTGCCAACGCAGCAGATACCGGCTCATCGGGGACGGCCTCGAGGAGTAAATTGCTGACGTGTGGGCGTCGGCGAGGCCCGCGTGGACCGGCCTGTCAGAGGCGTCGACGGTGATCGACGATGGACCGGATTTGTACCGCCCCCTGTTACGTTCTGCAGCGTGCCAAAAATGTCGAGTGACAGCACAGCGGCCGTCTTGCTGACCGGTCTGCTGGCGGTGCTGATACTTCCGCTCCTGCTGTTCGGCTGGATCTTCCTCGGCATCGGTCTGAACACGGGCAGCGGACCGGGGCCGTACACGGTCGTTTTCACCAAGCCGGGTGACGAATGCGGGCCGAAAGGGCAGTATCTCGACGCGTCCACCGGCGAGCCGCTGAGGTGCATAGGTCCCGGAGTGATCTCGATGGCTTCGCTCGACTTCCCCGGTTTCTCCCGGGAGCAGAACGACGAAGTTCGCCGTTGGCTGGCCACGTTGGCGGAAGACGGCGACTTGAGCGTCTTCGATCACCGGGCGGTCCAGATCAGGGTCGACGAGATCGCGGCCGGGTTGCCGCCGGGAACGCGCGTCGAGCGGGAATCCGGGACGACGGAGATCTGGATCGGCGCGGGTTTGGCAGGCACCGGGCTGCTCTTGGGTTGCGGCTTCGCCTGGCGGTGGTTCCAGAACCGCCGGACGGGTTTTTGACTACGGTGCCGGACATGGAGATCCGCGAGTTCACGGACGACGACTGGAAGCAGGTGTGGCCGATCGTGCGCGAGGTCGTGCGTGCGGCGGACACCTACACCTACGACCCGAACCTGTCCGAAGAAGCCGCGCGCGCCACCTGGGTCGGGTCGCCGCCGAGCCGGACGGTGGTCGCGGTCGAGGACGGCCGTGTGCTCGGGACGGCGAAGATGGGGCCGAATCGCGACGGGCCAGGGTCGCATGTGTCGACGGCCAGTTTCATGGTGGACAAGGACGTTCGCGGTAAGGGCGTCGGCAGTGCGTTGTGCGCGCATGTCCTCGAGTGGGCCCGGGAAGAGGGTTTCGCGGGGATGCAGTTCAACGCGGTCGCCGAATCGAACGCCGCCGGGATCCGGGTTTACGAACGGCTCGGGTTCAAGATCGTTGGGACGGTGCCGGGCGCGTTCGAGCACCCGACGTCGGGGCGCATCGGGCTGCACGTCATGTACTGCGACTTCGGCTGAGGGTCAGCCTTCGACGAGTTCCCACGGGGCGTCGGCGCTGGCGCGGTCGTACACCTGGCCGGGTGCGGCGCTGAGCACCAGCGCGACATCCGGGTACAGCGTGACGGCGTGCTCCATCTCCAGCGCTTCGACCTCGAAGTCCTCGTTCTCCGGCACCTGGAAGCCGACGAACAGCCAGGTGCCGTCGGCCTCGCGG
This sequence comes from Amycolatopsis sp. NPDC034160, assembly GCF_055575355.1. Taxonomy (NCBI): domain Bacteria; kingdom Bacillati; phylum Actinomycetota; class Actinomycetes; order Pseudonocardiales; family Pseudonocardiaceae; genus Amycolatopsis; species Amycolatopsis sp. NPDC034160. The sequence goes on along the minus strand of NZ_JBVISU010000001.1, from coordinate 548,158 downwards.
ACGACCTGGCGCACGGCGCGGGCCGGGGAGGCGGGGTCGGTGGAGATCTCGGCGAGTTCCGCGCTCACCTGCACTTCTTCCAGCGGCGAGCCCGGGTGCGTCCACGCCGCCAGGCGGGCGGCGCGGACCAGGAGGTCTTCTTCGTCGTCATCGGAGTCCGCGACCGAACTGAGCAGCCACGCGCGTCGCTCCGGATCCCAGTCGGCGGCCATGCCGGTGGGGAGGCCGGCCAGCGCGGCGATTTCGGGGATGAGGTCCAGGGCTTCACGCAGGGGCAGCGAGCCGAACGCGTCGCGGTTGAGTTCCATGTCTTCGGAGAACTCGTTGCCGTCGCTGATGAACCAGTCGCCGTCGTCGTCCAGCACGACGAACGCGAGGTTCGACGGATCCTCCACCAGCGACCGGGAGATGATGACCGGCGACTCCGGATCCTGACGCATCGGCCAGTTCTCGCTCGACATGCTGGGCTCCCAACGGGGTTGTCCGGCTGTGGGGCACCATCCCACCATCTCCGGCGTTCCCGCCGCGCACCGGCTCACATGAACGGGGATCGTGCGTCGGGGCTGCTCGGCGATTCGTTGCCAGCCGGCGAGACGCCGGTCGGATCATTCGCTGAGGTCGTATTCGTCGACGTCGAGCGCGGCGGCGGCTTCGGTGAGGAACGCGATCACGGCGGGCGAGAGGTGCCAGCCGAACTCCTCGCCACCGTCGCGATGATGGAAGTAGCGGACCACTTGCAGCACGGCGCTCGCGCCTTCGTCCACCAGCGCCCGGATTCCCGGGCGGACCGGGGCGAGCCTGCCGATCACGCTCTCGATCTGGTCGTCGACCGGTCCCGAACCCCGATGCGTCACCTTCCAGGCGTGCATACGCGGCAATCGGTGTTCGGCCGACCGTGAACCCAGTACCAGGACCTCGTCCGGCCGCATGCCGAGCCGCGCCGTGATCTCCACGGCGGACACGGTTTCGCTCTTCAAAGCGAAGTAGCAGTACTGGTGGACCTTCATCGCCCCGGACCCTAGCTTTCGGGCGAGCTGACTAGGTGAAACGTGATCAATCGCTTATCGAACGCCTCTCCCGGGAACGAAACGCCTGGTTGTGCACCCTTCGGGCGGACGGTTCGCCGCACGTCACGCCGGTGGAAGTCCCCGTTAAGCGGTGGCTACTCGAGGGCGTCGCCGAATAGTCTCGAAAGTCCGAAACCGATCTTGGGATGGGACGATGCTGACCGGTGAACTGATCCGCCTGCGGCCGCTGGAGCCTGAGGACGCCGACACGCTCTGGCGTTGGCACAACGACCCGGAAGTCACGCGCTGGCTTCCCGCGGACCATCCGGAATCGCTCGCCCAGATCCGCGAGCGGTTCGCCAAGCGGAAGCCGAACAGCTACGAGCAGGCGGACTTCGCCATCGAGAGCCTCGCCGTCGGCACGTTGATCGGCACCTGCACGCTGCGCGACGCCACGCCGGAACAGGGCCGCGCCGAACTCGACATCTATCTCGGCGAGAAGGACCACTGGGGCGGCGGCTACGGCACCGACGCCATGCGCACGCTCTGCCGCTACGGCTTCGACGTGATGCGACTGCACATGATCGCGCTGTGGGTCGTCGTCGACAACGAGGCCGCGATCCACGTCTACAAGAAACTCGGGTTCCAGGTGGACGGCAGGCATCGGCAGTCGTTCCGCGGCCCGGACGGCCAGTGGCACGACGAGTACCTGATGAGCCTGCTCGAAGGGGAGCTCCGCTAGTCCTCCAGTCCTTTCGTGAGCCTGGCGGGTGCCTTCATCCGCCAGGCCTCCTCGACGAGCTCGCGCAACTGTGCTTTGTCGATCTTCTCCAGGTCGACGAGGATCGCGCCGTAGCCGTCGTAATGCGGTGTGGTGAAGTACGCGGGGTCGCCGGTGGCCAGCAGGGCCTCCTTCTCCGCGTGCTCGCACAGCAACATCAGCCCGCCCTCGGCCTCGGTGCGGAGCCGGGCGAAGCTCTTGCCCGCGACCTTGAGCGACGGCGTGCGATACGACGTGGACTCCTCGACCTCCGGCAGCCTGGCTGCCAGCGCCACGACTTCTTCCCAGGTCGTCATGGCGGTCATTGTGCCCTCGGTCACTGACAAAACCACCCCCCGAATGTCCGCATCGGACGCAATGAAGGGGCCTCTCCTCGCAAATTTCGCAAGGAAAGGCCCCTTCATCTCACGCGCGGAGAGCGGTTACGGCAGGACGGTGATCCGGTCCGCGGCGGGCGGGGCGATGCCCGGGTGCGCCGCGAAGTACGCGATGAGCGCGTCCAGGTCCACCGGACCACCCGAAAGATCGGTCCCCTTGGTGAACTCGGTGAAGCCGTCCCCGCCGGCGGCGAGGAAGTTGTTCACCGAGACGCGGTACGACGCCGCCGGGTCGATCGGCGTGCCGTCGAGCGTCAGGTTCGACACGCGCGCACCGGCGGGCGCCGACGCCGAGTACGAGTAGTTCAGCGACTTCGAAATCTGCAGAATCCGCACGACGCCGTTCGCCTGCCACTGCTGTTCGAGGACACTCTTCAGGTTCGCCCCGGTGAGCGTGATCGTCTGCATGATGTTCGCGAAGGGCTGCACGGCGAACGCCTCGCCGTAGGTCACGACGCCGTCACCTTCGCCGGCGGGCGAGGACAAGTAGGTGAAGTCCGTGCGGATGCCGCCCGGGTTCGTCATGGCGATCTGCGCGCCGTTCGACCGCGTGGCTTCGAGCTGGGCGTCCGCGATGACGTCACCGAGCGTGGACTCGCCGGAGGGCGCGCCCTTGGCGACCAGGTCCGCGGTGATGGTGCCGACGGCCTTGTTCGCGATCGGTGCGGCCTTGGTCTTGGCCTCGTCGATCAGCTTCTGCACGTCGGTATCCGGCGCGACGTCGCGGGTGACGATCTCGTTGTGCGCCTTGGTCTCGCCGCGCACGACGTCACGGGTCCGGCGGTCGATCTTCAGGTCGACGACCGACAGGAGACGACCGAAGGACGCGCCCTGGATCACCGGACGCGGCCCGCCGTCGGGATCGGCGATCGAGCAGTTGTACTGCTGGTGGCTGTGCCCGGTGAAGATGGCGTCCACCTTGGCCGTCACCCTCCGCGCGATCTCGGTGGCGGCGCCCGGCTTGACCTTGCATTCGTCCGGACCGGCGGTCTCGGAGTTGTCGCCTTGGTGCAGCAGGACGACCTGTGCCTTGACGCCGAACAGGTCGAGCAGTTTCGCGGTGCGGTCGATCGCCTGGACCTCTTCGCCGAACTTGATGCCCTTGATCGCCTCCGGCGTGACGACCTGCGGCAGATCCTTCAGCGTCGCACCGATGACACCGATCGGGACCCCACCGGAGAACTCGATGCTGAACGGCAGCAAGGCGGGGAGGCCGTTCTCGTAGTACACATTGGACCCGAGGAACGGGAAGTTCGCACCCTTGAAGGAATTCCGGAACTGGCAGCCGTCGGTCGGATGACAGCCGCCGTGCTGCATCCGGCGGAGTTCCTTGAGACCTTCGTCGAATTCGTGGTTGCCCACCACGGAAGCCTCGACCCCGAGCAGGTTCAGCAGTTCGACGGTCGGCTCGTCGTGGAACAGCGCCGAGATCACCGGCGACGCGCCGATGCTGTCACCGGCCGAAAGCACGACGGAGTTGGCTACTTCGCCGCGCAGCCGCTTCAGGTGCGTCGCGAGGTAGGCGGCACCGCCCGCGTTGACCGTCCCGCCGCCGGGCAGCGTGACGCGGCCACTCGAACCGGACGGCGGTTCGAGGTTGCCGTGCAGGTCGTTGAACGTGACGATCCGGACGTCGGTGGTCGCCGACGCGGCGGACGCGGGCGCGGCGACGGTGCCCAGCGCGGTCAACACGGCAGCGCTGATGACGGCCAGCCGGGTAGCGAGCTTCATTCTTCCTCCGATTCGCGCCCCGAGTCCCCAACGGGCGCACGGCGGAGGAGTTTGCCTTGCGAACTTGACGATCACCAGAGACGAAAGCAGGACGATAAGCAAACGTCACCTGTCGCGGGGACCGTTCAACAGCACCCGCGTCACCAGCTCCGGCTCGTCGCTCATCGGCACGTGCCCGCCGCCGGGAAGGACCAGCAACTCGGCCTTGGGCGCGATCCGGCGCAACTCGGCGGCCTTCGGGCGGGCGAGGATGCGGTCGCGCTGTGCCCATGCGATGGTCACTTGCCGAGGCCGAGGCGCTGGAAGAAGCTCCCGAACATCTCGACCCGACGCCGATGGCCGACCCCGTCGATGAGCACCAGCGGCTCGCCTTGGCCGGCGCGGTCGAAGACGACGTTGTCCATTCCGTGAGGTCAAGCGGTAACAGGTAAATAAAGACGTTCCCGCCGCCGTGTGACGTCGTTCGGCATCGGCTCCAGCTCCCCGGACGCGATGAACCCGAGTTTCAAATACAGCCGACGCGCCCGGTCGTTGTCCTCCGCGACGTGCAGCCACACCTCACGCGCGCCATCGACCTCGGCCGCCGACCTCACCTCACCCATCAGCCGCGTGCCAAGACCCCGGCCTCGCGCTTCGGGCGCGACCCACATCGAATAGAGGATCCAGCTTCCGTCGCGGGCTCGCCCGGCGACCAGGCCGACCGGGCGACCGTCGTCGAAGGCGACGAACCAGGCGTCCCCGGCGAGTCTCGCGAGCCACTCTTCGTCGGACTGTGCCCGTTCGGCCTCGGCGATCGAGCCGTAGTTCTCGGGGGTGTCCATGAGGGCACGCAGGCGGATCTCACGGAAGAGGTCGAGGTCTCCGGCGGTCAGCCGTCGAACGAGCAGCATCCGGGCAGAATCCCACGGCCGTCGTCGTAGCGGGGAGCGAATATCGCCGATCGGCCAAGATCGAGGTCGGCCACTCGGCCGATCCGGTCGCGGCCACCGCGACCCTTCGACCGAAGTGGCGGCCCCCTCGAGATCCATAACGTCGGTGTCATGACGAACGCACAGGTCACTGCCCTGCAGTACGGCTTGATCGGCTTCTTCGCGCTGTGGGCGACGCTGCTGATCCCGCAGCTGATCATCCTGCACGCCAGGCACGGCCAAGTGCGTCTTCGTCCCGTCCTGACCATGGCCGCCGTGCTGCTCTACACGACCATGACCCTCGCGGTGACCTTCCTGCCGCTGCCTGGTCCCGGCGCCGGACGGCCGAGCCAGACCATCCAGTCGCACCCGTTCCAATGGGTCGCCGACATCCACACCGAACTGCTGAAGCACGGGCTGTCTGCCGCCGACTGGTTCACCACCCAGACCTTCCAGCAGGCCACCATGAACGTGCTGCTGTTCGTCCCGCTCGGCTTCTTCGCCAGGACACTCTGGAAGCGCGGCCTCATCGGCACCACGCTGATCGGCTTCACCGCGTCGCTGCTGATCGAGCTCACCCAGCTGACCGCGAACTTCGGCACCGCGCCCTACGTCTACCGGATCTTCGACGTCGACGACCTGCTCAACAACACCGGCGGCGCGATGCTCGGCTGGATCGCCGGAGCCCTGCTGCTCAGCCTCGTGCGGACGCCCGTGCCGTCAACGGTCGAGATGCAGCCGCTGCGCCGCGAGTGGATCGACCTCGCCCAGGCTCGCTAGTCTCGCCTGCCGCCGCTGGGCCGCGCGCCGCGCGGCCCGCCGGTCTTCCAGGACCACCAGCAAGGTGGCGACCACGAAGATCAACGCGACCAAGCCGAGGATGAGCGAGAGCTGCAAAACCCCTCCTCGAAGACAGCCTTGTGTGCGAGATCACAAACAGTACGCATGTCGTGGTGACTTGGCCACCCCTTGCGACGACGGATCGTGTCGGCGGTCACGCGAGAGGACCGGGGAAACTGGTGCGGTGAGGACACGACCGACCAAGGACCAGCTGGCCGCCGCGTACGGCAAGACCATCGCCGACGTCATCGCGCCCGGCCTGGATGTACTGTTCTGCGGGATCAACCCGGGCCTCTACTCCGGCGCGCTCGGCCTGCACTTCGCCAGGCCGGGGAACCGGTTCTGGCCCGTGCTGCACCGTGGCGGCTTCACGCCACGTCAGCTCGACCCCAGCGAGCAGGAGGAACTGCTCGGTTACGGGCTGGGCATCACCAACGTCGTCGCACGGACGACGGCGCGCGCCGACGAGCTTTCCCCGGAAGAATTCCGCGAGGGCGGACGGCTGCTGACGGCCAGGGTCGCCGAGTACCGGCCGCGCTGGCTCGCCGTGGTCGGGATCACGGCCTTCCGGAGCGCGTTCGGCCTGCCGAAGGCGAAGGTCGGTCCGCAAGACGTCGAGATCGGCGGAGCGCGGGTCTGGGTACTGCCGAATCCGAGCGGGCTGAACGCGCATTGGACACCTGCGGCGCTCGGGGACGAGTTCGGTCGCCTCCGAACTCAAGTCCACTCTGAGTAGTTATTTCGCGAAAAATTACCGTCGGCGCGCACAATCGAGCCAGAGATCCACGACCAGGGAATACCCAGAGTTTGCTGCGACGATGGGATACATCTATGAGGGGGATACCGCGTCACGTCCCCGGACCCACTGACTCGTAATAGTTACGAGGTGTTATTTCCGTCCGGTCCCGCAGGGGGGACCGGTTGTCGAGGGCGACCACGCCGGGGGGCCGTGGGCGCCGAATGGACTTCATGTCCTCTCGTCCGGAGATGACGGGCAGGAAAACGGAGGGGTCCGTGATGCGAGGCATCGAGCCGAACCGAACGCCGGCCGGAAGGCCCGGCGGATCACCACCAGGCGGGCGAGGCCTCGGCGTGGCCGCGGTCGATCCGATCCCGATCTTCTGCGAGGGCCTGAGCTCGCTGGTGCACCGCACGCCGGGGCTGCAGTGGCTCGGGCACGCCGGCAGCCACCACGCGGCGCTGCAGCTGTGTGAGCAGCTGAAACCGGACGTCATCGTGCTGGACTCGGCGCTCGACCCGAACTGTCACCTGTCCAGGCTGCTCAGCGGCGGCGACCCGGCGCTGGTCATCATCACGCTGGTCAGGGACACCAACCGCACGCAGCAGTACCTCGCCGCGGCGATCGCGGCCGGGGTGCACGCGATCGTGCCGCGCGCGACCGACGGCCGTCATCTGACCGAGGCGATCCGGCGTGCGCACAGTGACCGTCGCTACATCGACCCCACGCTGGCCGCGCTGACGGCGAGGCCGAAGCGTCAGCCGGTGCTCCCCAAGGACGGCGAGGCCCCCAAACCGGCGGCCGCCCGCGGCCTGATGCCACTGTCCCGACGCGAGTACCAGGTCCTGCAGCTGGTCGCCGAGGGGCTGGAGAACTCCGGGATCGCGAAGATCCTGTTCCTCTCCGTGGAAACGGTGCGGACCCACGTCAAGAGCATCCTGCGCAAGCTTTCGGCCCGCGACCGGACACACGCGGTCACCATCGCGTTCCGCTCCGGCATCCTGATCGCGACCCCGGACGACGCGCACACCCCGCCAGAGACGACGCCGGCCACCACAATCGCGCCGTCACCCCGGTGAGACCCCCCGTATTGCTGATTTACACATCACAACAGTGGCCATTCACTTGCCGCGGTTACCGACAGGTAATATCCTGAAGTTACCGGCGAGTAGGGGACGTGTGCCCGGCCGGGGAGCCGAACACATTGGAGTGACGAAATGGGCCACTACAAGAGCAACGTCCGAGACCTGGAGTTCAACCTCTTCGAGGTACTCGGCGTGCAGGACCGCCTCGGTAAAGGCGTCCTCGCCGAATCCGACGAGGAGACCGCGCGGGGCGTGCTGACCGAGCTGAACAAGCTCGCTTCCGGTCCCCTCGCCGATTCGTACGCCGACGCGGACCGCAACCCGCCGGTGTACGACCCGAAGACCTTCTCGGTGAAGATCCCCGAGTCGTTCAAGAAGAGCTACAAGGCGCTGATGGACGGCGAGTGGTGGCGGCTGGGCCTGCCGAACGAGCTGGGCGGCTTCGGCCTGCCCCCGACCGTGCAGTGGGCCGCCGCCGAGCTGATCCTCGGCGCCAACGCGCCGCTGTTCATGTACATGGCGGGTCCGAGCTTCGCCGGGATCGTCGACAAGAACGGCACCGAAGAGCAGAAGCAGTGGGCGCAGATCATGATCGATCGCGGCTGGGGCGCGACGATGGTGCTCACCGAGCCCGACGCCGGTTCCGACGTGGGCGCCGGCCGCACCAAGGCCGTCAAGCAGGAGGACGGCTCCTGGCACATCGACGGCGTGAAGCGGTTCATCACCTCGGCCGAGAACGACATGGTCGAGAACATCATGCACCTGGTGCTGGCCCGTCCCGAGGGCCCCGGCATCGAGACCAGGCCCGGCACCAAGGGCCTGTCGCTGTTCCTCGTGCCGAAGTTCCACTTCGACGGCAAGACCGGTGAGCTGGGCGAGCGCAACGGCGCCTTCGTGACCAACGTCGAGCACAAGATGGGCATCAAGGCCTCCACCACCTGCGAGCTGACCTTCGGCCAGCACGGCACCCCCGCCAAGGGCTGGCTGCTCGGCGAGGTGCACGACGGCATCGCGCAGATGTTCCAGGTCATCGAGTACGCCCGCATGATGGTCGGCACCAAGGCCATCGCGACGCTGTCGACCGGTTACCTCAACGCGCTCGAGTACGCCAAGGAGCGCGTCCAGGGCGCCGACCTGCCGAACATGCTGAACAAGACCGCGCCGCGCGTCACGATCACCAACCACCCGGACGTCCGCCGCTCGCTGATGCTGCAGAAGGCGTACGCCGAGGGTCTGCGCGCGGTTTACCTCTACACGGCGTCCTTCCAGGACCAGGTGTGGACCGGCGAGGGCGACGAGGCTTCGCAGAAGGTCGCGCATGGCGTCAACGACCTGCTGCTGCCGATCGTCAAGGGGGTCGGCTCGGAGCGCGCGACCGAGCAGCTCGTGCAGTCGCTGCAGACCCTCGGCGGGTCCGGCTTCCTGCAGGACTACCCGATCGAGCAGTACATCCGTGACGCGAAGATCGACTCGCTGTACGAAGGCACCACGGCCATCCAGTCGCTGGACTTCTTCTTCCGCAAGATCGTCCGCGACAAGGGCGCTTCGCTGGCCTACGTCGCCGGGGAGATCACGAAGACCGTCGAGTCGGAGGTCGGCAACGGGCGGCTCAAGAACGAACGCGGTCTCCTCAAGCAGGCCCTCGAGGACACCCAGGGCATGCTCGGCTCGCTGATCGGCTACCTGACCTCGTCGCAGGAGGACCCGCAGAACATCAACAAGGTCGGCCAGCACACGGTCCGCCTGCTGATGTCGGTCGGCGACCTGCTCATCGGCTGGCAGCTCATCAAGCACGCCGAGGTCGCCATCGCCAAGCTCGACGCGGGCGCGTCCGCGAAGGACACCCCGTTCTACGAGGGCAAGATCGCCGTGGCGTCGTTCTTCGCGAAGAGCGTGCTGCCGGAACTGACCGCGCGCCGCGCGATCGTCGAGGCCGCGGACAACAGCCTCATGGAGATCTCCGAAGCAGCGTTCTAGGCCATTCGGACACCGGAAGAACCCCCTCCCGAGCGGAGGGGGTTCTTCTGGTTTCGAGGGGGTTTTCGGCGGGCATCTCCGTGCTGAGTCCGCCTCCCGGCGGAGACCTCGGCAAAGGAGTCTCAATGACAGTCACCGGCATCATCACGGCGATCGTGGTCGGTTTGATCCTCGGGGTGCTCGGCAGGTTCTTCGCCCCCGGCAAGCAGTCCATCCCCATCTGGCTGACGATCATCGTCGGTATCGCCGCCGCCTTCATCGGTACCTGGATCGCCCGCGGGCTCGGCTACGCGGACACCAACGGCTTCGACTGGCTCGAACTCATCACCCAGATCGTGGTCGCGGCCGTCGGTGTCGCCCTGGCCGCGAACCTTTACGGACGCCGGGGTGTCACCCGGTAAGGGGTCTTGAGGCGCGATGAGCCCGGATCGGTGCCACCGTGGGGCTCATCGATCTCCAGCGAAGGAGGAAACCATGTTGGGTGGCCTTTGGGGCATCATCACCACGATCGTGGTCGGTCTGATCCTCGGTGTCATCGGCCGGATGCTGGCGTCCGGCGATCAGAAGATCCCGATGTGGCTGACGATCGTGGTCGGCATCATCGCCGCTTTCATCGGCAACTGGCTGGCCGGGGTGTTCGGTGTCCGTGACACCGCGGGCATCGACTGGATCCGGCACGCCTTCCAGGTCGGCGCGGCCGTCGTCGGCGTCATCGCCGCGGCCGCCATCTACGCGAAGGTCAAGGGCGGCGGACACCGCGCCGTCACCTGACCGGGGTTAGGGTCGGCCCCTGTGACCACTCGACTCGAACTCAGTGGCCAGGGGCTGACCTCCCTGCGCGGCCTTCCCCTCCCGGAATCGCTCGAATACCTGGACCTGTACGACAACCAGCTGACCTCGATCCCCGAGGAACTGTGGTCGCTTTCCGGGCTGCGAGTGCTGAATCTGGCCACCAACCGGCTGACGGCCATCTCGCCTTCGATCGGCGCCCTGCGACAGCTGCACACGCTGGATCTGGGGCACAACGAGCTTTCGACCGTGCCGGACGAGCTCGGGGACCTTTCGGGGTTGACGGAATACCTTTACCTGAGCGACAACCGGTTGACCGAGTTCCCCGCCGCACTGTGCTCACTCGGGCGGCTGAAATACCTGGGCTGTACGGACAACCGCATCCCCACCCTGCCGGAAGATCTGTCCGGCCTGACGTCCTTGCGGGAGCTGCGCTTGTACGGCAACGGTTTGACGGCGTTGCCGGAGTCGATCGGGACGCTTTCTTCGTTACGTGAACTGCATCTGCGGAAGAACCGGCTGACGTCGTTGCCGCCTACCGTCGGCGAGCTGAGCGAATTGCGTCAGCTGGATCTGCGCGAGAACCAGCTCACCTCACTGCCGTCCTCGTTGGCCCGGCTGTCCAAATTGGACAAACTGCATCTTCGGTGGAACAAGGACTTCCGAGAGCCTTCGTGGCTCGCGGACTTCGAAGCCCGCGGTTGCATGGTGCTGCGATGACGCTCAGGCGCAGATGACCGTCGGGCGCGGCGAGTAGGTCGCGTTGCGGGTCTCGCGGCGGACCTCGGTACCGGAGACGACGTCGATCAGCACGCGGGTGTCAGAGGTGCTGAAGCCGGCGGCGCCGGGGTCCGGCACACAGCCGGGGCCCGAGCCGACCTGCACCGGCTGTGGCACGTAGGAGTGCCGTTCGCCGCCGGTACTCTGTACCGAAAACCGTTTGGTGCCCCAGATCCGCACGGTCACCGAGCCGTTGGCGGGGATGGCCTGGATGGCGATGCCGGTCGGGGCGTCGTTGACGACCTGCATTTCGACCGGCGAGCCGTCGTTGTTCACGGCTTTCACGTCACGCGCGACCGGATAGCGGTCGAGATAGTGATCGTGCTCCAGATGCCCGCCGTCGGCCAGCCCCGCCAGATACGCGGCGTTGTAGAGCGTCGTCGCGAGCTGCGAGACACCGCCGCCGACCACGACCGGACCGGTGCCGTCCTCGGTGACCGGGGCGGGGACATAGCCCGCGTCCGCCGTTCTCGGCCCGGACCGGGCGCCGAGGCTGAACGTCTCGTTCGGCTTCACGATGGTGCCGGACACGCGCGTGGCCAGCGCCTGCACGTTCGTCATCGCCGGTCCGCTCAGTCCCGACGTGGTGAATTCGCCGATGACCTCGTTGATGCCGAGGACGTTCGCCGCGTCGGTGCTGACGGCCGGGCTGCTGGCGTCGTACACCGCCGTCAACTCCCGCTCTTCGCTCCTCGTGAGCACCGAGGTCAGCGCGGCGAACGTGCGGTCCCAGTTGACCTTCCGCGCGTCCTTCGACGGCTGGACCGCCGGCCGGTCGCCGACGAAGACGATCTGCGCGTCCGCCCCGTCGGTTTCGGTCGCCTTCAGCTGCGGCTGCGCCACCGCCCGCAGCTTTCCCTGGTCGATACGGACTTCGAGATTGCCGTCGTCGCGCGGGGCGAACTGGAAGGAAGCCGCGATCGTCTCCGGTTTCAGCGTCGCGTCCTTGCCCTCGCCGCGGATCACCAGCGGCTTCGCCACGGCAGGGACGACGACCTTGCCGAGCGCCGCGTGCACGCCCGCCGAATTCGCCTTCACCGGCGCGACGTTCACCTTCAGCTCGACACCGCCGTCGCTCAGCCAGCCGTCGGTGACCGCGGTGACCGCCGTCTTGACGTCGGCGAGGCTCTGTCCCGCCCGTGGTTCGACCGCGACCGGGAGGACACCGCCGTCACTGCCCGCGATGGGCTGGAAGGTGATGTTCCCTTCGACCGGCGGACGGTTCAGTTTCGCGGCGGCGAGATCGGAAACGGCCTTTTCCAGTTTCGGCGCGTCGGTCCACGTCACGACGCCGACCTCACGGCTGGTGAAGAACGACATCAGACGCGTGTACGGGCTCAACGGCTGATGCCCGGCGCGCCCCAGCGTCTGCGGCCAGTCGAGACCGAGACCGGACGACGTGGGGTACAGCACCGTGCGGACGTCCCCCGCGCGGATGGGCACCGGCTCGATCAGCCTCGGCTCCAGCTCACGGCGAAGCTTCGACTCGGCCTCCTTGTGCGTGAGACCGCCGACGTCGATCCCCGCGACGGTGACACCACGCGGGACGTCCCCGGCGCTGGAGATCAGGTCCGCCGCGTACGCGAGCACGAACAGGCCCATGAGCACCCCAGCGACCATGAAGGCCTTGCCGACGGCCTTCCGGAACTTCGAGGCGGGCGTCAGCGGCGGATGCACCACCCTGTCGCCCTCGAAGAGCTCGTCTACCAGGTCTTCATCGGTCTCGGCGGCGGGAAGGAGATCGTCGGTGAACAGGTCGGTGCCCGGTTCGTCGTGCTCATCGCGCGCCAACTCTTACCACCCCTCCCGCGACGGAGTTACAGATACAACCCCGTACCGTGCTCCGTCCGCTCGGTCGCCACCGCGTGGATGTCACGCTCCCGCATCACCAGGTGCCCCTCGCCCTGGATCTCGACCTCGTGCTGGTCTTCCGGGTTGAACAGCACCCGGTCGCCGGTCTTGACGTTCCGTACGCTGTTTCCCACGCCCAGTACATCACCCCACGCGAGCCGCCGCGCGACCTGCGCGGTGGCGGGAATGACGATCCCACCGGAACTCCGGCGCTCTCCGTCCTCGGGGGACAGCTTCACGAGCACCCGGTCCTGCAGCATCTGAATCTCGAGTTTCGGCCCATCTGACACGAAGACGACTCTACTTACCCGGATCCCCGGCCATGACCAGGCTCAGCGCGCTTTCTCCGCCGTTTTCGAACCGCACGGGCACACCCCAGTCCTGCCGGGTGATGCGGCAGGCGGGATGTTCGCCACCGTCGTCGCAGCTCGCGGCCTGCGCCACGATCTGCAAAACGCCTTCGGTGACCCCTTCGGCGAAGCGGAGCTTGCGGAACAGGTCGGTACCCACGCCGGCGCCGTCGGCGAGCAACTCCGGCGGCGACGCACTGATCTCCAGCCGCGTCGACGGGCCGTAGCGGTCGTCGAGCTTCTCGCCGGGCGGCGGGGTGAACACGACCGAGAACTCCAGCTCACCCGGCGCCAGCACGGTCGGCGGACGGCGGACCGCGTGCGCGTCCCCGGTGATGGCCTGCTCGCCGAGCGGCACGGGTCCGATCCGGCTACCGGCCGACTCGACGACCAGCAGCGAGCCGTCGTGCACCAGGAGGCCTTGTGGCTCGGCGAGACCGGTCGCGAGCGTCGTCACCCGGCGGGTGAGCGGGTCGTACCGGCGGATCGCGCCGTTGTAGGTGTCGGCGATCGCGATGGTGTCCCCGGGCAGCACGGCGAGGCCGAGCGGATGCTGCAGGAGTGCCTGGTCGGCGGGGCCGTCGACGTGGCCGAAGGAGAACAGGTCGACGCCGACCGCGGTGTGCACGGTGAACGTCTCGTCCTCGGGCTGGATCCAGCGCAGCGCCGACGTCTCGGCGTCCGCGAGCCACAGCCGCTGGCCGTCGGGCGTGAGACCGGACGTCTGCGCGAAGAAGGCTTCGTGGACGTCGCCGTCCTTCAGGCCCTCGACCGTCGTACCGGCGAAGCGGCGGATGGTGCCCGAGACCGGCTCAAAGACGCTCAGCGTGTGGTTGCCCGCCATGGCGACCACGACGCCGCCCGCGGGGCCCCACCAGGCGACGTCCCACGGGCTGGTGAGGTCGATGGCGAGCGCCTCGCCGGTGTCGACGCCGTCGCGCCACTGGCGGCCGGTGCCGGCGACCGTGCTGACCTCGCCGGTGATCAGGTCGATCCCGCGCAGCCGGTGACCGGCCGTGTCGGCGACGACGGCGTGGTAGCCCGCGCGCTCCGCGACCTCGTACGGCAAGAGCGTGATCCCGGACGGCTCGGTGAAGCTCGCCAGGTCGAACGGCCCGTCCTGCGCGCCGCGGGCGCCGCTGCCGAAGCGGCGGATGATCGTCTCACCGTCGGAGGCGAACTCGACGATGGAATGGTTGCCCGTGTCGGCGACCAGGATCCGGCCTTCGGCGGTGGTGACGGCCTTGCTCGGGAAACGCAACTCGGTGCGCTGCTCCTCGGCCGGGACGTACGGGCTGCCGCCGCGGCGCAACGTGCCCTTGGCCTCGTGCGTCGCGACGAGGTCGGCGATCACGCGGCGTAGCGCCTCGGCGTGGCCCTCTCCGGCGGCGACGTGCACGACATAGCCCTCGGGGTCCACGACGACCAGCGTTGGCCAAGCCTTGACCGCGTACTGCGACCAGGTGGTCATCTGCGGATCGTTGAGCACCGGGTGGTGCACCTCGTAGCGCCGCACCGCCGCTTCGATCGCGGCCGCCTCACCCTCGTGCAGGAACTTGGGGGAATGCACGCCGATGGTCACCAGGACGTCGGCGAACTCGGCCTCCAGTGGGCGCAGTTCGTCCAGCACGTGCAAGCAGTTGACGCAGCCGCTGGTCCAGAAGTCCAGCAGGACGACGCGGCCGCGCAGCCCGGCGAGCGTGAGCCGCTCGCCGCCGGTGTTGAGCCAGACGTCACCGGCGAGCTCGGGCGCCCGCACGCGGGACTGCGTTCGTGGAGAAGTCACGCCATGAGTGAACTACACCGGCAGTCGCTCTGTTCCGAGGTCCAGGCGTTGAGAGGGCGAGCTCACCCCGAGGGAGGAGGCTCATGTGGGTGATGAGGGCCGACATGTGAGCGGCGGTAAAAGAGAAGGCGTCACCGCGTCGCGCGACTTAGGCTCGAACACATGTCCACAGTTGAGCCCGCCTTCACCCTAGAGGAGGCACACGACCTCCAGGCGAGCTTGGCCGAACCCGTGCGCCCCGGGTTGAGCGAGGCCGAGCTCGACGACGTCGAAGTCCGTTTCGGCTTCCGGTTCGCCGCTGATCACCGGACCTTCCTCGCCGCCGGGGTGCCGATCGGCGACCGTTGGCCGGACTGGCGCTGCGGCAACCCCGCACAGCTGCGAAAACGGCTGGATTGGCCGGTCGACGGGGTGCTCTACGACATCGAGCACAACGGCTTCTGGCTGCCCGACTGGGGCATGCGGCCGATCGACCTCGCCGACGCACTGGCGCGGGCCCGCGAACACCTCGCGCGAGTGCCGCAACTGGTGCCAGTCTGCGGGCATCGGTATCTACCCGGGATAGCCGGCAGCTCGGGTTACCCGGTGCTGTCGGTGTATCAGACCGACATCGTCTACTACGGCTACGACCTGCGGGGATACCTACGGCACGATTTCTGCGACCAGCCGCTGGGCCCACCGCCGCCGGGCGGGCCGCGTCAGATCGAGTTCTGGTCGCGCTTCGTGGAGTGAGCCCGACTCCCCACCGCGTTTAGTCCTCTAAATGCGGTAGTTGGAGGTGCGAACGACCGCATTTAGAGGACTAAACGCGGGATTCGGCGGTGGCCTTCAGCCGGGCCAGCGTCGCGGCGATGTTCGCCCGGTTGGCGTCGTCCCGTTTCCAGACCCCGGTGAACAGTGACGTCGGGCCCCGGAGCCAGCCGGGGCGCCGATCCCACGTGCTCTCGACGGCCACGCAACCGTCCTCCGTGGCCTCGATGTCGTACTGCCAGCGCGCGACAGGAAGCCCGGCGAAGGTGGTCACCTCGAACGCGAAGCGCTTGCCCTCGTCGGCGTCGGTGATCGTCGAAAGGGTGCTCCAACGGCGGAGCCCACGGCGGTTGCGGCCGCGGAACTTCGCGCCGACAGCGGCACCCTCCGCACCGCCGACCCAGCGGTGCGCTTCGTACTCTTCGGACATCTCCGCAAGCGCGCCCGGATCGCTGACCAGGGCGAACACCTTCCGGGGCGGAGCGGCGATCGCGATCTCGCCGGTGGCGCTGGGTTCCGTCATCATCTACCTCCGTACTGAGGGTATGTGAAATACCCTCAGTTGTCCCGGCGGAGCATGCGACTGATCCCGGCGGCGACCGTCGTCGCCAGCACCCAGCCCGACGCGGTGAAACCTGCCGCGACCCACTTGTCCGTTCCGTGCATGTACCAACGCGACTTGTTCCCGAAGTCGACGATCGGGACCAGAAGATCGACCGTGTACAGCACCGGGTTCCACTGCAGCCCCGTGTCGTCCTGGTTGACCACGCACCGCGGCCCGCTCACGGTGAGTTTGGGATTGCCGACGCAGTCGTCGACCCCGAGCCAGAACCAAAGGCTCCCGAGCACGAGCAGCGCGAGCAGCCAGCCGAGCGCACGCACCGGACGGAAGCCGTAACCGACCATCGACCGTTGCAGCCAGCTCCACACATGCACGCCGGGCCCGAAGAACTTGAAGCCCTTCGCGAGCGCCTCGTACCGGAACTGCTGTTTCTTCAGCAGCACCGTGGAGGCGTGCTCTTCGTTGCCGGACGCGCGCAGTGTCGCCGCCAGCTGGTCGTAGGGTCCCGGGCGGTAGCCGTCCATCGCCTTGCGCAGCAACACGATCCGATGGTCGATGGCCCTGTCGTCGTCGAGGGCGATGTCCTCCTGCAAGGCGTCGTACCGGAAGTCCTCCAGCTCGATCCCCGCCGCCGACGCCCAGAAGGCCTCGTTGTCACCCAACGTGCCGCAATGCGCGCGCCGCAACACGATCCGGCCGTCCGGCGGAGTGCCCGGGGTGAGCAGGAACTCGTCGGCCGACACGTCACTGCCGTCGAGCGCTATCCCGTGCTGCGGCAAGGAACCGAGCCGCGCCCCGCGGAAATCGACGCGCCGCGCGACCTGGGCGCCGTCGAGGTTGACCCCGCCCTGCGCGACGAACGGACGCTCCTTGTTCTCGGTGAGGACGAGGTCCCGCCCGATCCGCGCGGTGCGGACGTCCAGCGAGTAACTGGTGTTCGTCCGCGCGCCGGGCTCGGTCAGACTGGTACCGAAGAGGTTCACGCTGCCGCCGACCTCGGCACCCTGCAATCGCAGTGTTCCCTGCACGGTAGCGTCGGTGAGCTGGAAGTTTCCCGCGATCTTCGCGCGCCGCGCCGAGAAGACGTCTCGGCGCGGATGCAGGAACAGCGAATTCCAGGCGAGGACGTTGCCACCGACGGTGATGTCGGCCATGCGCAACTGTCCCGACGGCACGCGCAGGCTCGTGGCCTCGATGTCGCCGCCGATCGTCGTCCCGTCGAGATGGATCGCCCGGTCGTAGTACGGGATGCTCTGCCCGCGCACGACCTGGACCTCGGCGCCCGCCAGGCGCAGCGATCCGCCGATCCGCGCGTTGACCATCCGCAGCGTCCCGGTCGCCTGCAACCCGTCGCTCAGTTCGAGGTTTCCGTTGACCGTCATGCGATCCGCGACCAACGCCGGTCGCGGATCGATGTACGGATCGTTCGATTTCCACGCGTCCACGACGATCGGCCCGGACTGGTTCACCGAGAGCCTGGCCTCGCGCATGATGATGTCACTGTTCACAGTGGCGCTCGGCAGGAACATGATCCCGCTGGCGGTGAAGCGTTTCCGCTGCGCGGCCGGCCCGTAGTTGTCCACCTCGCAGAGCAGGCTGCCGCCGATGTGGATACCGTTTCCGTTGAGGGCGAAGCCATCCCTGTTGTTGAGCGTCGCACCGGAGAAGTTGACGTTACCGCCTGCCCGCATCCCCGGAATGCGGACTTCTCCGTTGGCCACCAACCGATACGCGAGCAGCGCGCCGACGATGTTGACCCGGTCAGCCTGGATCGCCTTGCCCCGCGGATGCGAGATCACCGTGCGCGTCAGCACGACCGACCCCTCGATGACCGCGTCCGTGAGGTTGACCGCCGCGTTCGGCATCCCGCGCTCACGATCGTCGCCACGCTGGACCGTGGTCTCCTCGATCTCGTGCTCGCCGTCGACGTGCACGACACTGCGGATCAAGCGGACGTCGTTGCGGGTACGGAGATTCCGCGCCTTGAGCCCGGGCAGCCAGCACTTGCGAAAGACCAGCCCCAGCAGATGCGCCTCGCGGACGTCCGGTGGATGCTCGAAGCGGCACCGCTCGAACCGGAACAGATACTTGATGTCCGCCGCGCGCAGATCGAGCGTCCCGGTGATGTAGGCGTCCTCGACCTGCACGATCGGCGCGTTGGTCGCCTGACGGCGCCACCGGAGCAGACCGGTCGTGCCCGGCTTCATCAACTCGGACGCCGGGACCTCGTACCGCTTGTCGGGGTTCGGGTCGAACGGGTCGAGCGGCGGCAAGGCGGCGTCGCCGTTCGCCTCACCTTCCCCCGGATCACGCGGCCCGTTGTTGCGCCGAAAACCCGGCATCGTTTCGCTTACCTCCCCCGTCGTCCCTCGGGTACCAGCGAAGCCGATCACGTACCGGATTCGCAAGTGGCCCAGGGCAGTAGACCGGAACCTGCCACCGAATTACGACGGCAGAACGGCCACCGGGGTTCCGGACCAGGCCGTTCGGCTCCGCGCCGGTGATCTTGGCCGGAACGGCCGATTCGCTGCCACGGTCACTCACCGGAGTCAGCGGTGGACTGTGGGTAGGAAGCGTCCTTCGTGGCGCCCCTGCTCGTTGCCGCTGCTTACGGGGCCGAACCGGAGGAACAGCGGGACGGTGACCGGCAACCGCTTCGGCGAATGCCGCAGGGCATGCAGCGATTCCGAACGCAACCCGACAACATCGGCTCCTTCGTCGTCCGTCGGGCAGTCGGCCTCACTACCGCGGGCCGGTGCGCCGAACGTCGAAAGCCGCTGGATACCACTGCCGCCGAAGCCGACCCCTGCAGCGTGGTGAAGAGCGAACAGACCAGACTCTCGGTGGCGGTGCGGTGGACCGATATCGAGTGGAAGACCTGTCCTCCGGCAAGGTCTGCACCTGTGTACGCCAACGGAATGGTTACCATCAGCGCGGGAAGCAACACCGGTGAACGTGCTGGTCCAAGCCACCTGTACGCGTTGAACGCACAGTATGTCTGCAAGCTCGCGGTCGGTGTCCGCGATGACTCATGTACACGATCGTCGCGACTCGTGGGTCCGGGAACCCGAACCGGTCCGACCCGTGCGACATGGCCACCGAACTCGGTACGTACGCAGTTCAGCATCTCAAGGCGGCGCGATAACCTGCAGCGAATTGAGAGATCTTCGATGACAGCCAGCCGAAACCTTCCAGGGGTTATCGCGGCCCGGATCAAGGCGTCCACGTCCGCTTCGGCGATCTCCACCGAACCTATCTGATCAGGCAAAACCGTCTTTCACGGCAAAATACGCTTGTCGTGCCATCTTTAGATGGTGATCTTCCGCAAAGGGGCTGTTCGGCGGTTTACCTGCTGCTATCGTCACCGCTTGGAGTCAGTGGGGAACTACGGGTAGGTCGCGCCCATCGCGGCCCGTGCGGGGAGGCACGACATGACAGGACCGGGCGGCGGCCCGCAAAGGATCTACGACCAGATCAACGGACCGGGGCCGCAGGCGCCGCCACAGGGCTCGGGCTTGGTCCCAGGCGCTGCTGTGCCACCGCCACCGCCCTCGTCGCCGAACTACGGCGAGCTGGGTAGCGGGCAGGCGAAGGCCGACTTCGCGGCCGCATCCGCGAACGGTGGCTGGGAGTTCGATCCAGCGGCTATGGACCAGGTGATCAAGTCCCTCGAAACCTGCCTCGAGAACGACTTCAGCCGAGCGCAGGACCACGCCGCTTGGCTGACGCTTATCCAACCCCCGGGTCACGAAGTAGGTAGCGAGGGCTACGCCGCCGCGGCGAACGCGTCTGGCGCGCAATATCAGTCCTTTCTGCAAAGCGCGCGTGATTACACCGAGGCCTACCTCGTGACCTTGAGGCAGATCCGCACCGCCTACCAAAATCAGGACCAGGCGGCCCTCGACGCCCTCCGTCAGATTGGAAAGACCGCCTGATGCGACCCACCGTCACCTTTCTTACCTTCGCAACGCTGGCTTCGGTCGCACTGCTGGGAGGTTGCAGCGACAAGAGGGCCGACACTCCCTCAGCGACTGGCGCACCCTCGTCGACCGGGGTTCCGGCAGCCGGAGCTCCCACAGTGAAAGATCCGATTGTGAACACCTCTGCGGTCGAATCAGACCCGTGCGGCGCCATTCCCACTCCTGAGATGGAGACCATTGCCGGGAAGGTCAAGCGAACCCGTGCCGAAGACATGACCGCTGGAAAGGCCTGCACCTGGGTTTTCGAAGTGAGCCCGACCACGATCAACGCGGGCCTCGTCACTGGCAACAAAGACGGATTGGGCGCTCTTTACGCACAGCACGCATCGGGAAGCCTGACCACCTTCAAACCAGTCGATCCGGTCGACGGATACCCCGCTGTCGTATACGCCAATGGAGGCGAGGGCAAGGGAAACTGCACTCTCGCCGTGGGTGTTCGGGACGACCTCGTCTACAACGTGATCCCGCGGCTTTCCAGCGAGCATCCCTCCCACTCTGATCCCTGCGGCCTCGCCACCAAGGTCGCCGCCGCCGCGATCAAGAATCTCAAGGGGGCGTAGGACGTGACCTACAGCGGTTGGGAGATCTTCACCAAGCTCAACGCCAACCCCGCTACGACGGAGACCCTCGACAGGGCTCAGGTGTCATCGCACAAGCTGATGGTCATCCACGAAGACATCAGCAAAGCGATGGAGGCCAGCCAAACCTCGCTGACTTCCTTCTGGAAGGGCAAAGCCGCCGACAGCGGAACAGCAGGCCTGGCGCCGCTCATCGCGACCTCCAAGATCGCGGGCGAGAACATGGACCGCGCCCGGCAGTCGATGTTCGACCAGAACGCCTCTTTCCATTACACGCGCGGGAATGTCCGCCCGGTCGAGAAGGAGCGCGCCGGGGACAGCGGGCCCGAGGACGTATTGTCCATCGGCGCGAGTGACGACGAGATCGCGGCCGCGAAGTTCGACGCGGACACGAGGCACAACGTCGAGATCTACGAGCCGTACTACCAGAGCACCCAGCCGCGGCAGCAGAGTCTCGCGCCAGCTTACCCGGCCGCGCACGATCCGAACGTCTCCGCCGGGCCGATCACGCCGGATCCGATCGATCCTGGGCAGACCAAGGTCAGCGGGTTCACCGGCGGTCCTGGCGACTCAGGACGGCATGGTGGTACCGGTGGCTACACCGGCGGGCCGAGTTCGTACAGCGCGCCTCCGGGGGCCGAGGGGTATCAGGCGCCGAGGCCGCCGCAGGTTCCTCAGCCGCCGAGGATGCCGCAGATGCCGCGGCCACTGCCGTCTCCGCGGCCGAACGACGGGACCGACCTGTCCAGGGCGGACGACCGGGTGCAGGGACGTCCTGGCGAGTTCCGGCCGCCCAACTTCGGACCCGGCAGTGGACCGGGCAGCGGCCCAGGCGGCGGATTCGGCCCTGGCTCGGGCGGGTTCAGCGGCGGATTCGGGCCTGGTGGCGGGTTCGGGCCCGGCGGATCGACCGGTGGGCCGGGAACGATGGGGCCTGGTCGCGGAGTCGGTGCCGGTATGCCCGGTGAAGGCGCGATGCGCGGTCCGGCGGGCACGCCCGCGGGTGGACCGGCGGCGGGCAGGCCCGGCGCGCCCGGGATGGGCGGCGGCATGGGTGCCGGCGCCGGTAAAGGGGGCAAGGGCGGCGAGGACGAGGAGCACCAGCGCAAGATCACGCTGCAGGAAGAGGACGGCGACACCATCTTCGGCGGCTACGACGGTGACAAGCCGGTTCCGCCGGTGATCGGCGCATAGCCATGCTGCAGAAGCCCGTCGAACTGACGCTCCAAACCTACGAAACCTTGCTGGACCAACACAATCTCGGTGACATCCATCCGACGCTCGTGCGCGGCGCGCAGTGGTACCTGCCGGAGGAACGTCGCGAGCTGGCGGCCACCACGCAGTCCGAATTGGACAGACAAGGGCTGCTCCGGCGCGGCCGCGTCGACGACGAGTTCCTCGACACGCTGCGTTTTCTGCAGCGGCCGGCGGTCGAGTACTACTCGTGGGTGAAGGCCGAGGGGCGTGAACGGACGGTTCGCGCGGCGGGCAGCGGCCGGGAGGCGGTCACTGTCGTTCTGGTCGACGAGGTCGTCTACCTGACGCCGACTCGGCCGGACACGCTCGCGCAGGATTTCACCGGCCTGCTCCCGGAGGCACCCGCCGCGCGGACGCCTTCGCTGAACTGCTCGGAAGCCGATCTGCAGGTCCTCATGAAGGGCGAGCTGCTGACCGGCACCGGTCCGAGCATCCGCGATGCCAAGAAGATCCTCCAGTGGATCCGGTCGCCGCACACCTTCTTCGGCAGGCTGTACGCCGCCATCCGTGACGGTGGCGGCAACCGGAAACGCGTGGAGCGGCCACCGGGCTGGATGGACACCGAGCAAGGCCGCGTCGTGTTCGGCCCGGACACCAAGGGCTGGGTGAGCCTCATGGGCGCCGGGCCGCACGAAGTCGCCGCCAAGGTGATCCAGCTGGAATCGCAGCTCCGGGGACGTTAGCCCTGGTGGTTCGGGTTCAACACCCGCGACAGGAACGTCTTCGTGCGTTCCTCCTGCGGGTCGCCGATGACCTGAGCCGGCGAACCCTGTTCGACGACGACGCCGCCGTCCATGAACAGCACGGTGTCGGCCACCTCACGGGCGAACTGCATCTCGTGCGTGACGACGAGCATCGTCATACCCTCCTGCGCCAGCTGCCGCATGACCGCGAGGACATCGCCGACCAGCTCGGGGTCGAGCGCCGACGTCGGCTCGTCGAACAGCATGACGTCGGGGTTCATCGACAGCGCCCTGGCGATCGCGACACGCTGCTGCTGTCCACCGGACAGCTGCGTCGGCAGTGAAGTCTCCTTCTCCGCCAAACCGACCTTCGCGAGGTTTTCCCGTGCGATGCGCTCCGACTCGGTCTTGCCGCGCTTCAGCACCTTGCGCTGCGCGACCGTGAGGTTGTCGAGCACGCTCAGGTGCGAGAAGAGATTGAACGACTGGAAGACCATGCCGATCTTCGTGCGGGCGCCGTCGATGTCGACGTCCGGATCGGTGATCTCGCTGCCGTTGACCACGATCTTGCCCTGCTGCGGTTCCTCGAGGAGGTTCACGCAGCGCAACAACGTCGACTTGCCGGAACCGGATGGCCCGATGATGCAGACGACCTGGCCCCGTTCGACGTGCAGGTCGATGCCCTTGAGCACTTCGAGGTCACCGAACGCCTTGTGCAGCCCCGAAACCTCGACGATCGTCTGGGTGCTCATACCGTCCCTCCGCCGGGCACTCCGGCCCCGTATTTCTTCTCTAGCCGCTGCTGCAGTATCGACAGCGGGATGGTGATGACCAGATAGCAGAGACCGGCGACGACGATCGGGGTCAGCCCCTTGGCTTCGAGCAGCGCCTGGCGGCTGAACTGCGCCAGTTCCTGCTGAGCCGGCGTGGTGCCGAGCAGGAACGCCAGCGAAGAGTCCTTCGTCAGCATGATCAGCTCGTTGGCCAGCGGCGGCAGGATGATCCGGAACGCCTGCGGGATCACGACGGTGATCATCGTGCGGGCGGGCGACATGCCGAGCGAACGCGCGGCTTCGACCTGGCCGCGCGGGACCGCCTGGATACCGGCGCGGATGGTCTCCGCCATGTAGGCCGAGGACACGATGCCCAGCGCCAGCATGATTGCGACGTTGCGCGGCAGCTGGGTGCTGAACGCGGTCGGCACACCGATACCGACGGCGAGGAAGATCAGCAACGCGGGCAGGCCGCGGAAGAACTCGATGTACCCGCGCGCGAACCAGCGGTACGGGCCGACCGAGGACAGTCTCATCAGGGCGAGCAGGAGGCCCAGCCCCAGCCCGAGCACGAAACCGAGCGCGGTGAAGATGATGGTGTTCTTCAGCGCGACCGTGATCACGTCGGGGAACTGCTGTGCGGCGACGTCGAGATCGAAGAACGCCTTGCCGATCTTGCTCCAGTCGGCGAGCAGCGCGAGAACGATGACGATCACCAGCAGCAGGACGTATTGCCCGGTTCGGAACGCCGAACGTCGCTGGCGGCGGCTCAAAGCCATTTCTCTCCTCAAGCAGGTGGCGACAAACCGGTGGCCGGTGCGCTGGGCACCGGCCACCGGGGACGGATTATCAACTGGCGGTCGGGCCACCGGGCTGCCAGGTCGGCGCCTTGCCGAACCACTTCTGGTAGATCTGCGCGTACGAGCCGTCCGCCGCGGACGCCTTGAGGACCTCGTTGACCTTGCCGAGCAGGGCGGTGTTGCCCTTCTTCACGCCGATTCCGTAGAACTCGTTCGTCTTGAACTCGGTGACGACCGTCGTGTCCGGGTTCGTCTTCGCGAAGTCGTAGAGCACGCCGTTGTCGTTGATGCCCGCGTCGACCGTGCCGTTCTTGACGGCCTGCTCCAGCAACGCGAGGTCGTCGAAGGTGACGATCTCGGCGCCCGCGGCCTTCTCCTTGGCGTAGTCGGCACCCGTGGTGGCCGACTGGACACCGATCTTCTTGCCCGCGACGTTGGAGAGGTCCTTGATCGGGGAACCGGCCTTGACCAGCAGCGCCTGGGTCGCCTCGAAGTACGGGTCGGAGAAGTCGAACTTCTCCTTGCGCTTGTCGGTGATCGTCATCCCCGCGGCGGCGACGTCGCACTGTCCGCTGTTCATCGCTTCGCCGGACTCGATGTTCTCGAAGGCGATGTCGACGATGCTCTGCTCGACACCCAGCTTCTTGCCGACCAGGTCGACCAGGTCGACGTCGAAGCCCACGATCTTGTCGCCCTGCTTGACCTGGAACGGCTGGTAGGGCAGGTGCGTGCAGGTGGTGATCTTGCCGGAAGCGACGAGCTGGACGCCGCCTGCCGCGGTACCGCCTTCCTCACCGCAAGCAGTCAGCACTCCCGCGGCTAGGGCGAGCGCCGGGATCAGGGCGAGCGCTTTCAATCGGGCCACGTCGTCACTCCTTGTAGTTCCCATGTGTCGAGAGCACGCATATTGCCACTCATCCGGCGGCAAGCACAGCACTACGACGTTACAGCGCCGTTTCGGCCGTAACGCGTCTTACGCCGGGTATCGCGCCGACATGGCAGGGTGAGCGAGTATGGCGACCATGAACAACAACTCGGCGCCGCGCCTTCCGCCGTCGGGTCGCCGCCCGCGGACGACGACGACGACGTCGGCGCGTCGGGTGGCGAAACCCGGGGCGCAGTTCGACGGCTATCTCTCCCCGTCGAGACCGCACGCGGGCGCCTACGACGAGATGTTCACCACCGACGGCACGGTCCGCCAGCCGTATCGGGCGCTGTACGAGTCGATCTCCGCGCTGACGTCGGCTGATCTGTCGTCCCGCTCGGCGGCGATCGACCGCGCCATGGTGGATCAGGGCATCACGTTCTCCCTGTCCGGGCAGGAGCGACCCTTTCCGCTCGACCTGGTACCGCGCGTGATCACCGCCGTCGAGTGGGGCAAACTCGAACGCGGTGTGGCGCAACGGGTCCGCGCGCTGGAGGCCTTTCTGGCCGACGTGTACGGCGATCGGCAGATCCTGCGTGAAGGCGTTCTCCCGCGACGGCTGATCACCTCATGCGAGCATTTCCAGCGCGAGGCGTTCGGGATCAATCCGCCCAACGGCGTCCGCATCCACGTGTCCGGGGTGGACCTGGTGCGTGACGAGGAGGGCACGTTCCGGGTACTGGAGGACAACCTCCGTAACCCGTCCGGTGTGTCGTACGTGATGGAGAACCGCCGCACGATGGCACGTGTGTTCCCGGACCTGTTCGCCCAGCACCGGGTCCGCCCGGTCGGCGATTACGCCTCCCATCTGCTGCGCGCGCTGCGGGCGGCGGCCGCGGCGAACGTCGCCGATCCGATGGTCGTCGTGCTCACCCCCGGCGTGCACAACTCCGCGTACTTCGAGCATTCGCTGCTGGCCCGGCTGATGGGTGTCGAGCTGGTCGAAGGCCGCGACATGTTCTGCCGTGACAACGTCGTCTACCTGCGCACCACCGAGGGCGAACAGCAGGTCGACGTCATTTACCGGCGGATCGACGACGAGTTCCTCGATCCGGTGCACTACCGGCCGGATTCCGTGCTCGGGGTCGCGGGGGTCCTCAACGCGGCACGCGCGGGCAACGTGGTGATCGCGAACGCGGTCGGCAACGGCGTGGGCGACGACAAGCTCGTCTACACCTATGTGCCCGAGATGGTGAAGTACTACCTCAACGAGAAGCCGCTGCTGCCCAATGTGGACACCTTCCGGTGCTGGCTCCCGGACGAATTCGACTACGTCATGCAGCATATGGAGGAGCTGGTCGTCAAACCGGTCGAAGGCTCCGGTGGTTACGGCATCGTCTTCGGCCCGGAGGCGACACCCGCCGAGCTGACCGCGCTGAAGCGGAAGGTCCGCGCGCACAAACGGGGCTGGATCGCCCAGCCCGTCGTCCAGCTGTCCACCGTGCCGGCCAAAGTGGACGATCGGCTCGCGCCGCGGCATGTCGACCTGCGGCCGTTCGCGGTCAACGACGGCAAGGAGATCTTCGTACTCCCGGGCGGGCTGACCCGCGTCGCGCTCCCCGAGGGCAGCCTCGTGGTCAACTCGTCACAGGGCGGGGGATCCAAGGACACCTGGGTGCTGGCGGCGCGGTCTTCCACCGCCGAGCGAGAGCTGGAGCGTCCCGCACTCGGCGAACTGTCCCAAGTGGACGGTCTGATCGCCGAGCAGGGTCCCGAGCTGACCACGACCCAGCAACAACAGCAGCAACAGGCATAGGGAGGTACGGTGCTAGCCCGTAACGCGGAATCGCTGTACTGGATCGGCCGGTACGTCGAACGTGCCGACGACACCTCCCGGATCCTCAATGTCTCCGTGCACCAGCTGCTGGAAGACGCGAGTGTCGACCCGGACCACGCGAGCCGTCAGCTGCTCGCCGTCCTCGGCATCTCGCCGGAGGGCATGGACTCGCTCGACGTGTGGAAGCTGACCGAACTGGTCGCCTATGCCAAGGACAACCCGGCGTCGATCGTCGGGTCGATCAACTCCGCCCGCGAGAACACCCGCGGCGCCCGCGAGGTCGTCTCGACCGAGCTGTGGGAATGCCTGAACGCGACGTGGAACGCGGTCCCGGACAGGCAGCGGTACGCGCGCCGCGCCGGTCCGCACGCGTTCCTGTCCTTCGTGGAGGAACGCGCGGCGATGTTCGCCGGGCTCGCGGATTCGACGATGAGCCGCGACGACGGCTGGTTGTTCATGGTGCTCGGCCGTTCGGTCGAACGCGCGGACATGGTGGTGCGACTGCTGCTTTCGCGGGTTCAGGACAGCGCGTCGTCGCCGGGCTGGATCACGGTGCTCCGGTCGGCGGGCGCGCAGGACACCTACCTGCGGACCTATCGCGGCGCGCTCGACGCCGCCCGCGTCGTCCAGTTCCTGTTGCGGGACACGCTGTTCCCGCGTTCGGTGTTCCACGCACTGCGCCAGGCCGAGGAATGCCTGGAGCAGCTGGATCCCGGGGTCAACTCGCGCGCCAACGAGAAGTCCGAGGCGTTGCGGCAGCTCGGCCGCGCCCGCAGCGAACTGGAGTTCCTGCGGCCGTCGGATCTGCTGGAGGACCTGCCGAAACGGCTCGGCAGCCTGCAGACGTCGATCAAGGACATCGGCGACGCGGTTTCGGTGCAGTTCTTCCATTCGTCGCCGTGGGTGGCCTGGAGCGGTGCGGAGGTTTCGCTGTGACCTGGCAGCTTCGGGTGGCTCACCGGACGGGGTACCGGTACGCGACACCCGCCACGCAGTCGTACAACGAGGCACGGCTGACGCCGCGGTCCGACCGGCGGCAGGTCACCGTCGTGAACCGTGTCGAGACGACCCCGGCGACCCGCGCCTACCGGTACACGGACTACTGGGGCACCGTCGTCACCTCGTTCGACCTTCACGCGCCGCACACCGAGTTCACCGTGCTCGCGACGTCGGTGGTCGAAACCGCCGACGAAGGCGAGCCGATCCGCTCGGCGTCGTGGAAGGACCTGCGCAGCGACAACGTGGTCGACCATCGCACGGAGTACCTGACGCCGACGCCGTACACGCCACGCGATCCGGAGCTGACGAAGGTCGCGCGCGAACTGCGGAAGGGGCTCGACCCGGCCGAGGCCGTGCTCGCGGTCTGCGAATGGGTCAACCAGCAGCTGAAATACCAGCCGGGAACGACCGGCGTGCACAGCACGGCGACCGACGCCTGGCGTGCGCGCGAAGGGGTTTGCCAGGACTTCGCGCATGTGACGCTGGTGATGCTGCGCGCGATCGGCGTCCCGGCGCGGTACGTCTCCGGATACCTGCACACGAAACCGGAGGCGAAGCTCGGCGAGACGGTCGAAGGCGAGAGCCACGCCTGGGTCGACGTCTGGACCGGCGGCTGGTGGGCCTACGACCCGACGAACGCGATCCCGGTCGGGACACGGCACGTCTGGGTCGCGTACGGCCGTGACTACGCCGACGTCGCGCCGCTCAAAGGCATCTTCACCGGCGGCGGGCAGTCCACTTTGGACGTCTCGGTACAGCTGACCCGGCTGACCTGAGTTGGTCGTGAGTGGCGATTCGGGTTCTAACCCGAATCGCCACTCACGACCAACCCGGCCGACGCCGCACCGGAAGCCTCAGTCCAGGAACTCCCGCAGGGCGGCGGCGAGGTCGGCCGGCTTCTCCTCCGCCACGTGGTGCCCGGACTCGATGGCGAAGCCGCGGACGTCCTCGGCCCACTCATGCCAGACGGCGACCGGATCGCCGTACAGTTCGCCGAGATCGTCGAGGCTGGACCACAGGACCAGCACCGGACACCCGATCTTGTTCCCGGCCGCCTTGTCGGCGTCGTCGGCTTCGCGGTCGGGGCCGAGGCCGGCGCGGTAGTCCTCGAGCATGGCGTGGACGGTTTCGGGATCGTGGATCGCGCGCAGGAAATCGGCGTGGTTCTCCGCACCCATCTTCGCCGGATCGCCGCCGTACCAGGCGTCCGGATCGGCGTTGATCACACGCTCGGCGGGGTTCTCGAGCTGGCCGAAGAAGAACCAGTGCCACCAGGCCAGCGCGAACTTCGCGTCCGCGCGGGAAAGATGCTCGCCGATCGGGATGCCGTCGAGGATGGCCAGTTTCGTGACGACTTCCGGATGATCGAGGGCCAGGCGGTAGGCGACGGCGCTGCCGCGGTCATGACCGGCGACGGCGAACCGGTCGTGGCCGAGATGCTTCATGAGCGCGACGATGTCGTTCGCCATGGCGCGTTTCGAATGCGCGGAGTGGTCTTCGGTGGTCTCGGGTTTCGAGGACTGGCCGTAGCCGGGAAGGTCCGGGCAGACGACGGTGAACGCGTCCGCGAGCCGGGGCGCGACGTCGTACCAGGTGGTGTGGGTGCGGGGATGTCCGTGCAGGAGCACGAGCGGCGGGCCCGACCCGCCATGACGGACCCTTAAGGTCGCTTCGCCGATGTCAACGTTTTCAAGCTCGAAACCCTCGAACACGTTCCTCCCAGAGACGCAATGAAGGGGCCTTTCATGGCGAATTTTGCTATGAAAGGCCCCTTCATCGCAGCGTGAGCGGGAAAATCAGCTGCGCGCGTGCGCGTCCAGGATGTGCGCGACCGCCTCGGTGACCCGCTGCGCGAAGTCGATGTTCAGCCACTCGTCGGGCACGTGGATGTTCGAGTCCGGCCCGCAGGCGCCGGTGACCACGAACTGCGCGTCCGGATACTTCTCGCCGAGCAGGCCCATGAACGGGATCGACCCGCCCATGCCATAGCTCTTGTGCGGCGCGCCGAAGACCTCGCCGCTCACCCGGTGGAGGACGGCGTCGAGCCACGGCGCGGTGTCCGGCGCGTTCCAGCCGTTCTCGGCCTGGAAGTCGCCCAGCTCGACCGAAGCGTCGTAGGGGACGTCGGTGGTGAGCACGCGGCGGACGGCCTCCATCGCGGCCTTCGCGTCGGCGGTCGGGGGAAGCCGGAAGCTCAGCGTGAGCGTGGTGCTGTCGCGCAACACGTTGCCCGCCTCGGCCGGGAGCGGGAAGCCTTCCGCGCCGATCACCGAAAGCGTCGGCCGCCACGAGTTGTTGAGCAGCAGTTCGAGATCGTCGTCGGAAACCGGACGGCCGACAACGGGGAAGAGCGTCTTCGCCGCGCCGGGCGCGATCTCGACGACGCCGCGCGCCTCCTCGACGCGGTTCTGCGGGATGTCGACGCTCAGTTCGGCGAGCTTGATCTCGCCGGTCTCGGCGTTCTCGATCCGGTCGAGCAGCGCGCGCAGTACACGGAACGAACTCGCGACGATGCCACTGGCCATCCCGGAGTGCTGCGCCGATTCGAGCACGCGGACGGTGACGTTGACGTGCAACATCCCGCGCAGGCTGGTGGTCAGCCACAGGCGCTCGTAGTCCATGCCGCCCGCGTCGAGGCAGACGACCACCGAGACCGCGCCGAGCCGCTCCTTCAGGTGCTCGAGGTAGGCCGGGAGGTCCGGGCTGCCGGACTCCTCACCGGTCTCGAGCAGCACGACCGCGCGGGAGTGCTCGCCACCGGCGGCGCGCACGGCTTCGATCGCCGTCGTCGCCGCGTAGCCGGAGTAGCCGTCGTCGACGGCGCCACGGCCGTACAGCCGCCCGTCACGGATCACCGGCGTCCACGGGTCGAGGCCCTCGGACCAGCCGCCGACCGGAGGCTGCTTGTCGAGGTGCCCGTACATCAGCACGGTGCCCTTGTCGGCCGCTTCGGACGTCGCCGGGATGTCGACGACCAGCAGCGGGCTGCGGCCTTCGAGTTCCACGACCTCGAGCGTCGCGCCGGGGATCCCCCGGCCGGCGATCCAGGATCGGACGTGCTCGACGGCGGCGGCCAGATGACCGCTTTTCGCCCACTCGGAGTCGAAGGCCGGCGACAAGGCGGGGATCGCCACCAGGCCGGACAGGCTGGGAAGGACGTCGTGCGCCCAGTTCGAAACCACGGTTTCGCGTACGGATTTCTGCTCCACGTCCGCCATCCTGCCACGGGAACGGAAGGGTGTGATGGGTCACAACGGCGGGCACGGATCGTCATCGATCAAGCGGAGCGGGACACCCGTCCGGACGCGTCGCCCGCTGGTCGGCGCGCGGGTGAATCCCCTACTTTCGGCGGCCCCACACTCGGTCTTCCTAGCATTTCCCCTGATCAGGCACCCTTTCTCAGCAACAAATCAGCATCCGCCACTGACCAAAACGGCGTCCGGCATGCCAGGATGTGCGCACGAACCGTCAACGCCGATGGTGACCCAGCGCTTCAGATCCGACGCGCTGGTCCCCGCCGGCGCAGTCACTGTGGCCGCCACAAGTGGCCGCCAGAGGCGCCGACACCAAGGAGAACAGCGCATGCCGTCCGAACACTGGACGCACCCGGAGCCTGGAGATGGTCCCGCCGCGGTAGCGGCGCAGCCTTCCCCCGAACAGGTGATCGCCGGTTTGCGAGCAACGAGCGAAGGTGGCGCTGAGCTGACTCAGCTGCTCACCCCCGAAGGCGAACGGGTCTCCTCGCCGCAATTCGACAAGTACGTCGACGACGTCGACGCCGAAGCCCTCTGCGGCCTGTATCGCGACATGGTCCTGGTCCGCCGCGCGGACCGCGAAGCCAACGCGATGCAGCGCCAGGGCCAGCTCGGCATCTGGGTCCCGCTGCTCGGCCAGGAAGCCGCGCAGATCGGCTCCGGCCGCGCGCTGCAGAAGCGGGACATGGCCTTCCCCAGCTATCGCGAACACGGTGTCGCGTACGCCCGCGGCGTCGACCTCAAAGAGGTACTCGGCATCTTCCGCTGCACCGATCACAGTGGCTGGGACTACAAGGCCCACGGCTTCCACCCGTACACCATCGTGATCGGCAACCAGGTGCTCAACGCCGCCGGGTACGCGATGGGCCAGAAGTTCGAAGGCAAGGTCGGCGACGACGACGGCGAAGCCACCATCTGCTACTTCGGTGACGGTGCGACTTCGCAGGGTGACGTACACGAAGGCTTCGTCTGGGCCGCCGTCTACGACGCGCCGCTCGTGTTCTTCTGCCAGAACAACCAGTGG
Organism: Amycolatopsis sp. NPDC034160; assembly: GCF_055575355.1. Taxonomy (NCBI): domain Bacteria; kingdom Bacillati; phylum Actinomycetota; class Actinomycetes; order Pseudonocardiales; family Pseudonocardiaceae; genus Amycolatopsis; species Amycolatopsis sp. NPDC034160. Next base: position 515,795 of record NZ_JBVISU010000001.1, on the reverse strand, counting down.
GCGATCTCGGAGCCCACGGAACGCCAGTCGCGGCTGCCGCTCTACCAGCGCGCCCGCGGCTACGGCTTCCCCGGCATCCGCGTGGACGGCAACGACGTCCTCGCCTGCCTCGCGGTCTCCCGTTGGGCGCTGGAGGAATGCCGTAACGGCAATGGCCCGGTGCTGATCGAGGCGTTCACCTACCGGATGGACGCGCACACCACCACCGACGACCCCACCCGCTACCGGCTCTCCGACGAGCTGGAGGAGTGGAAGCTGAAGGACCCGATCGAGCGCGTCCGGGCGTACCTCGCCCGCAACGGCTTCGCCGACCAGGCGTTCTTCGACCAGGTCCAGGCCGATTCGGACGCCTTCGCGGCCGAGCTGCGCGACTACTGCTTCAACATGCCCGAACCGCCACCCGAGCGGATCTTCGCCAACGTCTACGCGGAGTCCACGCCGATGCTGGACGCGCAGCGTGAAGAGTTCCTGTCCTATTTGGACGGTTTCGTCGGGGCGGGTGAGCACTGAGATGAGCGACCTCCAGAAACTCACCATCGGCAAGGCGATCAACCTCGGCCTCCGGCGCGCCATGGAAGAGGACCCGAAGGTCCTCATGATGGGCGAGGACGTCGGCAAGCTCGGCGGCGTCTTCCGCATCACCGACGGTCTGCAGAAGGACTTCGGTGAGCAGCGCGTGCTGGACACGCCGCTCGCCGAGTCGGGCATCATCGGCACCGCGGTCGGCCTCGCCGTCCGCGGTTTCCGACCGGTGTGCGAGATCCAGTTCGAAGGCTTCATCTTCCCCGGCTTCGACCAGATCGTGAGCCAGGTGGCGAAGCTGCACTACCGGACTCAGGGCAAGGTCAAGATGCCCATCGTGATCCGGGTGCCGTTCGGCGGTGGCATCGGCGCCGTCGAGCACCACTCGGAGTCGCCGGAGTCGTTGTTCTCGCACGTTCCCGGCCTCAAGGTCGTCTCGTGCTCGAACGCCGTCGACGCGTACTGGATGATCCAGCAGGCCATCAAGTCCGACGATCCGATCCTGTTCTTCGAGCCGAAGAAGCTGTACCACTCCGGCGCGATGAAGGCCGAGGTCGACACCGAGGGCACGCCGGACCCGTTGTTCAAGTCCCGTGTCGTCCGTGAGGGCACGACGGCCACCATCGTCGCGTACGGCCCTTCGGTGAAGGTCGCGCTCGACGCGGCGACCGCGGCCGCCGACGAGGGCAAATCCCTCGAGGTCATCGACCTGCGCACGCTGTCCCCGCTGGACCTGGACCCGGTGTTCGAGTCGGTGCGCAAGACCGGACGGCTCATCGCGTTGAGCGAGGCGCCGTCGGAGACGTCGCTGACCTCGGAGATCGCCGCGCGCGTGCAGCAGGAATGCTTCTACTCGCTCGAAGCCCCCGTGCTGCGGGTGACCGGATTCGACACGCCGTACCCGCCTGCCAAGCTCGAGGAGCACTACCTCCCCGATCTGGACCGGGTGCTGCACACCGTCGACCGCTCACTCGCCTGGTAAGGGGGACGTCTCCGAAATGCCCGAATACAAACAGTTCCCCCTCGCCGACACGGCGGAGGGGCTGACCGAAGCCGACATCATCGCCTGGCAGGTCAAGCCGGGTGACACGGTGAAGGTGAACCAGATCGTGGTCGAGGTCGAGACCGCGAAGGCCGCCGTCGAACTGCCCATCCCGTGGGCGGGCGTGGTCACCGAACTGCTCGTCGAACCGGGTCAGACGGTGGAGGTCGGCACGCCGATCCTCACCATCGACGTCGACCCCGACGGCAAGGCCGCCCCCGCGGCCACCACTCCGGCCCCGGCCGCCGCTCCGGAGGAGCCGGCGGAAGAAGAGATGAAGCCGCTGGTCGGCTACGGCTCCAAGGCGGTCGTCACGCATCGCCGGGCCCGGAAGGGTGCGGCACCCGCTGCTCCAGCGGCACCCGCACCCACACCCGCACCCGCGCCTGCTCTCGTCGCCGCCGCACCCGCCAAGCCCAAGGGCGGGTACGTGCCGCTGGCGAAGCCGCCGGTGCGCAAGCTCGCCAAGGACCTCGGCGTCGACCTGCACGCGCTCACCGGCACCGCCGACGGCGGCGTGATCACCCGGGACGACGTGCAGGCCGCCGCGAACGGTTCGGCTCCGGCCACCCCCGTCCAGTCTGTTGTGGACAGTGGCTACGACCCCGCGACGCGGGAACGCCGGGTGCCGATCAAGGGGGTCCGCAAGGCCACCGCGGCCGCGATGGTGCAGAGCGCCTACACGGCTCCGCATGTCACGGAGTTCCTCACCGTCGACGTCACGCCGATGATGGAATTCCGGGAGAAACTCAAGAAGTCGCGTGAGTTCGCCGGGGTCAAGGTCACCCCGCTGACCTTCGCGGCGAAGGCCGTTTGCCTGGCCGCCAAGCGCACTCCGGACGTCAACGCCGTGTGGGACGAGGCGGCGCAGGAGATCGTCTACAAGGACTACGTGCACCTCGGGATCGCCGCGGCCACCCCGCGCGGGCTCGTCGTGCCCAAGGTCCGTGATGCGGATTCGATGTCGCTGAAGGAACTCGCGATCGCGCTCACCGAGCTGACCGACGTGGCCCGCGAGGGCAAGACCACTCCGGCGGCCATGCTCGGCGGCACCATCACCATCACCAACGTCGGCGTCTTCGGTGTCGACACCGGTACGCCGATCATCAACCCCGGCGAGTCCGCGATCCTGTGCCTCGGCGCGATCAAGGACACCCCGTGGGTGGTCGACGGCGAGATCAAGGTGCGCAAGGTCCTCCAGCTGTCGCTGAGCTTCGACCACCGCGTGGTCGACGGGCAGCAGGGTTCGGAGTTCCTGGCCGACGTCGGCGCGCTGCTGGCCGACCCCGCGGTCGCGATCACCTACTGACCGCTCGTGAGTGGTAATGACGGTTAGAACCGCCATTACCACTCACGAGGCTCAGCCGAGGAAGTCGGCCAGCGGTACGGGTGTGACGCCGTCCTTCTTGGCCTGCTCGAGGAACGCGGTGTAGTCCTGGGTGAACGTCTTGCGGAAGTGCATCAGCACGATGTCCCCTGGACGCAGCTTGTCGCCGACCTGGAACTGCACATGTCCGTCGTTGACCGCCGCGGACCACAGCACCGCGACCCGCATCCCGCACGCGGAGGCCGCGCGCAGCGTGTTCCCGTCGTAGTTGCCGAACGGCGGGCGGAACAGCACTGGCCGCACCCCCAACTCGGCCTGGAAGTCGTCCGCGTCGTCGCAGATCTCCTTGCGCTGGAACTCGAACGGCTTGCCCTTGAGGTTCGGATGGTTCACGGTGTGGTCGCCGAGCGTCGCACCGGCCGCGTCGAGGATGGCCTTGAAATAGGCCTCATGACCCTTCACGTACTTCTGGTTCAGGAACAGCACCGGGTGGGTGCCGGACTCCTTGATGAGCCGCAGCGCATCTGGATCCTTGACCGCGCCGTCGTCCATCGTGATGAACACGAAGGGCTTGTCGGTGGCGATGCGCCGGACGACCTGGACAGCGCCGTCCGCCGACGGCGGCGCCTTCTGCTGGATCGTGCCGAACGGGTACGGCGCGGTGAACGCCGGACCAGGGGCCGCGCCGGGGGCCGGGTTCGGCTGGTCCGGTTCGTCAGGCCGAGCCGCCGGACTCGGTGACGAACACGCCACCACGGCGAGCACCACCGCCGCCAAACCGGCCGTCACCCGCCAAGGTCGTTTTGTCCGGGAACCAGCGCGCATTCCGTACCCGTCCCTCTCCGTGGTCGTGGATCGAGCAATCGTTTACACGACTGTGTGACGAGGGAGGCCGTTGTTACGTTGCGTGATTTCCAGGCGAAGTGACCTAGTGCACTCGCTTAAATCGATTGACGGAGTGAGCACTCACTCCGCACACTGGGTCGCATGCGAACCCCCGAAACCGCCACCCGGCGAAGGGCGCCCGGGATGAGTGCCGATGAGCGGCGCCGGATGATCGTCCAGTCCGTGCTGCCCTTGCTGGTGGAGCACGGCGCCAGTGTCACGTCGAGCCAGATCGCCCGCGCCGCGGGGATCGGTGAAGGCACCGTCTTCCGCGTCTTCAAGGACAAGGACGAGCTCTTCGCCACCTGCTTCGCCGAAGCGCTGAAACCCGACCAAGTACTCGACGCGATCGCGGTGATCGACCTCGAACAGCCCCTCGACGAAAGACTCATCGAAGCGGCCGACGCGCTCAGCGCGCATCTCCAGCGGATGGGCGCGTTGATGGCGGTCATGCACGGTTCCGGCAAGCGACCGGAGCACCGGCATGACGACCGCAGGGACCGGCGGAAGGAATCGATGGGCGCGATGCGCGACGCCATGGCCGAACTGTTCGAACCGGAGAAGGACCGGCTCCGGCTTCCCGCGGCACAATCGGCGGCATTGTTCCTGTCGCTGCTGTTCAGCGGCCGGATGCGCTTCGGCGAGAACGGGGACGAACCCACCACGATGGAACTCGTCGACGTCTTCCTCAACGGCGCCCTGGGGCCCGCGTGATCGGCGGTCCGCCCGGTGGGGGCGGCGGTATGGAGATATTCCTGGCACGCGGCGGCAGACGTCGTCGGCCACCGACGACAGTGCCCGACAGCGGGCTGACCGGCCCGGTCGACATCCCGGAGCCCGAGCCCGAAACCGGCCCGAAGGATCTGAAGTCACGGCTCAACCGCATGTGGGTCAACGTCGCGGGCACGGTTCGCGGGCTGCCGAAGGTCGCGAAGCTGACCTGGCAGGCGAGCCCGATCCTGACCATCACGATCACCGTGGTGACGCTGTTGTCCGGTCTTCTTCCGACGGCGACCGCGTACATCGCGAAGCTGCTGATCGATTCGGTGGTCGCGGCGATCCAGGGCCAAGGCACCAAGAGCGCGATCGTCGGTGTCGCGCTGTTCCAGTTCGGCGCACTGGTGCTCACCGCGCTTTCGCAAGCAGTGACCACCTATGGCCAGTCCCTGTTGCAGGAACGGATGACGCTGACCATCCGCCATCAGGTGATGAGTCACGCCAGCAGTCTGCACCTGTCGTACTTCGAGGGATCCGCCTCCTACGACATGCTGCGCCAGGCCGCGCAGGAGGCGCCGACCCGGCCGCTGTCGATGATGAACTCGGCGCTGGGACTCATCCGTACGGCGATCACCTTCAGCAGCATGATCGCGCTGCTTGTCTCGATCAGCCCGCTGCTTGCGCTGGTCGCGCTCGTGGCGCCGATTCCCGCCTTCATCTCGCAGTCCAAGTACGGTGCGCGCGCGTTCTGGCTGACGCTGCTGATGTCACCGCTGAAACGGCGGATGGACTATCTGTCCTCTTTGGTCACGACGGACACCTATGCCAAGGAGACCAAGCTCTTCGGCCTCGGCCCGTACTTCGTCGACCGGTTCCAGCGGCTCGGCCAGGTGTTCTACGAACGCCAGCGGATACTGACCCGCAAGCGCAGCGTCAGCTCGACGTCCTGGGGCCTGCTGAGCACCGCCGCCGGATCCGCGATCGCGCTGTATATCGCACTGGAGGCCGTCGGCGGCAGGCTCACGCTCGGCGATCTCGCGCTGTACACGGCCGCCGCGGCCTCGGTGCAGACGTCGGTCCAGGGCCTGTTCACCGCGTTCTCCGGAATGTACGAGAACAATCTCTATCTCGACACGCTGTATCGCTTCCTCGGCACGAAACCGGAGATCGTCGCGCCGCCGGAGCCGCGCCCTCTTCCGTCCACTGTGGAGGGACACATCGAGTTCGAGGAAGTGTCCTTCACCTACCCAGGCGTCGCCGAACCGGCACTCGACGGTGTGAGCTTCGAGATCCGGCCTGGCGAAACGGTCGCCGTCGTCGGCCGCAACGGAGCCGGGAAGTCGACGCTGTTCAAACTGCTGTGCCGGCTCTATGACCCGACGGGCGGGCGGATCCTGCTCGACGGCGTCGACATCCGCGAGTACGACCCGGTCGAACTGCGGCGGCGGATCAGCGCGATGTTCCAGGACTATGTGACCTACCAGGGCACCGCGTCGGAGAACATCGGACTCGGCGACCTGACGCACCTCGTCGACCGCGAGCGGATCGAGGAGTCGGCGAAACGGGCCGGTGCCGACGAGCGGATCGAACGCCTGCCCAGCGGCTACGACACTCCGCTCGGCCGCTGGTTCGACCAGGGTGTCAGCCTTTCCGGCGGGGAATGGCAGAAGATCGCGCTGGCCAGGGCGTTCCTGCGGGAGGCACCGATCCTGATCCTCGACGAACCGACGTCCGCGCTGGACGCCCAGGCCGAGCACGACCTCTTCTCGCGCCTACGGGAGCTTTCGGAGGGACGTACGACGCTGTACATCTCGCACCGGTTCTCCACCGTCCGGCAGGCGGAGCGGATTCTGTTGCTGGAGCGCGGAAAGGTCGCCGAGTACGGCTCGCACGAGGAGCTGATGGCGGCGAAGGCGGGCTACGCCGAGCTGTTCACCCTGCAGGCGGCCGCGTACCTCGACGAGGCCGTCAGTTGACGATGGGACGGGTCATGGTCGTCGGCTGCAGCGGCGCCGGGAAGTCGACGTTCTCACGTCGGCTGGGCGCCGCGCTCGACCTCCCGGTCACCCACCTCGACCGGCTCTTCTGGCGGCCGGGATGGATCCCGGCGCCGGAGGACGAGTTCCACGCCGCGCAGCGGGAAGTCGTCGCCTCCGACGCCTGGGTGATCGACGGCAACTACGGGGCGTCGATGCAGCTGCGGCTGCCGCGGGCCGACACGATCTTCTTCCTCGACTACCCGCGCCGTATCTGCCTTCGCCGGGTACTGGTGCGATGCCTGCACGAGTACGGGCAGGACAAGCAGGCGCCCGGCTGCCCCGAGCGCTTCGACCGGGAGTTCTACTCCTACGTCTGGCGCTGGCCGAAGGAGCACCGGGAGCGGACGGTGCGGCGGCTGGCGGAACAGGGGGCGCACGCGCGGCGCATCGTGCTGACCAGACCGCGCGAGGCGAAGGAATTCCTGCGCCGGATCGGTTGACCTCGGTCACCGTATCGGGGGTTGGGAGCAAAACGGGCAAGCCGTACGTTGTCCAGGTATGGCTGTCGCGTTCCTGCTCTATGTCGTCGCCGAGATCGCCGCCATCTGGGCGGTGGGCTCGGCCGTTGGCGTGCTCGGCACGATCGCGCTGCTCTTCGCCGGCACGTTTATCGGGTCCTGGCTCGCCCGCCGCGAAGGCGGCCGCGCCTTCCGGGCCTTCGCCGAATCCGCGCGGCTCGGCCGCCCGGCCGACGCGGAGCGGGAACTCACCGACGGGATGCTGATCGGCTTCGGCGGTTTGCTGATTCTGCTCCCCGGTTTCGTCAGCGACATCATCGGCCTGCTGTTCATCCTGCCGCCGACGCGGAGCGTCGCGCGCAAGGTCTGGCAGAAGCGGATGCAGCGCCGCGCGGTCAAGTTCGCCAACCGGTCACCCGGGCCGGTGATGGTGGTGGACAGCGAGGTCGTTACCGACACGCCGCCCGCCGAGGCCACCAAGAAGCAGCCGCCGGTGATCGAAGGCCGCATCGTCGAAGGCTGATCGCAGTACCAAGGGGTCGTCTGAAGTACATGATGGCCCCCTTCCTTGCGCCTAACGCAAGGAAGGGGGCCATCATGTACTTCCTCAGGTGCCACTCGGCTTCGGAATGTCGAAGTACCCGCTGAACCGCACCGCCGGCGCGTACTCGCCCTTGACCTTCACCTTGCCGGTCACGAACATCGCCGCCACGGCCGCGTTGCCGGTGGCCATCCGGATGAAATCGTCGACCGACAGCGTGAGGGTCGTGTCCGGAGTACGCGCGAGATCGGTGCTGGAAACGCAGACGCCGTCTTCGATGACCGTTTGAAAGCGATCGAAACCGTCTTCTCCGTCACCATCGGTGAAACGCCAAGCGACGACGAAGTTGACATGGCGCGCGCGTTCCGGGGCGAAATGGTCCGACATTCTGCGGAAAATCTCGTCGAGGAACGCCGAGCGCAGTTCAGGATGGTCGGCGATCGCTTTGAGCTGCTCCCGCGACGCCCGCTGTACGACGTCGACGAGCACCTCGGTCTCCAGTGAGCTCAACTCGATACCGGCACCGGTTTCACCCAGCATGTGCAGGGTTTCCAGCACCTGCACGAACTGTTCGGGGCTCAATTTCGTGAGTTCGAGCTTCTCCGCGAACGCGTTGACGACGTGCTCGCCACCGGTGCGCGTCTTGTGCGACCGCGACGGGCGGGAAAAGCGCACCTTGTCCCGCCGGCGCCGGTTCGGAGAATTTCGGGGCACGGCACGGAAGTGTAACCGCTCCGCCGGACTCAGGACGGTTTCGGAAGGTCGAAGAAACCGATCAAGCCCGCCGCGAAGGCCAGGTCACCTTTTACTTTGATCTTTCCCGTGACGAATAGCACAGCGGGGGTCGCCTGGTGGGTGATGAGCCGGAAGAAATCGACGGGCGCGATCGTGATCGTCACCCTCGGCTTCTCCTTCATCCGCCTGCTGACCGTGCATTCGCCGTGCGAGATCACCGTCTCGTAGCGGTCGTACCCGCCGTCGCCGGTGCCGCCCGACAGCCGCCAGTGGACCACCGCGTGCAGTGTCTTCGCGCGATCCTGCCGGATGTGCGCACCCATGCGGTCGAAGATCTCGCGCAGTACGCGCTCACGTAGCGGCCGTTCGGCGACGACGCTCTCGAGTTGCGCGCGCGAGGCGCGGGCGACGAGATTCGCGAACCGGACCGGGTCGACCTTGCGGAGATCGAAGGCGGGTGCGGACTGGGCGAGCCGTCCGAGCGCGGTCAGCAGCCGCCGGACGTCGTCCTTGCCCAGGTCCTTCGGGTCGATGGCACCCGCGACCTCGTTGACGTCGAGCGAGTGCGCTTCGGCCGAATCCGGCTCGATGCGTTCCAGCTCGTCGACCAGCGCGCGGCCGGTCAGCCCCACGATCTCGGTCATCTTCCCCTCCAGCTCCGCCTACCCAGGCGTAAGGCTACCCGCCAGTAGGTAGGCGGGCAAGCGTGCCGAAATCATCCTCGCCGGTGGCAGCCCGGTAGCGTCTTACGGGAACTAGAGGGAGGTCCTGAGTGTCCGAGGAAGTACCGCGTCCTGCCGAACGCGCCAAGCGGTTGCCGAGAGCGGTGCGGGAACGCCAGATCCTGGACGCAGCGGTCTCGGTGTTCTCGCGCTACGGCTATCACTCCGCGTCGATGGACGAGATCTCCGAGGTCGCCGGCGTGTCCAAGCCGATGATCTACACCTACCTCGGGTCCAAGGAAGACCTCTTCGGCGCGTGCATCCGCCGTGAAGCCACGCGTCTGCTGGAAGCGGTGCAGGACGGGATCAAACCCGACCTGCCGCCGGACATGCAGCTTTGGCACGGGCTTCGCGCGTTCTACCGGTTCGTCGCCGACTACCGCGAGTCCTGGACGGTGCTGCACCGCCAGGCCATGACCGTCGGCGGCGCCTTCGCCGCGGAGATCACCGACATGCGCACCCGCGCGATCGAGCTGGTCGCCGCGCTCGTCGTCTCCGCCGGTACCCGTAAGGGCCTCGGCGAACAGGCCGAGTTCTCCGGCGCCGGCCTGTCCGCCGCACTGGTCGGGGCGGCCGAGTCGCTGGCCGACTGGGCGCTCGACCACCCCGATGTCTCCGACGGCGTCCTCGCCTCGTGGCTGATGAACCTCGTCTGGCTCGGGTTCAACGATCTCGTCGAGGGCGAGATCTGGAAGCCGTCAGAGAGCGACGACTGAACCCTCCAGGTGCGGCTTCGGCTTGCGCGCGTTCCAGAGTTCGAAGGCCCAGCCCCCGCCTTCACTCCAGGTCGTGAACGCCGCTTTCGACGGCAACAGCACCGGCTGCTTGAACTTGACGTCGACGGTGAACGCTTCCGGCAGCCTGCCTTCGAAAGCCGCGAGCGCGTGCGCCTTCGTCCACATACCGTGCGCGATGGCGGCGGGGAAGCCGAACGCCTTCGCGGTGATCGAGTGCAGGTGGATCGGGTTGCGGTCGCCGGAGACCTCGGCGTAGCGACGGCCGATGTCGGCGGGCACGTGCCAGATCGCGCTGGGCGACGGCTGGGAAAGCTGACCGTGTGACGTCTTCTCTCCGCTGCCGCCACCGCGGCGCAGGTACGTGCTGACGTCCGTCCAAACAGGACTGTCGTTGACCAGCAGCTCGCTGACCACGTCGAACTGCTTGCCCTTTTCGTGCGGGCGCAGATCCTCGGCGCGCACGCGCAGGGTGAACGACTCGTCGAGCCGCAGCGGCCGGTGCTGGGTGATCCGGTTGGCGACGTGCACCATGCCCAGCAACGGGAACGGGAAGTCGTGTTCGGTCATCAGCGCCATCTGCAGCGGGAACGCGAGCATATGCGGATACGTCGCGGGCAGGACGTCGTCCAGCCGGAAGCCGCACACCCGGTTGTACGCGGCGAGATGCGCCGGGTCGACGACGACACCCTCGCGGACGAACTCGGTCCCGGGCAGGGCGTTCCCACCGCTCTTGCGCAGCGAGCCGAGCAGAGCCTTGGGGTACAACGAAGACAGGCTCGGCGTCTCGCGAAGTTCCTTGACCGCCATGATCACGCCCCCAGCAGTGCCTGGCCGCAGACGCGGACCACGTTGCCGTTGACGGCGGCCGAAGCCGGGTTCGCGTACCAGGCGATGGTCTCGGCGACGTCGACCGGGAGCCCGCCCTGGCCGAGGCTGGACAGCCGCCGCCCGGCTTCGCGGATGAACAGCGGAACGGCGGCGGTCATCTTGGTCTCGATGAAACCGGGCGCGACGGCGTTGATCGTGCCGCCGTATTCGGCGAGCTTCGGCGCGCCGTCGTTCACCATGCCGATGACGCCCGCCTTGCTGGTGGCGTAGTTGGTCTGGCCGACGTTGCCCGCGATCCCGGCGATCGACGAGACGCCGATGATCCGGCCGTTCTCGTGCAGCACCTTGTCGGACAGGAGTTTCTCGTTCACCGCGAGCTGTGAGGCGAGGTTCACCGCGATGACCGAGTCCCAGCCGCCCTCGGTCATGTTGCCCAGTGTCTTGTCCCGCGTGATGCCGGCGTTGTGCACGACGATGTCGACGCCGCCGTGACGCGTGGTCAGGTACTCGGCGAGTTTGTCCGGCGCGTCGGCGGCGGTGATGTCCAGTTGCAGCGCCGATCCGCCGACCTTGTTGGCCACCTTCGACAGGTCGCCACCCTGCGCGGGGATGTCGAGCGCGACGACGTGGGCGCCGTCGCGGCCCAGTACCTCGGCGATGGCGGCGCCGATGCCGCGGGAGGCGCCGGTCACCAGCGCGACCTTGCCGTCGAGCGGCTTCGCCCAGTCGGCCGGTGCGGAGGCCGTCTTGGTCTCCGTGCCGACGCGGATGACCTGGGCGTCGACGAAGGCGGACTTCGCCGACAGCAGGAAGCGCAGCGTGGACTCAGTGGCTTCTTCGGCACCTTCGGCGACGTACACGAGCTGCGCGGTCGCGCCGCGCTTCAATTCCTTACCGACGGAGCGGACGAAGCCTTCGAGCGCGCGCTGGGCGATCCGCTCGTGGCCCTTGGTCAGCTCCGGCGGCGTTCCGAGGACGACGACGCGGCCGGACGGCCCGACACTGCGGATCACCGGGTGGAAGAAGGCGTAGACCTCGCGAAGCTGCTTCGGGTCCTTCACACCTGTCGCGTCGAAGACAAGGGCGGCGTGCTTGTCGGCCGCCGTCGAGACGGCCTCGACACCCGCGCGGTGCAGCTGCGCCTCGATCACCTTTTCGAGCCGGCCGCCCGGCGCGGCGCCCAGAAGTGCGGGACCCTCGAGAGGGGGCTGACCGGGCTTGTACCGGCGGAGCGTCGCGGGATTCGGCAGGCCGAGCTTCGGCACCACGAACTTCCCCACCGGGGATTTCGTGAACTGCTGGTACCTGTCAGCCATCGCTTGCCTCCCGTGCAGTTTGCATCACGTCGCAGTCTAACCTACTCGCTAGTAGGTTACAGTGTGAGAGAGCCTACGGAGGAGTGGAAAAAATGGCCACGAAAAGGACGGCACCCGTGCGCAAGGTCGCGATCATCGGCGGCAACCGGATCCCCTTCGCCCGCTCGAACGGTCCGTACGCGCAAGCTTCTAACCAGGATATGTTCACGGCGGCCCTCGACGGCCTGGTCAGCCGCTTCTCCCTGCAGGACGAGGTGATCGGTGAGGTCGCCGCCGGCGCGGTGCTCAAGCACGCCCGAGACTTCAACCTCGCGCGCGAAAGCGTCCTCGGCAGCAAGCTGAATCCCGCCACGCCGGCCTCCGACGTGCAGATGGCGTGCGGCACCGGTCTCCAGGCGATCATCAACGTCGCCAACAAGATCGCCCTCGGCCAGATCGACTCGGCCATCGCGGGCGGCGTCGACACCACGTCCGACGCGCCGCTGGCGGTCAACGACGACCTGCGTCAGATCCTCGTACAGCTCAACGCCGCGAAGACGCTCCCCGAACGGCTGAAGCTCGCCGCGAAACTGCGTCCCGGCCACATCGTCCCCGAGATCCCGCGCAACTCCGAGCCGCGTACCGGCCTCTCCATGGGCGAGCACGCCGCGCTGACCGCGAAGGTCTGGGAAATCACCCGCGAGGCGCAGGACGAACTCGCCGCCACCAGCCACCAGCGCCTCGGCGCCGCGTACGACAAGGGCTTCTTCGACGACCTGGTGACGCCGTACCTCAAGCTGGTCCGCGACCAGAACCTGCGGCCCGACTCCAGCGTCGAGAAGCTCGCGAAGCTGAAGCCCGCCTTCGGTGGCCCCGACGGCACGATGACCGCGGGCAACTCGACGCCGCTGTCGGACGGCGCGTCGACGGTCCTGCTCGCGACCGAGCAGTGGGCGAAGGCCAGGAAGCTGCCGGTGCTGGCGTACCTGACGTTCTCGCAGACCGCGGCCGTCGACTACGTCCACGGTGACGAAGGGCTGCTGATGGCGCCCGCGTACGCGGTCCCGAGGATGCTCGAGCGCGCCGGGGTCACCCTGCAGGACTTCGACTTCTACGAGATCCACGAGGCCTTCGCCTCTCAGGTGCTCGCCACCCTCAAGGCGTGGGAAGACCCGGCCTTCGCCAAGGAGAAGCTGGGCCTCGACGAGCCGCTCGGTTCCATCGACCGGGCCAAGCTGAACGTCAACGGCTCGTCGCTGGCCGCCGGGCACCCGTTCGCCGCGACCGGTGGCCGTATCGTCGCCACGCTCGCGAAGCTGTTGAACGAGAAGGGATCCGGCCGCGGACTCATCTCGATCTGCGCGGCGGGCGGACAGGGCGTCACCGCGATCCTCGAAAAGTAGCCGTTCGCCCGCAGCGGATCGGGGAAAACCCGGGTGCCTTTTGTCGGTGCCCGGGTCTAGCGTGTGCGCATGTTCGCAGTTCAGGCGAAAGCGCTGGTCAAGACCTACGGGTCCACACGGGCGCTCGACGGGGTCGATCTGTCGATCCCGGCGGGCAAGGTGCTGGGCTTGCTGGGGCCGAACGGTGCCGGCAAGACGACGACGGTCCGCATCCTGACCACGCTGCTACGCCCGGATTCGGGTGAAGCGGAGGTGGCCGGGCACGACGTGCTGGCCCAGCCCGACGCCGTCCGGCGGTCGATCGGGTTGTCCGGGCAGTACGCCGCCGTGGACGAGAACCTCACCGGGTTCGAGAACCTGTACATGGTCGGCAGGCTGTACGGGAGCAAGAAGGCCGCGGCGAAGTCCAGGGCGCGTGAACTGCTCGCGCGCTTCCGGCTGGAGGACGCGGCCGACAGGCCCGCCAAGACGTACTCCGGCGGGATGCGGCGACGACTCGACCTCGCGGGGGCGCTGGTCGCCGAGCCGACCGTGGTGATTCTCGACGAACCGACCACCGGGCTCGATCCGCGCGGCCGGATCGACACCTGGGAGGTCATCAAGGAACTGGTCGCCGACGGCACCACGGTCCTGCTGACCACGCAGTACCTGGAGGAGGCCGATCAGCTCGCCGACTCGATCGTGGTGATCGACAAGGGAAAGGTCATCGCGCGCGGCACCGCCGACGAACTCAAGCAGGAGATCGGCGGCGAGCGGCTGGAACTGGTCGTGGCCGATCCGAGCGATCTCGCCATCACCACCCAGGTGCTCACCGAGGTCGGTTCGGGGACGCCGACGGTCGACGAGCACACCCGCAAGGTCGACGTCCTGGTCGAGGGCGGCCCGAAGGCGCTGATCGAGGCACTGCGGCGGCTGGACGGCCACGGCGTCGCCATTCAGGACGTCGCGCTGCACCGGCCGACGCTGGATGACGTCTTCCTGTCGCTGACCGGGCATGCCACTGATGAGGGGGCCAAGAAGTGAGCACGATCGCCAAAGCCTTTTCCGACGGTGGCGTGATCACCTGGCGGAACCTGAAGAACGTCCAGCGCAACCCGGACTGGCTGATGGCGGCGACCCTGCAGCCGATCATGTTCGTGCTGCTGTTCGCCTACGTCTTCGGTGACGCGATCGGCGGGGAAGCGGGCGGGCTCGCCTACCGCGAGTTCCTGATCGCCGGCATCTTCGCGCAGACGGTCGCGTTCAACTCGGCGTTCACCGTGATCGGGTTCGCGAACGACCTGCAGAAGGGCATCATCGACCGGTTCCGGTCGCTGCCGATCTCCCGGCTGGCGGTGATCTTCGGCCGGACGACCTCGGATCTGGTGATCAGCGTGGTGGCACTGGTCGTCATGTCACTGTGCGGTCTGCTCGTCGGCTGGCGGATCCGCGGTAGCTTCCTCGACGCCGTGCTCGGCTACCTGGTGATGCTGATGTTCGCCTGGGCGCTGTCCTGGGTCGGCGCGTGGATCGGGCTCGTCGCGCGCAGCGTCGAGGTCGCGCAGAGCGCCGGGCTGATGTGGATGTTCCCGCTGAGCTTCATCTCGACCGCGTTCGTCCCGGCGGACAAACTGCCGGGCGTACTGAAGACGATCGCCGACTGGAACCCGTTCACCGCGGTGATCAACTCGGCGCGCGACCTGTTCGGGAACCGCTTCGGCGCGGCACCGACGGGCTGGCCCGCCGAGCACGCTTCGCTGTACGCGATCCTGTGCTGCGTCGCCATCATCGCGATCTTCGCGCCGCTGGCGACGGCCCAGTACAAGAAGGTCGCGAGCCGCTGAAAAACTTCTGTGCAGCTGGAACATTTTTCTGAACGCTGAAACATTTCTTCTGAACGAAATGTCGAACCGCCGTCGAGCCGCTCGACGCGTCGGTGAAGGCGGGGTAGAAACAGCCCCGCCAAGACACTGAGGAGCAGCGATGCGGTTTCTGATGATGCACCGGCTCGACGAGAGCGCCCCGGAAGCCTGGAACCCGAGCCAGGAGTTCATCGAGAAGATCGGCGCGTTCGTCCAGGACTCGTTCGAAAAGGGCATCTTGATCACGGCGGAGGGCGTGCACCCGTCGGAGAGGGGTGCGAAGGTCCGCAAGGCGCGCGGCGGGAAGATCACCGCGACCGACGGTCCGTTCACCGAGGCCAAGGAGGTCATTGGCGGGTTCGCGCTGATCAACGCCAAGGACCTGGCCGAGGCCACCTCGTTCGCCGAGTCCTACGCCGCGCTGTTCGACGAGATCGAGGTCGAGGTGCGGACGATCGTCGAGGAAGAGGACATCGCCGCCCTCACGGAGTGACCCCGCGGTCCCGTAAACGTCATGAGGGGTCCCCATAGGAAAAATTTCGTCCTATGGAGACCCCTCATGACACTCTCGGGTCGTACGCGAAGGCCGCCTACTTGGTGATGGCCTTCTCGGCCTTCTTCGCCAGCTTCTCGGCGTGCTTCTCTGTCTTCGACGCGGCCCGGCGGGCGCGCCAGCCGAGCGACGGCTTGCCCGCGGTGTCGGCGGCGGCCAGCAACAGACCTCCGGCGAGACCGGCGTTCTTGATGAACTGGATCTGCTGCTGCTGGCGCTCCGCGGGTTCCTTGATCTCCCAGAACCGGTGCGCGGCGAGCGTCGTCGGGACCAGGCTGCCGAGCAGCAGCAGCGACGCCAGCCGCGGTGCCCTGCCGGTGGCGAGCGCGACCCCCGCGCCGACCTTCACCGCGGCGTCGATCCGGATCAGGGTGGCGGGGTCGCGCGGCACCGATTCCGGCACCACGCCTTCCAGCTTGTCGAAGGACTCGGTGAGGAACGGCTCCGCGGCCTTCGCGTGGCCCTGGGTGTCCCTCAGCGCGCCGATCCCGCCGGAGATGAAGATCGCGGCGAGGAGCGGACGTGCGACGCGGCGGAGAATCACGGTCGTAGCCTTTCTGGATCCGGACCCGGGACAGCAAACCTATCCCCAGTCTTCCCGTCCGCCAGGCCGCCGAACCGCCCTAACGGAGTATCCACGAATATTTCTCTGGCACTAGAAAGCACTAGATTTGACTAGCGAGCCGGATACGCCTTCGGCAGCTTGAACCCGCGGTCCGCCGCGACCTCCCGCAGCCGGTCCGGGTAATCGGTGATGATGCCGTCCACGCCGTCGTCGATGAGCTTGTGCATCGTGGCCGGGTCGTCGATCGTCCAGGGCACGACCTTGATCCCCGCCCGGTGCGCCTCCGTGACCAGAGCCTTCGTCGTGAAGGGCCGGTAGTCCGGGTCACCGACCTTGCCACCCTGCGGATTGCCGTGCACCGGCGAGAGCGCGCTCGCGCCGAACGACTTCACCGCGCGGACGGGGCTGCCGCCGAAGTCGTCGATGTCGAGGCCGCCCAGCCACGGCGATTTGCCCGGCTTCCCGACCTGGAGGAATTCCGGCTGGGTCAGCGCCACCACCGGGAGCCACGGCGCGACCTCGCGCAGCCGCATCAGCGTTCCCCAGTCGAAGCTCTGGACG
The DNA here is from genome assembly GCF_055575355.1 of Amycolatopsis sp. NPDC034160. NCBI lineage: Bacteria > Bacillati > Actinomycetota > Actinomycetes > Pseudonocardiales > Pseudonocardiaceae > Amycolatopsis > Amycolatopsis sp. NPDC034160. The sequence goes on along the minus strand of NZ_JBVISU010000001.1, from coordinate 499,024 downwards.
GTGACGTTGTGCGCGAAACCCGAGCGCAGGATCTCGCGCACCGCCCGCTGGACGAACTGTTCACGCGGCGCCGTTTCGTGCGGGGCGGCGGCCTCGACCTTCGTCTCGATGTTGAACTTGATCCCCCAGGCGCGATGGTCGCGCGCCAGCTGGAACAGCTCGGCGAGCGTCGGCATCTTGGCGCCCGGGGAGAGCGTCTGGCCGGGGTGGGCGGGCTGCCGGATCGATCCGCAGTCCAGCGTGCGGACCTGCGCGAACGTCAGATCCTTCACGTACTTCCCGACATACGGATACGCCGGGTCGCCCGGGGTCGCGGGGGCGGTGTCGCGGCATTTCGACGGCGTCGTCTTGCGGTCGTGAGTGATCACCTCGCGACCGTCCTTGGTGATCTGGAGGTCGAGTTCGAGGGTGCTCACCCCCAGTTCCAGTCCCTTGCCGAACGACGCGAGCGTGCTCTCGACCGTGAGGCCGAGCCCGCCGCGATGGGCCTGGATGTCGAAGGCGCGGCGCGGGTGCGCGTCGGCGACCCCGGCCGTGGTCAGGGTGAGCGCGGTGGCCATGACCAGCGCAAAGGTCTTCATGGCGGAACCATGACACAGCCGGGTGAACTTCGATTGACTTTGACGCAACGTCAACCTCTACCGTCGTGGACATGCCGAACGAGAAGGAGTGGTCGATCCAGGACATCGCCCGCTCGGCCGGGACCACGAGCCGCACGCTGCGCCATTACGGCGACATCGGGCTGCTCGAACCGAGCCGGGTGGGAAACAACGGATACCGCTACTACGACCAGGACGCGCTGGTGCGGCTGCAACGGATCCTGCTGCTTCGCGAACTCGGGCTGAGCCTGCCCGCGATCGGCGAAGTGCTCGAAGGGGAGCGGGACACCACAGCGGCGCTGCGCACCCACCTGAAGTGGCTGGAGCAGGAGCGACAGCGGCTCGGACGGCAGATCGAATCGGTCAGGACGACCTTGAGGAAGACGGAGAGAGGTGAACAACTGATGGCAACGGAAGTGTTCGACGGCTTCGACCACACGAGGTACGAGAAGGAGGTCACGGAACGCTGGGGCGCCGACGCCTACAAGCAGGGTGACCGGTGGTGGAAGTCGCTGAGCGCCGAAGACAAGAAGGCGCACCAGCAGGAACAGAAGGACATCGCGGCCGCGTTCGGCGAGGCCCACGCCAAGGGACTGCCCGCCGACGGCGACGAGGCTCAGGCGATCACGCGGCGGCTGTACGAATGGCTCCGGCCGGCCGTGCGGACGGTGTCGAAGGGCTACTTCGCCGGTCTCGGGCAGCTTTACGTCGACGACCCGCGCTACGGCCGGTACGACGAGAAGTACGGCACGGGCACCGCGGAGTACATCCGCGACGCGATGGCGGTCTACGCCGAGCGCAACCTGAGTGAGTAAGAACGCGTGGACGGGGCTGCAGACCCGTCCACGCGGAGTAACCCGCCGCGACACGCCTATCCCTCTATCGCCGAATATCGGCTCCACGCTAGAAACGCCGATAGCGTGTGAGAGTGGATCCCATCCGCAACCCCTTCGCGCCGGGCGCCGGTCAACGGCCGCCCGAGCTGGCCGGTCGTGTGCGTGAACTGCAGGCCTTCGAGGTCGTCCTCGAACGGGTGGCGCGCGGGAGACCGGAACGCAGCCTCATGCTCACCGGCTTGCGCGGCGTGGGGAAGACCGTGCTGCTGGGCGAACTGCGCTCGAAGGCCATCAAGCACGGCTGGGGCGCGGGCAAGATCGAAGCCCGTCCCGACACCGAACTCCGGCGGCCGCTCTCGGCCGCGTTGCACCGCGCGATCCGCGATATCGCCGTGCGCCACCGCGCGCCGGACCGGGTCGAGCAGGTGCTGGGCGTGCTCAAGGCGTTCGCGCTGCGCGCCAACAAACCGGACGCCAAACTCCGTGACCGCTGGCAACCCGGCATCGACGTGCCGGCCGCACAGGGCCGCGCCGATTCCGGCGACATCGAGATCGACCTGGTCGAGCTGTTCACCGAGGTCGCGGAGCTGGCGGCCGATGTCGGCACCGGCGTCGCGCTGCTGATCGACGAGATCCAGGATCTGCTCCCCGAGGACGTCTCCGCGCTCTGCGCCGCCTGCCACGAGCTCTCACAGTCCGGGGCTCCGCTGGTCGTGGTCGGTGCGGGACTGCCGCACGTACCCGCCGTCCTTTCGGCGTCGAAGTCGTACTCGGAACGCCTTTTCCGCTACGCGCGCATCGACAGGCTCGAACGCGAAGACGCCGACCTCGCGGTGATGGCACCCATCGAACGCGAAGACGCGGGGATCGAGCCGGAGGCCTTGGACGCGCTGTTCGACGCGTCCGGCGGCTATCCGTACTTCATCCAGGCCTACGGCAAGGCCGCCTGGGACGCGGCTCCGGCCGATCCGATCACCGTGAAGGACGTCCAGGTCGCCGCGCCGGAAGCCGAATCGGAACTCGCTGTCGGCTTCTTCGGCTCACGCTATGAGCGCGCGACGCCCGCCGAACGGGAGTACCTGCTCGCGATGGCCGAGTTGACCCAAGGCCGGGACGAGCCGGCCGGCACCGCCGATGTGGCCGTCTACCTGGGGCGGAAGCCGTCTTCGCTGTCTCCCGCGCGGGACAGCCTGATGAAGAAGGGGCTGGTGTACTCCGCCGAGCGCGGGCACATCGCCTTCACCGTCCCGCACTTCGGCCACTACCTGCTCGGCCGGGACTAACCCTTTCTGGCCTTCTCTAGCCCTATCACTAGAAAGGCGTAGAGAGTGGTAGTGCGTGGGCGCGGCGCGTGCCACGCCCTTGACACTCCTTTGAGGCAACGAAATCAGGAGTTCCTCGGCGAGCGATTTCAGCGGTTCCAGGCGACGATCGGCATCGCCGACGGCGCGCCCGAAGAGACCGTCACGCATTTCGTCGTGAACTCGACGGCCGGGCGCCGACCACCCGCGACCGCGCTGATCGCTGCTTGCTCCAGCAGGCCGTCCGCGGCCGTATCGCGCAAACACCAGAGATCCGTAGCGTTACCAAGAAGTGACCGGCGACACCAAATCCCTCCGGATTTCCTCTGCCGTTGCCGACGATTCATCGGCAAGTGTGCCAAGTCACCGGATAATCGTTGGTGTTCTTGTGAAAAAAGGCGCATACTAGGTGCACAGCCACGAAGACACAAGACCCTCAAGGGGATGACTTAAACCGATGAACAACATCGCCGCCAAGCTCCGTGCCCGTCGCGCCGAGGCTCGCACTCGCCGGGCCCTGAACCGGGCGATCGACACCGCGGCCACCGCGACCGTTCGTCAGGAGCTCATCGCTATCTCCCAGGCGCGTCACACGCACATGCGCTGATCCGACCAACACCGTTGTGAGTGTCGCCCATTCGAGTGACCTACGACACATAGTGCGTGGGGTGTAACGCCGCGGAAAGCAGCGTCGATACCCATTACGACCCCGTGATGCTGGCGGACCCCCGACCTGGCAGCATCACGGGGTTTCCATATGTCCGGACCCGTTCCGGTGAACTTCTTGTCATCCCCGCTTTGCGCGGTAATCTTTGACCAAGTCAACGAATCTGTTGAGGTGGTCAAATGACTGGATCCGCGGACCGGGTGGCGACCGTCCGGGCGTTCAACCGCCTGTACACCGGCGTGATCGGCGTCCTCGACGAAGGACCGGCCGACGCCGAGTACTCCCTGAGCGAGGCCAGGGTTCTCTTCGAACTCGCACAGCAGGACTCGACTCAGGTCACCGACCTGCGCAAACGCCTCGACCTCGACGCCGGGTACGCGAGCAGACTGCTCGTCAGGCTCGAAGGGCGCGGTCTCCTCACCCGCGAACGCAGCGACGAGGACGCCCGTCGCCAGGTCGTCAAGCTGACCGAAGACGGCCGGAAAGCCTTCGCCGTCCTCGACGCGCGCTCGGTCGATCGGATCGGTTCGCTGCTCGGCCGCTTCGGCGACGACGAGCAGGAGCGGCTGCTCGGCGCGATGGGCACGATCACCTCGCTGGTCGGTGCACGCCGATCGGATCCCACGCTGGTGCTGCGCCCGCCCCGGCCCGGCGACTTCGGCTGGGTCGTCCACCGCCACGGTGCCCTCTACTCCCGCGAGTACGGGTGGGACGAACGTTTCGAAGCACTCGTCGCCCGGGTCGTCGCGGACTACGCCGACCGTCGTGGCGACCCTCGCCAGGCCGGGTGGATCGCGGAACTCGACGGAGAGCGGGTCGGCAGCGTCTTCTGCATGCCCGCCGAAGACGGGCGCACGGCGAAGCTGCGGCTGCTGCTGCTCGAACCGGCCGCCCGCGGGCGTGGGGTCGGGAAACGCCTGGTCACCGAATGCGTCGAGTTCGCGAGGGCGTCCGGCTACGCGGCGATGGAGCTCTGGACGGTCTCGTTGCTGGACGCGGCGAGGGCGATCTATCAGAAGGCCGGTTTCCGGCTCGCCGGGGAGGAGACGATCCCCGGCTTCGGCTACGAGCTGACCGGGCAGACGTGGCGACTGGAGTTGTGAGCCGCCGTCCTCGCGGGCAGTGTCGATTTGCGGCGGGCTCGTTCGTCTAGGGACCATCGATCCCAGGGAGGACACCATGCCCCAGTACATCGGATTCATCCGGGCCACGAAGGACTCGCACGACCACCTCGGTCCCGGCGAAGCACAACGCGTACTCGAGCGCTACCTGGCTTGGGCGGACGAGCGCACGAAGGAGGGCCGCTTCGTCGGCGGCGGCGGGCTGTCGAAGAGCGGTCGGGTGCTGCGCGCTTCCGGTGGCGAAGTCGGCGCGACCGACGGACCGCACACCGAGGCCACCGAGATCGTCGGTGGCTACCAGGTGATCGAGGCCGAGGACCTCGACCAGGCGGAGAAGATCTTCGCGACGCATCCGCATCTGGAGTTCGGGCCGATCGAAGTGCGCAAGGTGGGCGAACGCGGTTGCGAGGACTGACTGATGCCGAGCCGCCTCAGGCCGTCATGAGCCGCCCGGCCGGCGTGGTGGAGCATCTGTTCCGGCACAGTGCCGGGCGGATCGTCGCCACGCTGGCCAGGGCACTCGGCCCCGAGCGACTGGATCTCGCCGAGGAAGCCGTCTCGGACGCACTCGAGCAGGCATTGCGCAGCTGGCCGCAGTGCGGGGTGCCGGACAATCCGCGGGGCTGGCTGTTCCACGCCGCGCGGAACCGGGCGATGGACGTCGTCCGGCGGGAACGAACCTTGCGGACCCTGCTTCCTCGGCTCGTGGAGCTCGACGGTTTCGAAGTCGATCGGCGTACCGACGACGAACTCGTGTTGATGCTGCTGTGCTGTCATCCCGCGCTGCCGACGGTTTCGCAGGTGGCGTTGACGTTGAAGACCGTCGGCGGGCTCGGGGTGAACGAGATCGCGGCCGCGTTGCTGGCGAAACCGGCGACGGTCGCGCAGCGGCTCGTACGGGCGAAGAAGTGGCTGCGGGAGTCCGGGAAACCGCTCACACTGCCAGGGCCGGACGCGCTGGAGTCCAGAGTGGACAGTGTGCTGGCCGTCCTCTATCTGCTGTTCAACGAGGGCTACGACGCGACGACGGGAGAGGTCGCTGTCCGCGGTGAGTTGTGCGGGGAGGCGATCCGGCTCGGACGGTTGCTGCTCGCCGAGCCGAAGACGGATCAGCCGAGGGTGCGGGCGCTGGTCGCGTTGATGTTGTTGCAGGCGAGCAGGCTTCCCGCGCGCGTGGACCAGGACGGTGACCTGCTGCTGTTCGAGGAGCAGGACCGTGGCCGCTGGGACCACGCGATGATCGCCGAGGGAACGCGTCTGTTCGAGCGGGCGTGCGCCGGGCCGGAGATGTCGGTGTACCACGTCGAAGCGGCGATCGCGCTGTGCCACAGCACGGCTTCGCCGCCGGACTGGCGCCGGATCGTCGGCCTGTACGACGATCTGCTGGCGCTGCACCCGTCACCGGTGGCGCGGCTGAACCGCGCGATCGCACTGTCCATGGTGGACGGTGCCGCCGCCGGGATCGCCGAACTCGAAGCCGTCGAAGCCGACCTGCCGGACTACACGCTGCTGCCCGCCGTCCTCGGCGCACTGTGGCTGCGTGCCGGCGACCCGGCTCGTGCCGCCGGCCACTACCGGCGAGCGCTCGCGCTGCCGTGCTCGGAACCGCAACGCCGCTTCCTGACCCGGCGCCTCGCGGCCTGCGCCGCCCCCTGCTGACCGGCCTTCTTCGCGCGAACCCCATCCCCCACCCGTCCCAGGGGGGCGCGCCCCGCTCCAGCGTATCGGGAGGGGGTGTCGGGGAGTGGATTCGTGAGGGGTGGGGGACGGAGTTGTCCACAACGGTGGTGGGGTGTGGACAACTCCGGCGGAGTGTCGCGAGGGCGCAAAGGCCCCCTGTCAGGCTCGCGCAGGCGAGCGAGCAGGTGATCGCGGGGAGTGGCCAACACCGGGAGTTCACCCGGCAAGGGTTATCTAGAGGGGTGAACTGGACGGCTTACCTCGACAGGTACTGCGAACGCCTGGCTCCCGGGATTGGGGAGGAGCCGCTCAACAGCCTCAGCAACCTCGCGTTCCTGATCGCGGCGATCGTCGTCTGGCGTCAGGCCAAGGAAACCCACGGCCGCGTCTTCGCCGTCCTCGTCGGACTCGTGTTCCTCGGCAGCACGGCCTTCCACCTGTTCGCGACCCGCTGGTCCGCGGCCGCCGACACCGGCTTCATCCTGGTGTTCGTCCTGTACTACGCGGCGGTGTTCCCTCGCTTGTTCTACGGCGTCAGCCGCAGGCTTTCCTGGCTGGGCATCCCGGTCTTCCTGGCCTTCACCGCCGTCTTCGCCTCGCTCGGCGGCGGGCTGTACGTCTCGGTGCTGATCGGGCTCGTGGTCTTCGCGATCGTCCTCAAAGGAGCGGATCGGAGACGCTTCGCCATCACCGCGGCGGTCTTCGGGGTGTCGCTCTCGTTCCGGTCGGCCGACCACGCCGTCTGCGGGAACTTCCCCGCCGGGACGCACTTCGTCTGGCACCTGCTGAACGGTCTCGTGCTCTACCTGGCGGCGGACGCGGCCATGAGAAAGGCCGCGTCCCGGCAGGACGCGGCCCCTTCCCAGCGCGTGAGCTAGTGGACGCCGATCTCGCGGAGATCCTTGTCGTGCTCGTCGGCGTGGTAGTCCTCGGGCTCGGTGGAGTCCGTGCCGTTGAAGACCTTCAGCTGCCGCGCGATCACCGTGAAGATCACCGCGACCAGCAGGTTCGCCACCAGTGCGACAAAGCCGACGTAAATCTGCAGCTGTGAGCCACTGAACGGGTGCCAGCCGAAGATCGACAGGTTCCCCATCGACAGCGCCGAGCCGCCGAAGTGCTTTTGGCCGGTGGCCGGGTTGGGGATGTTGTAAAGCATGATCAAGCCCCAGCCGATGCCGACGATCCAGCCGGCGATCAGACCCCAGCGGTGGAACCACCGCGTGTACAGCGAAAGCGCCACCGCGGGCAGTGTCTGCAGGATCAGCACACCACCGATGAGCTGCAGGTCGATCGCGTATTGCGGGTCGATGAACAGGATGAACGCCACCGCGCCGAACTTCACGATCAACGAAGCGAGCTTGGCCTGCTTCGCCTCCTGGCCCGGCGTCGCGTTCTTCTTGATGTACTCCTTGTAGATGTTGCGGGTCCACAGGTTGGCCGCCGCGATCGACATGATCGCCGCGGGCACCAGCGCGCCGATACCGATCGCGGCGAACGCGATCCCGGCGAACCACGACGAGAACTGCGAGTCGAACAGCACCGGGACGACGGTGTTCGTGTCCGGCCTGCCGGTGGCGTTGTTGGTGATCGGCTTGACCGAGGCGCTGATCGCCACATAACCGAGCAGCGCCAGCAAGCCCAGGACCAGCGAGTACGCCGGGAGCGCGACCATGTTCCGCTTGATCACGCTGCGGCCGCGCGAAGCTAGCACGCTGGTGAGCGAGTGCGGGTACAGGAACAGCGCGAGCGCCGACCCGAGCGCCAGCGTGGCGTACTGCAGCTGGTTGTTGGCGGTGAGCAGGATGCCGTCCGCCGGGGACTGTGTCTTGTCGAACTTCGCGTCCGCCGCGTCGAAGATCGCCGACCAGCCACCGAACTTCGCGGGCAGGTAGATGATCGCCACGATGATCACGAGGTAGATCAGGATGTCCTTGACGAACGCGATCAGCGCGGGCGCGCGCAGGCCGGACTGGTAGGTGTAGACCGCCAGGATGATGAAGGCGACCAGCAGCGGCAGGTGCCCCACGAGGCCGGAGCCGTTGATGCCCATCGTCCGCAGGACCGCTTCGAGGCCGACGAGCTGCAGCGCGATGTACGGCATCGTCGCGATGATCCCGGTGATCGCGATCAGCAGCGCCAGCGTCGGCGAACCGAACCGGCCGCGGACGAAGTCGGCGGGCGTGACGTAACCGCGGACGCGGGAGACCGACCACATGCGCAGCGCCGGCATCAACACGATGGGATAGACGATGATCGTGTACGGCAGGGCGAACATGCCCATGGCGCCGGCGCTGAACATCAGCGCGGGGACGGCTACGAAGGTGTACGCCGTGTAGAGGTCACCGCCGAGCAGGAACCAGGTGATCCACGAGCCGAACTTGCGGCCGCCGAGGCCCCATTCGTCCAGGTGGTCGAGGGTGTTGCCGGCCTTCCAGCGCGAGGCGACGAAGCCGAGGACGGTAACGACCGCGAAGAGGATCGTGAAGATGATCAGTTCGGGCCACTGGATGTTGGTCACTTGACGTCCCCCTCGTCGAGCTTGTCCACGGACAGCCGGTCGGGACGCTCACTGGTCGGCTTGTCCTTCGTCATCACGAAGACGATCCAAGTGCAGAGGACGCCCACGGCGACGAACACGAATTGGAACCAGTAGAAGAACGGCATCCCGAACAGCCGGGGGCCGTCCGAATTGAACAACGACGTGATCAGCACCAGCAACGGGATGATCAGCAGGAGGTTCCAGGGGCTGAACTGAAAGCCCCGCACCTTCCCGTCTGCCTTACCTGACGCCATCGGCCCTCACCTAACATTCCCGTAACCTCGATTGGTCCCGATGACCCTAGAACCTCGCCCCCACCTGGGTCACGCGCGCCGGATATCGATTTGATCAGCAGCGTCGTTCCGACGAAGGGCGGTTGCCGCCCGCATCCGGAGCGGATATCAATAGCCCGCAGTCGCGAACAGGAACTTCGCACGCAAGACCAAAGGGGCATCGGATGAAGAAACTCCGCTATGCGGTGGTGATCCCGGCTGTCGCCGGCACCATGCTGGCCGGGTTCACTCCTGCGTTCGCAGGACCGGAGGCGGCCAAGCAGCCTCTGAACTCCACCAACATTCCGGCGAAGTACGCGGACCAGAAACTGGACTGGCACAAGTGCACGGCCAGCGAGCTGCCGTCCGCGCCGCCTCCGGGGGCCGAGAACATCGAGTGCGCGACCTACCGGTCTCCGCGCAACTGGTACAAGCCCGGCGAGAACATCGACCTGACGATCGCCGTCAGCCGGCTCGCCGCGACCAGCGGCAAGGCGACGGCCAGCGTCATCACGAACCCGGGTGGCCCCGGCGCTCCGGGCCGTAACTTCCCGGCCCGCCTGCGTAACCAGACGAAGCTGCGCGCGAACCAGGAGATCATCGGTCTCGACCCGCGCGGCACCGGCAAGAGCACCAACATCACCTGCGGCAACGCGATCGGCACCGGCTCCGACCTCGACCCACGCGACCGCAGCCGGGCGAACCTCAACCTGATCCTGGACGCCACCAAGTACGCGGCGGATTCGTGCCAGGTGAAGTCCGGCGAGCTGGGCCCGCTCATCAACACCGCGCAGACCATCCGCGACATCGACCTGCTGCGTGTCCTGCTGGGCCGCGACAAGATCAACTGGGTCGGCTACTCGGCGGGCACCTGGATGGGCGCGCACTACGCGCAGCAGTTCCCCACCCGGACCGGCAAGTTCCTGCTCGACTCGTCGACGGAGTTCACCACCACCTGGCAGAACTCCTTCGACGGTCAGCCGCTCGGCTTCGAGCGCCGTTGGCGTCAGGACTTCCTGCCGTGGATCGGCAAGTACGACAAGGTCTACGGCTTCGGCAATACCGGTGAAGCCGCGCGCCAGACCTACGAAAAGGTCCGCTTCGCGCTGACGCAGAACCCGGTCGAGGTGGACGGCGTCCCGGTGTCGGCCAACGCCCTCGACTCGACCATCGCGGGGTACCTCTACTCGAAGCGGAACTTCCCGGCGCTGGCCGACTACCTGGTCAACCTGAAGACGCTGACCGAGGGCACCTCGACCCAGCAGCAGAAAGCCACGGCCGCGCAGAAGGTCAAGGCGGAGACGGTGGACGGTGACGGCGTCATCGGCCCGCAGCCGCTGTTCGTCCCGACCGACGGCGACTCCTACAACGCCAGCTTCTGGACCATCCCCTGCAACGAGGGCCCGTGGTACGGCAACCGGAACAGCGTGATCCGGCAGTCGCAGAAGCTGATCGACAAGGACCTGCCGCTGCTCGGCGCCGGCTGGCTGATCCAGCCGTGCATCTTCTGGAAGAACAAGCCGGTCGACCTGCCGAAGCTCGACGGTGTCGGCGTCCCGCCGGTGCTGATCGTCCAGTCGGTGAACGACCCGGCGACCCCGATCGAAGGCGCGACCCGTGCGCACCGCGGCTTCGCCAACTCGCGGATGATCACAGTGACCGGCGAGGGTGACCACGGCATCTACGCCGGCGGCAACGCGGGTGTGGACAAGCTCGTGGAGGACTTCCTCGTCGACGGCAAGGTGCCGAACGACCAGAGCGTCCCCGGACTCCCACTTCCGGTGCCCGCTGGCGCCTGAAACCCCTAGGGATTGTGGCCCCGTCGAGTTTCGACTCGACGGGGCCCTTTCTTTCGCCCGTCCACAGACCTGTGCACAGAGTTGTCCACAGGCTGTGGGCAACCCCAGGAGCCGTTGGGTCTCGTGAGTGGTAATGACGGTTCTAACCGTCATTACCACTCACGAGATTAGGATGGCCCCATGGTGCGAGTGCCGTTGACGGACGAAGAGCGTGAACGCGGCGAGCGGCTGGGGCTGGCGCTCCGGGACGCCCGTGCGTCGGCGTCGCGGAGCATGGTCGAAGTGGCCGCGGAGGCCGGGATCTCGGTGGAGACGCTCCGGAAGATCGAGACCGGCCGAATCCCGACGCCCGCGTTCTTCACGGTGGCGGCGATCGCCGACGCCGTCGGAATGCCGCTGGACGTCCTCCGGGCGACTGTGGACGGAGCCTCTGAAGTCGCCGAAGCGAGTTAGGGGCGCAAGGTGGCCAGGGTGTGCGCCCGGTCGTTCAGATAGAGAAAGCCGTCGATCGGCAGCTCGAAGCTGTTCAAGAGGCTCTCCAGGGTGGCGAACTCGTCCACCCCGAGCCGCAGGTTCTCGTTCATCGCGTGCGCGATGAGGACGTCGGCCAGCTCTTCCCACTCACCCGACCAGTGCAAGGTCCGGTAGAACGCCAGGACGTCCGGCGCGACGCGGTCGGCGATCTGGTCGAGCAGGCTTTCGCCGAAGAAACTGATGCGGCCGGCGGCGAGGTCGGCGACGGTCGGATTTGCCGGATCGGCCGCGGTGTCGGGATTGCGGACCACGCCGGGGCCCGCGACCGGATACCCCGTTTTGACGTTCCCGTTGTCCTCGACCAGCACGATCAGGTGCACGCCGTACCGCTCGCCCGCGCAGCGCCAGCGGCCGTTGTGCTGTCTGCGCCGAGGTTCACTCGGATCGTTCGCGACGTCCTTGATCACCGCGATGATCTGCTCGTCGGTCCAGCCCGCGGGGAATTCGCTGGTCGCCCGCCGTCCCTTTCCCGGTGCGTGCCCGCCGCCCACTCGTGCTCCCTTCGTCGCACCGAGGGTAACTCGCGTTCGGAGCATTCGAAGGGTCCGAACGCGGGAACGGGTGAGGTCAGGCGATGACGGAGAGCACTATCGAGCCGACGATCAGCAGGTCGACGCCTCGCAGGGCCTGCAGTCCGGCGGTCCCGCCTCTGACGTCGTAGTTCATCGGCGGCCGCGTCGCCGTCCTCAGCGCGGCGGCGACGGCGAGCGGGATCGCGAGCCACACCGGCCACACCGGCGTCACCCCGAGCGTCAGCGTCACCAGGCCGAGCAACCCTCCCCAACCGAGACCGAGTGCGGCGATCACCAGGCCGTTGACCAGCCGCAACTCCCAGTCGGACGCACCGAGCCAGCGCCTGCGGCCGGGGTTGCGCCACAGTTCGCCGAGCCCGCCGACGAACGGCACGAGCGCCGCATACGCACCGAGCGCGAACAGCGGCGCCACCGGCACGGCCGGGAACGCCAGGTGTCCGACGCCGGTCAGGCACGCGATCACCACGCCGGACGCCGCGTAGCGCAGACGGCCGAGCACCCCGGCCCACGCGAGCCGCAGCGTCGTCGGCCGCCGCAGCGACAGCCACGGCATCGGCCTCGATTCGGGGATCAGCAGCATGGGGTCCATGAAGACCGCGGCCATCGCCCGCAGCAGCCGCGCGTTCCAGCCGTCGACGAGTTCCTGGCGCCCGGCCCCGGACACCGGCTCGCCGCCGAAGGCCACCGCGACCGCGACGACGAGCAGGGCACCGGCCAGCACTTCGGCCGCGATCGGGCCCAGTCCGGCGGCGGCCATCGCCAGCCCGGCCAGCGCGAGCACGACCGGGCCCGTCGTTTCCCCGCGGATCGCCGTCCGCCGTGCGGTGACCCCGGCCAGGATCGCCCCGGAAGCGGTCAGCGCCGACATCGCGATCCAGACGTCCTTCGATCCGCCACCGATCGCGGTGACCAGCGCTCCGGTGTAGCCGACCCCCACGACCAGACCCAGCCACAGCGTCCACATCCGCTTCACGACGAGGCGGCGCCTGTCGACGCCGGCGAAGTCCATCCACGTCAGCGCCGCCGGTTCGGCCCAGACGAAACCGCGGCGCAGCAGGCTTCGCCAGAAGATCGCGCACAACACGATCAGCAGACCGAACACCGCGGCGAAGTCCACAACGGACTGTCCAAAGAGGAAGTGACGCAGCTTCGGCAGGTTCTGGAACGCGGTGAACAGCGCGCCGAATCCGAACAGCGCCAGGAAGGTCTGGTAATCCCCGTCGAGCAGTCCGCCGAATCGCTGTCGTCCCGGAACCCGCGTGGGAGCCTTGGTGCTCACCACAACTCGAGGGTGGAATCGGCCGCTTCGAGCAGCGGGGGATGGTGCGTGGCCACGACGACCGCCGCCCCGGCGCTGGTCGAGCGCGCGATCAGCGAAGTCAGCCATTCCTTCCCGGCGACGTCGAGCGCTCGTTCAGGCTCGTCGAGCAGCAGTACGTCGTGCGGCCGCGCCGTCGCGCCGAGGAGCAGCAAGCGGCGGCGCTGTCCGGCGGAGAACTTGCCCGCGGTGACCTTGGCCCGCTCGGAAAGACCCGCGTCCGCCAGCAGTGCGCCGAAATCGCCGAGGTCGGCGCCGAACGAGCCCTCCAGCAGTTCGAGATGCTGGAGCGGGGTCAGTTCCGCGAAGAAATCCGAATCGTCGAACAGCACGGAGACCTTGCGGCGGAAGGAAAGATCGCGTTCGTCGGGTTTTCCGCCCGCGACGACGGCCCGGCCCCGCTGCGGGGCCTGCGTTCCGTACAGGCAACGCAGCAGGGTCGATTTCCCGACCCCGTTCGGGCCGACGATCACCGCGCATTCGCCCGCCTCGACCTCGAAATCGAGGCCGTCGAACAACCACTGCTCCCCGGCCTGGACGCCGAGCCCGCGTACGTCGATCATCGGCCGCGCATCAACTCGATCACCGGCGCGAACGACTCCATGTTGTGCTCCAGCACGGTGAAATAGGTGAAGCCGAACCGTGCGCGATGCGCCAAAATCTGTTCGGCGATCTGCTCCGGCGAACCGATCAACGCCGTCGGCAATTCGGCGAGCTGTTCGACGGTCAGCGATCCCTTCAGCGAATGGCGGACCTGCTCCAACCCGGTCTGCCGGTCTTCGACGACGCCGATGAAATGCGAAAGAATGTTCAATTCGACTTCGCGGCCGTTCAGTTTTTCCTGGACGAAGTTCACTCGCTCTTCGATTTCCGCGGCGTCCGCGGCGACCAGCGCCCCGCCGTCGGGAACCGCGGACGTGCCGGTGAAACCGATGATGTCGGCGTGTTCGGCGGCCAGCGCGAGCACCCTGTCCCCACGCCCGGCGATCATCAGCGGCGGGCCCGGTTTCTGCACGGTTTCCGGTTTGTGGTCATCGTCGGAGTAGAGTCGTTTGAGTTCTTTGATGGTGTGTTCGAGGTGATCGACCCGCTTGCCCGCACTGGGGAAGTCCATCCCCGCCGCTTCGAATTCGGCCTTCACATACCCCGCGCCGAGCCCGAGTTCCAGCCTGCCTTCGGTGAACTGGTCCGTGCCCGTGACGTCGCGGGCGAGCAGCACCGGGTTGTAGAAGGCGGTGTTGATGACGAAGGTGTTGAGCCGCACCCGCTCGGTCACCTCGGCGGCGAGCACGAGCGCGGGAAAGGGCGGGGCCATCCCCAGATGGTCCGCGGCACCGATGACGTCGAAACCGAGCTCTTCAGCCTTGCGGCACTTCCCGACCCACGCCGCACGGCTCTCCGGGACGACCATGTTGACGCCGAATTTGACCATGCGGCCACGGTACCCAAGAGGAAAAGAAGAAGGCCTCATCCTCAGGAATGACCCTGAGGATGAGGCCTTCTCCGGCGTGCTGAATCAGCCGAGACGCTGCTTCAGCGCGTCCAGTTCGTCACGCAACGACGCCGGGACCTTGTCGCCGATCTTGTCGAACCACTCCTCGATGAGCGGCAGCTCCTGGCGCCACTCTTCGGCGGAGACGTCGAGCGCGGCCTGGATGTCGGCCAGCGGCTCCTTGAGGCCCTCGGTGTCGAGGTCCTCGGCGTTCGGCACGAAGCCGACCGGGGTCTCGTTCGCGTTGCCCTTGCCTTCGACGCGGTCGATGACCCACTTCAGGATCCGCGAGTTCTCGCCGAAGCCCGGCCACAGGAAGCGGCCGTCGTCGCCACGGCGGAACCAGTTGACGTAGAAGATCTTCGGCAGCTTGTTCGCGTCGGCGTTCTTGCCGAGGTCCAGCCAGTGCTTGAAGTAGTCACCGGCGTGGTAGCCGAGGAACGGCAGCATGGCCATCGGGTCGCGGCGCACGTTGCCGACCGCGCCGGCGGCGGCCGCGGTGGTCTCGGACGACATGGTGGCGCCCATGAACACGCCGTGCTGCCAGTCGCGGGCCTCGTTCACCAGCGGAACCGTGGTCTTGCGGCGGCCGCCGAACAGGATCGCCGAGATCGGCACGCCCTTCGGGTCGTCCCACTCGGGCGCGAGGATCGGGCACTGCGACATCGGCGTGCAGTAGCGCGAGTTCGGGTGCGCGGCCTTCTCTTCCGACTCGGGCGTCCAGTCCTGCTTCTTCCAGGAGGTGGCGTGCGCGGGCTTCTCGCCCATGCCCTCCCACCAGACGTCGCCGTCGTCGGTGAGCGCCACGTTCGTGTAGACCGTGTTGCCCTTCTCGATGGTGCGCATCGCGTTGGGGTTGGTGTGCCAGTCGGTGCCCGGCGCGACGCCGAAGAAGCCGAACTCGGGGTTCACCGCGTACAGGCGGCCGTCCTCACCGAACCGCATCCATGCGATGTCGTCACCGAGGGTCTCGGCGCGCCAGCCGGGGATGGTCGGCTGCAGCATGGCGAGGTTGGTCTTGCCGCAGGCGCTCGGGAACGCCGCCGCGACGTAGTGGACCTTGTCCTCCGGCGAGATCAGCTTGAGGATCAGCATGTGCTCGGCCAGCCAGCCCTCGTCGCGGGCGATGACCGAACCGATGCGCAGCGAGTAGCACTTCTTGCCGAGCAGCGAGTTGCCGCCGTAGCCGGAGCCGTAGCTCCAGATCTCCCGGCTCTCAGGGAAGTGCGAGATGTACTTGGTGGTGTTGCACGGCCAGGAGACGTCCTTCTGGCCGGGCTCCAGCGGGGCGCCGACGGAGTGCAGCGCCGGGACGAACTCGCGCTCGGTGCCGTCCTCGGTGACGAACTTGTCCAGCGCGGCCTGGCCGGCGCGGGTCATCACACGCATGGAGGCGACGACGTAGGCGAAGTCGGTGATCTCGATGCCGAGCTTGGGGTCTTCGGCGCCGAGGGGGCCCATGCAGAAGGGGATCACGTACATCGTGCGACCGCGCATGCACCCGCGGTACAGCTCGGTCATTGTGGCCTTCATCTCGGCCGGGTCCATCCAGTTGTTGGTGGGACCGGCGTCTTCTTCGTTCTCCGAACAGATGAAGGTGCGCTCTTCGACACGGGCGACGTCATTCGGGTCGGAAGCGGCCCAGTACGAATCGGGCTTCGCGTCGAGCTGCACGAACGTGCCGGCGGCGACCAGTTCGGCGTTGATGCGCGCGGCCTCTTCGTCGGACCCGTCGACCCACACCACGCGGTCCGGGGTGGTCAGCTCGGCGACCTCCCGGACCCAGGACAGGACGCCGGAGTGCGTCGTCGGCGCTTTTTCCAGTCCGGGGATGGCGACTGCGGTCATCTCTACTCCTGACTTCCGACGGCAGAAGCCCACACCGGGAACGACGCTGTTCCGATGCGGGCTTCGATGCCGGCGACCGAATGGCTTCGCACACCGGCGGGAAGGCCGGTGTGCAGGTTTTGGGATTCCCCGAGAGTAGCCGGATGACCGGCAGGTAACCGAGAGCTGACCTGTCGGTTCTCTCACAAGAACGATAAGGGAATCGATTCAGTATCACCGGAATGGGCCATACGCAAAAATTCTTCCGGTGATCGACAGCACCATGGACCGGCGAATCGGACAGGAGAAAGCCCGGCACGAGATCTCGTACCGGGCTGTTCTGTGACCAGGATTACACGAATTGGCCTAATAGAATGGACTAGACCACTCTGCTATTGGTTCAGGCCATTTCAGGATTTAGTTGGGGCTGATCCACTGCCCGGTGGCGGAATCGATCTTCGCCACTCCTTCGAGTGTTTCGGTGCCCGCGCCACCCCACGCCGCGTCGCCCGCCGGGTCGCCGACGGCGGCCGGAGTGCTCGCGAAAGCCGAGCCGATGTCCTCGTTGACCACTCCGCTGCCGGTCTCGGTCCACTGGCCGGGGCCAGTGTGCTCGTAGGTCTTCGAGTTTCCCGAAGCATCCGTCTCGACCGCGATGTCGGCCTTGCCGTCACCGTCCTTGTCCGTGAACGCGATCGTGCGGCCGTCCTCGGTCTGGATGACGGCGGTGTCGGGGGTGCCATCACCGTCGGTGTCGATCGTGGGCGGGCCGACCTCGACGTCACCGTTGGGCATGTCGGCGTGCATCGTGCCGCTCGTGCCCGCGTCGCTGCCGCTGTCGTCGCTGCCGCCCGCTTCGACCCAGGCTCCGGAGGCCTCGTCGTAGACGGCCTCCTGGACGACCTTGCCGCTCTCGTCGAGCACCGCGTACTGATCGGCGTCGCCGTCGCCGTCGGTGTCGACGAACGCCTGGCCGGTGCCGTCGTCGTGCTGGATGACGGCGGCGTCGTTCACGCCGTCCTTGTCGAGGTCGTAGTTGAGCTCGGCCTGGTACTCCTCGCCGTCAACGTGGACCGTGACGGCCTCCGTGTTGCCCGTCTCGGTGTCCGTGCCGCCGCTCTCGTCGACCCACATGGGATAACCCCCTCGTTGACCTGCTGGTGTGTCGAAGCTTATGACTCACCGTAGGCCCGTTCGGTTCCGGTCCACAACAACGCCACCCGGCGGAGCGCCCGGCCCAGCGCGTTTAGTCCTCTGGATGCGGTACTTGCGCGTGCAAGTACCGCATCCAGAGGACTAAACGCGGGTGGTCAGGCGGTGGTCAGGAGTCGCGCAGTGACCGAATGCGACCGAGGAGGGCTTCGGCGCGGTCGCGGCCGTCGGAGACGTCCTTCAGGCGTTTCGCGACGACCGAGATCTTCTTGGCCCGCTCCTGCGCGCCCATCTTGATCGTCTTGTCGACTTCCTTCAGCTCCGCCTCGATCGCGTCGATGCGGCGGCCGAGGGCTTCGTCGAGTGCCATCGACAGCTGCTGTTCGGCCTCGATCAGCTGCTCCGCGACGAGCTGGTCCAACGTGGACCGCGCGTCGGCGATCGCCTCGACCAGCCACTGCTTCATGTGCTGCTTGTCGGACGCGTGCTTGCGGGTCCGCGCCATCCACCAGCCGGCGCCGAGGCCGATGATGATCGTGGCAGGCAGGATCACCGGGTTCAGGATCGCGACGCCCGCCAACGGCAGCGCGGCGACCTTCCCGGCGCCGAGGCCGCCGGAAACGCCCATGAAGATGAGCAGTTTGTCCTCGGCCGTCGGCGGTTTCTTGTCCGGCGGGCGAAGCACGACCGGCGGGCCGCCTGCCCTGGCGAACTGGCCTCGGATGATGTCGAGTTCTTCGGCCGAAAACAGCTCCGAAAGCGCGACGTTGGTGACCTGGTTGAGCCGCTGGGAGAGCAGCATCGAGATCCGCTGCGACGTCGTCTGCAGCGCGATGTCCACCTGCTGCGGCAACGCGGCGAGGGCGTCACGTTTCGCGCCGTCGATCTGCTGCCGGAAATGCGTCGACGCGTCGCGCATCTGCCTGCTCGTCTCGTGGCCGACCTCGACGCGGGTCCGCTGGATCTCGGCGCGCAGTTTCAGCTGCCAGCCACGGGTCGACGAGCGGCGTTCGGTCGTCAGGTCGTCGCGGCGCTGGCGCAGCTGTTCCGCCTCGGCCTCGCCGGCGGACAGGGCACGGCTTTCCGCCTGCAGTTTCGCCTTGAGTTCGGCGAGCGCGCTCGACAACGCGCGCAGGGTGTTGGCCTCGCCCAGCATCGCCGAGCGGCCGACCAGCATCTCCTGCAGCGCGCCCTGAAGCGCGGCGATCCCGGCCTTTTCCCGCAGCATCATCGCCATCTGCTCGTTCGGCGCCTTGGTCGCCGTCTCGAACATGCGCGCGGACACCGGGTGGAACACCGCGTCGGCGAACCGGGGAGCGTGTTCGGCCAGCAGCCGACGGTCGGCTTCGAGTACCTCGCGCCAGCCGCGGAACTGGTCGGTCTTGGTCAGCGCGAACAACACGGTCTCGACGCGCTCGCCCATGTCCTGCAGGAACTGCAGCTCCGGCGCGGTGAACGGGGAGGAGGCGTCCACGACGAACAGCAGCGCGGTGGCACCGGCCGCCGCCTCCTTCGCCAGCTCGCCGTGCAGGGAGTCGAGCCCGCCGACCCCGGGGGTGTCCACAATGGATACGCGTTCGAGCAGCGGTACCGGGCCGGAGACCTCGACGTAGCGCGGCGGGATCTGGCCTTCCGGCAGTTCGTGCGCGGCCGAGACCCAGTGGATCAGCTCGGTCAAGTTGATCGGTACCGGAGCCAGCTGCCCCGGATAACAGGCCTGCGCGGACCACTGCTCGGCGTGCTCGAAGACGAGGTACGTCGCCGTGGCGACGTCGGCGTCCACAGGGGACAGGCCGGGCATGGAGAGGAGCGCGTTCACGAGCGAGCTCTTGCCGCGGTTCGTCTCGCCGACCACCACGACCGACGGCTTCTTCGGCCGCGCCTTCCGGATGTCCTCGACCCATTTCGCGGCCTGAGGATCGGCTTCACGGACGACGGTGAGCAGCTGTTCGCGCGTGCTCTTCACGACCGCCGGCAGGCTGGCCGCCGCGCTCGGAGCGGTCACTGGGCCTTCTTCGCGTAGACGATGACGATCGGCGCCCGCAGGACGCGGTCGTGATCGGCGAAGCCGACGACCTCGGTCTCCGCGACGAGCCCTTCGAGTGCCGGATCCTCCGTCGCGACCGCACCACCCGCCTCGTGCACGGCGGGGTCGAACCGCTCGCCGTCCGGACGCAGGGCACGGACGCCGATGGCGGCGAGACCGTGTTCGAGCCGCTCGACGACGCCGCCACTGCGGGCGCGGTCGAGGGCGTACAGGCAGAGCTGGATCAGCGCCTGCCGGTCGGCGAGAGCCTGTTCGAGGTCGGCCGGACCCGTGGTCGTGGACTCCACATCGGTCTTCGACGCGGCCTCGACGGCTTCGGTTCCCTCGGCGGGCGAAGTCGCACCGTCGACCTCGGCGATGATCGCGGCGATGCTCACGCCCGGAATCTGCCCGGTCGGCACATCATCCGGATTCTCCACTTCGACCGCTTTCTTGCGCAGCCAGGCACCCACCCGCATCGACCCCCGTTACTGGCGTTCTCGAGCTGCCCGATCAGCTCGGAGAGATTTCACCAGTGTCGGCTACGGCCACGCTGTCTGGGGGTGAAATCGGCAGAACGGGACGGAGGAATCTGGTGAGCAGCAGCTTCAGTACCGCGATTTCCGCGGCCGGATCGAGATCGGGATCCAGGATCGCCCGGGAAAGCGGTGCGTCGATCAACGCGGTCAGCCAGTCGGCGGCCGCCTTCGGTTCGACACCGGGATCGATCCGTCCCGCTTGGATCGCCCGCTCGACGAGGTCGAGGAGGCCATCACGCAGGGAGCGGTCGTTGCCCTGGATCAGCCTGGCCAGTTCGGCGTCGCGGGCGCACTGCGCGGCGACCTCGAGGACGAGCTTGGCCACGACGGGGTGCAGGAGCTGCTCGGAGACGTGCACCATGACGTGGAGGATCGCCTCCCACGGATCCTCGAATACCCTCGCCGCCGCGAGCAGGGCCGTGGTCTCGTCGGCGTCCTGCTCGAAGATGCCGACGAAGACCGCGCGCTTGTTCGGGAAGTAGTGGAACAGGCTGCCGGTGCTGATCCCGGCGGCGCGGCAGATCTCCGCCGTCGTGGTCTTCTCGAAACCCTTCATCGCGAAGCAGCCCGCGGCGGCGTCGAGGATCGCGCGGCGCTTCGCCTCGTGCTTGACCGGGTCGACCGTCCTCATTTCACCGGCGGGGGCTCGTCGAGCCAGGGATAGCCGTACTCGAGGAACGCCTTGGCGACGGCTTGGCGGTCGACGTCGGCCTTCTCCCGCACCAGTTCCCGGCCGTCGGCGGCGAGCAGGACGAGTTCCTTGCCGTCGAGGAAGACGGCTTCGAGCTTGGCTTCATAGGCGCGGCTACGGCCCTTCGTGGTCAGCGTGATGCGTGTCGGCGTCACCTTCACGATAAGCCGCTCGTGCGCCCAAACCGCGGCGAAAAGCAGGCCCAGGACCAGACCCACGCCGGTCCCGGCGACCGCGCCCCATGGGTGGGGGATGTCCGAGACGAGCTGGAACGGGCCTTTGAACGGGACCCAGCTCAGGGAGACCACCCAGTCCGCGATCGACTGGAGGAACCAGCCGATCGCGGCGCCCACCAGTGGGCAGCCGAGCCAGGAGGCCGTGCGCAGCCACTGGGGCTCGTCGACGATCGTTTCCATGGGCCCCATTATTAGACCGAGCGCTCGGTTTATCAATCTCGGGATGCGTTTAGTCCTCTAAATGCGACGCGGGAAGCGGCGGCGAGGCCGTGAAGGCCTGATTCTCTTATGGACAGTCAGGAGCGGCCCGAGTCTCTTGAGCAAGCCCCTTCGCGTCAGCGTTGCCCTCTACGTCAGTGGCGCGCCCGCCAGCGGTTGGGCGACTTGCCAGGACTCTGTCGGTGAGGGGCGACGTCGCGTTTCGTCCTCTGGATGCGGTAGTTGCGCGCGTGCATGTACCGCATTTAGAGGACGAAATGCGGGGGTGGGGAGGGCGAGGGTCAGTCGCGGATTTGTTGCCAGATGAGGAAGTACGCCCGGTGCACGACGTGCGCGACGCGGCTCTGGGCGGGCGTCGCGCCGAAGGACGCGAAGGAGCGCCACCAGCCGGCGCGCTCCAGGGCGTGCGCCGCGAGTTCGGCACGGGGTGCGCCCGGCTTGCCGAGCTGGGCGCCGATGTCGGCGTTGCTCCCGACCCGGAGGACCTCCTCCGACAGGTCCTCGGGCATGTCGACCGCGCCGGACGCGACCAGCGTGAGCGCTTCGAGCAGCCGGAGCTGGTGCGCTTCGGGCTTGGCGAGCAGGACCTCGATCGCGTCGTGGACACGCTGCCGCTCGCCCGGGTCGCCCGACGCGTGGGCCAGCGCGGTGACCGAAGCCAGTGCGGCGGCCGCCTTGATGCCGTCGGCGCGGGCGGCGAAGACGATGCTCAGGCGCTGTCGGACGGCTTCGAGCCCGGAAGCGTCGAGGAGCTTGCGACGCAGCGAGCCCGCGGTGATCTCGGGTTCCTTGCGGATCGCCTCGACGGCGTACCGGACGCCGAACAGGTCGAGCTTCTCCAGCAGCCGCAGCCGGGTTCCCGCCGCGACGTCGCATTCCCAGCTGGTGAAGATGTCCGCCGAGATCAGCATGGTCTCGAGGATGTCGTCGTCCATCTCGGCCAGCTGGCGCAGCGCCTCGGCGTCGCCGGAGGTGAACCCCCCGGACTCCGCCGATTCCGCGATCAGCCCGATCACCGGCAGCACGTCCGCGACGCGGGGCTTCAGCGTCGAGGCCTGCTTCTCCGACAGCAGCGTCGCGGCCTTCCACACGTCGCCGCCCGAGCCTTCGACCGACTCGGGCGCGATGGTGTCCGCCTTGTTGAGCACCGCGATCGCGTTGACCGGGCCCGCCTCGCGGCTCGCGGTCGCCGCGGTGAACGCGGCCAGCGCCTGCTGGTCGTCGGCGCGCACGCCCTGCGTCACCACGTAAAGAACAGCCTCGGCGCCCGCGACGGCGTTGCGCGAAGTGTCGTCCAGCTCGTCGGAGCCCTCTTCGTCCTCGTCTTCGTCGTCGGCCTTGCGGTGCTTCGCCGCGCCCAGCAGCTGCTCGGTCCGCGACACCGACGCGGCGTCGAGCGAGCCGAGGCCGGGGGTGTCGATGACGGTCATCCCCTGCAGGACGGCGTTGGTGAGGTAGGCCTCGATATGCGAGACCTTGTCGATTTCGATGCCGAGCTCCGCCGGGATCATCCCGTCGGCGGCGAAGGGCAGCACCTGTTTGCGGCCGTCGTTGAAGACGATCTCGACGCGGTCGACCGTGCCGTATTGGAACCGGGTCACCAGCCGGGTGCACTCGCCGACGTCGGTCGGCGCGACCCGGCGCCCGATCAGGGCGTTGACCAGCGTGGACTTACCGGACTTGATCCGGCCCGCGACGGCGACCTGCAGCGGACCGCCCAGCCTGCGCAGCACCTCGGCGAAGCCGGCGGCGGTCCGCGCGGACACCTGCGGCTGCAGGCGATGGCAGAGGTTCGCCACCGACATCGACAGCGGACCGGCGAGCCGCCCCTGCTCCGACGGTGACGTCACGGCGCCTGCCCCTCCCAGTCGTCGAGTCTGCCGAGTCGAATCGTGCCATGCCGCTCATCCTCGGGTCGCACCGAAGGTGGTACCGGCGACCGACGCGCGAGCGGCCCGGGCCGACATAGTGTTACCAGGTGCGACGGTTGAGCCTCTGGATGCGTGCCCACCCCATGGCGGGGGACAGTTTCATCGCCGTCGTCCTGCTGCTGACCGACCTGCTGCTCTACGTGGCCGCGGTCGAGACGCCGGAAGTCCCGATGCCGCCCTGGTACGTGACGGTGCCGCTGGACATCGCGATGGTGGTGCCACTGGTCTTCCGGCGGAAGGCGACGCTGTGGTCGGCCTACGTGATGCTGGTGATCGGCATCCCGCACAGCGCGCTGGAGCTGGGCGTGGCCAGCGGGCTGGCGATGATGATCGGCATCTACTCGGTGCTGGTCTACGTCGGACGCAGACAAGGGCTGCTGTACCTGCTGGCGACGCTGGTCACCTCGGCGATCCAGCTGTGGGTCGATCCGCCCGAGGACGTCTGGGTACTGGCCGTCATCGGCGTCTTCGCCATCGCGCTGTGCTGGACGCTCGGCGAATTCGCCGGCGCGAGGCGCGCCTATCACGAGGAGGTGGAAGCCAGGTTGCATCTACTGGAGACGGAACGGGACCAGGCGACCAGGATCGCCGTCGGGGAGGAACGCGGACGGATCGCCCGTGAGTTGCACGACGTCGTCGCGCACGCGGTGAGCGTGATGGTCGTGCAGGCCGATGGCGCGTCCTACGCGGTCGACGGGAATCCCGAGATGGCGAAACGGGCCTTGCAGACGATTTCGGAGACCGGCCGCGGCGCGCTCGCCGAGCTGCGGCGGTTGCTGGACGTGCTCCGCAGCGACGGTGACGACGAGCCTCGCGTGCCGCAGCCGGACGCCAGCGCGCTGACCGACCTCGCGGATCGCATCCGGCTGGCCGGGGTGCCGGTGACGCTGGCGATCGGCGCGGACGCGCTCGACGGCCTGCCCGCCGGTGTCTCGCTCGGCGTGTACCGGATCGTCCAGGAATCGCTGACGAACACGCTCAAGCACGCCGGGCACG
Source organism: Amycolatopsis sp. NPDC034160 (assembly GCF_055575355.1). Taxonomy (NCBI): domain Bacteria; kingdom Bacillati; phylum Actinomycetota; class Actinomycetes; order Pseudonocardiales; family Pseudonocardiaceae; genus Amycolatopsis; species Amycolatopsis sp. NPDC034160. The sequence goes on along the minus strand of NZ_JBVISU010000001.1, from coordinate 474,716 downwards.
GCGCGCAGGCGGAGGTGCTGGTGCGCCGGGAGGCGGACGTGATCGACGTCCGGGTCACCGACGACGGCGCCGGCCGCGCGAAGCAACTCGTGCCCGCCGCGACGAAGGCCGCTCCGCACGGAGCACCCACCGGGCCGCGAAGACTCACGGTCCCCGGCGGGAACGGTTTGATCGGAATGAAGGAACGGGCGAACGTCTTCGGCGGCACGCTGGAGGTCGGCCCCGCTCCCGGTGGAGGGTGGCAAGTGCACGCGAGGCTCCCGGTTAGGTTGGCGACGTGATCCGAGTGGTGGTCGTCGACGACCAGGAATTGATGCGCGTCGGGTTCCGGATGGTATTGGGCGCGCAGGCCGACATCGATGTCGTCGGCGAGGCCGGTGACGGTGCGCAGGCCATTCGCCTCGCTGAGGAACTACGGCCCGACGTCGTGCTGATGGACGTCCGGATGCCGGTGCTGGACGGGGTCGAGGCGACGAAACGGATCGTCGAGGCCGGGACGGCTCGGGTGCTCGTCATGACGACGTTCGATCTGGACGAATACGTCTACTCGGCGTTGCAGGGTGGGGCGAGCGGGTTCCTGTTGAAGGACACGCAGCCGGATCACCTGGTCTCGGCGCTGCGGGCGGTCGCTTCCGGCGACGCCGTGGTCTCGCCCTCGGTCACGCGGCGGTTGCTCGACCGGTTCGTCGGCGGCGGCGGGAAGCCGATGCGGGACGCGGCCGAACTTGACGTCCTCACCGAACGGGAGCGGGAGGTGCTCGTGCTGATCGCGAAGGGCCTTTCGAACCTCGAGATCGCCGAGACGCTGTTCCTGTCCGAAGCGACGGTGAAGACGCACGTCGGGCGGATCCTGTCCAAGCTGGATCTGCGAGACAGGGTGCAGGCCGTGGTGCTCGCCTACGAGACCGGTTTGGCGCGGCCCGGCGTCACCTGAGAACTTCCGCGGAAAAGTGGTCATTCGGTGAGCACTTTGCGGTGGATCCTTGTCTCCAGAGCCACTACCGGAGGAGAAGGAAATGCTGCGAGGACTCACCACCACCACGTTCTACGCCGACGACATGGCAGCCGCGATCGAGTGGTACACCGACCTCTTCGGGATCGAGCCGTACTTCGTCCGCGACGGTCATGACGAGAAGCCGGCGTACGCGGAGTTCCGGATCGGCGACTACCAGCACGAGTTCGGCCTGCTCCGGGCCGACTACCGGCCCGCGCTCGCCCAGCCCGGCCCCGGTGGGGCGATCGCGAACTGGGCCGTCGACAACGTCGAAGACGCCTTCGCGAAGCTGCTCGACAAGGGTGCGAAGGAGTACGAGCCGGTGATCGAACGCGGGCCCGGCTTCGTGACCGCGGCGGTCGTCGACCCCTTCGGCAACGTCCTCGGCGTGATGTTCAACCAGCACTACCTGGACGTGCTGGCCGGGAAGAAATAGCTCCCGGCCAGCACGGGCTCAGCGGTACAGGGCGTGATCCGCCGTTTCCGGATCCTTGCCCGCGTCCCGGACTTCGGCCATCCACTTGCCGAAGTCGGGACGTGAGCCGTCGACGTCGGTCAGGCCGTATTCGTTCATCAGCGTCCACGACGCCAGCGTTTTGCCCGCGAACCGCGAGACCTCCGGATCGGTCGCCAGTTTCGCGACGCCTCGCCCGAGCAGCGCCGGGGTCTCCGAGATGGCGAAGTCGACCGGCGCGGTCTTGCCGACCGCGTCCCGCCACGTCTCTTCGGTGACCTTGAAGTAGTCGAGCATCGCCTCCGACCGTAGGAAGCCCGGCGTCACGGTCATGCCGACGCAGCCGTACTTCTTCAGTTCGGCCCCCAGCGCCCTGCCGATCGCGCGGATGCCGCACTTCGCGAGGAAGTACGGGATCCCGGCGCCGACGTACTCGTCGTGGTCGCCGTCGGTGACCTCGAGGACGAGACCACCCTCCCGCTTCACGACCAGCGGGAGGAGCCGGTGCAGCGCGATCAGATGGGTGTCGAGCGCGTTGTGCACCAGGGTGAGCGCGTCGTCGAGACTGGAATCCCAGTACGCCCCTTCGAAGTCCGCGAACGGATCGCCACCCCAGACGTCATCGACCAGGACGTCGATCCGGCCGTCCACTTCGGACTCGATTCGCGCTTTCAGCACGTCCACATCGGACACTTCGGTGAAGTCGGTGCGGACGGCGATCCCCCGGCCGCCCGCCGCGTCGACGAGTTCCGCGGTGTCCTCGATCGTCTCCGACCGCTTCATCGGCGACTGGTGCTCCCTCGTCGTGCGGCCGGTGACGAACACCGTCCAGCCGAGCCTGCCCAGTTCCACCGCGATCGCCCGGCCACAACCCCGCGTCGCCCCCGTGACCACGGCCACTTTCCGGTCCATTCAGGACACTCCTTTCCACGCGGTCAGCACCGCGTCCACGTCTTGCCCCATACGGTCGACGTACCGGCCTTTCGGCCGGATCGACCAGTCCAGCGCGGCCCCGTTCGCCACGCCCAGCAGTACTCGCGCCGCACGGACGACACCCGGCGCCCCCGGCAGGTCACGCGCCGCGACCCGCATCAACCGTCGTAGTTCCGCTTCCACCGCGGTGAAATGCTCGCCGAGCAGGCCTCGGAGCGCCGGATCCCCGAGGTCCACCCCCAGCTGCCCGAGATGGTTCGCCGCGGTTTCCGCCGAACCCAGGCCCTCGTAGACCACGACGACCGCGGCCCGCAGACCCTCCACCGGATCGGCCAGCTCGCCGCATTCACGCATCCGCTCGACGACGGTCCGCGTGTTCAACCGGCTCAACGCCTGCAACAGGCCGTTTTTGGAACCGAACCGCTGAGCGAGGGTGCCGACCGCGACCCCCGCCTCCGCCGCAACCTGGGCGAGCGTGAAACCCGGGCCGACCATGCCGATCACGGTCTCCGCCGCCGTCAGCAGCCGTTCGTCGGTGATGGTACGAGGCCTCGCCACGCAATTATTGAACCATGGTTCATTAACCCCCGGCAATTCAGGGTCGGTCTCAGGGGCATCACCGATCGCGTACGCCCTACGGAGACGGCAAGCTACCTCTCAGGTCGGGTACCAGGTTGGCACCTCAGGATGACGCGCTCGGCCACCCACATGGACGACGATTGCTTTCGCAGTCGCCGAGGGGAGCAGACATGATCGAGGCAGTGGGCCTCACCAAGCGGTACGGCAAGACACTGGCGGTGAACAACCTTTCCTTCTCCGTCACGGGTGGAGAGGTCACCGGATTCCTCGGCCCCAACGGGGCGGGCAAGTCGACGACCATGCGCATGATCCTCGGCCTGGACAACCCGACCGCGGGTTCGGTGCGCATCGACGGCAAGCTCTACCGCGAGCTGAAGGATCCGCTGCGGACGGTCGGCGCCCTGCTGGACGCCAAGTGGGTGCACCCCAACCGGTCGGCGCGGGCGCATCTGCAGTGGATGGCGAGGTCGAACAAGATCCCGGCGGCCAGGGTCGACGAGGTACTCGAAATCGTCGGGCTCACCAGCGTCGCCGGAAAGCGTGCCGGCGGCTTCTCCCTCGGCATGTCGCAGCGACTGGGGATCGCGGCGGCGCTGCTGGGCGACCCGGAGGTGCTCCTCTTCGACGAGCCGGTCAACGGCCTCGACCCCGAGGGCATCCTCTGGATCCGGAAGTTCATGCACCGGCTGGCCGACGATGGTCGCACCGTACTCGTTTCCTCGCACCTGCTTTCGGAGATGGCGCTGACCGCGAGCCAGCTGGTCGTGATCGGCAAGGGTCAGCTGATCTCCCAGTCCTCCACCGCGGACTTCATTTCCCGTGCCGCCGAGAACACGGTCAAGGTCCGGTCGCCGCAGCTGCCCGCGCTGAACTCCGCGCTGACCAAGGCGAGCGCGCAGGTCACCGCCGTCGACAACGCGCTCGTCGTGTCCGGAATGGACAGTGCCAAGATCGGCGAGATCGCCGCGGCCAACCAGATCGTGCTGCACGAGCTCAGTCCGCAGACCGGCTCGCTGGAGCAGGCCTTCATGCAGATCACCGGCGATTCGGTCGAGTACCACACCGGTCTCGAAGTCGAAGCCGCCGAAGTGGTCGCAGCCGCCCAGTAGCCGCTCACTCCTTGAGGAAAGAAAAGCCATGACTCTGCTCGCTGTGGAACGCATCAAGCTGTTCACCACACGCTCACCCTGGTGGTGCGCGCTGGCCGCACTGGCGGTCGTGATCGGCTTCGCCGCCATCGTCTCCAGTGCCGCACCCACCGGGGAACTCACCGAGGTCAGCTGGACCCAGTTCGGCTACGGCTTCGGCATGGCCGTGATCATGGTGTTCGCCGCGCTTTCGGTGACCACCGAATACCGCTTCGGCACCATCCGCACCACCTTCCAGGCCGTGCCGAACCGCACCTCGGCGCTGCTGGCCAAGACCGGCGTGGTCGCGGCCCTGTCGCTCGTGATCGGCGAGGTCGCCGCGTTCGGCGCGTGGGGCCTCGCCTCGATCATGCGGCCGGAAGATCTCATGCTGAACACCACCGCGGAGTGGATCAATGTCGCCGGGGTGGGGGTGGTGTTCGCACTCGCCTCGGTGATCGCGATCGCCGTCGGCATCCTGATCAGGCACAGCGCCGGTGCCATCTCACTCGTGCTGATCTACGCCCTCGCGGTGGAGAACCTCATCCAGCTCATCCCGAAGATCGGCAAGGACATCTACGAGTGGATGCCGTTCCGCGTCGCCGACAGGTTCCTCACCGGTTCGGGTTCGGCCCCCGGCGCGCCGGAAGCGCCGTTGAGCCAAGCCGGATCGCTGGCCTACTTCGCCGGTTTCGCGCTGGTGTTGCTGGTCATCTCGCTGGTCGCCGCGAACAAGCGCGACGCGTAAGGACTTCCACAGGGGAGGAGACCGGTCGCTCGGCTCGGGGGAGTGAAGCGACCGGACGGGGGAGAAAAGGGGAACAAGGACCGGGCCGCCTTATCGGGGGGCAGCCCGGTCCTTTCCCGCTTACTGGGTCGTGGGGGGGGGGGGGGGTTTTTACCCAAAACACAACCCCCAACCACCCCTGCCCAAACCCCACCCAGCCTCACCCCAATCAAGTCGGAACCCCCCCGAAGGAGGGGTGGT
>NZ_JBVISU010000001.1:61045-469631 GCF_055575355.1 Amycolatopsis sp. NPDC034160 | reverse complement strand
GAGAGGGGAGTGGGTTGTGGGGGGGGGGGGCGGTTTGTTCTTTTCCGGTTGGGGGGGTTGGGGGTGGCGGTTCGGGTTCTAACCCGAATCGCCACTCACGACCGCCTGTACCGACGCCCAGCCGGGCTGCACCACGGTAAGGTCGGAATCCACCGGAGGGAGGGCTGATGATCGAGGCCGCCGGACTCACGAAACGCTACGGCGACAAGCTCGCCGTCGACGACCTTTCCTTCACCGCCCAAGCGGGCCGGGTGACCGGGTTCCTCGGCCCCAATGGGGCGGGCAAGTCCACCACCATGCGGATGATGCTCGGGCTCGACAACCCCACGTCGGGCTCGGTGACGATCGACGGCAAGCCCTACCGGGACTTGCATGATCCACTTCGGACGGTCGGCGGCATGATGGACGCCACCTGGCGCCACCCCGGCCGCACCGCCCGCGAGCACCTCCGCTGGATCGCCGCGACCAACGGCCTTCCCGACCAGCGAGTCGACGAGGTGCTCCGGCTGGTCGGACTGGAATCGGTCGCCCGCAAACGGGCCGGGCAGTTCTCGCTCGGGATGTCGCAGCGGCTCGGAATCGCCACGGCGCTGCTGGGCGACCCCCGGGTGCTGCTGTTCGACGAACCGGTCAACGGACTCGACCCCGAGGGCATCGTGTGGATCCGGAAGCTGATGCACGCGCTCGCCGCCGAGGGCCGCACCGTGTTCGTGTCCAGCCACCTGCTGCCGGAGATGGCGCAGACCGCGCAGGACCTCGTCGTGATCGGCCGGGGGAAGCTGATCTATCAGGGCACGATGGAGGAGTTCATCGGCCGGGCGAAGGGTCTCGGCGTGCGGGTCCGCAGCCCGCAGCTACCCGAACTGCGCACAGCGCTGACCGAGAAGGGCGCCGAATTCCGCGAGGACGACGGCGCGCTTATCGTGTCCGAAATGGACAGCGACGACATCGGTGAACTCGCGTTCGCCGCGGGCGCGACCCTGCACGAGTTGAAGCCGCTCACCGGCTCGCTCGAACAGGCGTACATGCAGTTGACCGCCGGAGCCGTCGAGTACCGCACCGGCCAGGTTACGGAGGTCGGCCGATGACCGCGGTGAACCTGCTCCGCGCCGAGCGGATCAAGCTGCTGAGCACACGCGCGCCCTGGTGGTGCGCGGGCATCGCGGTCGTGGTGGCGCTCGCCTACACCGCGTTGTTCTTCGGTTTCGTTCCGTTGGAGGGCCAGACCGGCGTCAACTCGACCCAGGTGGCCAGCGCGCTCGGCCGCACCGTGGTGCTCGTCCTCGCCATCCTCGCGGCGGCGACGGAGTTCAACTGGGGCATCATGAAGCTCACCTTCCAGGCGGTGCCCTCCCGGGTGCCCGCGTTGCTGGCGAAAGGCGCCGTCGTCGGGGTGTTCTCGGGACTGATCGGGCTGCTGGTGGGCTTCGGCTCGTGGGTGGTGGCGTATCTGATCAAACCGGCCGCCGACCTGGGCCTGGCTTCGGGAGCCGACTGGCGTGCGGTGGCGGGCCAGGGCCTGACCTTCCTCCTGACCGGACTGCTCGGCGTAGGCCTCGGACTGCTGTTCCGCAACCCCCCGTTCGCACTCGGGTTCGCGTTGGTCTGGACGCAGTTGGTCGAGGGCCTCGTCGTGCTGATCTCGCGCGTGGGCGGCGACATCTACCAGTGGATGCCGTTTTTCGCGGCGAATCAATTTTCCGGCCCGGATCTGACGGTTTCCATGCTGAAACTCCAGCCGCCGATGGGACCGTGGGGCTATTTGGCTTATTTCGCTGGTATCTGTGTGCTTGTTTATACGGCTGGGCTCATGATCACCCACCGCCGGGACGCGTGAGCTTTTACCGCCACCAAAGGAGTTAAGTCCACGTTAAGAGGCTGTGGCTTCTCTCACAGGAAGCGGACATACTGTTCCTCACCGGGCGATGCTCGGGATGAGCCTATTTCGGCTCTTCGGCCCCGGAGGTGATCCTTGACGGTGGATTCCGGTCAGGGAGTAGAACGCATGATCCCGAAAGCCCGCACGGAAAGTACGCAGCCGCGGCTCGAGCCCATGCTCGACCTCGAATGGTCACAGGCGATCGAACTGCCCCGCACGGTGGCGTCCGCGACCCGGCCGTCCGATATTCGCCGCGCCTGGGTGCACCGCGCGCCCGAAGATCTCGTTGTCGCGCTGTACCGCGCGTCCAGCGGAATGCACGGGGAAATTCCCGCACCGTGGTGGCTTCGCGCCGTCGTGGACGGCAGACTCGAATCGCGGGAATTCGGTTTCCGCATCGAAGATCGCATCGCCGGCCTGCTCGGCAGACGTCCCGGTTGGGAATTCGTCCCGTGGGCCGCCGACGGGGAATCCGGCTACTGGGAGTTCATCCCTTCCGAACGCGGAGCGTCCGGGCATTCGATCCCGACCACGGTGCTGAACACCAGCCGCCACGACGGCTGGATCGACGTTCTCCCCGCCCACTCCGGCACGACGCCGTCGCCGATCGCGGTCGCCGGATTCGCGGGCCTGCGCTCGCGGCTGGGGGAGTTCGAAGCGGTCCGGTAACCCCACGTTTAATGGGTGGGTGGAAAACGAGGACCAGCCACGGATGCGCAGCGTGGTCAGTTATGTCAAACGCGGCGGCCGGATGACCGTCGGGCAGCAGCGGGCGTGGGACGAGCTGTGGCCGTCACTCGGCCGCACGGTCGGCGAACTGCCCGAAGGCCCGGTGGACTTCGACGACTGGTTCGGCAGGCAGGCCCCGGTCATGGTGGAGATCGGTTCGGGGATGGGCGAGACCACTTCCCAGCTCGCCGCGGCCGCGCCGGAACTCAACTACGTCGCGGTCGAGGTCTACGACCCCGGGCTCGGCCAGCTGATGCTGCGCGCCGAGAAGCTCGGGGTGAAGAACCTGCGGCTGATGCACGGTGACGCCGTCATCCTGCTGACCGAGCACGTCGAACCGGGCACGCTGGCCGGGGTCCGGTTGTTCTTCCCGGACCCGTGGCCGAAGAAGCGGCACCACAAGCGGCGGATCGTGCAACCGGAGTTCGTCTCGCTGGTGGCCTCGCGGCTCGAACCGGGTGGCACGTTCCACCTGGCGACCGACTGGGAGAACTACGCGGAGCAGATGATGGAGGTCTGCTCGGCCGAGCCGCTCCTGCGCAACCGCCACGCCGACGAGCCCGGCGGCTGGGCTCCGCGCCCGGAGTGGCGCCCGATCACCAAGTTCGAGAACCGCGCCGACGTCGAGGGCCGGATTTCGCACGACTTGATCTTCGAACGGGTCTAGGGCTCGTGAGTGCTTTGGGTCGTTCTAACGACCCAAAGCACTCACGAGCCCTTTCCGCACCCCGTGCCTCCGGGATGCCCCCTGCGCATCCCCGGCGCCCGTTCGTCCCTCCCCCGACAGAGGGACGACCGGGTCACCCGGCTCGTGGGTGGAACCACCGACTCCACCCACGAGACCTGCCCGCCCAGGCGCCATGACGCCATTCGGGCGAACTTTTCACTCGTCGGCGAGCGGCTCCGACTGCACCCGCTTGAGCGCCGGGGTCGAGACGGATGCCCCGAGCAACGCCACCCCGATTCCCAGCACCACGGGCGCCAGCAGCCACGGACTCAGCACGACCGGGTCCTTCTCGACCATGCTGTAGAGCCCCATGCCGACTCCTATCCCGACCACACCCGCGCCGATGGTGGCCACCATCGCGGGCAGAGCCGCCTCCATCCGCAGCGCCCTCGCCAGCACCCGGACCGGTGTCCCGGCCGCGATGAGTGCCCCGAAGGTGCGACGGCGGTCCATCACCGAACCGGCGGTCGCCACGGCCGCGCTGCACCCGGCGAGCACCCCGGCGGCGATCAGGCCGATGACGGTGACCCGGCGCAGGTCGGCGAGTTCCTGCTGCTGGCCGATCATGTGCAGGCCACGGCTGCCGACCTCCTGGCCAGGAGCCGCCCCGACCAGCGCGGTCCGCACGATCTCGCCGTTCGCCGGGGTCGTCGGCACGACCACGTCGAGGTTTTGCGGCTTGACACCCTCGGGCAGCAGGGCCGGGTCGATGACGATCGTGCTGTAGGTGTCCTTTTCGGACTCGGAGAACGTGTATGCCGGGATGTTCCCGGTGAACGGCACCCCGGCCTGGTTCCACTTCGCCGTCAGGCGCTGCTGCGACAGGTCGATCTTGTAACTGCTGTAGACCGCGGGCCCGGGCTTGCACGAACCGCCGATGTTCACCCGAAGCAGCCTCGCGGCGTCTTCGCAGGTCGCCACGAAGGCGCGGTTCAGCGACTGGCTGCCGTCCGAGCGCATCTCACCGCTGGCCAGGTAGACCTGGCCGACCGCGATCGCCTTTTCCGCGACGCCGTTGCGGGCGAGGGAGGCGTTGGTCTTGTCGAGCACCTGCTGGACCTGGGTCGCGTCCGCGTCGGTGTAGAGGACCTCGTCCTTGAAGGTCCGTCCACCGCCGGCCATCGATTCGAACGAGGGCAGCAGCGTCAGCGCCATGGAGCCGGTGAAGACCGCGAGCACGACACCCGCCGTGGCGCGGTAAGCGCTCTTCGGGTCGTCGCGGAGCCTGCGGCCGGCCAGCAGCGAGGCCGGTTTGCGCCAGACTCGGACGAACGTGCCGCCCACCGCCGAGGTGACCCACGGGCCGATGATCGCGGCCGAGGCGACCAGCAGGAAGAGCCCGAACATCACCATCCCCAGGTTGCTGTCGTCCTGGCTGACCGCGAAGAGGAAGAAGGCACCGGCCACGGGTACCGCGAGCAGACGCCACCAGTGCAGCGGCTTGCGGGCGTGCGCCGAAGCCGCGAACAGCGGCGTCTTCAGCACGCGGCGGATGCCGAGGACCCCGGCGAAGACGACCAGCAGCGGGATCGCCACGGCGACCGCGACGGTCGAGCCGATCGAAAGGCTGAAGTCCGACGCGAGCCAGGTGCCCCCGCCCCACGGCACGAACTTCGAGAGCCCCTGCAGCGCGGGCGCCACGAGGATGCCGAGCACCGCGCCGATTGTCGCGGACAACGCCGTCTCGGCGGCGACGATCTTCATCACCTGGCCGGGGGTCGCCCCTGCCAGCCGCAGGGCCGCCATCCGCACCTCACGCCGGGCGGCGGTGAGCCGGGCCGAAGACGCGACGAGCACCAGGCTCGGCACGAGCAGGACGATGACGCCGACCCAGGCGAGCAGTTCGAGCAGTGGATCGGGCTTGGCCTGCTCGTTGGGGAAGCCGTCCGCGGCCTGCGCCGACTGCGGCATCGACTCCGGGGTGTGGCCGACGACGGCGACCAGCTGCTCCGGATACATCAGCGAGTCCGGGCCGAGCGCGTCGACGAGTTTGCCGAAGCGGTCCCCGAGCTGGGCGGACGGTGTCGACTGGATCAGTTTCCCGAGCGCGGGCGAAACGATCGCCTCGCCGGGTCCGGGCAACTTCGGGATGCCCGGCGGCAGGCTGAGCATCGGCGAAGTGCCGGTCAGCGCGACGTCGACGCGGGTGATCTCGCGGTCCCCGGCGTAGTCCTTGTTCGCCGCCATCAGCAGCGGCGCCGGACGCTGGGCCTCCCCCGAATCGGAGTAGTAGCTGTTGATGTCCTGCCAGATCGCCCGCTGTGAGCGGGCCTGCGTGGCACCCGGGAGGGAGGCCAGCAGAAGCACCAGACTGGTCGCGACGGCGACCCCGACCGCGGTGAGGATGGCCGACGTGCGGGTCCGGCGGTCGACCCGGAGCACCCGCATGGCCAGCTGGAAACTGTTCATTACGCGGCCAGCCTCGTCGCGATCAGGCCGTCGCGGATGGAGACGGTGCGCGGCATGGCCTCGGCGAGTTCGCGGTCGTGGGTCACCACGATCACCGCGGCGCCGCTGTCGGCGGCCGCCGCGAGCAGGGCGTCCATGGTGGCGCGGCCGGTGCGGGTGTCGAGGGCTCCGGTCGGCTCGTCGGCGAAGATCACCTTCGGCCGGTGCGTCAGCGCCCGCGCGATCGCGACCCGCTGCGCTTCACCGCCGGAAAGCTCACCGGGACGGCGCTTTTCCTTGCCCGCGAGGCCGAGTTTCGCCAGCCATTCGCGGCCCGCCTCGATGGATTCCTTGCGGCCCTTGCCGGCCAGCAGCGAAGGCAGTGCGACGTTCTCCTCGGCGCTCAATTCGGCGACGAGCATTCCGGACTGGAACACGAAGCCGAACTCGGTGCGCCGCAATTCGCTGCGCTTGCGCTCGTTGAGCTGGTCGACCCGCTGGCCGGCGAGGAAGATCTGCCCCGAGTCGGCGCGGAGGATCCCGGCGAGGACGTGCAACAGGGAGGTCTTGCCCGAGCCCGAGGGCCCGACGATGGCGACCGCGTCACCCGCCTGGATGTCGATGTCGATCCCGGCCAGCGCGTACTGCGTGCCGTACCGCTTGACGAGCCCGCGCCCGGCAAGTACCGGCTGGCCTGTCCACTGTGGATCTTCCACCGTGTTTCTCCCTAGTCAGTCACTTGGTGTTCTGCTTCGGGGAAGAGCTTCGCTTCGAAGGGCCTGTGTCCACTTCGGGCAGACGGCCAGTGCTGATCACGCTCGCATCGGCCGATCGGCCGACCCACGTCGGGCCGGTCGGCCAAGGTGCGGACGGTGGCGGATCCTCTACCGTCACGGTGTGACAGCAGGTCCCTCCCAGAACAAGTTCTACGCACGCGCGGGTTCGCTCGTGCGTCGCCTCGGCATGCCCACCGTCGTACTGCTGGCCGCGCTCACGTTCGACCTGTTCTTCATCACCGACGCCGCACTCGACGACACGGGCCCTCGTGGCATCGACCTGCTGCTGTTCCCCGGCATCTTCGCGATGGTGTTCTGCGCGCTTTGGGCGCAGAAACGGGCCGCCGTGGCCGCCGTCGCGGCTTCGGTCGTACTGGTGGCCTACACGCTGGTCGCCCGGTATTTCACCATCCCGACCTACTCGAGCGTCCTCGCCCACCTGTCCATCACCGAGGTGGTGGCCGGGGTGGAGGTGCTGTTCTACGCGGCGCGCCGGACGCGTCCGGGGGTCGCGTTCGCCCTGATCAGTGGGCTGGTTATGGCGACCCTGACCGCAGTGTCGGGCCGGTACTACTACGGCAGCACCTCGAACGGCACCATGGCGCAGGCGATGCTCTTCGGCGGGATCCTGCTGGGCGGGACGCTGGGCTTCGCGCTGCCCGGCCGCGACCGCACGGTGAACCCGAAACGCTACGAGAACCTGCAGAAGATCAACAAGCTGGTGCTGGGTCAATGGCCGCTCATCGGCATGCTGTCCGTCGCGCTGATCCTCGAGTTCGGCTTCACCTACGCCAGCGGGGTGCGCGGCTTCCCCATCCTGGTCTGCTCGATCGTCGCCGCGGTCATCGCGGTCGCCGCCCCGCGACGGCCTGCCGACGCGATGGTCGGGCTCACCGCCGTCATGCTGCTTTCCGCGCTGGTGACCCCGTTCCTCCGGCTCGGCTACGAATACGCGATGCCGGGTGGCGTGCCGGGGACGCAGGTCGTCGCGGGAATGGGCGCGATCGTCACGCTGGTCCGCGCGGCCGGGCTCGGCAAGGCCATGTCACGGCTCGCGGGGATGACCGGGGTGGTGGTGATCGCCTGCATTCTCAACTCCTGGCGGCCGACCCCGCGGCTGATGACCGATCCCGACGACATCGCGGGGTTCGCCGTCGCGGGGCTGCTGCTGCTCGGCATCTCGGTGGCGGTCGGCCTCGCGTTGCGGTCGCGGGATTCGGAGCGCACGCAGGTCATCCAGTCGGCGATCAGCGACGCGCAGACGTCGGAGCGGATGGCGCTCGCGCGGGAACTCCACGATGTCGTCGCCCACCACGTGACCGGGATCGTCGTGCAGGCGCAGGCGGCGAAGCTGATGGGCGAGAAGAACCCGCAGATCGCGGTCGAAGCGATGGGCCGGATCGAGGACGCCGGAGTGGAGGCGCTCGCGGCGATGCGGCGGCTCGTGCGGAGCATGCGCGGCGACGCCCCGGCCGGGAGCAGCGCATTCAGCGAACAGGCCACCACCGATCTCGCCGCCGACCTGCGGACGCTGATCGAACGGTCGAACCACGGCGTGGAGACGTCGATGAAGCTCGAACTGCCGCCGAACGTGCCGCACGAGGTCGGACGGTCGGCGTTGCGGCTGGTCCAGGAGTCGCTGACGAACATCGGCAAGCACGCGTCCGGCGCGAAGGAAGCACTGGTCATCGCCGAGGTGGTCGAGGACGAACTGCACCTCCAGGTGACCGACGACGGACGCGAACCCCAGGGCCGTCCGGCGGGCGGGTCGGGCGGCTACGGTCTGATCGGCATGCGCGAACGCGTCGCCCTGCTGCACGGCCGGCTCTCCGCCGGGCGCGCGCCGGGCGGCGGTTGGCGCGTCGAAGCTTGGCTACCACTTGAAGGAGAAGAGTGATCCGGGTACTGATCGCCGACGACCAGGACATGGTGCGGATCGGCTTCCGGATGATCCTGGACAGCAACGACGACATCGAGGTCGTCGCCGACGTGGCGGACGGCGTCTCGGCGGTCGCGAAGGCGCGTGAACTACGCCCGGACGTCTGCCTGCTGGACATCCGCATGCCGGGGATCGACGGGCTCGAGGTCACCAAGCAGCTGGCGGGCCCGGACGTCACCGATCCGCTGAAGGTGGTGGTGGTCACGACGTTCGATCTGGACGAGTACGTGCACACCGCCCTGCGGAACGGCGCGAGCGGGTTCCTGCTGAAAGACGCCGGGCCCGCACTGCTGATCGAGGCGGTGCGCGCGGCCGCGCGCGGTGACGCGCTGGTCTCGCCGCAGATCACCGTCCGGCTGCTGAAGCATTTCGACGGCGGGACGGTGAAACGCGACGTCAGTCCGCCTTCGGAGCCGCTGACCGCGCGGGAACTGGACGTGGTCAAGGCGGCCGCGAAAGGGCTGACGAACACCGAGATCGGCGCCGAGTTGTTCCTGTCGCTGTCGACGGTGAAGACACATCTGGCCTCCGTGCAGGGGAAGATCGGTGCGCGGAACCGGGTGGAGATCGCCGCCTGGGCGTGGCGGAGCGGCGTCGTCGACTGAAAGTAAGCTCTTTTCATGCAACGCCGTTTCCACGCTCCTGTCGTTCTCCCCGCCGACCCCGCATGCTCGTTGCTGCGTGACGCCGTGGTCGATGTGGACGAGACGGGGCGTATCACCCATGTCGGTCCCGTATCCGGGGCTCCCGAAACGTCCGCTCCCGTGACCCGGTTGAGCGGCATCCTCCTGCCCGGCCTGGTCAACGCGCACGCGCACAGCCCGATGACCCTGTTGCGCGGGATGGGCGGCGACCTGCCGCTGCTGCGGTGGCTGACCGAGATCATCTGGCCGGCCGAGGCGAAGCTGAAGCCCGCCGACATCCGCACCGGCATGCTGCTCGGCTCGGTCGAGATGCTGCGGCACGGCGTCACGACCAGCGCGGAGATGTACTTCGAAGGCGAGCAGCTCGCCGACGCGGTGCTCACCACCGGTGGCCGCGTGCTGCTGGGCCCGCCGATCATGGAACTGCCGGGGATGGACTGGCGCGCGATGCTCAAGGGCATCGAACGCTGGATCGACACCGACGGCCTCCGGTTCGGCCCCGGTGAGCGGATCGAGGTCGGCTACGGACCGCACTCGGCGTACATGCTGAACGAAGACGCACTGCGCGCGACCGCGGAATCGGCGGCCGAACGGGGCGCGCTGGTGCAGATCCACGTGGCCGAGGCGGCGCTCGAAGACGTCAAGCAGCGTGAAGAGCACGGCTCGGTGCCCGCACTGCTGGAGAAGGTCGGGATGCTGCGGGGCCGCACGCTGGCCGCGCACGCCATCCACCTGTCCGACGAGGACATCGCGCTGTTCGCCGCACGCGGGGTCGGGATGGCGCACTGCCCGGGCTCGAACGCGAAGCTCGCTTCGGGCATCGCGCGGGTCACTGACCTTCGGAAGGCCGGGGTCGCCGTCGGGCTGGGCACGGACGGCCCGGCGTCGAACGACGACATCGACCTGTGGGAGGAGCTGCAGCTCTCGGCGATGTTCGCACGGCTCGCGACCGGCGAGTCGACCGTGCTGACCGCGGCCGACGCGTTCCTGCTCGGCACCCGCGGCGGCGCGGACGCGCTGGGCCGAGCCGACATCGGCGCGCTGGAAACCGGCCGGTGGGCGGACCTGGTGCACGTCGACCTGGACGACCCGGCCTTCGCGGCCGGCATCGACGTCCCGGACGAGCAGCTGCTCTCGAACCTGGTGTGGGCCGCGGGCTCGCGCCGGGTGCGCGACGTGTGGGTGGCGGGCGAGCAGGTGGTCGGCGACGGCGAATCCCTGCGGGTGGACCGCGCGAAGGTGCAGGCCGAAGTCGCCGAAACCTCGGCGCGGCTGCGCTCTTGACGGGGGGTAGCTTCCGACACGTCTAGACCAGTCCGCGTGGCCGAAGGGTCACCTCGGTCGGATGCGCGTCGCCGGTGGCGGTGACGGCGGACAACACGGCGGCGGCGACGGATTCGGGACGCAGGAAGCGTTCCGGCTCGTACTCGCGTCCTTCGTCGGCGACGATCGCCTGCTGCATCTCGGTGTCCGTGCGGCCGGGGTAGATCGACGTCACCCGCAGGGCGGGCTCCTCTTCGCGCAACGCGTCGGCGAAGGCGCGGACGGCGAACTTGCTCGCCGCGTAGGGACCCCAGCCGGGACGCGCGTTCTGCCCGGCCCCGGAGTTGATCACGACGACGTGCCCTTTCGCGGCGCGCAACGCGGGCAGCAGCTGCCTGGTCAGCGTGACCACCCCGAGCACGTTGACCTCGAAGTTCGCCCGCCAGTCGGCGTCGGTCGCGGTCTCGACCGTGCCGAGCCGCGCGACACCGGCCGAGTGCACCAGCACGTCCAGCTCGCCGAATTCGGCTGTCGCCGCTTCCAGCGTCTCGGCGTCGGTCAGGTCGACCGGCCACGGCCTCGCGCCGGGCAGCGTCCCGGCGAGTTCGCCGAGTGCGTCGGCGTCGCGTCCGCCGAGCAGCAGGCGGTGGGTCGGGGCGAGCGCGCGGGCGGTCGCGGCGCCGATTCCGCGGGTGGCACCGGTGACGAGGGCGAGGGGAAGATCAGCCATGGCCGCCACGCTAGTCACCGGCAGACGACCGGTGGCGACGCCACCCGGGGGAACCGCACGGAGCCCCGCGCGAACGACCCGATGAGGTTGTCCACGAACCGTCCGGCCGTCAGCGGATCCCGCACAGACGCGTCGATCGCCACGAGCTCCGGGCAGCTGAGCGCGAGGCGCGCGGCGGCGATGTCCTCGGCACGGACCGGGCCGCCATCGGGAATCGGCAGTCGCGCCGAGTTCGCCAGTTCCCACACCGGGGGCAGCCATTTCTGGTGCCCGGGGCGGCCGTTGGGGAACGACGTCGAATGCGCGGCGAACGGGTTGGCGAGGCCGTAACCGTCACGCAGCCGCATATCGAGCGGGATCAGCAGGCCGAGCGCGCCCATACTGTCGGCCGCGACGGTCACATACGGCCGGTCCGTCGGGTACGCGTACCAGCTCCTTGTCGAGTAGTCCTGGATCAGTACCGCCGGGCCCCGCACCCCGCGGACGGCGTCCAGCACCGTCGGCATCGCCGGATGGTCGGCGTAGTCCTCGGCGAGGATCGGATGTTCGTGCCCGGTCGCCCGCGACCAGTAGGCCCGCTCGTCGGTGACGCCGACGGCACGCGGCGCGGCGGAATACGGCGGACGGAGCGACCCCGCGGCCACGACCGCCCAGATCCCGACGCCGACCAGAAGTACCGCGGTCACCCTCGTCACGGGCACGGCCAGCACGGGCAGCAACAGGCAGAACAGCGCCGGGAGAAGCATGCGCCCGTGCATGAAATCCCCGCCGACCCTGACCACGTACAGCGAAAGCAGGATCGCGCCGGCGAGCGGAACCGCCACCAGCACCACGAATGTCCTGTCCATAGTGGACACCAAGGTCAGGACGGCGGCGGCGAGCAGGAGCACCGGAAGCAGGAGCCAATACGGCTGAGCGAGATCGGAGAGGTATGCCCAGCCGCGAGCCCAGTTCGCCTCCGACGCCTCCTTGACCAACGCGGTGTTCGGCGTGAGCAGGCCGTAGTAGCCCATCCGGAACACCTGATACGCCAACGGAAGCGCGGCCGCGGCGGCCAGCAGGCCCACCGCTCGTCGCCGCCCTGGTCTCAGGAGCACGAGCAACGCCAGCAACGCGACACCGCTGAAGAGCGCGAGATCCGGCCGCACCAACGGCCCGAGGCCGGAGACGACGGCGACCGGCCAGGCCCGCGTTTCATCCATTGTGGACATACGGCGGACGAGCAGCCACCACGTGCCACCGAGCCACAAGGTGATCAGGCCGGTCTCCAGCCCGGACGTCGCGAAGTCGCGGAACGGCGGCAGCGCACAGACCACCAGCGCCCCGGCGGGCGCGAGGCCGTGGAAGGTCAGCGGCTGGTAGAGCCGCCGGGCACCGTCCAGGCCGAAAAACAGCCCGGCGACCGAGAAGACCAGCCCGGTCACCACGGAGATCCACTCCAGCGGCACTCCCGGGATCAGGCCGAGAACGCTCAGTATCGCCGTCCACAGAGGACTGGTGTTGGTCTCGACCCGCTCGCCGATGTTGAACACCGGCCCGTTGCCCGCGAGGATCTGGCGGACCGTCCGCAGCACGATCAGCCCGTCGTCGCTCATCCAGCGGCGACGCCAGGCGAGGTCGGCGTAGACCACCAGTACCAAGCCGAACCCGAGCCACGTCCAGCTCGACGGTCGCCGGAACCAGGCACGCGAAGGCCACGCGGGCGTGCTTTCGCTCGCCGTCGTACTCGTCTGCGTCATGGCTCCGCCCGGCTCGGTTGCATCCGCAGGGAATCAGGTCCTCGGCCCACGAGTCAAACCGCGACGGCGAGCAGACAGGCCTGCGGCCACTTCTTCCCGGCAAGCTCCAGCCGGGCGGTGACCTGGAATCCCGCCTGGCCGAGCAGCTCGGCGACCCGGGCCGGTCGCAGCAGGTAGGCGTCGTAGGAGACGGGGTGGCCGTACGCCGTCTCGGGGCTCAGGCGCTCGTCGCCGACGTGGAAGCCGATCAGGAGCTGCCCGCCGGCCACCAGCGTCCGACGGAACTCGGCGAACACGGCCGGAAGCGTCTCCGGCGGCAGATGGAAGATCGACCACCAGGCGACGAGGCCGCCCAACGTGCCGTCGGGGATGTCGAGCGCGGTCATCGAGCCGACCTCGAACCGCAGGCCCGGGTACTGACGCCGGGCGACCTCGATCATCTTCGGCGACAAATCGACACCGGAGACGTCAAGGCCGAGTGAGGCCAGATGGGCGGTCACATGGCCCGGCCCGCAACCGACGTCGGCGACCGGGCCGCGCACCTGCTCGGCGAATCCGGACAGCATCGCGCGACTGACCGGCTCCTGGTCGAACAGCGGTCTGATCAGCGTCACGTAGTCCTCGGCGACGGTGTCGTAGGACTCGCGGGTGGCGTCGAGATGTGAGGTCACAGTGGGCGACGGTAGCGGCCCCCACCGACCATCACGGCTCGAAGAGGTGCCGTCCCTATTTCCCGTAGTGATAACGACAGGCAGCGAACCTGATCTCGCCTTCGGCGACCTTGCAGACAAGTCGGTGCTCGTCCGTGATCCGACGCGACCAGTACCCCTGAAAGCCGTGCTTCAACGGTTCGGGCTTCCCGATACCTTCATTGCCGTTGCGCACGATGTCCTTGATGAGGTCATTGATGCGCTTGAGCACTTTCCGGTCCTGGGTCTGCCACCAGAGATAATCTTCCCAGGCGTTTTCGTCCCAAATCAGCTTCATTCAACGAGTTCGTGCTGTGTCCCGCCGCCCGACTCCAGTCGCTCGATCGCGGTGATCAACCGCCGCGCGTTCTCCGGACTGCGGAGCAGGTACGCGGTTTCCTTGAGCGACTGGTAGTCGTCCAAGGACACGATCACGACGGGCTCGTGCCCGGCGCGGGTGATCACAACCTCTTCGCGGTCGTTGACCACCGAGTCGAGCGTCTCGGCGTACTTCGCACGAGACTCGGAGTAGCTCATGGTTTTCACTAGCACCCTCCCTTCGACGTACAGATTATTGTACGTCGCGAGGGGGTGGGGGACAAGGGTGCCGGATAAGCCATGGGTCACACCGACCATCACGGCTCGATCAGCCCGGCATCCCTGGTCAGGTCCTCCGGCGTCCCCGGCTTGATCACCGGGGTGCAGCCGGTCGCGGGGTCGGCTGCCGAATCGGTGCCGTTGTACTGCGCCGCGCCCGTTCGGGTCAGCTGCCGGGATCCGGTGTCGAAGCAGATCTGGTACGAGCCCGCGGGTACACCCGCGAAGGCGTATCGACCGTCCGGTCCGGTCACCGTCGAGCCGACGACCTTCGCGGAAGCGTCTTTCAGCGTCACCTTCACCTCAGGGACGCCGATCTCGTCGCGGCTCTGTAAACCGTCCTTGTCCTGGTCCAGCCACACGAAGTCGCCCAGTTTGCGCACGGGCGCGACGAGTCCCGCGGCGAGCGTCAGATCCTGACGTTTCTTGGGGCCGACCGTGGTCGTCGCGGTGCACCCGTTCGCCGGATCGGCGTCGGAGTCCTTCGCGTCGTCACCCGCGTCCTTCGCCGTGAAGGCGTAGCCCGCGAACTCGGGCGGAAGCGCGCCGATGTCGAAGCAGACCTGGTAGATGCCGTCCTTCAGCTTGGCGAAGCGGTATTTGCCGGCGGCGTCCGTGGTGAGCGTGCCGAGCACCGTGCCCGAAGCGTCCTTCAAGGTCGCCTTCACCCCGGGGACACCCGGCTCGCCGGCGTCCTGCAGGCCGTTCCGGTCGAGGTCGTTCCAGACGAACTCCCCGATCTCGTCGATCGCGGGCGGCGGGGTGACCTTGATGGTCGTCGTCGCGGTCTTCCGCGGCAGCGTGCCGCCCGAATGCTTCGCGCCGGAGACGGTCACGGTGCCGACGCGGCCGTTGTCGGCCTCGGTGACGTTCGCGTGGTCGCAGGTGATCGTCGTGGACTTACCGCCGTCGAGGCTCGCGATCGGGGCAGGCTTCACATCGCAGTACGGGTCGTCGACCTTGATGTCGGTGAGGTTCTCGGTGCCGTCGTTGGTCAGCGTGAACCGGAAGTTCGCGGTGGTGCCCGCCTCGATGGTGGCCGTGCCGCCCCAGGCGCCGCTCGCCGGATCCCGCACCTCCGCCTTCACCGAGAACGAGGCGACCCGCAGGTGGACGCAGTCCCACATGACCCAGTTACGGTCGGTGGCGGCGAAGAACTTGACCGAGGTCGCCGTCGGCGGCGCGGTCGACGGCGGGAAGTCCTGGCGGGCGAGTTTGCCGTCGGTCTCGACGGCGTGCTCGACCTTGCGCTTGTTCTCCAGGACGACCTTGTTCGTCGCGTTGTAGAACCGCAGTCCCGTTTCCTGAACGGCGTCCGCGCGCCGGAGGTTGCCGTCGTTCGTGCCGGTCCAGCCGGTGAGCGTGTAGACGGCGCCGGGCACGAACTTCATCGCCGCGTAGGCGGTGCTGACCAGCTTGTCCGGCGTCGCGATCAGCGCGTACTTGCCGCCGTCCTGCTGGTAACCACCCGCCGTCCACAGCCGGGGCTGTTTGCTCCTCGGCGTCCCGGTCGGCACCGGGGCCGCCGGGTTGAACGTGTACCCGGCGGGTGGGCTGCCCTCCTCCACGCTCGGGTTCGGCGCGACGCCGCCGGCGCAGCCGGACGGGGCGGCCGGAGCCTGCGCCCGCGCGGGGAAAGCACCCGCGCCCAGCAGAAGCGCGCCGGCCGTCATCAACACCAGTGCCCTTTTCACCGGGCCGAAGCTAGTGAGTGTGCCGCCGTTCCGTAATCGCTGAACGGTGTCGACCGGCGCCCCGATCAGGCGGAACGTGTCTTGCCGAGAGTGATCGGGGCGCCGGTCGCGACTACTTGACGCCGATGCGGCCGACCTGGCCCCAGCGGCCCTTCTTCCACACCGAAACGATCGACGGCCGCGGCTGCGACGTGCCGCCGTCCGGCCAGTGCGAAGTGGGGCTGCCCGAGTTGGGCGCGTCCTCACCGGGGTGCTGCACGGCGACGAGCACCAGGTGATCGGTCACCACCGGACCACAGCATTCCGCGCCGGACGGCACCGACAGGAACTGCTTGACGTGCCCGCGCTCCGGACCGTCGACCGGCACCGAGAACAGGCCGTCGTGGGAGCCGAGCGCGTTGCCGTCGGTGGAGATCCACAGGTTTCCGTGCCGGTCGAACGCGACGTTGTCCGGGCAGGAAATGGGGCTGACCTGCTCTTTCGGGAAGCCGCCGAAGTAGGTGTCCGCGGTCTTCGGGTCACCGCAGACCAGCAGCAGGCGCCAGGAGAACTTCGTCGACGCGGCGTCCCCGCCGTTCTCCTCCCACTCCAGGACGTGCCCGTTGCGGTTGCCCGGCCGCGGGTTCGCCTCGTCGACGTCCGCCTTGCCTGCCGGGCCACGCTGGCTGTTGTTGGTCAGCGCCGCGTAGATCCGGCCGTTGACCGGGTTCGGTTCGATGTCCTCCGGACGGTCCATTTTGGTCGGCTGGACCTTGTCGGCGGCCTGACGCGTGAAGACGTAGACCTCTTCCGCGGTGAATCCGTCCACAAAGGACTTGTTGCCGGAGGCCAGCGGGATCCACTCGCCGACGCCGTCGAATTCGCCGTCCTTCGGCAGCTTGCCGGTGCCGTCGATCTCGCCGGGGCTGTCGCCGGTGAACCGGCCGACGTAGAGCGTGCCGTCGTCGAGCAGCGCCGAGTTGTGGCGACGCGCGTGCGCGCTGTGGCCCGGCTTGTACTTGCCCTTCGAGACGAATTTGTAGATGTACTCGAACCGCTCGTCGTCACCGGAGTAGACGGCGACGCGGCCGTCCTTGGTGATCTTGACGTTCGCGGCCTCGTGCTTGAACCGGCCGAGCGCGGTGTGCTTGATCGGCGTCGAGTTCGGGTCGTTCGGGTCGATCTCGACGACCCAGCCGAACCGGTTGGCCTCGTTGGGCTCCTGCGCGAGGTCCCAGCGCTTGTCGTACCGCTCCCACTTACGGGTGCTGGCGGTGCCGGAGAAGCCGTACCGCTTCAGGCGGGCGGCCGCGACCGGGTCGGTGACCTTGTCCGCGTTGGCGAAGTACTGGTTGACGTTCTCCTCGCCGGAAAGCACGGTGCCCCAAGGGGTCACGCCGCCGGCGCAGTTGTTCTGCGTGCCGAAGACCTGGCGGCCACTCGGGTCCGCGGAGGTTTTGAGGTACTTCGAACCGGCGGCCGGGCCGCGCACCTCGAAGGCGGTGTTCAGCGTGATGCGGCGGTTGTACCGGCTCGGCGTGACGTGCAGCGCGCCACCGATCGGGTCCCGGAAGGTCTGGACCACTGAGAGACCGTGTGCCGCCCAGGCGATCTTGACCTGTTCCTCGGTCGGGTTGGCCGGGTCGTACTGGTCGGCCGGGAACATGTGGACCTCGGTGGTGTACTCGTGGTTCACCACCAGCAGGTTGCGGATGCTCAGCGGATCCTGCGGGATCAGGCCGACGAAGTCGCAGTTGTAGCCGAACTGCTTGGCCTGCGCGGCCGCGGTCTGCTTGGTGAAGTCGAACTTCGGCGCGCCCGCCTCGACGGCGTCACCCCAGCGGATGACGACGCGCTGCTCGTAACCCTCGGGGATGGTGACGGCGTCGAGGGTGTTCGGCGGCACCGCCTCGAAGTCGGTGCCGGGCACCGGACGGCCGGGGCGGCCCGGCTTGCCGTGGCCGGCGGCCTCGACCCCGGCGGGTTCGGCGGCGGCCGTGCCGGACAGCGCGGCGAAGCCACCCGCGGTGGCGGCCAGCACGGCACCGGCCTTCAGCGCGCCGCGACGGGACAGCATGTCCTTGACCACGTCGCCGAAGTATTCGTTGTCCGAGGTGTTGGGCTCGGGGTGGGCGCACGCGTTGCCGCAGCGGTACTCACAGGTGACCGCGGAGCGGCCACCGGGATGAGAGGTGATCAACGGCAGGAGCCGCCGAGGCTCGAAGGACACAGGGCCTCCATGGTTCGCGGTGGGTTCACGTAATCCGGTCAGGGGAACGTCGTGACGGTAAGCGACCAAAACGATCCAGTCCCGACCAGCAGATGAACAGCGCGCGAACGAGCGATGGCGCGCTGCCGGGACCGGCCGCGCGCCATCGACGAAAAGTACTGCTAGAACGTTGCTTACCGACTAGGAACCGATGTCACGCAACCCGTGACGACCCGGTTTCCACACGGCCACCACCGAGGGCCTTGGCTGGCTTTCGCCGCCGTCCGGCCAATGCGAAGCCGGTTTGTCGGCACTGGCGCCGTCCACTTCACCCGGATGCTGGACACAGACTGTGACGATCTTCTCTTCGACGATCGGGCCACAGGTCTCCGCGCCGCGTGGCACGGTGAGGAACAGCTTCAGCTCACCGCGGTTGCGGCCCTCCAGCGGCACCGAGTACAGGCCGTCGTTGATGCCCAGCGCGCCCGCCGAGTCGGTGGAGATCCACAGGTTGCCGTGCTTGTCGAAGGCCACGTTGTCCGGGCTGGAGATCGGCGAGACCTGGTCCTTGGGGAAGCCCGCGAAGTAGGTGTCCGGCGAGGCCGGGTCACCGCACACCAGGAACAGCCGCCAGCTGAACGTCAACGCGAGCGCGTCCCCGCGGTGCTCCTCGAACTCCAGCACCTGACCGTGCTTGTTGTTCACCCGAGGGTTGGGCTCGGTGGCGCCTTCCTTGCCGGGGTTGCCGCGCTGGACGTTGTTGCTCAGGGCGCAGTAGATCCGGCCGGTGCGCGGATGCGCCTGGATGTCCTCCGGGCGGTCCATCTTGGTCGCGCCCACCCGGTCGGCCGCCTCACGAGTGAAGACGTAGACCTCTTCGGCGGTCATTCCGTCCACAAAGGACTTGTCGCCGGAGGCCAGCGGGATCCACTCGCCCTTGCCGTCGAACTCGCCGTCGCTCGGCAGTTTCCCGGAGCCGTCGATCTCGGCGGCCGGGCTGTCGCCGGTGAACCGGCCGACGTAGAGCGTGCCGTCGTCGAGCAAGGTCATGTTGTGCCGCCGGGCGTGGCGGCTGTCGCCCGGCTTCATCCGGCCCTTGGAGATGAACTTGTAGATGTACTCGAACCGCTCGTCGTCACCGGAGTAGGCGACCACGCGGCCGTCCTCGGCGACGCGGATGTTCGCCGTCTCGTGCTTGAACCGGCCGAGATGCGTGTGCTTGACCGGGACGCTGTCCGGATCGTTCGGATCCAGCTCGATCACCCAGCCGAAGCGGTTGGCCTCGTTCGGTTCCCTGGCGATGTCCCAGCGCGCGTCGAACCGCTCCCACTTCCGGGTGGTCGCGGTGCCGTTGATGCCGTAGCGCGCGAGCCGTTTGCGCGCCACGGGATCGGTGACCGTGTCCGCGTTGCCGAAATACTGGTTGATGTTCTCCTCGCCGGACAGGATCGTGCCCCACGGCGTGACACCACCGGCGCAGTTGTTCATCGTGCCCAAGACGACCGTGCCGGTGGGATCGGCGGCGGTTTTCAGCAACTCGCTGCCCGCCGCGGGGCCGGTCACCTTGAACGGCGTGTGCAGGGTGATGCGCCGGTTGTAGCGGGACATCTTCGGCCGCAGATGCCCGGTGTCCCGGCTACGCGTCACCTGGACGACGGTCAGCCCGTGGGCCGCCCAGGCGATCTTGACCTGCTCCTCCGTCGGGTTGTTCCGGTCGTAACCGCGGAACATGAATTCTTCCGACGTGTACTCGTGGTTCGTCACCAGCAGCGCGGAAAGACCGGAATGGTCCAGGGGGAGCAGCGCGGCGAAGTCGCAGTTGTAGCCGAACTGCTTCGCCTGCGCCGCGGCTGTCTGGTTGTCGAAGTCGAACTCCGGCGCGCCGGGCAGCACGGCGTCACCCCAGCGGATCACGATGCCCTGCTGATAGCCCTCGGGCACCACGACGGCGTCGAGCGTGTTCGGCTGGACGCGTTTGTAGTCGGTGCCGGGTGGCGGTTTCGGGCGCCCCTCGGGGGTGGCCGAGGCGGGCGCGGCGAGCGCGATCGGGGTGCCGGCGGCCAGCGCGACGACGGCGGTCGCCTTCAGCGCGCCACGGCGGCTCACCGCGCCGAGCACGTCGGCGAAGGTGGGGTTGTCCGAGGTGTTCGGCGCGTCGTGGAAGCACGCGTCGCCACAGCGGTAGGTACAGGTCACTGACGCCCGGCTCGGTGAGTGGCCGGCCAGCAACGGAAGGAATTTCACTCGGACCTCCGCATCTGCAGTTCGGGAGGTCGACGCTAAGGCACCGGACCAACGAGAGGAAACCCTTCGTTGGTCCGGCGTTCACCTTTTGTTCCGATTTACATCTCCTCGCCCACGAGGACCGCTTCGGCCGGGATCGTGTGCGGGTCGGCGGTCTTCTCACGGATCGTCAGCAGGGCACCGGCGAGCACGCACAGGATCGCGGCGATGACGAACGGCGCCTGCTTCGCGCCGAACCACTCCGCCAGGTGACCGACGACGGTCGCGGCGACCGCGCCACCGAGCCAGCGGCAGAAGTTGTACCCGGCACTCGCGACCGGACGCGGCGCGCCGCTGATCGACATGGCCGTCCCGGTGAAGAGCGTGTTGAGCAGGCCGGAGACCAGGCCGGACAGAATGATGCCGACGACCAGCACCGGCTTGCTCGGGATCGCCATGATCAACAGCAGGACCGCGTAACCGAAGACAGCGACCACGGTCGCGTGCCGTTCGCCGAGTTTCGCGGCGAGCTTCGGCGCCAGCACCACCCCCGCGACGGCGACCGAAAGGCCCCAGCCGCAGAAGATCAGGCCGACGGCGACGGCGCTCCACTCCAGCACGAACGGCGACCAGGCCAGCACCACGAAGAACGCGGCCGTGTAGAGCGCGGAACCGATCGACGTGCGCAGCAGCCCGGCGTGCTTCAACGCGCGGAACGGGTCGAGCAGGCGGATCTTCAGCCGCTTCTCCTTGGCGTCGCCGATCAGGAAGATCGAGCACAGCACGAGACCGCACAGCATCAGCAGCGACGTGCCGAGGAACGGGCCACGCCACGAGATGCTGCCCAGCAGGGCGCCCAGCAGCGGACCCACCGCGAGGCCGACACCGAGCGCGGCCTCGTAGAGCAGGATCGCGCCCGCCTGGCCGCCGGTCGCGGCGCCGACGATCACCGAAAGCGCGGTGGCGATGAAGAAGGCGTTGCCGAGTCCCCAGATCGCGCGGAGCCCGATGAGCTGCTCGATCGAGCCGGACGCGGCACACAGGGCGGTGGCGATGACGACCAGCGTGAGCCCGACGACCACGGTCCGCTTGGCCCCGAACCGGGCACTCATCGCGCCGGTCACCAGCATCGCGACCGCCTGGACCCCCAGATAGGAGGAGAAGAGCAGCGTCACTTCGGACGGCGTCGCGTGGAGGCCTTCGGCAATCGACAACAGGATCGGGTCGACCAGCCCGATCCCCATGAACGCGATGACCGCGGCGAACGCGGTGATCCATACCTGTTTCGGCTGCCCCTTGACGGCGTCCAACAGGCTCGAGTGGTGCTCAGCGCTCATCGCGGATCAGTTCCTCCTTCTTGTCTTCGTGCAACAACCCGGTGGGGGCGGGAGGTCGGCGACTTTCGTGGTCACTTAGCCATGCTAACTAAAAGTACTGAGCATAGCTAAGTAATCTGCCGCACAAGATCCGCCGCGACGTTCTAGGGTTGGGGTGTGGAAGCGGTGATCTTCGATCTCGACGGTGTCCTGGTGGATTCGGAAACGATGTGGGACGAGGTCCGACGGGCGGTCGCGTACGAGTTCCACGGCACCTGGCGGGACGAATCGACCAGGGCGATGCAGGGGATGAGCACCCCGGAATGGGCCGCCTACCTGGCGCACGACCTCGGCGTCCGGCTTCGCCCGGCGGACGTCGCACAGGTGGTGATCGAGCGGATGGCGCGCCGGTACGCGGAGAAACCGCCGATCATCCCAGGCGGGCCGGACGTCGTCCGCGAGGTCGCGAAGCACTGGCCGGTCGCGATCGCGAGCTCGTCGCCGCCACTGCTGATCAAGGCATTCCTGGACATCACGCGGCTGCCCGTGCCGACGGCGGTGTCCTCGGAGCAGGTCGGCGCGGGAAAACCGGCACCCGACGTGTATCTGAAGGCGGCCGAGCTACTGGGCGTGGAGCCGAAGAACTGCGCGGCCGTCGAGGACACGACGAACGGGCTTCGCGCCGCGCTGGCCGCGGGGATGACGGTGTACGCGGTGCCGAATCCGCACTTCCCGCCGGATCCTTCGGTGCTGGAGCAGACGACGGTGATCGAGAAGATCACGGACCTTCCGGCGGCGCTTCAGAAGGGCTGACGTGCGCTCGTGAGTGGCTCCGGTCACGTGCGCGTGCGAGACGCGTCGGTCCCGCTGCTCTCAGGTCGGTGTGGCCGACAACGCGGGCGAGGCGTAGGTGCCTGGCCGCACTGCCTCGCCGACGCTATGAAGGGGCCTTTCGTTGCAAAATTTGCAATGAAAGGCCCCTTCATAGCGCGCTACGGGAGGCTCACGCCTCGCCGGCGATGAACTTTTCGACCTCGTCACGCGCGGTGGAGTCGTCGTACTGCTCCGGCGGCGACTTCATGAAGTAGGAAGAAGCCGACAGGATCGGACCGCCGATACCGCGGTCCTTCGCGATCTTCGCGGCGCGCACGGCGTCGATGATGATGCCCGCAGAGTTCGGCGAGTCCCACACCTCGAGCTTGTACTCCAGGTTCAGCGGCACGTCGCCGAAGGCGCGGCCCTCGAGCCGGACGTAGGCCCACTTGCGGTCGTCGAGCCACTGCACGTAGTCCGACGGGCCGATGTGGACGTTGCCCTTGCCGAGCTCGCGGTCGACCTGCGAAGTGACCGATTGGGTCTTCGAGATCTTCTTCGACTCGAGCCGCTCGAGCTCCTTCATGTTCAGGAAGTCCATGTTCCCGCCCACGTTGAGCTGCATCGTCCGGTCGAGCTGGACGCCGCGGTCCTCGAACAGCTTCGCCAGCACGCGGTGCGTGATGGTGGCGCCGACCTGGGACTTGATGTCGTCACCGACGATCGGCACCCCCGCCGCGCGGAACTTCTCGGCCCACTCGGGGTCGGAGGCGATGAACACCGGCAGCGCGTTGACGAACGCCACACCCGCGTCGATGCACGCCTGCGCGTAGAACTTGTCAGCCTCTTCGGAACCCACGGGGAGGTACGAGACGAGCACGTCGACCTCGGCCTCGCGCAGCGCCGCGACGACATCGACAGGAGTCTCATCGGACTCTTCGATGGTCTCGCGGTAGAAGCGGCCGAGCCCGTCGTAGGTGTGGCCGCGCTGCACGGTGACGCCCAGCGGCGGCACGTCGGCGATCTTGATGGTGTTGTTCTCGCTCGCGAAGATCGCCTCGGACAGATCGCGGCTGACCTTCTTGGCGTCCACGTCGAACGCGGCGACGAACTCGATGTCGCGGACGTGGTACTCGCCGAACACGACGTGCATCAAACCGGGCACGCGAGTGCCGGCATCTGCGTCGCGGTAGTACTGAACGCCCTGGACCAGCGAGGCCGCACAGTTGCCGACGCCCACGATGGCCACCCGAACGCGGCGGTTCTCGCCCATGCCGGTTTCTCCTTCATTCGTCCAACAGTTGTAGGTAGTGCTCAGCGGGGCCGGAGAGCGCCTCAGGTCTCCGGTCCGCGCTGCTCGGCCTGTTCGTGCGCGATCAGCTCGTTGAGCCAGCGCACCTCCCGCTCGCTGGACTCCAGCCCGAGCCGGTGCAGCTCACGGGTATAGCGGTCGATCTTCTCCTCGGCCCGCGCCATTGCCGTCCGAAGTCCTTCTCGGCGTTCCTCGACCCGACGACGGCGGCCTTCCAGGATTCGCATCCTGACGTCGGCCGGTGTCCTCGAAAAGAACGCCAGGTGGACGCCGAAGCCTTCGTCGTCCCACGTCTGCGGACCGGCGTCGCCGAGCAGTTCGGCGAACCGCTCCTTGCCCTCGGCGGTGAGCTTGTACACGCGCTTGCCCCGGCGTGCCCACGCCCGGTCTTCCACCTCTTCGAGCTCCTCGACGAGGTAACCGACGCGAAGCAACCGGCGCAGGGTCGGGTACAGCGAGCCGTACGAGAACGTCCGGAACATCCCGAGCGTCTCGTGCAAACGTTTGCGCAGCACGTACCCGTGCATGGGGGTCTCGTGCAGCAGCCCCAAGATCGCGAGCTCGAGCACACCGCACCCCCTTCCGGGAACAAACCGCGACCGGTCGCGTTGGCCACCGAGACCGGCTCGGTCAACCTACCGGCCCACTATATCGCGCCGATACATCGAAGTGGTGTAGCTAACCCGATCAGGGCACTCGCCAACCGGACGAAATTCACCGGAGAGTTATCGAATCCTCGGCGTGTCCGGATGCGCGGACGCCGTCCGGTCGAGAACGGGCCGTGGACCACACAGCAAGAGCCCGTACTCTGTTGGGGTGCGAAACCAGCGGCAGGTCGTGGACTACGCCTTACAGCGGCGCGCGCTGCTGAAGGGCGTCCACTCCGGACGGGTCGGCACATACGACGTCTGCGACGCGGGTCCGTACCTCCTGCGGGCCGCGAAATTCCACGGAAGACCAGGTGATCAGGACTGCCCGGTCTGTCATCGGGAGGAACTGACCCTGGTGTCCTGGGTCTACGGCGACGAGCTGAAGCACGTCGCCGGATCGGCCAAGACGCCGGACGAACTGGTGCGGATGGACGGACTCTTCGCGGAATTCACCGTCTACGAGGTCGAGGTCTGCCGGAGCTGTCACTGGAACCACCTGGTGCGCTCCTACGTCCTCGGAACAGGAGATCCGGGAAGCACCCGGCCACGGACCCGGTCGCAGAGGACAGCGGGTCAGTGACAGGTATCGAAAGCGCAGTTGAGCACAGAGCGGCGTACCCCGAAGCGCCGGTCTGGGAGGCCCATTCGTGAACGACGAACGCAACCGCTCCTGGCCTGGCCAGGAGCCTGATGCACCTCGCCGTGCCCAATGGCCGGGCGAAGAGGACGGACCCGGCTGGCCGGGCGAGGAACCCCCGCGCCGTCCCCAGCGCCGGACACCCCCCAACGGCGCCCCCCGCGCGGCCGCACCCCGGTCCCCGCAGCCGCGTTCTGCCGACCCACGCCCGTCTGACCCACGCCCTTCTGACCCACGCCCGTCTGACCCACGCCCTTCTGACCCACAGTGGCCCGGCGGTGACGGTGGCGGTCCGGAGTGGCCCTCCGACGACGAACCTCGCCGTCCCGCCGCGCCCCGCCGCGCCAACGGCATGCCCCCGCGCAGGCCAGGACCTCCTCCGCCGGGCGGCCGTTCCGCCGCCGCCGCTGGAGCCGGAGCCGCTGCCGGCATCCAGCGTTCCCAACAGGGTGCCGCCGGTCACCGGCCCCCGCCGCCACCCGGCAACCGCCGTCCTCCCGCTCCGCCGGCGGCCGATCAGGCGACCGCGCTGGTCCGCCCGGTCGAGCCGGATCCGTACGAGCGCGAACCGGACCTCATCACGCACCACGCCCACAACGGCACCGAAGACCCGTACGGCTATGACCCGTACGACGACCGCTATGACGATCGTCACGAAAGCACCGCACTCGGCGCCGAGGGTGGCGATCCGGACGATGACGAGCCCGCCGAGGACGAAGAGGGCGACAAGAAGAAGACCCTCACGCCGAAGCAGCGCAAGAAGCGCCGCTGGAAGATCATCCGCCGGGTGCTCTACGCGATGTTCGGCCTGTTCGTGGTGGTTCCGGCGATCGCGTTCGTCATCACCTACTTCCTGGTGGACGTCCCGTCGCAGGAAAGCGTCGCGAGCCAGCAGAGCCAGCCGATCACGTTGATGTACGCCGACGGCAGTCCGATGGGCAAGATCGCGCCCGCCAGCGGCGGGAGCCGCTACCTCCTGAAGCCGGGCGAGATCCCGGACTCGGTGAAGCACGCCGTGTACGCCGCCGAGGACTCGTCGTTCGAAACCAACTCCGGGTTCGACGTCGGCGGCATCCTGCGCGCGGTCTACAACAACGTCACCGGCGGCCAGGGCGGCGGTTCGACGATCTCCCAGCAGTACATCAAGAAGGCCACGGCCAACGAGGCGCCGACGCTCACCCGTAAATGGACCGAGCTGGCCAAATCCTTCAAGATGAACAACCAGATGTCCAAAGAGGAGATCATCACCGCCTACCTCAACACCATCTACTTCGGCCGCGGCGCGAACGGTATCGAAGCGGCCGCGCAGGCCTACTTCAAGAAGCCCGCCAAGGAGCTCAGCTCCCCCGAGGCCGCGCTGCTGGCCGGCCTGATCCAGGGTCCGAGCCGGTCCGAGAACGACGCTTACGCGCAGCGGCGCTGGAACTTCGTGATGGACCAGATGGTGGCGAACAACTGGCTGCCCGCCGCCGAACGCGCGACCGCGGCCTTCCCGAAGCCGATCCCGAAAGCGCAAGCGAAGGCCGACGACGCCGGGACGCTGAGCCTGCACATCCGCAACCGGGTGATCGAGGAACTCGAATCCCGCGGCTACGACCAGGACAGGCTGCACCAGGGCGGCTTCAAGATCACCACGACGATCGATCCCAAGGCGCAGAAGATGGCCGAGGAGTCCGTCGCCGAGGGGATGAAGGGCCAGACCGACGAAAACATCCTCAACGCGCTGGTCGCGGTCGATCCCAAGACGGGCGGCGTGGTCGCCTACTGGGGCGGTCCGGACTGGACGAAGAACGACCAGGGCCAGGAGGTCCAGGCCCACGACTGGGCGAACGTCCCGCACAACCCGGGTTCGGCGTTCAAGGCCTTCGACCTCGCCGCGTGGCTGAAGATGGGCAAGGGCCTCGGCGAGACCTTCGACGGTTCCAACAACCGGAAGTTCGAAGTCGGCGGCGGCAACTACCGCACGATCAAGAACGCGGGCGAGAGTGCCAACTGCGGCACCCAGTGCACGGTCGCCGAGGCGATGAAGGTCTCCGCGAACACCGTGTTCTACGACATGGTGATCAACAAGACGAAGGTCGATCCGGTGGCGAAGGCCGCGAAGGAAGCCGGCGTGGAGACGGTGGACGAGGGCGGCACTTCGGTCCTCTACCCCGACATCAACATCGCGCTCGGCGGTGGTCGCACGGTGACCACCGCGGAGGACATGGCCGCCGGATTCGCCACGTTCGCCGGTGAGGGCATCCGGCAGAAGCAGCACTTCGTCGCCAAACTGACCAACTCCGACGACGAGGTCGAGTTCGACGAGACGGCCCCCAAGGGCACTCCCGCCTTCAGCGACGACGCCGACAAGAGCAAGCAGATCGCCGGCAACATCACGGACGCGCTCGAGGAGGTCGTCCCGTACTCGAAGCTGAAGTGCCCGTCAGGTCACGATTGCGCCGGAAAGACCGGGACACAGCAGTACGACTTCAAGGACAGCGACCCGGCGAGCTACCGCGACCGCAACGCGCAGACCTGGATGGTGGGTTACACGCCGTCCATCTCGACCGCGGTGTGGGTCGGCGGCGACGGCAACAAGCCGCTGCACGACAAGAACAACAAGCCGATCTACGGCCGGACGATCGCCGGTCCGATCTGGGAAGACTTCATGTCCCGGTACCTGACCGGTAAGCCGACGGAGAAGTTCGGCAAGGTCAAGCCCATCGGCAAGGACGCCCGCGCGGTGGTGCCGACCACGGCGCAGAGGCCGCCGCAGACTTCGACGCCGCCGCCGGAGACGACCCCGTCGACTCCTCCGCCGCCCTCCTCGACTGAGTCGACGGAGACGACGGAGACGAAACCCACGAAGCCGACGAAGCCGCCATGGTCTCGTCCGGGGCCGGGCACCTCCGATCCGTTGTTCCCGAATACCGGGGACCCCTGACCGGGCGAAAACGACTGAAGAAGGTGTGCCGGGCGACCCTGGTACACCTTCTTTCGGGCGTACCCGATGAACCTGAACGGATCTGACACGTCTTCTCCAGCAGGAGACCTGCGACCGCAGGACCGCGCTCACCACGGAAAGGTTCGGAGGACGTCCAAGTGAACGACGATCCCCACGGCGGATGGCCAGGTCAGGACCCTGACCCCGCACGTCGTCCGCAACGCCCGGCCGGACCGCCCCGTCGTCCCGCGGGCCCGCCTCCGGGCCACGGACAGCGACCGGGCGCCCACCAGCAAGGTCCCGGACAAGCGCCGTGGCAACGGCAGCAGGGTCCGCCCCAGCAGCAGCCGCCGCCGCGACGTTCGCAGCGACCACCGGTCGCGCCGCAGCACGAGCCGGACCTCATCACGCATCACGAGCACAACGGCACAGAGCACCGGTACGACGCCGACCGCGGTTACGAAGAGCCGTACGACGACGACCGGCAAGGCCCGGAGACCGACGAGGACGGCAAGCCCGTCCTCACCCCGGCGCAGCGCAAGAAGCGCAAGTGGAGACGGATCCGGCGGGTGCTGCTCGCGCTGTTCTGCCTGTTCTTCGTCCTCCCGGCGATCGCGTTCGTGATCACCTACTTCCTCGTCGACGTCCCGTCGCCGCAGGCCGTCGCGGCCACGCAGGGCCAGGCGGTGACCTACTACTACGCCGACAACACCGAGATGGGCAAGGACGTGCCCAAGGGTGGCAACCGGCAGATCCTGACGCCGGAGCAGATCCCGGACATCGTCAAGAAGGCCGTCATCGCCACCGAGGACGCCTCCTTCGAGACGAACTCCGGTTTCGACATCGGCGGCATCCTGCGCGCGGTCTACAACCAGGTGACCGCGGGCAAGGGCGGGGGTTCGACCATCTCCCAGCAGTACATCAAGGTCGCCAGCGGGGACGACGAATCGTCGCTCACCCGGAAATGGACCGAACTCGCCAAGTCCTTCAAGATGAACCAGACGTACGAGAAGAAGGACATCATCTCGGCGTACCTGAACATCATCTACTTCGGGCGTGGCGCGTACGGGATCGAATCGGCCGCGCAGGCGTTCTTCGGCAAGCCCGCCGGCGAGCTGAACGCCTCCGAGGCGGCGCTGCTCGCGGGCCTCATCCAGCAGCCGGGCCGCTCGGAGAACCCGAAGGTCGCGAACGACCGCTGGACCGTGGCGCTGAACCGCATGGTGCAGAACGGTTTCCTCTCCGCCGCGGACCGCGCGAACCTGCAGTTCCCGACGCCGATCCCGCAAGAGGACAAGCAGCAGGCCGGGGTGGTCAACCCGTTCATCCGCGACAAGGTCAAGGAAGAACTGGCCGCCAACGGCATCACCGACGCCGTCTACTACCGGGGCGGCTACAAGGTCTACACGACCATCGACCCGAAGGCGCAGGCCGCGGCGGAACAGGCGGTCGCCGAGGGGATGAAGGGCCAGACCGACGAGAACCTGCTCAACGCGCTCGTCGCGATCGACCCCAAGACCGGCGGGGTGAAGGCGTACTACGGTGGCCCGTCCATCGTGAAGGGGCCCGACGGCAAAGACCAGAAGGGCCGGGACTGGGCGAACACGCCGCAGAACCCCGGGTCGTCGATGAAGCCGTTCGACCTCACCGCGTACCTGCAGCTCGGCAAGGGTGGCATCAACTCGACGTTCGACGGCTCCAACAACCGGCAGTTCGGCAAGCAGACGATCCGGAACGCCGGTCCCGGCAGTTCCTGTTCGGCGCAGTGCACGGTGTCCGAGGCGATGCAGCGCTCGGCGAACACGGTGTTCTACGACATGGTCGTGAACGTGACCAAGCCGGGGCCGGTGGCACAGGCCGCCAAGGACGCCGGGATCAAACCCGCCCCCGAGGGCGCCTCCGAACTGTTCGCCGACAACAACATCGCGCTCGGCGGTGGCAAGACGGCCGTCAGCCCGGAGGACATGGCCGCCGCATACGCGACCTTCGCGGGCGATGGCCAGCGGCGGGAGAGGCACTTCGTCGCCAAGGTGACCAACTCGCAGGACGAAGCCGCCTACTCCGCTCCGGAAGAGGCGAAGCCCGCGTTCTCCGACGACGCCGACAAGAGCAAGCAGATCGCCGGCAACGTCACCGAGTCGCTCAAGGGGGTCATCCCGTTCTCGAAGCTCAAGTGCCCCAACGGCCACGAGTGCGCGGGCAAGACGGGAACCCAGCAGCACACCTACCGTCCGGGTGAGCCCGCGTCGGCGAAGGACTCCAACTCGCAGACCTGGATGGTCGGCTACACGCCGTCGATCTCGGCCGCGGTCTGGGTCGGCGGCGACGGGGACAAGCCGCTGAAGGGCAAGAACGGCAAGGCGATCTTCGGTTCGACGATCGCCGGGCCGATCTGGCAGAAGTTCATTTCCCTGTACCTGAACGGGAAGCCGGGCGAGCGCTTCGACAAGGTCAAGATCATCGGCGGGGACAACAACAACATCCCGTCGACGCAGGTCCCGCCGGACGAGAACGAGGAGCCGGGCGAGACCGGTACGCCGTCGACCGGCCCGTCGACGGGACCGTCGTCTTCGCGGAACGAGGAACCGCCGTCCAGCTCGCGGAATCCTCCGTCGTCCAGTGAGAACGGCGGCGAAGAAAGCGGCGGCAACGGTCCCGGCCGCGGCGGCGGCAGAGGTGACAACGAATAGCCGTTGAAGTACGTGAAGGCCCCCATCATTGCGTCAGGCGCAGTGATGGGGGCCTTCACGTACTTGGGGATCAGAGAGTGACGACGCGCCTTTCGGCACCGGAAAGGTGGGCGGCCTCGATGACCCGGAGCGCCTCGACGGCGGAAGCGGGATCGACCGGGAAGTCACCCTTGCCGAGCAGCGCGTCGCGCACCTGCGCGTAGAAGTCTTCGTAGCGGCCGACCTCGGTGGGCACGGTCTCGACGTCGTCGTTCACGCCGAGCCGGCCGGCGTCCGACGCCGGTTCCACCCCCCAGCCGGGATCGCCGGGCCGCACCCCGTCCTTGATCTGCGGCTCTTGCACGTCGAGGCCGTATTTCGTGAACGTCGCCTTGTCGCCGAGTACGCGGAACCGCGGGTTCCGGGTCCCGGCGAGCGCCGACGCCCACAAGTGCGACCGCACGCCGTTGGCGTGATGAAGGGCGACAAAGACGTCGTCGTCGACCGACACCCCCGCACGCCGCTTGTCGACCTCCGCGTAGACCTCGGCGACCGGGCCGAAGAGCTGCAACGCCTGGTCGACGATATGCGCGCCGAGGTCGTAGAGCAGCCCGCCCGCCTCGGCGGGGTCACCGAACTCGCGCCAGTTGTCCCGCGGTTTCGGCACCCATCGGTCGTAGCGTGATTCGAAGCGGAAGACGTCACCGAGGCGGCCGGCGTCGATGAGCTTTCGCACGGTGAGGAAGTCCGAGTCGAACCGGCGGTTTTGGAACACCGTCAAGCCGACGCCCTTGGCCTTCGCGGCCTCGACGACCTTCGCCGCTTCGGCCGCCGTCGGCGCGAAGGGCTTGTCGACGACGACTGGGAGCCCTGCTTCGATCGCCTGGAGCGCGAGCGGGACATGCGTGCGGTTCGGCGTGCTGACCACGACCAGATCCAGGTCACCGGCCTTCGCGAACAACGCCTCCGCGTCCGGCAGCACGTCCGCGTCCGGATAGTCGGCGCCCGCCTGTTCGACCCGTTCCGGATTCGAGGTGACGATCGCGGCCGGGGTCAGCCCTGGCGTCGCGTTGATCAGCGGGGCGTGGAAGACGCGCCCGCCGATGCCGTATCCGAAGATCCCCACTCGCAAGTCAGCCATGGGACCTATTAAACAACAGTGTTGCGTAATAGGCCAGTCGTGGCAGGATGCGCGCTATGCCGGAGAACGGGGTCAATCTGCGCGGCCTGCGCCAGCACAACCGCGCGCTGCTGCTCGCGCACATCCTGCGCGCGGGCGGCCTCAGCCGCGTCGAACTCGCCGGACGCACCCGCCTCACCCAGCAGGCCGTCTCGAAGATCGTCCCAGAACTGCTCGACGCCGGCCTGCTCGACGAGGAGCGCCAGCCCGCGGCCGGAGTCGGCAAGCCGCGCACGCTGCTGCGCGTCCGCGCGGACGCCCGGCACGCGCTCGGCGCCCAGCTCGACCGGGACTCCTTCCGCGTGCTCAGAACCGACCTGACCGGGAAGATCATCGCGTCCGAAGGCGGTCGGCTGCCCACTGGATTCACCCCTGACCAGGCCGTTTCCGCACTCGTCGAAGCGACCGAAACGCTGCTCGACGGCGTCGAGCGCGAACGCGTGCTCGGCCTCGGCGTCGGCGCCGTCGGACCGCTCGACCACCGCGAAGGCGTCATCCGGGACGCCACGAACATGCCGGGCTGGCGCCACGTCCCCCTGCGCGACCTGCTCGCGAAGCGCACCGGACTGCCCGTGCGGCTCGACAAGAACACCAACGCCGCCGCGTTCGCCCAGCACTGGCCCGACGGTGACCGGGCCGCGACCGCCGTCGTGCTCGTCGGCACCGGGATCGGCGTCGGCCTGCTGATCGACGGCAAGCTGTACCGCGGCCCCCGGACCAACGCGGGCGAGTTCGGGCACACGACCCTCGCCTTCGACGGGCCGCGCTGCGCTTGCGGACGCCGCGGCTGCGTCGAGGTGCTGCACAACGCGGCGGCGACCACGGAGGAAGCGGCCGGTCTGCTGGGGACCGGTCTCGCCGACCTCGTCCAGATCCTCGACCTCGAACGCGTGGTGCTCACCGGACGCGCCGTTCGCGCCGAGCCGGAGATCTACCGCGAGACCGTCGCCGCGCGGCTGCGAGAACTCCTGCCTTTGCCGCACTGGCAACGGATCCAGGTCGATCTCGACGAGATGGGCGACGACGTCGTCGCGTTCGGGGCGGCGGCCGAGGTGCTGGCCGGGTTCTACGACAGCGGCGACATCACCGGATGGTCACCCGGTTAGGCGCTAACATCCGCCACGTGTCCGACCAGACGACCCCGCCGGAGCCCGAGGCCCCGCTCTCCCTCACCCCGGGCGAACGGGTCATCCCGAGCTGGAACGAACCGCTCGTGGCCACGGCCACCCGGCCGATCGGCGGGCCGCTCGGCGAGCACGCGGCCGTGGGGCGGCACTGGTTCTGGTCACCGCAGAGAGTCGGGCTGTTGCTGGCCTGCCTCGCGCTGCTGCTGTCGTGGTTCGGCAAGGCGTCCTGCATCCAGCAGTACACCGACGACTCCGGGATGAGCCAGCTCGACTGGCGAGCGGGCCGCCCGTTCGTCGCGATGTGCTACTCGGACATCATCCCGCTCTACAGTTCCGAGCGGCTGAACGACCCGGACACCTTCCCGTACGTGACTTCGTGGACCGAGAACGCGGGCACGGTGAAGGAGACCACGCGGTACATGGAGTACCCCGTCGTGACCGGGCTGTTCCAATGGATCAACGCGAAGCTCACCGAAGCGTGGCTTTCGGTCGCGGAATCGGGCTGGCTGCCCGGCGCGCTCCCGGTCGCCGTCTACTTCAACATCTCCGCGCTCTGGCTCGCGCTGGCCTGGCTGGTGACGGTGTGGGCGACCGGCCGGTCGTTGAAACGCCGTCCGTGGGACGCCGCCCTGGTGGCGATCTCACCGTTGGTGCTGGTGCACACGTTCACCAACTTCGACGCGATCGCGACCGCGTTCACCGCGACCGCGCTGCTCGCCTGGGCCCGGCGGCGGCCGGAGGTCGCGGGTTTCCTGCTCGGTCTCGGCGCGGCGGCCAAGCTTTATCCGCTGCTCCTGCTCATCCCGTTGTTCTTCCTGTGCCTGCGCGCGGGCAAGGTCAGACAGTGGGCGCTCACCGCCGGGCTCGCCGCGGTGACGTTCGTGGTGGTCAACGTCCCGTTCGCGCTCGCCGCGCCCACCGGCTGGTGGGAGTTCTTCCGGCTGAACACGGTCCGCCCGATGGATCCGGATTCGCTCTACAACGTGATCTCCCACCTGTCCGGATGGGCCGGTTTCGACGGAAAGCTCGCCACGGGCGAAACGCCGGTCGTGCTCAACACCGTCGTCGCGCTGCTGTTCCTCGCCGCTTGCGTCGGCATCGGGTACATCGCGCTGAAGGCGCCGCGACGGCCGCGACTCGGCCAGCTCGCCTTTCTCGTGGTGGCCGCGTTCCTGCTGACCAACAAGGTGTGGAGCCCGCAGTACTCGCTGTGGCTCGTGCCCTTGGCGGTGCTCGCGATCCCGCGCTGGCGGCTGCTGCTCGGCTGGATGATCGTCGACGCGCTGGTCTGGGCGCCGCGGATGATGTACTACCTCGGCGTCGGCAACAAAGGGCTGCCCGAGGACTGGTTCCTCGGCACCGTCGTGGTCCGCGATCTCGCGGTGGTCGGCCTGTGCGCGCTGGTGATCCGCGAGATCTACCGGCCGCGCACAGACCTCGTCCGCCTCGCCGGGGACGACGACCCGGTGGGTGGCTTCCTCGACGGCGCGCCCGACGCTAAGCGCGTTTCAACACCTCAGGCCCAGGGCGCTCCAGCTTGATCCGCTTGCCGAAGTCCTCGGCGCCGAAGTCCTCGATCTGGACGACGACCTCGTCGGGCGAGGTCTCGACCAGGCGGCAGGTGAACCAGTCGTCACCGTGTTTGACCGACCAGCGGTCGGCGAGGACGGCCAGTCCTTCCGCCTCCAGCAACGCGACGGAGTCGTCGAAGGCGGCCGGTCCGCCGAGCGGGTAGCCGAAAACGGTCAGTGCCTGCCAGCGTGCGGCAGCAGCGTCTCGGGTGGGGACGACGTAGCCGACGTGCTCGCCGTCCTCCTCCCGGTACACGGTCCGATGCTTGATCATGCCGATCAGGTTCGACCCTCCCGTGGCGTGAGGGTCAAGCCGATTACCGCACGGTGTAGCCCCTCACTGGTGGCAAGGTCAGGCGGAGGCGACGCGTTCGCGGACGTACGCGATATCGGCGGCCTGGCCATCGGCCGGGGTCTCGACGATCACGGGGGCGCCCGCCTCGGCCGCGACCGCGGCCAGCACCTCGGGGTCGATCGTGCCGTCGCCGCCGACGACGTTGGCGTGCCGGTCACGGGTGGAGCCGAATTCGTCGCGCGAGTTGTTGAGGTGCACCAGGTCGATCCGGCCGGTGATGGCCTTGACCTTCTTGACCGCCTCGGTCAGGTCCCAGCCCGCCGCGTACGCGTGGCAGGTGTCGAAACAGAAGCCCGCGCCGAATTCGCCGACCTTGTCCCAGAGCCGGGCGATCGTGTCGAGGTCGCGGGTCATCGCGTTGTCGCCGCCCGCGGTGTTCTCGATCAGGATCGGCACGGCGAAGCCGCCCTTCTCCTGTTCACGCTCGAAAAGCTTGCGCCAGTTGACGAGGCCTTCTTCGACGTCTTCCCCGGAACCAACGTGGCCGCCGTGCACGACGAGCCCCTTCGCGCCGATTTCGGCCGCGCCGTTCGCGTGCTGCGTGACGTTCTTCCGCGACGGGATGCGGATGCGGTTGTTCATCGACGCCACGTTGATCAGATACGGCGAATGGATGTACACCTCGACCGGCGATTCCTTGATCGCTTCGCCGTGCGGGTGCGGTTTCGGAGCCTTCCAGCCCTGCGGGTCGGAAAGGAAGAACTGGAGGACCTCGGCGTCGCGTTCGGCGACTGCGGATAGGGGGTCGTCGTCGCGGACATGGGCACCGATTTTCATGCCAGCAAACTACTCTGGACGAATTCTTTCCCGGCGCGCCCCGGGCCGTCACGCTCGTGGGGTAGCGTGAGCGCGTTCTGTGAAAACCGCGTTGGGTCTTGAGGGGCGGAGGACGAACTCGATGGGGAAGACTGCCGGGCGGATCACGGTTTGGGGATTCGCACTCTCGGTGTCGGCCGGGCTCGCGTTCCCGACGATCGCGATGGCCGCCGAGGGACCGAATCCGACCCTTTCCGGCGACTGCGCCACCACGCTGCAGAACGGGCGGTCCGGCAACGGCCTCGTCCTCGACGCGGGCGCTCCGCTGAACTCGCCCGAGGCGTTGACCGTCGGGCTCGATTCGAAGGCCAAGACCGCCGAGGGCCGCAAGCCGCTGCTCTCGCTGCCGGTCGGCGACGTCGTGAAGGCGACCGGCCTCACCGACAACGCGGTCGGCGACCTCGCCGCGAAGGGTGTCTGCCCGCCCGTGCAGGGCACCGTCAACGCGGTCGGCAACCTGACGCAGAACGTGGTGCCCGACCTTCCGAATGTTCCGAGTCCGGACCCGGAAGATCCGCCCAAGGACCACGAGCCGCCGCAGCAGCCCCAGCCCCAGCCACAACCCCCGAAGCCGGGGCCGGGTCAGCCCGGCGATCCGGGCAGCGAGCTCCCGATCGAATCCGGCCCGGGTTCCTCCACCGGCATCGGCGGCGACTCGATCGCCGGCGTCATCAGCAACGCCGCGCTGCTTCCCGGCAACTTCGTCCAGGCGCCGGTGATCACCGAGATCATCCCCGGCGAGGTGCCGCCGCCCACCGTCGACGAGAAGGACACCGGGAACGCGCAGGCCATCCAGTCGCCGGTCGCCCCGGCCAAGCTGCCGCTGCTGCTCGCGGTGCTGGCGCTGGCCGTCGTCGCCGCGGCCCTCGTCCGTGCCTGGTTGCGGGGCAAGCCCGCCTGATCTCACCCTCGGTGACGCCCGCTCCACTCGAATGCCCGACTTCTTCGAGTGAGCGGGCGTTACTCGCCTCCATTAGCGTCGTTGTGCAGGTAGGTGAACCCGACGACGGAGGAGTCGAAGGCATGCGCGAACGGACACGG
This sequence comes from Amycolatopsis sp. NPDC034160, assembly GCF_055575355.1. Taxonomy (NCBI): domain Bacteria; kingdom Bacillati; phylum Actinomycetota; class Actinomycetes; order Pseudonocardiales; family Pseudonocardiaceae; genus Amycolatopsis; species Amycolatopsis sp. NPDC034160. The sequence goes on along the minus strand of NZ_JBVISU010000001.1, from coordinate 433,013 downwards.
AGGGCGACGGCCCTGGGTGCGTCGGCCTTCATTCTCGCGGGCTCGGCCGCCCTCGCCATGCCGGGCACGGCCGCGGCCGCCGAGACCAAGACCGCCGCCTGCGGCGGATCGGTGACCGCGAAGACCGGTGACACGATCCTCGGCAAGACCCCACTGCTCGGCATTCCCCTCAACCTCGGCCAGGCCGGTCCGGTCTCCGGCGTGCTCACCGGCACGATCAACGCGCTGCTCGGCACGGTCTGCAAGGTGACGGTGACCGTGGTGAACGCGGTGGTCGCGCCGGTCCCGGTCGTCGGCGAACCCGCCGCGGAGGCACTGAACGGCGCCGTCACGGGCACCACCCAGGCGTTGACCGGCGGCGGCCAGAAGGCGCCCGGCACCCAGCCCGCTCCCCAGCAACCGGCCCCCGGCACCGGCGCCCCGCAGCAGGGCGGCTCCGGCGGCACTCCGGCTCAGGGTGGCAACCCGGCGAGCGGCCCCGGTATCCCCGCCGCGAACAGCCCGCTGCTGCCCGGCACCTTCACCCCGAATTTCGGCGGTTTACCTTGGGGTGTCAGCACGGGCTACGCCCCGATGCGTGACTACAGCTCCATCCCGATGGCGACAGCCGGTCTCTTCAGTCCTTCGCCCGGGCTGCGCTACGGCAGCCAGATCCCCGGTTACGCGCCGCAGTTCGGCCTCGCGGCCGAGGGTGAGAACGGCACCGCGAACCCGGACGTCCAAACCGCGGGACAAGCCCAAGCGCTACCGAACGTGAGCGACGGATTCACTCAGGACGGGAAACTTCCGCTGCTGATCGCCGTTTTGGCACTCTCCGGAGTCAGCGCGGGGCTGGTCCGGACGTGGGTACTCCGCCGAATGGCCGCTTCAAGTTAGTCCTACCGCCTAGTATCTTTCTGATCACTCCCTCGTTATCCCCGGTGGCTGTGCTTTTTTTCGCTGGTGAAAACCCGATGCACTGCCACACGCCCCCACCGACCCCGGAGGATCGCGCTCGTGCGGAAGACCACCATCTGGCAGACCACCCGCAAGGCGCTCACCGTCTCCGCACTCGCGGCCATGGTCACCGGCGGCGCGTTCCTGGCGGGCGGCACCGCCTCGGCCGCGACCACGCTGGCGAACGCGTGCGGCGGCACCGTCAATGGCGGGATCGGCGACACCGTCGCGATCACCGGCACCTCGGTCAAGGAACTGGTGCGCGCCGGCGCGAGGGAAGCCGGCACGCTGGCCCTCTACGACGTCGCCGCGAACGACATCGCCAAGGTCAACACCATCTCCGTCGGCGCGATCCCGAACGCCGCGGGCGGCTCGGTCCAGGGTGAGGCCATCGGCGCGGCCGTGCGGCAGGCGGTCAAGGACACCAAGTCGTGGGGCCTCGGGCTCAACCCCGAGAAGACCCTCGACTCCATCAAGCACAAGGTCGCCGGCAGCTGCGGCCTGACCACGGTCGCCACGAACTACGTCGCGCCCGCGCTGCCGACCCCCGGCACCACCGGCCCGCAGCAGGGCGGCACCGGCGGCGGCACCCACGCGCTGCCGACCACCCCGAACCTGCTCCCCGGCGGCAACAACAACGGCACCGGTTACGCCCCGCCGCGCGACTACGGCAACCTGCCGGTCGCGCAGCCGGGTGTCGCGGTGGCGCCGGGCGTGCGTTACCCGGCCAACAGCCCGCTTCCCGGCGAAGGCGCCCCGCAGTACGGCCTTCCCGGCGAGGGCCAGGCCGGGCAGGGTCCGGACGTCCGCAACGCGGGCAACGCCGAAGCGCTCGCGACCGACGGCCTGCCCGGCGGCGACATCCAGCTGCCCATGCTGCTCGCGGTGCTCGTGCTCGCCGGCGTGACCGCCGCGCTGGTCCGCACCTGGGTCCTTCGCCGCGTCTCCTGACGCCCCGTCGGGGATCGGCATAGCGACGCCAGGTACGCTTACCTGGACAAACCCTCCTGCCACGGACAGTCCGTGGCCGCGAGCCCATAGGAGGTGAGTGGTTGTGTCACGCCATTACGAGGTAATGGTCATCCTGGACCCCACGCTCGATGAGCGTACGGTCGCACCGACCCTGGACACCTTCCTCAACGTCATCCGCACTTCGGGCGGAAGCGTGGAGAAGGTCGACGTCTGGGGACGCCGCCGTCTGTCGTACGAGATCAAGAAGCACGCCGAGGGCATCTACGCGCTCCTCGACCTGAACTCGACGTCGGAAGCGGTCAAGGAGCTGGACCGTCAGCTCTCGCTCCAGGAGACCGTGCTCCGCACCAAGGTCATGCGCCGCGAGATCAAGCCGGCCAAGCCCGTCGCCGCCAAGGCCTGAGCCGAAGGACTTTTCCGATGGCTGGAGACACCGTCATCACGGTGATCGGCAATCTCACGTCCGACCCGGAGCTTCGCTTCACCCCTTCCGGCGCGGCGGTCGCGAACTTCACCGTCGCGTCCACCCCGCGCACGCTGGACAAGCAGTCCGGTGAGTGGAAGGACGGCGAGGCCCTGTTCCTGCGCTGCAACATCTGGCGTCAGGCGGCCGAGAACGTCGCCGAATCGCTGACCCGTGGCGCGCGAGTCGTCGTGCAGGGGCGCCTCAAGCAGCGGTCTTTCGAGACCAAAGAAGGCGAAAAGCGCACTGTCGTCGAGCTCGAGGTCGATGAGATCGGTCCCTCGCTGCGCTACGCCACCGCCAAGGTGAACAAGGTCAGCCGTGGCACCGGTGGCGGTGGCGGCGGCTTCGGTGGTGGCGGCGGTGGAGGCCAGAGCGGCCCGCCCGCCGACGACCCGTGGGGTTCCGCTCCGCCCGCCGGCGGTGCCGGTGGTGGCGGTGGCTTCTCCGACGAGCCGCCCTTCTGATCCGAAAGTCGCATAGGGCGTCCACCGCGGGCGAAAGCTCCGCGAGACGCCCAGAGACAACCACTACGTAGAAATCCAGGAGTAGCACCGTGGCCAAGCCACCCATCCGCAAGCCCAAGAAGAAGGTCTGCGTGTTCTGCAAGGCCGAGAAGAAGGGCCGCCCGGAGAACATCGACTACAAGGACACCAACCTGCTGCGGAAGTACATCTCCGACCGCGGCAAGATCCGTGCCCGCCGGGTGACCGGCAACTGCAGCCAGCACCAGCGTGACATCGCCATCGCGGTCAAGAACTCCCGCGAAATGGCGCTGCTGCCCTACACCTCGACCGCACGCTAAGGAGGCACGTCAATGGCGAAGATCATTCTCACCACCGACGTCGCCAACCTCGGTGGACCCGGCGACATCGTCGAGGTCAAGGACGGCTACGCACGCAACTTCCTCCTCCCGCGCGGCTACGCGATCGTGGCCACCAAGGGTGCGGAGAAGAACGTGCGCACGATCAAGCGGGCGCAGGAGAGCCGTCGCATCCGCGACCTCGACCACGCCAAGGAGATCAAGGCGACCCTGGAAGGCCTCGGCGCCGTCCAGCTGACCGGCAAGGCGGCCGAGGGCTCGAAGAAGCTCTTCGGTTCGATCACCACCGCCGAGATCGTGGACGCGATCAAGGCCGCCGGCGGCCCGCTGCTCGACAAGCGCGTCATCGAGCTGAAGGACCACATCAAGACCGTGGGCAAGCACTCGGTCGGCGCCCGCCTGCACCCCGACGTCCGCGTCGACGTGCGGCTCGAGGTCAAGGCCAAGTAACACCGCTTCGGTACAGGGCGGGGTTTCTCCTTCACGGAGATGCCCCGCCCTTTGCTTTGCCGCGGAACCCCACTCGGCCGGGTCACGTCTTAGGATTGACTCGACGTCGAGGTACGGGGACGCAAAAGGGGATCTGGGAGCAATGGCTTACGACAGCAACGCCGAGCAGAACCGGCAGGAGAAGGTCACGGTGTCCGCGCCGGCCAACCCGGACAAGCCGGCGTCGACGTCCGGCGGGGGTGGCGGCGGCTTCACCTTCGACAAGGACAAGATCGACGGCATCATCAAGAAGTGGACGGACCTGCAGGTCGAGCTCAAGAAGGACTTCCGCGACGCGAACCTGATGGCGAACGTCAAGGCGCCGGGCAAGGAGTTCGCGAGCGGTGACTGGGAGAAGCTGGCCAACCCTTCGGGCAAGGCGTTCCTGGAGCAGAACCAGAAGATGCAGGACTACGTCCAGAACTACATCGACCAGCTGACCGCCGCGAAGCAGAAGATCGCCACGAACGAGGCCGAAACGCAGGCTTCGCTCAACAAGCACAAGGCCGTGTGATGCGCCGTTCCCTCGTCTTCGTTTTCGCCGCCGCCGCGCTGGTCGCGGGCTGTTCGGGCACCAAGAACGGCACAGCGTCCTCCGAGCCGTCGTACACGACCGGTGCCTCGAGCGCGTCGAGCGGCTCGTCCGGCTCCGCGCCCAAGGTGTCGAGTCCGCTGAAGACCTCGTCGATCGAGAGCAACGCGTGCTCCGCGCTTTCCCCGGCGAAGCGGTCCGAGCTCGGCCTCAGTGATGGCGAGCAGGGGACCACGAGCGTCGGCCCCGGCTGCTCCCTGTTCGCGGTGGACGACCGGCTGAACCAGATCGACATCAGCCCGGTGCTCGCGAACAAGAACGGCCTCAGCGACGTCTACGACACGAAGGCCAACGACGAATATTTCGAGCCGACCGAGATCGCCGGCTACCCGGCGGTGTACGCCGCGGCACTCGACGGCCGCAAAAGCGGCAAATGCGGTCTGTTCGTCGGCGTGACCGACCAGCTGGCCGTGAACATCCTGGTGCAGTACGACCACGGGCCGGGCGCGAGCGACCCGTGCCCGGTGGCGCGCAAAGTGGGGGAAGCGATGATCGAGACGTTGAAGGAGGGCTGAGGCGTGTTCCTGCTGCCGATCATCGCCGGGTACTCGGCCTACAACCTGGCGACCACGAAATCCGGCGACTTCGAAGCGTCGGGCGGTGATCGCAAGATCGATTGCTACAACATCTGGGAGAAGATCGTCACCGGCCCGGGTACCGGGTCGATCCAGGAGGGACAGGCCGCGGCGACCCGGCTCAAGGCCGGTTACCAGGACAGGCTGACCACCATCGACAACCTGTCGAAGGAAATGGACGCCGCCTGGACCGGTAAGAGCGCCGAAGCCGCGCAGGAGTCCGGCGCGCATCCGCTGCGGGTCTGGATGGCGGACTCCGGCAAGAAGCTGACGGACTCCGACAAGTACCTGGGCGAGCAGAACACCGCGTTCACCACGGTGAAGGCGAAGGTCCAGCCGGTCCCGAAGGACCCGCCGAAGAACAACCTGCTCAACTCCGTCACCCCGTGGACGACCGACACCGACCGCGCGATCCGGGACTACAACCAAAAAGGTCAAGCGAACGTCGACGCGTTCAACGAGTACTTCAAGGCCAGTTCCGAGAACGGCAAGAAGCTGCCCACCTACAGCAAGATGGAGGGGCAAAACAGAGGCGTCGACGTCAACGGCGGCGGCGGGAACGGCAAGGACAAGGACGGCAACGGGAACGGTCAGGGCGACCGGAACGGGCACAACGGCATGCCGGGCATCTCGACGCCGCCCGGTTCGATGCCGCCCGGCGGGATGCCGAGCATTCCCGGGTCGAACATGCCGGGTATCGGTACGCCGGGTTCGAATTTGCCCGGCTCGAACCTTCCCGGCAGCAATCTGCCCGGCTCGAACTTCCCCGGCTCGAACCTGCCGGGTTCCAACCTGCCGGGTTCCAACCTGCCCGGCGGGCAGTACAACCCGAACATCCCCGGCAGCGGCTACAAGCCGCCGTCCTGGGACGACGGGACGAACGCGTCCGGCTTCACCCCGCCGAAAATCCCCGGTGCCGGCGGCTTCGGCCCGAGCGGCGGCGGAGGAGGTGGCGGCGCCGGCTTCGGCGGCGCCGACATCCCCGGCGCGGGCGGCTTCGGTCCGGACGGCGGCTTCGGCCCCGGATTCGGGCCCGGTGGCGGGAGCGGCGCGGCCCTGCCCGGCAACGCGGGCGCGATGGGCGGCGCCGGGATGGGCGGTGGCGCGGCCGGTGCCGGAGCCGGTGCGGGTCGCGGTGCGGGCGGCATGATGGGCGGCATGGGCGGGATGGGTGCCGGTGCCGGTGCCGCCAAGGGGAAGGGCGGCGAGGACGAGGAGCGCAGCGCCAAGTACCTCGTCGGCGACGACCCCAACGACATCTTCGGCACCGACGAACTCACCGCACCGCCGGTGATCGGGGAGTAATACGTACTCTCGCGCCGGGCGCGTGCCAAAATTGGCGCCGCGCCCGGCTTGTCTTGTTCCGGGCTGGACGAACATGAACGACTAGGGGGCAGTTCCGGTGCTGGACAAGCAGGTCACTATCACGACCGGCACCCTCATCACGCTGATCCGCCGCCGTGGCGGCGAACCGCACACGATCCTGTCGGAAACACCGACCTGGTACAGCGAGGAAGCACAGCGGACCGAGGACGAACGGACCAATGAGGAACTGGCGAGCCAGGGCCTCTTCGGCGCCAGGGGACTGCACCCCGGATTCAAGGCGACGCTCGAAGCCATCGCCAGGCCGTCCCTGGAGTACTACGGCTGGGTCGACGGCGGATTCGAGGGCAAGGCGCTGAGCTTCACCCTGCTGGCGGGCAGCAGTGGCGGGGAGGGCTTCGTACTAGCCCGGCACAGCGAACACGACGGCATCGCGCTCGCTTCGGTGCGGCCTGAGGAGCTGCTCACCGAGTTCCTCGACCAGATCCCGAAGCTCGCGCCGGGACGTGGACGTCCGATCGCCGTCCCGAAGAGCCAGATCGAAGCGCCGCGCTCGTCGTCGACGGCGCAGGACGAGGGCTTCGAGGTGCTTCGCAGCGGTCGACAGAGCGCCGGCAGCCAGGAGGCCGACGAGCTTCGCCGCATCCTCGCGCTACGCCGATTGGGCAGCGGCAGCCTGTACGTCGCCGCTCGCGGCCGGAGCGGCGCGCGGCAGCGGATCGAACGCCCGGTGAACTACATCGATACGTCCGAGGGCCGGTGGCTGACCGAAGAGGTACCGGGGAGTGGCGAGCCGAGGATCGCCTTCACACCCGCCGACCAGCAGGTTCTCGCGGACCGACTACGGAGCGCACAGGGCAGGTTGTTCGCGTCCTGAATCACACGCCGGCCGGCCCGGCGAGTGGACCCTCTACCCTCCGTAGTATCCATCCACAGGGCACCCCTGTGCGCCGCCGTGCGACACGCCGAATGACGGATTTCGCCCGACACGCCGGGCGGATTCGAAGAAAGTTCTCCACAGTGTGTACACAGGCCCTGACCAGCGATTTTGTCAGACCATTCCAGCGTTGCCCACAAGTTGTACACAGGCTTCGGGCCACCTGTGAAGGGATGCCCGCAGTCATCCCCAGGTTGTCCACAGGGCGGTCCCCAGGCGAAATTGCGCTGGTCCTTTCGGGGGGCCTACCGTGCCCGCCGGGCCAGTACGCAGTGTTGCGTCCGAGGGGTCCGGAAGATGAACACAGGGGAGCTCGAGGAGCCGCGGGAGGGCGGACGGCGAGCACAGGGGACCGACCGGGGAAATTCTGGCATAATCGAACGCGTGTTCGATGCCTGAGGAGGTGGCAGCAGCGGTGGCGCTGACCGACGACCGCAATCCGATGTACGCGGAGTCCGACCCGGGTCCCAGCGACCCCGGGCCGCGTGGCGGGGAATACGACCGCCAGCCGCCGCAGGACATCGCGGCCGAGCAGTCCGTGCTCGGCGGCATGCTGCTGTCGAAGGACGCCGTCGCCGACGTCATCGAAGCCCTCGGCCCCGACGACTTCTACCGGCCCGCGCACCAGGCGATCTACGACGTCATCCTCGACCTCTACGGACGCGGTGAACCCGCCGACCCGATCACCGTCTCCGCCGAACTGGAACGCCGGGGCGAACTCGGCCGCATCGGCGGCGCCCCGTACCTGCACACCCTGATCGCGACGGTGCCGACGGCGGCGAACGCCGGATACTACGCGGAGATCGTCTCCGAGAAGGCGGTGCTGCGGCGCCTGGTCGAGGCGGGCACGCGGATCGTGCAGTACGGCTATGGCGCGGCCGCGGCCGACGGCGCGAACATCGACGAGGTCGTCGACCGCGCGCAGGCCGCGATCTACGACGTCACCGAGCGGCGCACCAGCGAGGACTACGTCGCGCTGGAAGAACTGCTCCAGCCGACCATGGACGAGATCGACGCGATCGCGTCGCGCGGCGGGCAGTCGCAGGGCATCCCGACCGGATTCGCCGACTTCGACGATCTGACCAACGGCCTGCACCCCGGACAGATGATCATCGTCGCCGCGCGACCCGGTGTAGGGAAATCGACCCTGGGACTGGATTTCGCGCGTTCGGCGTCCATCAAACACGGTCTGACCAGCGTCATCTTCTCGCTGGAAATGAGCAGGACCGAGATCGTCATGCGCATGCTCTCGGCCGAGGCTCGGATCCGGCTGGCGGACATGCGCGGTGGCAAGATGTCCGACGACGACTGGACCCGGCTCGCGCGCCGGATGAGCGAGGTCTCCGAGGCGCCGCTGTTCGTCGACGACTCGCCGAACATGACGATGATGGAGATCCGCGCGAAGGCCCGGCGGCTCAAGCAGCGCAACGACCTCAAACTCGTCGTCCTCGACTATCTGCAGCTGATGACCTCGGGCAAGCGCGTCGAGTCCCGGCAGCAGGAGGTCTCGGAGTTCTCACGGCAGATGAAGCTGCTGGCGAAGGAGATCGAGGTCCCGGTGATCGCGATCAGTCAGCTGAACCGTGGTCCCGAGCAGCGGACCGACAAGCGCCCGATGCTGTCCGACCTCCGTGAGTCCGGTTCGCTGGAGCAGGACGCCGACCTCGTCATCCTGGTGAACCGCCCCGACGCCTGGGAGCGGGACGACCCGCGCGCCGGTGAAGCGGACCTGATCATCGCGAAGCACCGTGCCGGGCCGACGGCGACGATCACCGTCGCGCACCAACTGCACTACAGCCGGTTCGTCGACCTCTCGCACGACTAGGCGACTCCCGTAGGGAAGGCGCGGAATCGTCATCACCTGGCGTAGGAGACGCGCGCGCCGCCTGGCCGAGTCGGTGTCGGCTCAGTGAATCCGGCCGATCAGGGCCGTCACCCGTACGTCCTCGATGAACGGCCGATGCGGCTGGAGTACATCGCCGAGCCGCTCGGCGAACCGCGGGCGTTCCTCGGGGGAGGGGACGCGGCCGACGGGCAGCGCCGAATAGACGCCACCGACGATCTGGTCCGCGGTGAGTTCGTCGGAGTACTCGACGGTGACGACCGACGCGGCATAGCCGGCGGCGACCAGGCTGTCGCGATACAGCCGTTGGCTGCTGTCGTCGGTACCGCAGGTGCCGGTCGTCTTGCTGCCGAGCCAGTCCTCCAGAAAGCCACGCAGCGCGCGGGACCACTCGCTGTCCTGCAGCCACAACGGGGTCCCGTTGGTCACCACGGCCACCCCGCCGCCGGGCCGGAGAAACGGGACCACCGCGCGGAACAGCTCATCGTGCCGCATCCAGTGCAGCGCCTGCGCGATGGTCACCGCCGCCAGACGTCGATCGCCGATCAGCGCGCCCAGCGCGGGGATGTCGGTGTCGGACCCGACCATCCAGCTCACGTTGGCCGTCCCCTGCTCACTCGCGCCACGCCGGGCGCGCGAAAGCATGTCCGGCTCCGGATCAACGGCGACCACGGACCGCACTCGCTCCGCGATCGGCAGGGTCAGCTGCCCGGTACCGCACCCCAGATCCACCACGAGATCACTGGTGGTCAGCTCGAACGCGTCCACCAGTGCGTCGATCACGGCCGGCGGATAACCACGCCGGAACCGGTGATAGAAGTCCACCACTTCGCCACGAAACCCGAGATCCATTTCTCCAGACTGCTCGGCCGGGCCTTGCCACGACAGCGGTTCAGCTGACAGCAGTTCGGCTCACAGCGTGAAGCGGGTGTGACTTCAGCCGGGCTGGAAGAACGCGAGCAGTCTCTGGGCGGCGTCGGGCGCCATCAGCAGTTCCTGCATGTCCGCGGACATGCGGGCGGCGGCGCTGGTCCGTTCGAACATCTCGCGTTCGTATTCCTTGACGGCGGTCGAATAGTCGTCCGGGTGCGCGGCCAGCGCGAGACCGAGCAGGGCACCGTCGAGCAGCGCCATGTTGGCGCCCTCGCCCACCGGCGGCATCAGATGCGCGGCATCACCGATCAGCGTGACGCCCGGTGTCGACGGCCAGGTCAGACCGACCGGAAGCGCGCTGATCGACCTCGGCACGACCAGGTCGTCGCAGGCCTCGATCAGCGCGATGATCCGTGAGTCCCACCCGTCGAGCAGCTCGATCAGCCGCGCCCGGGCGGCGGCCGGGTCGTCGAAGGGGATGCCGCTGGTGGCGAACCAGTCTTCGCCGGTGTCGTAGAAGCTGATACCGATCCGGACCCGGCCGTCACCGTTGCGCTGCGCCCCCAAGGACACTCCGTCGCCCAGCACCCAGTAGTTGCCGCGTCCGACCATCGCCGCGAGGTCGGGGCGGGTGCGGTCGATGTCCGGAATGCCGACCTCGACGACGTTCTGGCCGAGATGCGCCGGGCGGGCGTCGGTGACCAGCGGGCGGACCCGGGACTGCGCGCCGTCCGCGCCGACCAGCAGGTCATGAGTCGCACTTCCGCCATCGGCGAACCGCACCCGGCCGTTCTCGGCGGATTCGAACGCGTGCTCCCAGCGCACCACACCTTCGGGGAGGGAATCCAGCAGCAGGCCGCGCAGATCGGCGCGATCGACCTCGGGCCGGGCGAGCGGGGCGTCGTCGGGCGTGTCCTCTTGGAGCAGCAGAGTTCCGTCAGGCTGGAGGAGACGCATGTCCTGCCCTTCACCACGGGCGATCTCGTAGAACCGGTCGATCAGTCCTGCTTCGCGCAACGCCCGCTGACCGGAGTGGATGTCGAGCATCCCGCCCTGGCCGCGCGCGTCGCGTGACGATTCCCGTTCGTAGACGACGGCGTCGATGCCGTTCACGTGCAACACCCTGGCAAGAGCCAAGCCACCCAGACCTGCTCCGACGATGGCGATGGTCATGTCGTCACCCCTCGATACACTGTATTCTTCGATACAGTGTATCGACTGATGCGATGTATTGTCAGCGCCATGTTGGTGTGGGAACGGCCGGAACCGCCGAATCGACCGGCACCGGCCTCGCTGAGCCGGGAGCGGATCGTCCGAGCGGCGATCCGGCTGGCCGACGCGGATGGCCTGGAAGCGGTGTCACTGCGCAAGGTCGCCGCCGCCTTGGACGTCGGCCCGATGCGGCTGTACGGCTACATCGCGAGCAAGGACGAGCTGCTCGACCTGATGGTCGACGCCGTCCACGCGGAGATCCGGCCCGCCGGAGACAACTGGCGAGAGGTACTGCGGTCTCTCGCCGAAACCACCCGGCACGCCGCCCGCCAGCACGAATGGCTCGCCGATCTCCTCGGTGGCAGGCCCCGGCTCGGCCCGAACGCGCTGACGGGTGGGGAGATCGTGCTGGCCGCGCTGGACGACGTCGGCGTGGACGCCAAGATGCCGGTGGTCTCCGCGGTCCACTCGTACGTGATCGGCGCGGTGCGCCGGGAGATCGCCGAGCGGCGTGCCGAACGGGCCACCGGGATGGACGAGAAGCGCTGGCAGAGCGCACACGGACCCTATTTGGAACGGACCTTCGCCACCGGCCGGTTCCCGGCGTTGGAGACGGTGGTGCGCGACGCCGTCCACCTGGACGCCGACCAGACCTTCCGGATAGGTCTCGACTTCCTGCTCGACGGCATCGAAGCTCGCGTCTCCGGCTGACGACGGCCGTGTCAGCGCGGTGACTGCCCCGTGTCAGCGCGGCACGCGAACGTGGTCCCATGACCAAGTCACTGAGGGGTACGAAGAACGGAATCCTCCGGCGAGTGGGGATCACGGCGCTGGGTGTCACGCTGCTGGCCGGCGTGGCCGCGCCGACGGCCTCGGCCGGACAGGATCGGCCGGAGCTGCAGCGCGCCGCGCAGGAATTCGTCGACGCCGGTTTCGGCGGGATGCAGCTGCGGGTGCGCGACGAGCGGGGTGAGTGGACCGGCAGCGCCGGGGTGCGCGAGCTGGGCGGAACGGCGAAGCCGCCGACCAACGGCCACTTCCGGGTCGGCAGCACGACCAAGAACTTCACCGCGACCCTGGTACTGCAGCTGGTTGCCGAAGGCAGGATCGGGTTGGACACCCCGGTGGCGGGCTTCCTGCCGCGGTTCGGCCTGGACCGGCGGATCACCGTCCGCATGCTGCTGCAGCACACCAGTGGTCTGTTCAACCACACCGGCCAGTACAACCCGGACGGGACGGTCACGCCGGGAATCCCGTGGGCCGGCCAGGAATGGGTGGACAAGCGCTTCCACACCTACCAGCCCGAAGAGCTGGTTCGGCTGTCGGTGGCCAAACCGCTGCTGTTCGAGCCAGGGGCGAGCTGGAGCTACTCCAACACCAACTACGTGGTCGCCAGGCTGCTGGTCGAAAAGCTCACCGGCCACTCCTTCGCCGACGAGCTGGACCGGCGGATCCTGCGGCCGCTCAAATTGCGGGGCACCTTGTCGCCGGGCGCCTGGCCGGGAATGCCCAAGCCGTACGCCCACGCCTACTACCGCTATGAAAACGACGGTCAGTGGAAGACGGTCGACGTCACCCACCAGAACCCGTCCTGGATCTCCAGCGCGGGAGACATGATCTCGACGACCAAGGATCTCCAGACCTACTTCTCCGCACTCCAGAGCGGCAAGCTTCTACCGGCCACGCTCCTGGCCGAGATGCGCAAGACCCACCCACAGAGCGAAAGCCTCTACGGCTACTACGGCCTCGGACAGTTCACTCAGGACCTGGGGCCGGGCTGCGTCGGGACCGTCCTGAACCACAACGGCGGCCTCAACGGCTACGGATCGCTGATGTACAGCACACCGGACGGCAGCAAGACGCTGACCGCGTCGATCACCGGCGGGGACGCCGCGAACGACCCGACGCAGGCTTTCCCGGGGGCGCTGAACAAGCTGCTCAAGACGGTCTTCTGCGGGAAGTGAGGAAGACGGCCTCGTGAGTGGGGGCACGCGGCCAGCACCTGAGATGTGTCCTGCTCAGCGCGGGGTCGTGAGTGACGATGAGGGTTAGAACCCTCATTAGCACTCACGACCTCCTCGTGAAACCGTGCGAAGCGCGTTCTAAGCCGAATCGCCACTCACGGCCGAGCCGAGCGCGCCGTAGTTCCGGACGAAGGCGGTCAGCAACCGGGCGAACTCGCGCCGGTCTTCTTCCGGCCAGTCCGCCATGGCCTCGGCGAACACCGAACGACGGAACTCATGCATGCGCGTCACCGCGGCGCGCCCGCTGTCGGTGAGCACCAAGACGGCCCGGCGGCCGTCACGCTGATCGGCCTCACGCCGGAGAAAACCCTCGTCGACGGCCCGCGCGACCAGCCGGCTCGCGCGCGGCTGGTCGATGGTCAGCGCCGTCGCGAGGCTCGTGACGGTACCGGGCTCGCCGCTCTCCTCGGCCGCTTCGACGGCGTCGAGGAGGCCCTGCACCGCCTGGTCGGGCATCGATTCGGCGCGATCGCGGGCGAGCTTCGACAGCGAGCGCCTCGCTTGACTCCGCCGGATCGCGATCATCGCGCGTTCCACGTCGGCCACGGCATCGCTGTTCACACGAGAAGTATCCCCGCCTCGGAATAAGGCGAGGACGGGTGACGTCGTCTATCCTGGTAGTTGAAAGTTCAAACACTTGGAGCTGACATGGCCGCCACCCCGGTGCTTTACCTCAGCCACGGCGCGCCGCCGCTCGCCGACGACGCCACCTGGACCCGCCAACTCGCCGACTGGTCGGCGAACCTCGAAAAGCCGAAGGCCGTCCTCGTCGTCTCCGCACACTGGGAAGAGGCGCCACTGACCCTCGGCGCCACCACCACGGTGCCGCTGGTCTACGACTTCTGGGGCTTCCCCGATCGCTACTACCAGGTGAAATACGCCGCGCCCGGCGCTCCCGAACTCGCGGACAAGGTGCGGAAACTCCTGCGCTCGACGCGAACGCCGGTCCACGACGCGCCCGACCGCGGCCTCGACCACGGCGCCTATGTCCCGCTCGTGGAGATGTACCCGGACGCCGACATCCCGGTGCTGCAGGTGTCCATGCCGTCGCTGGACCCGCGGGAGTTGTTCGACCTCGGCCGGAAACTCGCGCCGCTGCGGGACGAGGGCGTGCTGATCATCGGCAGCGGCTTCTTCACGCACAACCTGAGCGCGATGCGCCAGACCGACGGCACCGACGGCGTGCCACCGGCTTGGTCGAGCGAATTCGATCACTGGGGTGCGGAAACCCTGCGCGAGGGCGACCTCGACGCGTTGCTGGACTTCCAGCACAAGGCACCCGCCGCGGCCATCGCGCACCCCAGGATCGAGCACTTCGCACCGCTGTTCGTCTCGCTCGGCGCGAGCTCTTCCGAAGGGAAGGGCGAGACCGTGATCGACGGCTACTGGTACGGCCTCGCCAAGCGCTCCCTCCAGTTCGGCTAGCGGGAGCGGAGCACCCCGGCGCCGGCCACGAGGCCGAGCGCGAGCAGCGTGACCAGCCCGAAAGACACCGTCAGCGACGTCAGGTCGGCGATCCCGCCGACCAGCGACGGCGCGACGAGCCCGGAGGAGTAGGTGATGGTCGCGACGCCCGCGATCGACTGGCTCGGCGTCGGGCCGCTGCGTCCGGCCGCCGCGAAGGCGAGCGGAACGACGACGGAGACACCGAGGCCGATCAAGGCGAATCCGGCCATCGCCATCACCGGATTCGCGGCGAAGACGACCAGCAGACCACCCGCCGTCGCGAAAGCGCCACCCGCGCGGACCGTCTTGACCGCGCCGAAGCGTCGCACCAGCGCGTCCCCGGAAAGGCGGGCGACCGCCATCGTGCAGGTGAACGCGGTGGTCGACGCCGCCGCGATACCGGGCGAGGTGCCGAGGACATCACGCAGGTAGACGGCGGACCAGTCGAGGCTCGCCCCTTCGGCGAAGACAGCGCAGAACGCGACGGCCCCGATGATCACGGCCGACTTCGGCGGCAACGCGAACCTCGGCGGCGGGTGCTCGTCAGGCGCGCTGCGGACGTCGAGCACCGCTTGGCAGATGAGCGCGCCGGCGACGGTGAGCACGGCGGACGCGATCGCCAGATGCACCCTGGCGTCGAGCGCGGCGTGCGCGGCGAGCGCACCGGCGGCGGATCCGACGAGCGCGCCCGTGGTCCACATGCCGTGCAGCCCCGACATGACCGACTTGCCCATCTTCTCCTCGACGTCGACACCCAGCGCGTTCATCAGCACGTCCGAGGTGCCCGCCGCGGTACCGAAGACGAACAACGCCAGGCACAGGGTGAAGAGGTTTCCGGCCAACGACGGCAGGATCAGCGCCAGCGTCCAGTAGGCGAGCAGCACCCGCAGGCCCTGTCGGCCACCGAGCCGGTGCCCGATCCGCGCGGCGAGCGGCATGGTGAGCGAGGCGCCGATGGCG
The DNA here is from genome assembly GCF_055575355.1 of Amycolatopsis sp. NPDC034160. Taxonomy (NCBI): domain Bacteria; kingdom Bacillati; phylum Actinomycetota; class Actinomycetes; order Pseudonocardiales; family Pseudonocardiaceae; genus Amycolatopsis; species Amycolatopsis sp. NPDC034160. The sequence goes on along the minus strand of NZ_JBVISU010000001.1, from coordinate 417,545 downwards.
GGGAAAGCGAGCGCGAGGCCGAGCTGTCCGGCGCTGATTCCCGCGTGTTCCTGGATCCACGGGATCCGGGTGGCGAAACTGCCGGTCACCGCGCCGTGCACGGCGAAGATGGCGGCGACGGCCACCCGCGCCTGCCGCACCCGCCGCGTCGGCCCGCCGACGGTTTCCACTGCATTACTCATTGGGCCCCCAAGGTCCACGAGACAACCCGACGAGCATCAGCGTAAACTATCAGGAAGGGAACCTGATAATTAATTCTGGGAGGATCTGCCGGTGAGTGTCATTCGGATGCCGTCCGCCTCCCCGAGTACCGCGCGGGCCATCAACGACCGGCTGGCCCTCGACCTGCTCCAGCGCGAGGGCCCGCTGACGGCCGCTCAGCTCAAGACGTCGACCGGGCTCTCCCGGCCGACCGTCGCCGACCTCGTCGAACGGCTGCAGGACGCCGGGCTGATCGCCGTCGTCGGCGAAGCGGGCGCCGAACGCCGAGGGCCGAACGCGAAGCTGTACGGCATCGTCGCCGAACGCGCGTTCCTCGCCGGCCTCGACATCCGTACGCACGGGATGGCCGTCTCGGTCGCGGACCTGCTGGGGCGGACCCGCGCCGAGGCCTCGCTCCCGTTCGACCTGGACATCGACACCGACGTGGCCGTCGAGCGCGCGATCACGCTGCTGAAGGACACCACCACCGAAGCGGGCGCGTCCGTGCTGCACACCATCGCCGTCGGCGCTCCCGGACTGGTCGATCCGGCGACCGGAGGACTGCGACCGGCCGGGGGATTGCCCACATGGCACGGGAGGCTCGTCTTCGAGCTCCGGCGTCGGCTGGGCATCCCGGTGCTGCTGGAGAACGAGGTCAACCTCGCGGCCGCGGCCGAACAACGGCTCGGCGCCGCTCGCGACCGGGACACGTTCGTGCTGCTGTGGCTCGGTTTCGGCGTCGGCGCGGCCGTCGTTCTCGACGGTTCGCTCCGACGGGGCGCCTCGGGCGGCGCGGGGGAGATCGGGTTCCTGCCGATGCTCGGCCCCGGCAGGCTTCCGACGGCGACCGATTGCGACGGCGGCTTCCACACCCTCGCGGGCAGCGTCGCGATCTGCGAACTTGCCCGAGCGCACGGCATCCCGGCTTCGCCGTCCGACAACGCCGAAGCAGCCGAAGCGGCTGTCGGGTACGCGATCGACGCGGACGCCGAAGACTTCCTGGAGATCGTCGCGGAGCGGATCGCCATCGGCTCCGCCGCGGTCACCGCGGTACTGGACCCGGGCTGTGTCGTACTCGGCGGCGAAGTCGGCCGGGCGGGCGGCGACGCGCTGGCGGACCGGGTGAGCAGACGGCTCGCGGAGATTTCGCCGCTGCGGACCGAGGTACGCGCGGGAACCGTCGGCGGCGGCGCGGTGCGGGAAGGCGCGGTGCTGACCGCGATGGGCGCGGCACAGGACGCGTTGTTCGGAAGGACTCGTGAGTGATCCGGGTGGTTCTATTGGGGGTAAGGCAACCGTGGCGTCTTGAGGCTTCCGGTGAGGGGTGGGTCAGGTTGGTCGTGAGTGGCGATTCGGGTTCTCACCCGAATCGCCACTCACGACCCACTGGACCCGCGCCCTGCGGCGTTGTCTGCGTTTGACTTACCCCTCGATAACGACCCGAATCACTCACGACGACAAAAAGCGGGCCCGGGAGTCGCCTCCCGGGCCCGCGTTCTCATTCAGTGGCGTGAGCCGACTGGCAGGTTCACATGGTGTGGAACTTCTTGCCGGTCAGGGTGCCCACGAAACGCTGGAACATGCTCAGCGGCGACGAGTCGGCGTTCGCCAGAGCCGGAACCTGCGCGGTCGGCATCGCCGGGGTGCTGTTCACGCCGGGCAGGGTGCCCGTCGTGTGCAGCTGCACCGGCGGCTTGCCGTCGGTCGGCAGCTGACCCGCGGCGGGCAGCTGGCCCAGGGCAGGCAGCTGGCCGACAGGCAGCTCGCCAACAGCAGGCAGCTGGCCGACAGGCAGCTCGCCAACAGCAGGCAGCTCGCCAACAGCAGGCAGCTGGCCGACAGGCAGCTCGCCAACGGCAGGCAGCTGGCCGACAGGCAGCTCGCCAACAGCAGGCAGCTGGCCGATGGGCAGCTCGCCAACGGCAGGCAGGTCCACCGGCAGCTCACCGGCCGCCGGCAGCGCGGGGAGCTGCGCGACCTTCGGGGCGTCCGCACGAGTGGTGCCGCCGGGCAGCGACGGAACCTTCGGCAGTGCCGGGGTTCCGGGCAGCGCCGGGGTTCCGGGCAGCTCGGGCAGGCCGGACTTCGGCAGCTGGGCCGGAATGGTCCTGAGCTGCTTCAGCGCGGTCTGCCCGGCCATCTGCACCGGGAGGGTCGCCAGCTGGGGACCGTTGGCGCGGGCGCCGGTGGTCGGCAGGATGCCGGCACCGTTCAGCGACGGCACCGCGGGAACCGCGGGGAGGGCGGCCGCACCGAACGGCAGCGTGGGCAGCGCGTCGATCGGCATCTCCGAACCGACCGAGTCGAGGAAGGCGCGGCTGTAGTCCTCGTCGTTGATCTCGGTGAGGTCCGTGCTGGTCGACTCCGCGCTGGCCAGCACCGGGATCTCGTGGCTGTCCAGCGGGATCACGAAGATGAACGGGTGGTGGGCGTTGAACCCGGAAAGGGCATCTCCACTGCCGTCCGTGCTGCTGTCGCCACCGACCTGGCCGAGGGTGACGTTGTCCGACGTGGTCTCCGAAACGCCACCGAGCGCGGCGATCGCGTTGCCGAACAGCTTGCCGTCCGCGGCGGCCGGGAGGTCGAGGATGTTGCCCGACAGCGATCCGTCGAGGCCCGAGGTCTCGACGTCCCCACCCGAGGTGGCATCGATGGTGTCGGTGCTCCGTGCGGTCGCGGTGCCGACGGCCGAAACCGCGTCGTGCGCGAACGGCACCAGCGGCAGGAGCTGCGGGCCGACGATGTTGCCCGCGGCCGCTCCGCCGTCACCGTTGGTGGTGGCGTCGCCGCCCGCCGTCGAAACGACGTCGTTGACGCTGGTGCCCTCGGCGATGCCCGCACCGGCCACGCCGTGACCCGTGATCGGGACCGCGCCACCGATGGGCGACTGGACGATGTTGCCCGCCAGGGTGCCTTCTTCACCGTTGGCGGTGGCGTCGCCACCCGCGTTGGAGTCGGTCAGGTTCGAGCCGGAGCCCGAAGCGATCCCGCCGAGCACCGCCGCGAAGTTGTGCGCCTGGACCGGCAGGGAGACCGGACCGTAGACCAGGTTGCCCGCGCCCGCGCCACCGTCACCGGTCGCGTGGACATCGCCACCAGCGTTGGAGGTGGTGTCACCGTCAGCGGCGCCGTGGCCCTGACCGATGAGCGCGCCACCGATCCCGAAGGCCTGCAGCGGCAGCGAAATCGGCACAGTGCCCAGGTTGGAGCTCAGGAAACCGTTGTCGTCGTCGGTGTTACCGCCGCCGCCGCCGGAGATGACCTTGGTCTCGTCGACGGAGCCGGAGCCCTGGCCGATGAAGGAGCCACCGACGCCGAAGACCTCGACCGGAGCCGCGACCGGGACCTGGACGATGTTGCCCGAACCGGACGAGCCGTCGCCCGTGGTGCCGTCATACCCGCCGGCGGTCACGGTCTTCGTCTCGGTCGCCTGGGCGACGGCCTGGCCGAGGTGCGAGCCACCGACGCCGTAGACCTCGGGGGCCAGCGCGGCCTGGGTGTTGACGATGTTGCCGGCGAGGGTGGAGTCCTCACCGGTGGTGTGGCTGCCGTTGCCGGCGTTCGCGTCGACGGTGTTGTCGCACGACGTGGCGTTGGCGTTGCCGATGTAGGTGCCCGCGATGCAGGTCGCCTCGACGGGGGCGGCCACCGCCGGGTCGATGATGTTGCCGCCGCCCGCGGAACCTTCGCCCGCGGAGCTGACGAATCCACCGGCGTCGACGGCGCTGGACTGGCTGGTACCGCCCTCGGTGCCGGTGTTCGCGAGGCCGATCCAGCTGGCGGCCACGCCGCCGACGTTGGCGACGTCCGCGGTCTGCGGCACGACCGCGTTGCCCGCGAGGAACGAGTCTTCGCCCTCGGTCTGCACGTAGCTGGGGACGTTGCTCCAGCCGGGCGTGGTGTCGCCCGCCGTCGCGTCGGCGGAGGAGCTGCTGTTGGAGTTCGCGAGCGAACCCCACGCGGCGGCCGCGTTGTCGTTGACCTTCACCGGCAGGGCGATCGGCGCCGCGACGACGTTGCCGCCGATCGAGGAGTCGTCACCGTCGGTCTCGATCCAGCCGCCGGAGGTGGCGTCGGTCTCGGCCTCGTAGCCGGAGCTGTTGGCGTTGCCGAGGATCCAGGACGCGGCGTTGCCGGTCACCTGGACCGGGGTGGCGAACTGACCGGCCACGACGTTGCCGGAGGTGGCGGAGCCCTCGCCGTCGGTCGTGATGTTGCCGGTCTCGGTGGTGCTCTGGTTGGCGGAGCCGCCGACCACGCGGCCGGTGCCGCCGGCGAGCCCGCCGCCGTTGCCGGCGATCTGCACGGGCAGTGCCCAGTCGAGGGACACGACGTTCCCGGCGAGGCTGGAGTCCTCACCGGTGGTCTCGATGTCCTGATTGTGCGCCCAGGTCTGCTGGTGGCTTCCACCCTCGACCTCGGCGTCGCCGAGCACGCCGATGGCGTTGTCGACGATCTGGATCGGGACGACGACGTCGCCGACGATCTTGTTGCCCTTGAGGATGTCGTCCGTGGTGGTGAATCCACCCGGGGTCAGTCCGCCGCTGAGCTGAGGGGCGGGCTCACCCTTGGCCAGCGGGGCGGGGATGGCGCCGGTGGTGGGAAGGCTGGGGAGCCCTCCGCCGATGCCGTCGATGCCGCTGCTGGGCGAAGAAGCCGAGGCGAGCGCCTCGGGGACGGGCTTGGTGACGGTCTTGGTGCTGACCTCACCCTCGTAACCGGGCAGGTCGACCTGGCCGAGAGGCATGCCGATGGCGTTGTTGTCGATCTCGATGGGAACGGTGACGTTCGCGTCGAGGGGAGAGGCAGGGATGTCGGGGTTGACCTGTTCGTCAGCCGAAGCGATGCCAGTGCCCAGCATCAACAACCCACCCGTGACCAACGCGGTCTGGAGTCCGCGCTTTGCCCAGGATTGCATGGGGTTTGTCTCCTTCATTTCGGGTTCCCTTTCGGGTTCGAGGAGGTGCTCGCGACGAAGCGTCGGGAAGCACCAGAGGGGGTGGAACGAATGCGGGCGCACAAAAGCGCACCGCCGTGTCGCGGGGATCAGGAGCGGACGCGAAGCCAAGCCCGGAATCGGGAGGCGTAGGGCGCGTCGGCTACCCCGCGGAAGGAGGTGTTCAGTCGGGAGTGACGCCGGGCTGCGCGCCCGGGGTGAGCGGCATGTACCGCGTACCGGCCAGCGTGGTGCCGGCCAGCGAACGCTCGATGGCGGAGGCGACCCAGGCCGGAACGCCATAGGTCAGGCCGTCGAGGTGACCACCGGGGGCGGTGCCGCCGCCGGGGACAGTCGGGATGGACGGCGCGACGGGAAGCTGCGCCGGGGAAAGCGGACGCGGGAAGTCACCGCGGTGACCGTCACGCGAAGGAGAGTTCTCGTCCTGACCGGCGACGGCTCCGTGCTGCTGGACGAACGCCGGCGTCGGGAGAACGGTCTCGGTGAAAGCGGGGAACTGAGTCGTGGCCAGCTGCGCGAAGTCGGTGACCTGGTCGCCTGCCCCGCCGGTCTCCAACGGGGACCTCGGGTCGAGGGGAACGCCGCCGACCGGGAGCTCCGGGAGGAGGTCGCCGTGCCCGCGCGGGTCGAGGAAGTCCCAGACCTTGCGGCCGAAGTCCTGTGCCTCGGGCGTTCCGGCGATCGTCTCGTCGAGCACCTGGCGGGTGTCCTGCGGCTTGCGCACGATGTGCTCGACAGCCCCGAGGGTCCGCTCGGTGGGGGTGATGACCGCGTTGTCCGCGAAATCGGTGACGGCGTCGCTGACGCGAGTGGACACTTCGTGCTCGTCGGCACGGAGGGCGCCGCAGTGGTGCTTCGCGGACGCGGGCTTGTCCTCGGCCGGCATCGACCACGTGGTGGCTTCCTGGTGCCGGTTACCGCACATCGCACCGGCGACGTCGCCCGCGAACTTCGAACTACCGCGCGAGACGTCGGTCAGGCCGGCCGCGGTGGCGTCGGTGAACGGGGTGACGCTCGTTTCGGGAGTGGAGATCACCGGTGCGGAGGGAACGACGTCGGCGGAAGCGGAAGCGCCGGAAACGACCCAGGCCGCGGCCGAACCGGCGACAGCGCCGCCGAGCACGAACAGCGCCCGCGAAGCGAGACGGCCGAAGCGCGCCGCGCCCCGCCTCTCGTTCTTCGCCGCGTTCGTCACTCAGTCTCCTGCTCGCCTGGGTGTTCCGGTTCGTCGTTGCGGGACCGACATAAGCAAAGTGCGGAAGGCCCGCGCGACTTCGAAGCACCTTGATGGCACGATCGTGTGAAGAACACAGGGTGTAGCCCATGATCACGATCGGTGATCGTTCCAGGCGAGACCCTGTTACTCGTGAGTCGATCATGCGGCGGTGTGTCAAGCGTCGCTTCGGGCGAATCAACCCCTGGCGCGTTGCCCGGAATGCTCAAGAACGTCGCCCCGGACCGATACGGTGTGCGCGTGAGCGAGCCCCAGCGCAAGCAGCCGGAATTCGACCCGGCGAACCCCTTCCTTTCCGAATCGACCGAAGACGTCTCCGCTCTGGTCCCGCGCGGTCTGCGGATCGGCGCGGCGCTGGCGTGGCGCTTCATCGTGGTGATCGCCGCGCTGTACGTCATCGTGTTCCTGATCGGCTACCTGTCGGTGGTCGTCATCCCGCTGTCGATCGCGCTGCTGCTGGCCGCGCTGCTCGCGCCGGCGGTCTCCAAGCTGATGACGCTGAGGTTCCCGCGCGGGCTCGCGGCCGGGATAGTGCTGATCGCCGGGCTGGCGGTACTCGGCGGGCTGCTGACGTTCGTCGTCGCGCAGTTCTCCTCCGGTCTGCCGGAATTGCAGAAGCAGCTGACGGAGAGCCTTAACCAGATCAAGGTGTGGCTCATCGACGGCCCGCTGCACCTGCGCCAGGAGCAGATCCAGGAGTTCATCAACCAGGCGATCGGCTTCCTGCAGAACAACCAGGCGTCGATCACCACCACGGCGCTCACCACGGCGGGCACCGTCGGCGAGATCGTCACCGGTTTCATCCTGACCCTGTTCATCCTCATTTTCTTCCTCTCCGGCGGCGACGGGATCTGGAAGTTCCTCGTCCGCGGCGTGCCCGGCCGGGTGCGCAACCGGGTCGACGTCGCCGGGCGGCGCGGATTCGCGTCGCTGGTCAGCTACGTGCGCGCGACGGCGGCGGTGGCCGTTGTCGACGCGGTCGGCATCGGCATCGGGCTGGCGATCGTCGGCGTGCCGCTGGTGATCCCGCTGGCGACGCTGGTCTTCCTCGGCGCGTTCATCCCGATCATCGGCGCCGTGATCGCCGGCGCGGTGGCCGTGCTGATCGCCTTGGTGACGAAGGGCGTCGTCGGCGCGCTGATCGTGCTGGCCATCGTCATCGGCGTCATGCAGCTGGAGAGCCACGTGCTGCAGCCGATCCTGCTCGGCCGCGCGGTCAAACTGCACCCGCTCGCGGTGGTGCTCGCGATCACCGCGGGCCTCGTCACCGCCGGGATCGCGGGCGCGCTGCTCTCGGTGCCGCTGCTCGCGGTGCTCAACGCCGGGATTCGATCGCTCCTGCACGAACACGATCCCGATCCGGCCGAGGTCGACGTCCTCAAGGATCAGGCGGCGCAGCCGAACGATCCCGGCTCGCCGGATGAAGAGGTCAAAGCCAAGCCGTGACCGAAACCCCGCTCTGGCGCGCTGTCTCGGCACTGGACACGCGGGACCCGGCCACTCCGCTGTGGCGCGGGGTGATCGTGCTTCGCGCGGCGACACTGCTCTTCGCGCTCGGCTCGTTCGTCGTCCACTACGACGGTTACGCGAAGCAGTGGCTGGCGTGGGCCGCCTTCGGTGCGATGGTGGTGTGGACGGTGGTCAGCAGCGTGTTCTACGCGCGGCCGTCGAGCCGCTGGCCGTGGCTGGTCGGCGTCGATCTCGCGCTGACCGTGATCCTCATGTTCACCTCGGCGTGGATTTTGTCCACCGCGCAGTTCGACGCCAACACTCCGCTCATCACGACGGTGTGGGCGGCGGTCCCGCCCGCGGCCGCCGGGACGCGGTTCGGCGCGCTCGGCGGGGTACTCGCCGGGCTGGTGGTCTCGGTGGTCACCGGGCTGGTGCGCTGGCGGTTCGACGTCGACGTCGCGCGGGACGGCTTCCTGCTGACCGCGAGCGGGTTCGTGATCGGGCAGGCCGCGACCATGGCGCGAAGGTCCGCGGACGCGCTGACCAGGGCGTTGCGCATGGAGGCCGCGACGGCCGAACGGGAGCGGCTCGCCCGCTCCATCCACGACAGCGTCCTTCAGGTGCTGGCGCGGGTGCGCAAACGCGGTGCCGAGTTCGGCGGAGAAGCCGCGGAACTGGCGAAACTGGCGGGCGAACAGGAGATCGCGCTGCGCGCGCTGGTCACCACCGAGCCGACGCGGCCGAGCGCGAACGGCACCACCGATCTCCGGGCCGCCCTCCAGTTGCTCGCGACCCCGTCGGTGCAGGTCTCGACACCGGCGGGCGAGGTTCAGCTGCCCGAGCACGTGACCACGGAACTCGTGGCGGTGGCGCGCGAAGCGCTGTCGAACGTGGAGAAGCACGCCGGTCCCGAGGCGCACGCCTGGGTGCTGCTGGAGGATCTCGGCACCGAGGTCGTGATCAGCGTTCGTGACGACGGTCCCGGAATCGCGCCCGGGGTGATGGAACGCGCGAGCGCCGAAGGACATCTAGGTATCGCGGAGTCCATCAAGGGCCGCGTGCGGGATCTGGGCGGAAGCGTCGCCCTCGACACCGCGCCGGGCCAGGGCACGGAATGGGAAGTCAAGGTTCCAGTCGCGGCGAGGGGAAAGCGATGACCGGTGCACCCGGAGTGTCGGTGATGGTGGTCGACGACCATCCGATGTGGCGCGACGGCGTCGCGCGCGACCTGACCGAGCACGGCTTCGACGTGCGGGCCACCGCGCCGGACGCGCCCGCCGCGGTCCGGATCGCGCGGACGGTCCGGCCGGACGTCGTGCTGATGGACCTCAACCTCGGTGAGACGTCGGGCGTCGACGCGACCCGCGAGATCACCACGGAACTGCCGTCGACGAAGGTGCTGGTCCTGTCGGCGAGCGGCGAGCACAGCGACGTCCTCGAAGCGGTCAAAGCCGGCGCGTCCGGCTACCTGGTGAAATCGGCCTCGGCAAGCGAACTGGTGGACGCGGTCAAACGGACCGCCGCCGGGGATCCGGTGTTCACCGCCGGGCTCGCCGGACTCGTGCTCGGCGAATACCGCCGCATGGCCGACGCGCCCGACGGCGGGCCCGCACCACCGCGGCTGACCGAACGCGAGACCGACGTCCTGCGGCTGGTCGCGAAGGGGATGACGGCGCGGCAGATCGCCGAGAAACTCGTGCTGTCGCATCGGACGGTGGAGAACCACGTCCAGTCGACACTGCGGAAACTCCAGCTGCACAACCGCGTCGAACTCGCCCGCTACGCCATCGAGCACGGGCTCGACGAGGAGTGACTCAGCCCTGGGCGACGGTCACCACCGACCGGTTCCGCTCGGCGGGCAACGGCGTTTTGCCGACAGTCCAGTGTGGACGATCCAGCCGCCAGGTCGCGACGACATCGGTGGTCAGCACCAGAGCGTCGTCCTCGGTCCATTCGATCGCGATCTGCTTGAGCGGGGTCGCGATCGGCATCGAGGGTGCCCGGGTCCAGGTCAGCGTGTCGAGAGCGAGCACCCAGACGTCGGCGGTCTGCGTCGCCGTCCCGGCCCATGCCGGGTCGCCGAACAGCACGGCGACCTGGTAGCCGTCGCGGCTCGGCACCACCGGTCCCGGCGTGCCGTTGGTCACCGGCCGCTCGACCGGGGTGCGTTGATCGTTGCGCAGGTCGAGCACGGAGAACTTGGTCAGCTCGGCGAGCAGCATCCGGTCCTTGGTGACCGCGAGCACCCGAGGGAACTGGTGCACGGCGCGGCCGGTGGCCGGGTCGATCAGCACGTCCTCGGCACTGGACGTCCCGCTGTTCACCGTGATCAGCAGTCCCTTCGGCACTTCTCGGCGCACGGCCGTCGTACAGCTCGCCGGACGGCCGCGATCCCCTTCGACGCCGAGCAGAGAGACGTACTGGAGACGGCAGAGGTCGTCGCCGTCGTCGCGGATCAGCCAGACACCGGTTTCGTCGGCCGACGGGGCGACACTGCGCGCTTTGCCCAGCCGCCAAGGCTGGTTCTTGGGATTCCCGTAGACGAGCACCTCCGACGGCTCCAGGCACGATGGCCCGCAACGGGCGGCCGACAGCACGACCGGGAACTTGCCGACCCGGACGACGTCGTTGACCCTGTCCCCGCCCGGAGCACCCGGAAGCGGAGTGGTGACGCCGGTGGCGGGATCGAGGATCGAAGGCGGCGAAGTCGCCATGACGAGCCGGAAACCGCTGTAGTCCACCGGTTCGCCTTCGATTCGCGACGGCGGTGGAGCGGTGGACTCGGGGGAATGTGGCGTCGGGCCGGCCTTCACCGGACTGCATGCGGCCAGGAGAAGGAATGCCGCCATCAGGGCGGCACCGGGAAGAAATGCGGGTCTGTTCAGGGTATTTCCCCGATCTCGCGCGTGAGATCCGGTTCTACCATTCCAGACATGGGCGAGGAAGAGCAGTCGACGACCGAGACCAAGCCGTTGAGCGGACGGGACATCCGGGTCTCGGACGCGGAACGCGAACACGTCGTCGAAGTACTGCAGAAGGCGATCGGCCTCGGAATGCTGAACCTCGACGAGTTCACCGAGCGGACCGACCGCGCCCTCGCGTCCAGGACCCGCGGTGAGCTGAACGCGGTCCTCACGGATCTGCCGGGCCTGGTGCACCCCGAAGCGGGAATGGTGCCGCGTCAGCAACAGAACCCGTGGACACCGCCGCCACAGCAGTACGCCTACGGGCCGCCGTCCGGGCAGGCCATGGAACTCAACGGCAAGTACTCGGCGTTGCAGCGCGACGGGAACTGGCTGGTCCCGGAGGCGATGGTGATCCGGAACAAGTACGGCGCCACCAAACTGGACTTCTCCCAAGCGGAGATCCGGTATCCGGTGGTGTACATCGAACTACAGGTCAAATGGGGTTCGGTGGAGATCACCATCCCCGAGAACGGTGCCGTCGACACCAACTCGATCACCGACATCAAGTTCGGCAGCCTCGACGACCGGACCGGCTCGAACGGCCGCCCCGGCACGCCCCGGCTCGTCATCACCGGGCGCGTGCACGGGGGGACATTGATCATCAAGCACCCGCGACGGGGCTTCTTCGGTTAGTCGGTACCGACCGGGCGCACGTGCCGCAGGTGCCTGAGCACGAAGTACGCGACCGCCGCCAGCACCAGCGCGGCCAGCGCGGACACCGCGTGCATCCCGGTGGCGAAGGCGTCGTGCGCGGGGACCGCGTCGGCGAGCTGGGCCTGCGTGACCGCGTTGCCCAGCGTCCCGACGGTCGCGATGCCCAGCGCGTAGCCGAACTCGTTGCCGGTCTGCGACAACGAGGCCGCCGAACCGGCCTTCTCCGGCGGCACGGAGCCGACGACCAGATCCGTGCCGAGGGTGACCAGCGGACCGCCGCCCAGGCAGGTGATGGCGAACGCGATCGACGGCAGCACCGGACCGGCGCCCGCCTCGACCTGCGTCAGCAACAGGAATCCGGCGATCGCGCCTGCCAGCCCGCCGGCGATCAGGGTCGAGGGACGGAAGCGGCGGGCGAGGATCGGCGCGGTCAGGAAGCCGACGGTCGACGCGAGCATGCCCGGCAGCAACGCCAGCGCGGCGCCGACCGGTGAAAGCTCCAGGACGATCTGGAAGAACTGCGCGACGAACAACATCGTCGTGCCACCCAGCATGGTGAACGCGCACATCCCGCCCAACGCCGTCGTGAACGCGCGGCCGCGGAAGAGCTTCAGATCGATCAGCGGGTCGGCGAGGGTCCGCTGACGGCGCACGAAGACCACGCCGAAGCCGAGGCCGATCAGGAGCGAAGCCACCGGGACCACGTGCACGCCTTCACGGGCGAGTTCCTTGATGCCGTAGACCGCGGGCAGGATCGTGACCAGCGAAAGCGCGATGCTCGGCAGGTCGATGTGGCCGGCGTTCTCGTTGCGGTATTCGGGCAGGAACTTCGGTCCGACGACGAGCAGCAGGACCATCGCGGGCACGCCGAGCAGGAACACCGAACCCCACCAGAAGTGCTCCAGCAGCACGCCGCCGACCATCGGGCCGGCGATCGCGCCGACGATGAAGCAGCCTGCCCAGATACCGATCGCGAGCGAACGCTGACGGCTGTCGAGGAAGAGGTTGCTGATCAGGGCGAGCGTCGAGGGCGCCAGCGTCGCACCGGCGATACCGAGGACCGCGCGGGCACCGATGAGCATCAGCGCGCTGGTCGAGAAGGCGGCCAGGACGGACGCCAACCCGAACGCCGTGGCGCCGATCAGCAGCAGCCTCCGGCGGCCGATGCGGTCACCGAGGGTCCCCATGGTGACCATGAAGCCGGCGATCATGAAGCCGTAGACGTCCATGATCCACAGTTGCTGAGTGCTGTCGGCGCCGAGGCTCTGGCTGAGCTTCGGCAGCGCGAGGATCAGGACGAAAACGTCGAGGGAGACCAGGAAGGTGGGCAGGGCCAGCACGGCCAGCCCGACCCACTCCCGGCGTCCCGCCCGCGTCGGGGTCATGGTGGTCGTCATGGTCCGGTCCTTTCGTCGTCTTGGCTGTCTTCACCAAGGCGTCGAACCCGTGGACCGGATTTCGACATGCCCCCTGATCTTTTTCGGATCGGGGGAGCAAGGGACCTTTGCTATCGCTTGGCGGCCGCCGCGCGTGCCTCGGCCGGGTCCGCCGTGGCCAGGACGGCCTCGGCGAGCGCCTCGCATTCGGCGAGTGTCGTGGCGGCCAGGCTCGCGCCGACCGCGCGCACGGCGGGCGCGTTCATCGACAGGCTGGTCAGACCGAGCCCGGCCAGTACCAGCGCGAGCCGCGGATCGGCCGCGGCCTCACCGCAGACTCCGGCGGGCTTGCCGGTGTCCTTGGCGGCCTGGCCGATGACCTTGAGCAGGCGCAGCAGTCCGGGCTGCCAGGGATCGTTGAGCTTGGCGACCGCGCCGAGCTGGCGATCGGCGGCGAAGGTGTACTGCGCGAGGTCGTTGGTGCCGACGGACACGAAGTCGACCGCGTCGAGGATCTCGCGAGCGGTCAGCGCGGCGGCCGGGATCTCGATCATCACCCCCGCGCGGGTGATACCGGCGGCACGGACCCGCTCGGCGAACCAGGCGGCCTCGGCGGCGGTGGCGACCATCGGCGCCATCACCGAAACCTCGGCGCCGGAATCCTGCGCGGCACCCGCGATGGCTTCGAGCTGGCGGTCGAGGATCTCGGGCCGGTCGAACGCGACACGAAGGCCGCGTACGCCGAGCGCCGGGTTCGGCTCGACCTCGGGCTCCAGGAAGGCGAGAGGCTTGTCGGCGCCCGCGTCGAGCGTGCGGACGACGACCGGCTTGCCGCGGAACGGCGAGAGCACGGCGGTGTAGGCCTTGCGCTGCTCTTCGACGCTCGGCTCGGCGGAGGCGTCGAGATAGCAGAACTCGGTGCGGAACAGGCCCACACCTTCCGCACCCGCTTCGGCCGCGGCCTGGGCGTCGGTGGCGGAACCGACGTTGCCGAGCACCTTCACCCGGTGGCCGTCGGCGGTCGCACCGGTGCCGTTCCAGTCGATCGCGCCGGCCTTGGCGGCCGCGACGACCTCGGCGCTGGGGTCCGCGAGCTCCACCACACCGGTGTCACCGTCCACCGCAAGCGCTTGCGCGTCGAGCGCGAGGATCCCGCGCACCGCGACGACGGCCGGAATGCCGAGCGCGCGGGCGAGGATGGCGGTGTGACTGGTGGGGCCGCCCTCTTCGGTGACGAGCGCGAGCACCTTGTCCGGATCGAGTCCGGCGGTGTCGGCGGGAGCGAGGTCGCGCGCGACGAGCACACTCGGCGAAGCCAGCTCAGGAACGCCAGGAGGCGCGATGCCGAGCAGTTCGGCGACGAGCCTGTCGCGTACGTCGCGGACATCTCGGGCCCGCTCGGCCATGTAGCCGCCCGCGGCCGCGAGCGCTTCGGCGAACTTCTCCGCCGCCTCGTGCACCGCACGGGGGGCTGGCAGGTTCTGAGCCTTGACCAGCGCCTCCGCCGAGGAGACGAGAGCCGGGTCCGCCGCCATGGCCGCGGTGGTGATCAGGATCGTCGCGGCTTCGCCGGTCGCGGTCTCGGCCTGCTTCTCGAGCCGGGCCGCCACGATCTGGGCGGCCGGTTCGATCCGGGCGGCCTCGCCGGCGGGATCGGCGGGCGCCGGTGTGCTCGCGGGTTCGCCGAGGGGTTCGGCGACTCGGACGACAGGACCGCTCGCGCGGCCGGGACTGACGGCGACCCCGGTCAGTGACTCAGACGGCATGGTCTAGACCATATCTCATAGGCGGCGTGACCTGGCTCATAGCCAACAGCACAACACAGAAGAAGACTTCATTCCAGTTCGGACGCCTTCGGATACGAAGGCTGAGCGCCTTGCCGCGTCACGGTGATCGCAGCGACCTTCACTGCCCTATGCGCCGCGTCGGCCAGCTCCTCGCCCTTCGCGAGCGACGTGGCGAGCGCACCCGCGAAGGCATCCCCGGCACCCGTCGTATCGACGGCGTCGACCTTCGGCGAGGCCACCTCGACCACACCGTCCGCGGTCACCACCGCCGCGCCCTTCGCGCCGAGCGTCACGACGGCGGCCTTCGGACCGAGGTCGAGCAGCTTGGGGAAATCCGCTTCGCCACCGAGAAGGAAAGCTGCCTCGTGCTCGTTGACCAGCAGGACGTCGAGGTTCTGCAGTGTCTTCGCGGAAAGCTCGGTCGCTGGCGACAGGTTCAGCAGCGTCCGAACCCCGGCCTCGGCCGCCTTCGCGACGGCGTGCTCGACCGTCTCGAGTGGAATCTCGAGCGACAACACCACGATCTCGGCGCCATCGAGGTCGACGTCCTCGGGCCGCAAACTGGAATTGGCACCCGGCGAGACGAGAATCGAGTTCTCGCCGTCGGGCGTCACGGTGATGTACGCGATGCCGGTCGGACGCTCGCTGGTGCGCAACGGGCCCGTGTTCACCCCGGACTCGGCCAGCGACCGCTTGAGCAGTTCGCCGTACGGGTCGTCGCCGACCGCCCCGAGCAGCGCGACGTCGGCCCCGAGCCGAGCCGCGGCGACCGCTGTGTTGGCTCCTTTGCCACCCGGCGACAAGGCCGTGTCGCCACCGAGTACGGTTTCGCCACCCGCAGGTCGCCGGTCGACCGGGACGACAAGATCGGCGTTGGCGGAACCGATGACCAGTACCTGAGAAGTCATGGAGGAAACGATCCCATGACCAGTTGTTGTCCGGCGATGTCCCCACCGTCGGCGAAGATGTGAAGAACTTTGTAACTTTCCCGGTGCCTGATGCGACAATCAGGCGAGTAGCGGAACGCCGTCACTCTTTCGGGGGATAACCTTCCCCCGGACGTCACTTCGGCGAACACCACCGCTCTTCAGATGCGTTGCCGCGTTCACGCGGTGACGTTGCCCCGATCCCGGCGCGAGCCGAGGTCGAGGCATCGGGTCGCCGGCGTCGATCACGTAGCCCCCCGAGTGATCGGCGCCGGCGGCGCCCCGCTTCGTCGTTCGGCGGCAGCGGGGGCCGTCAGCTCGCAACGGCCGTCTCCCGGAACTCCACGCGTTCGGATTTCCGCATGCCGGTTTCGAGCTCACGACGCGCGTTCGCGGAAAACGGCCTGCCCAACCGGTACCAACCGCCTTCGAGAATTCCGGACTCGGCGTTGTACGGATCGCTCCTGGTCAGCTCCGCCAAACGCGGGTGACGAATCGCGAACATGTCCGAACTCGGCAGAAAATCCAAGTAGATGGAGCCGTGATCGACCCCCCACCGGACCGCGTCGATCTCGTGCCACCACACCCCTACGAACGTGCCGTAAGTTCGGAAGTAGAAGCCCCGAGGCCCAAGCTCGAGCACGACCTTCCTCTTCTTCTCATGCGTTGCACCTTCCAGCCCTTCGACCACCATGGTCACCGCGAAGAGCGCGAAGAGCACCACGAACGCGATCACCCGCACCACAGTGCCCGCGGTCGCTGCGGCGACGACCAAGGCACAGACCTCAATCGTCAGGGACACGAACCGGAAGACCCACATCTTGCGCTTGTCCCAGCCGTTCACGTGGATCTTCACCGTGTCCTCCACGACTTCGAGGGCTTCCTCTCGGGCCGTGGTCACCACCGGTTCATCAGGCACAGTCCGCACAGCGGTGTTGTCGTCCTCGACCGCGACATCCACGTACCTGACCAGAAGTGGCAACAACGACTCCACGTCGCGAGGCCTGAGGTCGATATCCGAGACCTGGAGATCTCCGTCGGGCTCACGGGCGAAACCCGCGGCTTGCGCATCGAAGTTCGCTCCCGGTCGAATGATCAGGGTGAAATCGTCAGCTCGACGACTGTATTGGGTGTACTCGCGGAACTTGAGGCTCAAGCAGACTTTTTCGATGTCTTCCCACCGGGCGACCCATGCCACCACACCGTTTTTGATGCGAATGATCCCGGTCGGTTCGAAGATCAGCTCGTCAGCGGGCGGAGGGGTGCGGTAGTTGCGGAACTCGATGGTTCCGCAGTAGATGAAAACCGCGCAGAGCACTCCGGCGACGATGCGTACAGCCGGTTTGTAGTCGCCGAACACCCCGAAGGCCATGACCGCGGCCAAGGTGCCGAACAGAACGACGAGCACCAGGTGACCGACGACCCCCGGCGTCCGCGAGATCACCACCAACCGATCGTCTGTCACTTCGAATTCCTATCGAGTCGCTGGCAGCTCTAGAGAGAACCTGAGATTCGCTGGCCGCCCTGCTGGTCGAAGATCGGCGCCTCGGCGGCCGCGTCTTCCCGTTCGGCTGAGGTCTGCGGGGCTCCGGTCGCACTGTACGGACCCATGACCCCGGCAGAAGACGGTGCTTTCCTGCTCGGTGGTTCCTCATCCTCACCGAGCACGTCTCCGGTCGTCTCGTCGATCTTCTTCCCGATGAACTTCCGTTTTTCTTTTGTCAAGTTCGACTGGAATTCCTCGCCGTAGCGGTCCTGGAGCCTGCCGGTCAGGTTTTCCTTCGCCTGAGACAGGTTTTCGGTGAGACTCTTGTCCTTGGCCGTGTTCTCCAAGCCGAAGATGTGCTTACGCGACTCGGGCAAGTCCTTCCTCGCCTCAGCGACCTTCGATGCGAAAGTAGTGGTCTCCCCAGCGCCGTCGACCGCGTTCTTCCCGCCACCGGTGAACTTCTTCAGCGCCTTCGGCGTCAAGGCATCCTTGATCTTGTCGAAACCGTCGGTGAGACGTTTGAAGAGGCCCTTCGCCTTGTCGAAGGCCTTGGTAAGCTTCTTGATCCAGTCAAGGCACCGGCGGGCGTAGCTGATGGCCTTCGGGGTTCCTTCCGCGGCGATACCGGCAGGCATCGCCGGCCCGGGATAACGCATCGCGATACTCACGAGCTTCCCGAGGCACTCCGAAATCAAGTCCCGGACGATGGTCCGTACGACCGCGAGGATCATCTTGCAGACACTGACCAAGGTCCCGATGGAGTTCGCGCCCGAGGCTATGCCCGCGTACAGGTCGGCGCGATTCTTCGCGAAGGCTCGGTAGGCATCCGCAGCTTCACCGGTCCAATTCGCACTGTCGCGCTCCGTGGCCTTATTGAGGTCTTCACTGACTGATTCGAGTTCTTTCCCGATGTTCTCCCAAGTCCCGATCATGTTGTCCAGCGCGACCTGATCACCGACTAGCCAGTCCAGTGGTTCACGGAGAAACGGGACGTGCTCGATGATCCAACCGAAGGCCGACGCCGCCAGCGTCCCGAGCGGATCGGCTACGAGATCGGCCAGGCCACTCACGCCGTTGACCAAGTTCGCCAAACCTTCCGCCCAGTCGCCACTCGCGATCTTGGCGCCGGTGTCCCAAAAGTCTTGGAGGATTCCCGCACCTTCGAGCGAGCTCTCATCCTCAGCGGCGTCGGTCTTGATCAAAGGATTGGGGCCCTGTGCCGCGACGGGGGTTTCTGCCATCGGTCAGTCCTCCACCTTGAAGAGGCTCTTGAACTCGTCCTCCTGCATTTGTTTCCTCTGTTGCCAGGTGTGCACACGATCGGCATGGTCCGCCGAGGCTTCGACAGCGGACTCGATCGCGCTCCTCGCCAGGCTCTGGACGGTGGCGCAGATC
The DNA here is from genome assembly GCF_055575355.1 of Amycolatopsis sp. NPDC034160. Classification (NCBI taxonomy): domain Bacteria; kingdom Bacillati; phylum Actinomycetota; class Actinomycetes; order Pseudonocardiales; family Pseudonocardiaceae; genus Amycolatopsis; species Amycolatopsis sp. NPDC034160. Next base: position 399,108 of record NZ_JBVISU010000001.1, on the reverse strand, counting down.
GCGGCAAGGGGAATTCCGACCAAGCCGAACGCTTCATCACCCATTGCCGCGTCTGCCGCGGACCCGGTTAGCGCGACTCGCTGCCCCAAGTAATCGATTGTGTTGCGATGCGCGGCGAGCTCCGCAGGATCGACCCTGAAGCCCTGATCCCCTTGTGGCTGCCCCATTGTTCCCCTCCCTCAAGTACCCGCTCAGCGCAGGAAGTCGCCGCCGGTGAAGTAGTCGTCCTCGTGGTCCGTCTGCTGCCTGCGCGCGGCGTGAGGCGGGGCGGGAGGCGCAGGCGGCTTGGGGGCGGCAGGGGGAGGCGGGGCGTCGAGTTCGTCTTCGGCGACGAAGCGGTCGTCTTCGTCCACTTCCCGGTGACCGCCCTCGACGAAGCCTGTCGGCTCGGGCTCCGGGTACTCGTTGTGCAGCTGGTTGACCAGTTCGTCCATGGTCTCGGTGCCCGCGATGGACGGGACGCCGGTCTGCACCGCGCTCGCCAGCTTGCTCTGGGCACTTTGGACGACGCGGAGGATCTCCTGCGCGAGCGCCGGGTTGTCCCGCGCCGAGGGGCCGATCTCCAGCCCCACCAGGTTCCCGGCGTGGTTGACCTTGACCGAGATCTGGCCGTCCTTGCTGCGTTCGGACACGGAGACGCTTTCGATCTCGGTCCGCATCTGATTCGCTTTTCGCTGGGCGTCGACCAGCTTGGCCTCGAAATCAGCGAAGAGCTGCTCAGGGTTCGACACGCGAACCTCCCCTGTTCACGTCGTAGCCATTCGGCGACCGAGTGTGGCATATCCGTCTGACATCGGGGAACGTTTCCCGCGCATCCGCACCCCGGTCGTGTGGATCACCACAGCGACCTCCGGTTTTCCCTACTCGGGTCGGCGGCTGACCCGGTGTTCGCGCAGGTCACGGCCCCATAGCGTGCCGGTCATGACGATTTCGGACTGGAAACGCGCGATCTACGCGCTTCTCGCACTTCCGGCGTATCTCGGTGGCGCGAAGGCCCAGCGCGGGCTCGCTCGGCACTGGCTCGGGCAGACGGGCGGGGCGCGGCCGCGATTCGTGGCCGCTTTCGGTCCGAGTGTGGTCGCGTTCCTTCTCGCGTTGCTGCTTTTCTATCTCGTCGGACGTATCGCGACCTACGGTCTGTTCTGGACGGGAAGCGACCCGGAGGGCACGTGGGGCGGTCCGACGCTGGCGGGGGCGTGGATCGTGCACTTCTTCGTCGCGCTCGGGATGGCCGTGCCGATTTTCCTGGCGCTCCGGCCACTCACGAGGCTCCAGGCCCGCCTTCTGGGTTGATCCCCGGTATCGGTGCGCTGGCCACTTAGAATGCCCGGATGAGCAACCCCAACCGCAGGGGTCGCGAGCGGGCCGCGACCGATCAGGACATCCGCCGGACGGCGCGGGCGCTCCTGGTCGAGCAGGGCCCGGAGGCCGTGACGCTGCGGGCGATCGCGCGCGAGCTCGGCATCACGGCGCCGGCGTTGTACCGCTACTACGGCTCACGCGACGATCTGGTCGAGCATCTGCGGGCGGACGTCGTCGCGGATCTCGCGGCCGAACTCGCCGAGGACATCGCGCAGCTGCCGGACGAGGGCGCGTTGCAGCTTTTCGCCATCTGCAAGGGATTTCGGCGGTGGGCGTTGACGCACACCAAAGAATTCACGTTGGTCTTCGCGTCGCCGGCGGGAGACGCGGGCAACAGGCTGGACGAGCCGTTCGGGAAGATCTTCCTCGCCGCGGCGGGGCGGGTCCTCGCGATGCACGATCTGGTGACGCCGTCGAACGACGTCGTTCCCGCCGAACTCCGTGACGACCTCACGTCGTTCCGGGCGGAATTGCTGGCCGTGCTGGAGGAATCCGGCGCGACGTTCCCGTTGGAGAAGCTCGACCTCGGCGTGACGTACCTGATGATCCAGTTCTGGGCCCGGCTCTACGGGCACGTCACGCTCGAGGTCTTCGGCAATTATCCGATCCCGTTCTCGAAACCGGACGTCCTCTTCGACGCCATGCTGGCCGATCTGGCGCGTGAAATCGGCCTGTCGATCAACTAGGCCGCGTGCCCGCCGTCGACCGAAACGGTCGTCGCGGTCACGTACCTGCTTTCCGGCCGTGCCAGGAACGACACGGTGGCGGCGACCTCCGTCGGCGAGCCGTAGCGGTCGAACACCGTAAGGCTCCGCTGGTCGGCGGCGTACGGGCCGTCGGCCGGGTTCATGTCGGTGTCGGTCGGTCCGGGGTGGACGAGGTTCACGGTGATCCCGCGCGGGCCGAGTTCCCTGGCGAGGCCCTTGGTCAGGCCGAGCAGCGCGGTCTTGCTCACCGCGTACAGCGACATCCCGGGACCCGGCACCCGGTCCGAAACGCAGCTGCCGATGGTGATCACGCGCCCGCCGTCGCCGAGGTGCCGAGCCGCGGCCTGCGTGGCCACGTAGACACCGCGGACGTTGACCGTCAGCACGCGGTCGATGTCCTCCAGGCTCGTCTGGTCGAGCGGGCCGACGAAACCGACGCCCGCGTTGTTGACCAGAACGTCGAGCCTGCCGAACTCGGCGATCGCCGTGTCGACCGCGGAAACCAGGGCCGCGGCGTCGGCGCTGTCGGCCTGGATCGCCAGCGCACGACGGCCGAGTGCCTTGATCTCGTCCACGACGCCCGCCGCGAGTTCGGCGTTGTTCTGATAGGTGAGTGCGACGTCGGCGCCGTCCTCGGCGAGCCGGATCGCCGTGGCGGCACCGATCCCGCGGCTGCCGCCGGTCACCAATGCCACCTTGCCGTCGAGGGTCATGGGGTGTTCTCCGTTCGATTTCGTTGTCCTTGAACAACTCCATCGAATCGCCTCACGACCCTCGACGCTGGCGCCTTTCGGTCACGGCACTACAGCACGATGTTGACCAGCCGTCCCGGCACGACGATCACCTTGCGCGGCGTGCCGTCGCCGACCAGTGCGGCGATCTTCTCCTCGGCCAGTGCCGCCGCCTGCACGGCGTCCTTGTCCGCGTCGGCCGCCACGGTGATCCGCGAACGCACCTTGCCGTTGACCTGGATCGGGTACTCCACGGTGTCCTCGACCAGGTACTTCTCGTCGACGACGGGGAACGGCCCGTGCACCAGGGAATCCGCGTGGCCCAGGCGCTTCCACAGCTCCTCGGCCAGGTGCGGGGCCAGCGGCGCCAGCATCAGCACCAGCGGTTCCACCAGCTCGCGCGGCGTCGCTTCGGCCGAACCGTAGGTCTTGGTGACGTAGTTGTTCAGCTCGATCAGCTTCGCGCCCGCGGTGTTGAACCGCAGTTCCGCGTAATCTTCGCGGACACCGGCGATCGTCTTGTGCAGCTGCTTGCGATCCTCGTCCTTCGCGTCCACATTGGACACTCGCAGTTCGCCGGTTTCCTCGTCGACGACCAGCCGCCACAGCCGCTGCAGGAATCGGTGCGCTCCGACGACGTCCTTGGTCGCCCACGGCCGCGAAACGTCCAGCGGGCCCATCGACATCTCGTAGAACCGGAAGGTGTCGGCGCCGTAGTCGGCGGACATCTGGTCAGGCGTGACGACATTCTTCAGGCTCTTGCCCATCTTGCCGTATTCCTGCTTGACCTCTTCGTCCCCGAAGAAGAACTTGCCGTCGCGTTCCTCGACCTGGTCGGCCTGGACGTAGACGCCGCGGCAATCGGTGTAGGCGTAAGCCTGGACGTAGCCCTGGTTGAACAGCTTCCGGTACGGCTCCTTGGACGAGACGTGGCCCAGGTCGAACAGCACCTTGTGCCAGAACCGCGAGTACAGCAGGTGCAGCACCGCGTGTTCCACACCGCCGACGTACAGGTCCGTGCCGCCCGGGTCGTCGACGCCGTGCTCGGCAGGCCGCGGGCCGACCCAGTACTCCTCGTTCTCCGGCGCGACGAACACGTCCGGATTGGTCGGATCCAGGTACCGCAGCTGGTACCAGCAGGAACCCGCCCAGTTCGGCATCGTGTTGATGTCACGGCGATAGGTCTTCTTGCCGTTGCCCAGATCCAGTTCGACCTCGACCCAGTCGGTGGCGCGCGCCAGCGGCGAGGACGGCGTGCTGTCCTTGTCCTCCGGATCGAAGGTCACCGGCGAGTAGTCGGCGACCTCGGGCAGTTCGACCGGCAGCATGCTGTCCGGCAGCGCGTGGACCTGACCGTCCTCGTCGTAGACCACCGGGAACGGCTCGCCCCAGTAGCGCTGGCGCGAGAACAGCCAGTCGCGCAGCTTGTACTGGACGGTGCCGCGGCCGTGGCCGTGCTCCTCCAGCCAGCCGATCATCGTCTTCTTGGCCTCGTCGACGCCCATGCCGTCCAAGCTGAGCCCATTTTCTTGCCGAGAGTTGATCGCGGGGCCGTCGCCGGTGAACGCTTTGCCGTCGAAGCCGTCCGTCGGCTGGACGGTGCGGATGATCTCCAGGCCGAACTTCTCGGCGAACTCCCAGTCTCGGGTGTCCTGACCGGGCACCGCCATGATCGCGCCGGTGCCGTAGCCCATCAGGACGTAGTCGGCGACGAAGATCGGGATTTCCTTGCCGTCGGCGGGATTCACCGCGTAGGAGCCGGTGAAGACGCCGGTCTTCTCCTTGTTCTCCTGACGGTCCAATTCGGACTTCCGCGAAGCGGCGGTCCGGTAGGCGGCGATGGCTTCAGCCGGGGTGGCGGCCTCGCCGGTCCAGCGGGCGTCGACGCTTTCCGGCCACGTGGCGGCGGTCAGCTCGTCGACCAGCGGGTGCTCGGGGGCGACCACCAGGTACGTGGCGCCGAACAGGGTGTCCGGGCGGGTGGTGAAGACCTCGATCTTCTTGTCGCCGGAATCGAACGACACGCGCGCGCCGTGCGAGCGGCCGATCCAGTTGCGCTGCATGGACTTGACCTTTTCCGGCCAGTCCAGCAGGTCCAGATCGTCGACCAGCCGGTCGGCGTAGGCGGTGATGCGCATCATCCACTGCCGCAGACTGCGCCGGAACACCGGGAAGTTGCCGCGCTCACTGCGGCCGTCGGCGGTGACCTCTTCGTTGGACAGCACCGTGCCCAGCCCGGGGCACCAGTTCACCGGCGCCTCGGAGATGTAGACCAGCCGGTGCGAGTCGATGATCTCCAGCTGCTCCGCACGGGTCAGCTCGCACCAGTTGCGGCCGTCGGGCGTACGGCGCTTGTCCCGCGCGTACTCGGTCTCCAGTTCGACGATCGGGCGGGCCTTACCGGCCTTCTCGTCGTACCAGGAGTTGAAGATCTGCAGGAAGATCCACTGTGTCCACTTGTAGTAGTCCGGGTCGATCGTGGAGATCCGGCGACGCTCGTCATGCCCCAAGCCCAGCCGCCGGATCTGGCGCAGGTAGGTCTGCATGTTCTCTTCGGTCGTCTTGCGCGGGTGCTGCCCCGTCTGGACCGCGTACTGCTCCGCGGGCAGGCCGAAGGCGTCGAAGCCCATCGTGTGCAGCACGTTCCGCCCGATCATGCGGTGGTACCGCGCGAAAACGTCGGTCGCGATGAAGCCCAACGGGTGCCCGACGTGCAGCCCCGCACCCGAGGGGTACGGGAACATGTCCTGGACGAACAGCTTGTCCGAGGGGACGGACGAGCCAGTTTCGCTCTCGTCCGCGAGCGGGCCGACCGGGTTCGGGGCCTGGTAGGTGCCGTGGTCGGACCAGTAGTCCTGCCAACGCTGCTCGATCTGGCCCGCCAGCTCCGCGGTGTAGCGGTGCTGAGGGGCCGAGTCGGCGCCTTCGCTCGCCTGGTTCATCGCCGAAATCCTCCGTGCTCATCCACGTCAAGCCACTCCAGAAACAACTCGACCCCTCAGCCCGGAGGGCATGAGGGGTCGCCGCGCTGGTCCCGGCCGATCGGCCGAGTTCAGCGCGGCAGGCTAAGGAGCAGCCGAGCCGTGTCCATGTGCCCAGTCTAACCCGCTGGTCAAAGCCGTTCCGAGGGGACCGCCAGAGCGATGAACTGGGTCACTTGCGTCGCCGAAAAGTTGTTGTCGCTGACCAGCACCAGGCTGCGCTCCCCAGTCGGCAGGCGCGGGCCCCAGGTCATCCCCTCGACGTTGTCCACAGTGGACAACTTGAAGTCGGCTAGGTCGGCGAGCAGGCGCTTCTTGACCGGTTTGATGTTCTTCGCTTCGGCCAGCGAAGGCGTCTTCGCGATGTTCGTGGCACCCTTCGTGTCGATTTCGTAGATACGGATCTTGTTGCCGACACCGGTGACGAAGGCGCGCTCCATCACGAGATAGCGCGTCGGGTCGGCCTGGTCGACGGCCAGCAGCGACGAGACGCCGGTGGTCGCGAACGCGCCTGGCGGGTTCGGCGACGCGAAGACCTTGTCCTGCGGATACGCGTACTGCGCGAGCACCGGGCCGAAACGCGACTGCAGGGTGATGCGGGAAAGGGCGCCCGAGGTGGTGGTCGGCTCCGGACCGTCCTGCACGAGCGGTCCCTCGACCGAACTGGCGACGAGCGAGCCGAAGCCGGCGAAGGTGAGGCCTTCGAGGACGAGGTTCTGCCGCGGCCCGGCGGTCGTGGTCATCTTCTCGTTGCCGGGAATCGGCAGGTCGCGGACGTAGGAGCCATCGCGGTTCGCCTCGCGGATCGACGGATCGATCAGCGCGGCGGTGGAGCGCTCGCCCTCCTGCGACCAGAGGTAGTCGCCGGTCCACGGGTCGACACGGAGTTCTTCGGGGTCGATCGTCCGCATGTTCTGCGGCCGCGTCTGATCGTTCTTCGCGAGCGGCGGGTACGGCGTGCCGTCAGGACGCAGAAGCGGCTTGGTGCCGGTGAAGGTGACCGGGCCGAGTCCCTTCGCGTCGAGGGAGAACTTCGCCGTGTAGAACCGGGCCGGGTTGATCGCGGACCGATCGTCGCAGATCAGCGCGTACTCGCCGGTGCGGTGGTCGTAGTCGATGCTGGACAACCCGCCGACGACGGTGCCCTGATAGAGCAGCGAATTGGGGACGGTCTGTTCACCGATCAACCGCAACGGACGGTGCTCGGCTTGCGCGGCGGGGGCCGCCATCAGGGTGAGGGGAACGGCCCCGATCAGGGCGGCTGCTAGAACTCGGCGTGACATGGCCTGTAGCACAGTCGATCAGGGTATCCGGCAGGTTGCCGGAACGTCACGCTTATCCTCGTGGAGTGTTCGTCATAGCGCTGGTCCCGATCGTGCTGGGTGTCCTCGTCGGCTGGGGTGGTTTCCTCGGTCTGCGTGAGAAGCTGCCGCGTGACCGCGGCGCCGGCGTGCGTACCGCCGCCACCATGCGCAGCGAGGACGCCTTCCGCCTCGGCAACAAGGTCGCCGGGCTCCCGACGCTGGTCGGCGGCGTGATCGCCGTGCTCGCGGGTGCCGCCGCGCTGATCATGCCGACGACGTCCGGGCTGCTGCTGGCCTCGGTCGTGGGCGTGGTCGGGATGATCGCGCTGGTCGCCGCCGGGGGAGTGCTCGGCAACCGCGCGGCCGCGACCGTCCCCGCGCCCGAACCCGCCGCGCCGGAAGCACCGGCAGGGTGCAGTGGCTGCGCCTGCGGGACCTGCGGTGTCTTCAAGAAGGCGGACACCGCCACGGCCTAATTGCGCTGCAGGTCTCCCGGGTGGGTGGCCAGCAACGCCAGCGGGATGCCCTGACGACGCAGCACCTGCCCCCACAGATCGTGGTGCGGCGAGGCGAGGACATCGCTGGGCAGCGCCGGGACGATCACCCAGTCGTCGCGTTCGATCTCACTCGCGAGCTGGCCGGAGTCCCAGCCCGCGTACCCCGCGAACACCCGCACGCCCCGGACCTTCGGGACCAGGACCTCGGGATCGGTGTCGAGATCGACCAAAGCGACCGGACCGCGGACGGCGATCACGCCGGGCACGCTGGACGCCGTCTCGCCGGTCCGCAGCGCGGCCAGGCACAAGGCGGTCTTCTTCTCCACCGGCCCGCCGACGAACACCGACTGCGGCTCGGCGACGTGTCCACCCCAGTTGGGGAGCACGTCGTACACCGGGACGTCACTCGGGCGGTTGAGCACGACGCCGAGCGTTCCCTCGTCCCGGTGATCTATGACGAACACGACGGTCCGCCGGAAATTTGGATCGAACATCGTGGGGGCGGCGACCAGGAGCGTTCCCGGTTCGACCTCGGCGTCCGCTGGCACATCCGCCATGATCCCACTTCGAGTGGAGACAAATCGTCCGGCCAGGGAACAACAGCATCACGAGCATCGTTGGACACACCAGGTCGGTGCGCTTTCCGTGTCCCCCGGGCTCACTGAAGAACCGCCTTTGTGGAATACCGTCCGGCTGGAGCCACACTGCGCATAGCCGCCGAGAGGCGACCTTTGAGCGCACCGACCTCCTTCTTCAAGCGGCCGCGATGTACGAAAACGCCGGATGCGGCCATCTGACTCCTCCGTTGGCATTAGGGTGACGCCTACCGACACCGGGTGGCGTATGCCCGGGTTCAAGTACTTCCGGGGGCTCAAGTGACGACGGCAGGCGACGACAGCGCGCGCCTCGAAGCGCGCAATGCCGCCATGAAGGATCAGGTCGACACGCTGCTCGAACAGTTCGAGCGCCAGACGGCCCAGCTCCGGGACGCGCAGGAAGCCGCTTCGCAGATGTCCGCGACGGTGGTCTCGCAGGACGGTCTCGTCCGCGCCACCATCGACGCGACCGGCACGCTCGCCAAACTCGAGATCCAGCCGAACGCCTTCGAACGCACCAACCCGGCGCAGCTGGCCAACACCGTGCTGACCCTGGTCCGTCAGGGCTCGCTGCAGGTCAAACAGCAGGTCGCCGACCTGATGGCCCCGATCACCGAAGGGCTGCCGGATCTCTCGGACCTCATCGAAGGCGCGCCGTCGCTGCAGGGGTTGATGCCGGCGATCCCGGACTTCCTCGCCGAGGAAGAAGCGCCGTCCGCACCGGCGAAGTCCGACGACGACTTCGAGGATCCGCTGCTGCGCAAGGACGACGCTCCGCCGCCACCTCCTCCGGCCCCACCCGCGCCACCGGCACCGAAACCGGTTCCCAAACGGGTGCGCCAGCAGGACGACGATGAGGAAGAGCCGCCTTCGAGCTGGCTGACCAGGGGAGTCTGATGCCGAACGGTGGGGGCGGTGGCGGATTCACCGCGGATCCGGACGCGGTCAAAACGGCCGCGGCCAAACTGGGGCTAGCCGCGGATCAGCTGGACGACGTCGGCAAGGAACTGCTGGCCGCGATCAACTCGCTCGGCCAGTGCTGGGGGAACGACGACGCCGGCAAGGAGTTCGCGAAGGACTACGAGCCGGGCGCGCAGGGCTCGTCCGAAGGGTTCGCGAACATCGTCGAGGCGCTGCGCGGCATGCAGCACAACGTCGAACGATCGATGACGGCGTTCACGAACGCCGAAGAAGAGATCAAATCGACGCTGGACAAGAAGGCGTAGCGCCATGGGTATGGAGATGCCCGACGCGGTCAAGTGGCTCTTGCCGATCGTCGTCGGGGAAAGCTGGCCCGAAGGCGACGAAGACAAGCTCCGCGAACTGCGCGACGCCTGGCACAACGCGTCGAAGGCCGTCCAGCCGATCGCCGACACCGCGACCAAGGGCGCCACCGAGGTCCTCGGCGGCTGGACCGGCGAGGGCGCGGAGAAGTTCGCCGAGGCGTGGAAGAAGTTCATCGAAGGCGACGAGGCCTACTTCAAGTCGCTGGCCGATTCTTCGAAGGCGCTCGGCGACTCGTGCAACGCGACCGCGCTGGACGTCGAGTACACGAAGTACATGATCATCATCTCGCTGGTGATCCTGGCCGCGCAGATCGTCGCGATGCTCGCGGCCGCGGCGGTGACCTTCGGTGGTTCGACGGCCGGGATCGCGCCCGCGCAGATCGCCACCCGCATGACCGTCCAGATGATCTTCCGGCAGCTGATGCAGAAGCTCGCGCAGGAAGGCTTCAAAAAGGTCGCGAAGGAACTCCTCGAGAAACTTCTCAAAGAGGGCCTGAAGAAGATCGGCAAAGAGGTCCTGCAGAACACGGCGATGAACCTCGCCATGGACGCGGGCATCCAGGGCCTGCAGATGGCCAAGGGCGACCGCGACAGCTGGGATCTCAGCAAGACCAAGGACTCCGCGATCAGCGGCGCGGTCGACGGTGTCGTCGGCGCGGGCAGCAGCAGCATCGGCAAGGGCGCCACCAAGGGACTTTCGGACAGCGTCGGCGGCCAGATCGTCGACAGTGCCGCGCGGGGTGCCGTGCGGGGCGCGGCCGAGGGCGTCGCCAGCACCGTCGGACAGGCCGCCGTCACCGGTGACCTGGACAAGCTTTCGGCCAAGGACCTCCTGATGGGTGCGTCCGGCGGCGCCGTCGGCGGCGGTGTCGACGGGGCGAAGAGCCAGATCGGCGACATCCGTACCGCGAACACGCCCGGCGCCGCGACGGCGGGCGACGGGCCGACGACGCCGGATGTCGACTCGGGGGATTCCGGGACGCCTTCGCGTACTCCGGACACTTCGTCGAGCCGCAATTCGTCCTCTGATGGCGATTCCCCGGAGCGCAATTCGTCCTCTGATGGCGACAGCTCGTCGCGGAGTACGTCCGACTCGCCTCAGCAGACTTCGCAGCGCGCCGGGGACGGTGACCGGGTCAGCCAGTCTTCGACGCAGGCGCCGGACCGACCCGCGGACGCCCGGGCGAACACCGGTTCACCCGCGCAGACCCAGCATGCTCCGGCGGCGGCCGACAACGGCGCCGGTTCCGGACAGCAGCAGGCCGCGCCGGGCAACCAGCAGGCACCCGCGGCCGCGCAAGGACCGGCGCAGACCCCGGCGGCGAGTTCGGCTCAGGGACCGGCTTCGAGCCCGGCCGCGAGTTCCGCGCAGTCCGGCGGGACGCCTTCGAGCGCTTCGTCCGGCACACCCGCCTCGACCGGTAGCCCGGCTTCGACCGGCTCACCGGCTTCGTCAGGGGCGCCCGCATCGGCCGGAGCGCACTCTTCGGCGGGAGCGCCTGCTTCGTCGGGGGCACCTGCTTCGTCGGGGGCGCCTGCTTCGTCCGCGGGTCCGGCTTCGTCGGCACCGGTCAGCTCCGGAGGCTCGTCTTCCGGCGGGTACGGCATGGCGTCGAACTCGGGTTCGGGCACGCCCGGCTCGACCGGCGGATACGGCATGGCGCCCGGCGGCACTCCGCCGGGCAACGGCCCCGCCCCCGGTGGTTTCCCGCCGGGTGGCCACGATCCGGCCCGGCCGAACCGGCCGCAGGACGGCGTCCAGGCCGCCGGGTTCACCGGCGCGGGCGGCCCGCAGCAGCCGCGCTTCGACCAGCCGCCCGGCCAGACGCCGTTCCAAGGCCAGCCGCCGACGCAGCCGCCGCCCGGCGGTTTCGCCCCTCCGCCGCCGCCTCCGCCCGGCGGTGGCCATGGCCCCATGCCCTCTCGCGGACAGCAGGGTCCGATGGGTCCGCGGCCCACCGGACCGCAGCCGCCGCCTCCGCACCCTGGCGGACATCCGCAGCAGCGTCAGGACCGCGGACCGCAGGAACGGCCGCAACAGCGTCCTCAGCAACCCCCGCCGCCTCCGGGCCCGCAGGGTCCCCACGGCCAGCAGCCGCCTCGGCCGCACCAGCCGCCGCAGGGTTATCAGGGCAGGCCGGGGCCCGGTCCCGGACCGAACGGCGGTGTCCCGCCGCGTCCGCACACGCCTCCGCCGGGGCAGCACCCCGGCCACAACCGCGGCCCCGCCGGCTACCCGCCGCCTCCGCCGCGACCGGGCAACGGCCCGTTCCCGGGCAACCGTGGCCCCGTGCCGCCGCCTCCGCCCGGACACCATCCCGGACAGCAGCCTGGCCAACACTCCGGTCCGCAGCCTGGACCGCACCCCGGCCAGCGTCCGCTGCCGCCGGGCGGCGAACCGCCGCGTTTCGGTGGCCAGCAGCCGCAACGTCCGCCGCAGGTCCCGGCACCGCGCCCGGGCCACGACGGGAACGCGGGCCCGCAGGACCGCACGCAGCAACAGCAACGCCCGCAGCAGCCGCAGCAGCAGGCCGGACCCGTGCGGCCGGTGGAGCGCGCCCCCGAACAGGCCGCACCACCGGAGCGCGCGCCCCGACACGAGGAAGCACCCGCGTATCGCGGCAACCTCGAGGACGGCGCCGAGCCGCCCAAGGACAGGGACACGGACGCCCCCACCGAGACCGAGGCGCCCACCGACGTCACGCCCGAGGACAAGACCGCCGACCGAAGCGGTTCCCCGATCGACGAGCCGTACCTGACGGACCCGGACTTCCGCACGGACGACCCCGCGGCCTATCGAGCGCTCGCCGAAACGCAGATCGACAAGCGTGGTTTCGACGCCGAGACCGGGGAAGCGCGGAGTGAACAGGTCCGCCGCGAAGCCCTCGACAAGCGCAACGCGCACGAAGACCCGCGCGTCAAGCAGATGTCGGAGCAGGGCGCGTACGCGGTGCATAGCTATACGCGTACCGACATGGCCGAGAGGATCACTCACGCCCAGCGCCACGGTGGGCCTGAGCTGGACGCGCTCCGCCCGCATATCGAGGCGATCACCTCCGGCCTCAACGAGATGCCCGTCTACGAGGGCGTCGTCTCGCGGCGGGTGAACTTCCACGGCAACGAGAGCGCCATTCAGGGCTTCCTGGCCGCGCACGCCGAGGGCAAGGTCATCGTCGACCCGCAGATGCTGAGCACTTCGCGGGTCACCGACCAGCATCCGCACAGCACCTTCCCCGGTGAAGTCGAGATGCGTATCCAGTCGAAGACCGGACGCCACATCGAGGACCTCGCCTCCAAGAAGGAAGAGCGCGAAGTCCTGATGAAGTCGGCGACGCAGCTGCGCGTCACCGAAATCAAAAAGGGCCCCGGGCACCCCGAGCACCCCGAATACCAGGCACGGCTGGACGACGGCACGGTCAACGACCTTCCGAAGTGGATCGTCGAATGCGAAGAGGTCGTCCCCGGTGAAGACGGCCACCTGACGCCGGAGCAGGTCCAGGAGAAGGTCGCGGAGCGGCGCGAGTACAACAACGCCGAGCAGGAGCGGCTGGCCAAGGAAGAGGCCGACCGCGATGCGCAGCTGCGCCGCGATCACCCTGAACTGTTCGACAAGCAGGGTTTCGCGGGACTGGAAACCAAGATCGCCGACGGCAAGGGCGGCTGGGTCGACGCTTCCGAAGCCCCCGCCAGGGAGGTCCCCAAGCCGAGGGAGCACGTTCCCGACGGCGGATGGTCGGAGCTGGCGAAGCCCCTCGACGACGGCGGGCCGCCCGCCATCCACGCCGGTTCCACCGACACCCCGCACCAGCAGGTCCGCCTGCTCATGGACGAGCTTCCGGCGGTCGGCGAGGTCAACACCCGCAACTACTACGCGCCCGAATCGTGGAAGGACGGCTACCAGACCAACTCGGCCGAGGCGCTGGTCGCGTTCGAGGACCGGATGAACGGTGGCGACGCCGTCGCCGGGCCGTCGACCGGTGGCTCGCCGCTGCAGCACGTCAGCGACCGGCTCGGTGGACAGTGGTCCGATCAGCGCGGTTTCGCCGACATCGTCCGTGACCTCGGTGAACGCCCGGTCGGCGCGCGGACGGCGGTGGCGTTCGAGCACCACGCCCCCGGCGACCCGAACGCCCCGGAAGGCTCCCCGCGGTCCAAGGACCGGGTCGAGACCAGGATCGTCGCCGCGGTGAACACCCCGCACGGCGTGGTCTTCGCCGATCCGATGACCGGGCGGCTCGCGACGCTGCCCGACAATCCGACGTCGATCAAGGCGATGCCGATGGGCGGCGGCGACGCTCCGCACGCTCACACGCCGGAAGCGCCGACGCAGTCACCCGAGCCCGAGACCGCGAAGTCGCCTACCGAGCGGCTGCGCGGTGACGACGAGCCGCCGCCGGCGGACCGGCCCGACGACCAGCAGGCGCCGAAGACCGATTCCGACATCGCCGATCGGCTCAAGGGCACCGAAGAGACGCCCGCGCGGATCGACGAGAGCTACCTCGACGACCCGGCGTTCCGGGGCTCGCCGGAGGACCACAAGAGCCTCCGGGATCGCTACGACAGCACCGATCTCGCCGAGCAGGCCCGCGAAAAGGCACTCAAGCGGCTCGAAGCCAGTCCGCTGAAGGACCGCGTCTCACCCGAGGCCGCGGAAGCGATCTACTCCTACTCGCGTGAACACGCCTACGCGATCAACGAGGCGAACCGCCGTGGCGAGTCGCATCCCGACTTCGAGAACGCGCAGCGCAGCACCCGGGCGATCGTCGGCGCGCTGAACGAGCTGCCGGACTTCCGCGGCGAGGCCATCCGCGGCATCGACACCAAGGGCGACATGCGCGCCGCCGGGATCATCGCCGCGCATTACGAGGTCGGCCAGACCGTCCCCGAACCGACGATGACCAGCTCCACCATCAAAACGTCGGCGGACACGAAGTCGAAATTCGGCGAAGACGTCGAGATCCACATCGTCTCCAAGACCGGCAAGGACGTCTCTTCGCTCGCCGAGAACCCGGGCGAGAACGAAGCGATCAACAAGCCGAAGACACAGCTCTACGTGCACAGCAAGGAGTTCAAGACTCCGCCGCTGGTCGACCGGCCGAAGTGGGTCATCCACGCCGAAGAGGTCGTTCCTCCGGACCCGCGCTACCTCACCGGCGAGACCGGCGAGCAGGCGATGGAGGCGCGGCGGGCCCGGCACGCCGCTGAAGCGCCCGAACTCGCGCGCCTCGCGCAGGAACGGTCGATGTCGCGCCTCGGCGGTCTCGACGAGCCGCAGACGCCGCACATCACCACCGAGAACCCGGCGGACCACGGGGTCGCGGACGCCGACAAGGGCCCGGAGTACGGCGAACAACCCGCTCAGGACCACTCCGCCACCGACGACACGATGGAGTTGCCGGTCCCCGAGCGGGACTACTCGTCGATGGCGGTCGCGACCAACCCGCCGAGCGAACCCGCGATCCACGCCGGTTCGGCGAGCCCCGCGCACCAGGCCGCCTACCTCGCCGACCGGCACCCGCGGCTCGGCGAGGTCAACCCGCATTTCCACGACCCCGACGCATTGGCCAACGGCTTCCGGTCCAACTGCACCCGGACGCCGGGCGCGTACTGGGACCAGCTGCACGGCGTCGATTCGACGGCCGGCCCGCTGCTCATGCACGAGATGGACAGCCGGGGCACGCTGGAGCACGTCGAGGAACGGTTCGGTGGCCAGTTCTCCGACCGTGACGGCTACGACGCCGTCATCCGCGAGATGCGGGACATGCCGACCGACCACCACGCCGTCGTCGCGGTGAAGTACCTCGACGAGAACGGTGTCGAGCGCGGACACATCGCCATGGTGGCGAACACCCGGGACGGCGTCGCGTTCATCGACCCGCAGTCGGGCGCGCTGATGAACCTGCCGCATCCGCCGCTGAGCATGAAGCTGATGCACGTCGGCGTCCCGGAAACCCCGGCCGCACACCACACCGACGGGCACCCCACCCGGACCGAGACCGCTTCGACCAGGTCTGTCGACCCGCGGATCGCCTACGCCAGGGAAGACACGCCGGACGTGCAACCGTCGCGCATCGGGCCGGACGGCCGTCCGATCGTGACGCCGCCGCACGACGCGGGCTACGGCATGGCGCACGATCCCGAGGTCGCGGCCGCGGTGGACGGACTCGACCCGGACAAGAAGCGGGCCGTTCACGAGGACGAAAACGGGGTCAAGCACGACGTCGGCCCGATGCGGGACTTCATCCGCGAACAGCTGCCGTCGCATCCGGAACTCGTCCGGCTGCTGGAGCACCCGGACAACGCGTACCTGCGGGCTTCACTGCTGAACAACCCGATGACCATCGGCAGCCTGCTGCTCCACCCGGAAGCCATCCCGATCCTCGAAGACGCCTTGCGCGACGTCGAGGAACACGGCTTCCAGCTGATCGACGACGTCCACCAGGACGGTCCCGGTGATACGCCGCTGACCCGGGAGCAGCGGGAAATCGCGGACGCGGCGGCGGACATCGCCGCCGACGTGGAGCCCGGCGATCAGTACCACGCCGGCTTCGATCGCGCGGACAAGGGCGACGCCGGGAAGATCCAGGAGTTCCTGGACGCCGAACGGGCGGCATGGCCGCAGAACCAGGGCGAGCTCAACCGGATCGCCGAACGGATCGCCGCGGAGAACAACGGCGACGCGTCGGGCAGGCCCGGTCCGAAGGACGACGACCGCGCGAAGGCGAAGATCGCGGGCTACGACGGAGACGCGTCGAAACTGACCGACCTGGTGGGTGTGAAGATCCAGTTCGACACGCTGGCCGACGTCTACAACGCGCTGAACGCGGTGATGGACGACCCGGATCTCCGGATCGTCAGCTTCGACGACCGGTTCGCGAATCCGCAGGACAGTGGATACCGCGATCTGCAGATGAACGTCCGGCTGCCGAACGGGCACGTCGCCGAACTGCGGCTGCACCTGAAGCACATCGACACCGTGTCGGCCTACGAGCACGCCTTGTACGAGGTCCGCCGCGACTTCCCGACGTACAACCGGACACTGGACGAGGACAACAAGAAGAGGTTGTCGCCGGAACAGGCCCTGCTGGAAGCCGCCTTGATGGACCGGGTCCGGGAGAAGTTCATGGCCGGTCTCCGCAAGGGCCTGCCTGCTGAGGAGAACACGTGATCCAGACGCCGTCGTTCTACACGTACTTCGGGAAGACCTACCGCGTCGAGTCGACCCCCGACGGGGGCCTGACCGGTTTCCTCCTCAACCTGAGCACCGGCGAGTTCGACGAAAAGCCGGAGCATGTGCGTGAGGTCCTGTGGGCGATGGCGAGTTCGGACATCAGCAAGGTGTCCGAAGAGAAGTTCGTCCAGGAGACCGAGCGCGCCCGTGCGTACGAACTCAAGGGCGGCGGACCGATCTTCGCGCTCTACGAGACCATCGACGGCCTGTACGCCCAGGCCAAGCGCGAAAATCGCCGCGTGGAACCGCAGGAATCGGCGCTGATCCAGTCGCTGCGCAAGCGCACCTTCACGATGTGGGAGGACGAGCTCGCCCGCCGCGCCGCCGGGGAGCCACCGTCGTTCCGGGCGGAACCACGTTTCCCGAACCGGGCGCGATGATTCACGTGGAACAACTCACCGCCGAACAACAACGCGAGCTGCTGGTCGGGATCGGCAAGCTCATCCGGGCGGGCGTCGCCGACCCGGCGCACCTCGCCGTCGCCGATTTCCGGCAAGCCGGGGAGCACACCGAACTCGAGGGCCACAACGTCGTGCCCGCGGCCGAGCTGAATGAACTCTTCGGCAAGCTGCGCACGGGGATGTACGGCACGGGACGGGGGACCTGGCTCCAGTCGCGGTTCACGCTCAAGCCCGACGGAACCTTCGATTTCGACTTCACCCTCGATGACGAACCGGCGTGGACCAAGGCGCCGCCGACTTCGGCGTACCCGGACGAGCTGGCCGCCTTCCCGCGCGACGACGAGCACATCCCGGACTGGTGGCGGCTGCGCGCGCAGTTGCCGTTGCGGGTCGCATTCCGGCACGCCCGGATCGTCGACGCCTACACCGAGGGCAAGCCGCCGGTCGTCGACAGACCGGAGCTGGACGAGTCCGAAGCGCCGCTGATCGCGCAGTATCTCGAACGTGAACCGGCGATCCTCTCCGGGAGTGGCCTCGGCAAGGACATCTTCGAGCCCGAAGCCGACGGAGACGTCCCGGAGAGCTACCACACCGACGGCACCTGGATCTGGCACGCGTCCGTGCCGCATTACCTGCGGAAGTACGGGATCCCGCCGGAGCCGGACCTGGTCGAGCACATCCGCGGCCAGCGCTTCCAGCCGCCGTACGTCGAGCACCTCGTCCGGCGGACCGCCGAAGCGGATCTGCTGGGCAAACCGCGGCCGAAACCGGGCCGCTCCGACGTCAAGAAGACCGAAGGCGACATCGCCGCGGAGCTGGAGACGTCGCCGAACCCGGCCTTGACCGACGAAGAGCTCCTGGTCGTACTGGTCAGCAGGCTGGGCGAGCACGCCGTGTGGCCGGAGGCGTACCGCATCGGCGACCGCGCGGACGGTGCTTGGTGCCTCAACTTCACCGAAAAGGGGTGGGAGGTCGCCGCCTACTCGGGTGGCACCCCCGCCTCACCGAAATACTTCGACAACCTCGAAGACGCGGCTCACCAGCTCCTCGGCGCCGTCCTGCTCCATCCGGCGCGGATGACCGCCGGCCATGAAACCCCGCTTGAGACCGCCAAGGAACTGGCCGACTGGCCGGTGCAGGCGGCACCGGGTGAGCCGCCCCTCACACTGCTCCGCAACAAGCGCGTCAGCCGGATGGTCGCCGGTACGGTCGTAGTGCGGTTCGGCGAGGAAACCGGCAATCTGGTGCACCACGGAGGGGTACGGTTCGCCACGACGTCCCTGCCGCTGGAGCGGGAACGTGTCGGTGGGACCTACCGGCTTCGCCGCCCGCTCCACGTGATCACCGGTGTCACCGTCCCGTGGGCGAACATGCCCGGTGGGGCGGTGGCCTACGTGCTCCCGAAGACCATCGCCGAGCATGTGTCCGACGGTAGCCTGGAGAGGATCGAGTAGGTGGAATCGGCGGAAGCGGTAGCCAAGGTCGAAGAGTGGCTGCGCGCGGTCCACGGTCCGGACGTGTCCGCACCTGGCGGCGCCGGCCTGCGCGTGCACCACGAAAAGGTCCTGCGCATCCCCGAGGGCTGGTCAGTCCCCTACAACACGATCGCCTACCTCGACGATGGGCATGCCGAGAAGGAGATCTTCCCGCCGCCGTCGGTGATCGTCCGCGAACCGGACGGCGAACTGCGCCAGGCGCATCCGCAGCCGGGCGGGCTCAGCGTCCCGGTCGCGTTCCCCGGCCAGGAGGCGTGGCGCGAGGTCGTCGACCCCGAATACGCCAAGGCCGGACTCGGTGACCTCGGGGTCCCGCCCGCGGTCGTCGCGGGCTGGGTCCAGGTCAACGCGGACGGCGTGCAAACCGGGCAGGAGCGTGAGAATCCCGAGTACAAGGCCGGGCCGATCCGCCGTGGCTACCCGAAACCGGAGAACCGGCTCGAAACGCTGCTGTCGTTCGCCAGCGTCGGCTGGCTGACCAGGGAACAGCTGCTCATCGGGCTGTTGCGCTGCGAAGTCTTTGTCCCGGTGGACCTGGCGTCGGGCAAGACGGAGCGGTTCTATTTCAACGAAGACCGCGCCGAGCTGCGGGTGTTCAGCTCGACCAGGAACCTCCCGTCCCGTGAGCACGGGTACTGGAAGGTCGACATCGCCACGCTGGCCGGTTACGAGAGCCCGCCGAACCTCGTGATCAACGGCGGGCCCGCGACGTTCGAGGACGTCAGCGGCGCCGAACTCGCCGAGATCGCGGCGAAGTTCCCGCGCCGGGACGCCCACGTCGACGTCAACGAACGCTGCCCGGAAGCGGCTCCGGAGCTGGAGGCCCTGGCGGCCGAGACCGCCGCGAAGATGGGCCTGCCCGAACCGGTGAAACCGCCGCTGGCCGCGGCCGAACGGGCTCGCCGTCGCGGGTTCGAACTGACCGCCGAGGAATGCCAGAAGACCGTCATCGGCCAGTCGTGGATGGCGCGGCTCAAGCTGCCCGAACCGCCGCGCAGCCGCCCGAACGACCTGCGGGCGAACGGTCTGGCGCCGGGATACGACAACGAAGGCCAGCTCCAGCCGCGCCTGGACACCTTCGGCAAATACTTCGAGCGAGACCGCTCCAGTTCTCGTTATGGCTGGCAGCGCGTGACGGGTGCGTACGTGGGCTTCGCGCTCGGCGAGGCACTCGGAGCCGCGGTCGACCGGATGCGCCTCAGCGAGATCCACAGTACCTACGGCCCGGACGGGGTCACCGATCTGCCGGTCGCGTTCGACCTGCCCGGCCGGATCGGACCGCTCACCCAGCGGCTGCTGTTCTACACCGAGGCCGTGATCCGCAGCCCGCATCGCGAGCAGCCGGAGAACCGCGACGCCGAACGGGCGCTCGGGACGGTCGCGCGCAACTCGCTGATGCGCTGGCTGCACACCCAGGGCGCGCCGCTCGACAACGCCGACGGCTGGCTGGTGAAGGTGCCGGAACTGCGCGTCCGCCGCACCCCCGACGACGCCGAACTGAACGCCTACCACGCGCTGGCCACCATCTCGCCGACGGCGATGCCGCTGAGCGGGCCGGAAGCACTGGTCGCGGCGCTGCCGGCGGCGATGACCGCGGCGGGTCCCGGCACGGCGATGAGCGGCGGCGTCCGCCAGGCGGTGCGCGACCTCGTTTCGGTCACCCACCCGGGGGAGATCGACGTCGAGGCGGCGACCTTCCTGACCTGGCTGTTCGAACCCGCGCTGACCTCGGAGGCGTTCAGCTACCCGGTCTGGAACACCTCCCGCGAGATCTTCAACGAGCAGAACCCGCACCAGCGCGGACCGGTGTGGACGGATCTCAAGACGATGGTCGCGGAATCGGTGCCGTTCTTCGGCAAGCACGGCCTGCCCGATCTGCGTGTCCCGGAACTGATCGGCGACGGCAAGGGCACGCTTTCGGTGCTGGGCCGCGCGTTCGCCGCGCTGTCCGGTTTCGAGAACTACCCGGAGCAGGCGCTGCTGCGGGCGGTCAACCACTCGGGCCGCAGCGCGGTCACCGGTGCGATCGCCGGCGCGCTGCTCGGCGCCCGCACCGGCATTCCCGGCCTGCCGCAGAAGTGGGTCGAACAGCTGGAACTGCGCTACCTGGTGGAGAACATCGCCACGGACGCGTTCTGGCATTTCGACCGCCACTCCGCGCTGCACGAGGTCGACGGCTGGGCCCAGCGGTATCCGCGCTGGTGAATCCGGCCGGTGGTGAATCTGAAATGGGGACGATGAACGAAGAGGAAGCCGTCAGCCGCGTCGAAGAGTGGCTGGCGGGCCAAGGCGCGGAGGGGACCGGCGCGTTGCGGGTCCGCCGCGACTACGTCGTGCGCGCGACCGACGGCTGGAACGTCACCTACAACACCGTCGGCTGGCTCGACGGGACCGATCCCGGCAAGGGCCTGTTCCCGAGCCCGGTCGCCTTCGTCCCGGACGACGGCGGTGAGATCCGGCTCGATCTGGAGCTGATGGCGGTTTCGGCGGCGGGCGGCGGCGACGCCGACGCGTTCACGCGCTGGGTCGAGGTCGTCGATCCCGAGTTCGATCCCTCGGTGGCCCCCGGTCTGCCCGTCCCGAAGGCGGCGATCGTGCGCTGGGAGCAGCACACGCTGTTCGGTGAGCCGACCGGCGCGGTCCGCGCGAATCCGGAGCACCGGCCGGGGCCGCGGTTCGCCGGACGTCCGAAGCCGGAAAGTGCCGTCGAGACGCTCCTCGGCTACCTCCGCGTCGAGTGGATCACGCCGGAGGAGTTCGTCCACTGGATGCTCGATCTCGACGTGCTGGCCCCGGCGAAGGACGGCCACCTGCAGGTCCGCGACTTCGGTGACGCCGGTGCGCGCTTCGTCGTCTACACCTCCGAAGCGCAGATCCCGGCCGAGTACACGATGTGGCAGCGAGTCCAGCCTCGCGTGCTCCTGCGCCGGGCCAAGGACACCCCCGGGGTCGGCCTGCTGGTCAACCCGGGACGGCCGGAGACCTTCAACGTCTACCCGGAAACCCTGCGGCAGGTCGCCGACCTCGAACTTCCGGCGGGAACCGAGCGGCCCGAGTCCGTCGGGCGTCCCGCTTACTTCGACGAGGACTACGCGGAGGCGTTCAAAGCCCTTCACAAGGAGTACGGCCAGGATCTCGGCGCGGCCACCTCGAACCTGCGGAGTCTCGTCGACCAGGCCAGGGACAACGGCTACCCGCTGAGCACCGACGAACTCGTCCGTTACGTCCGAGGCGTGACGCTGGCGTTCAAGCGGAGCCGGGCGAAGTACGACGGCCGTCCGCTGCCGGAACTGCCCGAAGATCTGTTCGCCAACGGGCTGGTGACGCACTACTACGACAACGGTGAACCGCGTCCGAGTGCCTGGACGTTCGGGAAGTTCTACAACCCGACGATCCCCGTCGGCAGCTTCGCGTACCCGCGGCTTGTCGGCGCGTACGTGGGCTTCGCGCTCGGGGACGCGCTCGGCTCGGGCGCGGATCCGGCCGAGGGCCTGCCGCTCGGCGGGCTCACCCGGCAGTTGCTGTTCCACACCGAGTCGGTGATCCGCGGACTGGACGCGACGCCCGACAAGGCCGAGATCCCGGCGTCGCTGCCCGCGGGCGGACGTCCCGACGGCTGGGTCGCCAAGGCCACCGAAGGCGCGGGCCCGGCACCCGCGGAATTCTCGGCCATGCTGGTGACGGCGTTGGCCGCGACGGTGACCGGTGGTGTCGAAGGCCCGGCCGACGATGCCTTCTACGCGATGAAGGTGGTCCGTGAGCTGGTCGGTTCCGCGGCCGGACACGAGGTAGTCCACGGTGCCGAACTGCTGGTGAACGTGTTCCGCGCCCAGCTCGCGGCCCGTAACGGCGAACCGGCGGTGGCGAACTTCCTCGAAGGCTTCGACGAGTACAGCGGCGAGGTCGGCGACCTCGTCAAAACCGTGCTCGACCTCAGGAACGACGTCGACGGTGATGACGTCGAGCAGTTCGACAGCATCGGTGACGGCCGGACGCCCCTTTCGGTGCTGGGCAAAGCGTTGTTCGCCGCCGCGAAACGGGGACACGATCCCGAAGCGGCACTGACGCTGGCCGCGCGCGGCGGCGCGGTGACCGGGGCGCTGACCGGGGCGATGGTGGGTGCCAGGCTCACCGTGCCCGGGCTTCCAGAGACCTGGCTCGCCGCGTTCGTCGACCTCGGTGTCGTCGACAACATGGCGGGCGACGCCTACTACTACTTCAACCGTTTCGGCCTGCCCCGTGAGCCCGAGGAGCGGCGCCGCTGGGACGCGAAACGGTACCCGCGAGGAGATCAGTAAAGACATGCGCGAGTGGCTTCAAGATCCGGCGACCAGGTCGCGGCTGCGAGGTAGCCTGTTCGCCGGAGCGCTCGGCGACGCGCTCGGCGCGAAGACCGAGTTCGATTCGATCGACCGCATCCGGGAGATCGCCGGGCCCGCCGGGATCACCGGCCTCATCCCCGCGTACGGCGGGCTCGGGCGGATCACCGACGACACCCAGATGACGCTGTTCACCCTGGAAGGCCTGATCAGGGCCCATGCGGGGGTGCGCCGGGAGCAAGGGACCTTTACTACCGCTACTACCGGCCGGAGGCAGCAGGGGACCTTTGCTACCGCAGCCATCGCCGTCGAGCAGTCCCTCCAGCTGGCGTATCAGCGCTGGCTGCACACCCAGGGTGTCTCGTGGGAGCGGGCGCGCGGGCCGGAGAACACGAGCGTCGAACCGGACGGCTGGCTGATCACGAACCGCGAGCTGTTCAGCCGTCGCGCGCCCGGCCTCACCTGCTTCAGCGAGCTGGAGGCGTACGGCAAGACCGGCGTACGCGCCGGCATGGACAAGCCGGTGAACAACTCGAAGGGCTGCGGCGGGGTCATGCGCGCGGCACCGGTCGCGCTGTGGTCGGACGACCTCGCCGAGGTCTTCCGGCTCGGCGCCGAGAGCGCGGCCCTGACCCACGGTCACCCGAGCGGGTATCTCTCGTCGGGTGCGTTCGCGGTGATCGTGCACGAACTGCTGCGTGGCCGGCCCCTGCTCGACGCCGTCGCGACCGCCCGTGTCGAACTGGAGAAATACCAGGGGCACGAGGAGCAAAGCGTCGCGCTGGACCAAGCACTCGCCCTGGCCGAGCACGGGGCCCCGACGCCGGAGAAGCTCGAGACACTCGGGCAGGGGAACGTCGGCGAAACCGCGCTCTCCATGTCGGTTTACGTCGCGCTGACCACCACGGACCCGAACTCCGCGCTGCTCGCGTCGGTGAACCACAGCGGCGACAGCGACTCGACGGGCTCGGTCTGCGGGAATCTCGTCGGCGCGATGTACGGCGAGGAAGAACTCGAGACGGACTGGCTCGTGGAGCTGGAACTGAGCCAGGTGATCGGACAGCTGGCGGACGACGCGCTCGCGGAGTTCGGCGGAAACGCCCCGGGTGACGACCGGTGGTACGCCCGCTACCCGGCCTACTAGATTTACCTCCGGTTTGGGGAACTTGGGGAGGGGACGACACGTGCGTTACCGGGTTCAAGCGGCGGATCGGCCGGATGGCCTGTACGCCGTATGGGGGGACACCGTTTTCGCGGCCCAGCGGTCGACCGAAGACGGCACGCTGCTGCTCATCGCGCCGCCGGGGGAAGCGGCGCCCGAAGGGTTCGACCGCGAGTGGGACGGACGTGCCGCCCGGGTGGTGCTGAACGGTGAGGTCGGTGCGACCTTCAGCCTGCAGACCTACGGCCGGTTCGACGACGAGCACTTCCAGATCGCGCCGCACACCGGCGGCGGCGAGCTGACCTTGCGCTGGGCCGGCGAGGACGCGGCCCGCGCGGCCGAACTGGGACTGACGGACTTCTCGACCACGGCCGCGCCGTCGCGGCTGACGGCGTTGTGGCAGACCAGGCACGACTTCGTCGAGGCGCCGGACGCCCGGCCGGTGAACGGCACCGGTGACCAGCCCGCGCTGCTGCGCGCCATCGGCCGGACGCTGCTCGGCGTGCTGCCGCCGGGCTGGCAACGGGTCGGCGCCCAGTTCCGGCAGGTAGGCGACTACGCCGAACTCGAAGTCCGCTCGGTCGGCGACGAGGGCAACGGTCCGGTGTCGGTGTCGATCCCGGCTCCGCCGCGGCTCGGCACGCTGTTCGCCCGGCTGCGCGCGGCGATGCACGACGCCGAGACCGGCACCTGGTTCCAGGGCACCTTCACGCTCGACTCGGAATCGCATTTCGACTTCGACTTCGACTCCGAACAGGAACCGACCTGGCGAATCCCGCCGAACGAGGGCGGGAAGCCGTCTCCGCGCGCGTACGCGGCCGAGCTCGCGATCTTCCCTCGCGGCAAGAAGCACGTCCCGGCCTGGCTGTCGGCCAAGGCGGGTCTGCCGCTGGACATCGTGTTCCGGCACGCGAAGGTCGTCGACGCGCACAACGAGGGCGAACGCCCGGTCGTCAACCGGCCGCCGGTACCGCCGGACCAGCTGCGCGGCGTGCTCGACTACCTCTTCCGCTCACCGGTGGCGCTGACCCTGCCGGGTCCGCAGCCCGACATCTTCACCCCGAACATCCCGCCGGACGTGCCGAACGCCTTCCACACCGACGGCGTCTGGATCTGGCCCGCAGCCGTCCCGCACTACCTCCGGAAGTACGGGGTGCCCCCGGAGCCGGAGCTGGTCGAGCACATCCGGGCCGCCGGGTTCCGGCCGCCGCTGGTCGGCGAGCTGGTGCGAGCGACCGCCGAAGCGGAGATCGTCGGCAAACCGCGGCCGCCGCAGACCGACGCGGATCTGCCGGACGAGAGCGTCCGCACCCGCGTCGAGCGCGACGGTGAGCCGGTCCGCGACATCCGGGCCGGTGAAATCCTGGACGTGCTGCACCAGCGGCTCGCCGAGCACGGGGTGGCGCCGACGGCCTACCGGATCGGCGCGAACGCGGTGCCTGAGCCGGGAATCTGGACACTGCGCCGCGCCGAGAACGGCTGGGAGGTGTCGCGTCCGCCGACGGACGAGCCGGTGGCGTTCGCCAAGCTCGAAGAGGCGTCGCGGTTCTTCCTCGGCACCCTGCTGCTGTATCCGGCACGGGCGTCGGTCGGCGTAGGCGAGGAGGCCGACAACCCGGGCGACTGGCCGATCCTGCCGCTGCGGGGCGAGCCGCCGCTGAACTTCTTCCGCCGCAAGCGGATCATCGTGCTGCCCGCGGGCGCCACCGTGCAGCGGTTCGGGAACGAGACCGGCAACCTCGTGCACGCCGAGTCTGCGCGGTTCGTCGAGACGTCGCTGGCCGGGGACCGCGAGCGGGATCGGCGCCTGTACCGCGTCCAGCGTCCGCTGCGCGTGGTCACCGGGATCACCGCGCCGTGGAACGGGACGCCAGGCGGGGCCGTGGCCTACGTCCTGCCCCGGCCGATCGCCCAGCATCTCGAAACCGGCGCCCTCAGCCGCGTCCAGTAGCCCCGCATTTCGTCCTCTGAACGCGGTACTTGCGGTGCGCAAAGACCGCATTCAGAGGACTAAATGCGGTCTTGGCGCGCGCGCTCAGGACGCGGTGATGA
Organism: Amycolatopsis sp. NPDC034160; assembly: GCF_055575355.1. Lineage (NCBI taxonomy): Bacteria > Bacillati > Actinomycetota > Actinomycetes > Pseudonocardiales > Pseudonocardiaceae > Amycolatopsis > Amycolatopsis sp. NPDC034160. Next base: position 372,983 of record NZ_JBVISU010000001.1, on the reverse strand, counting down.
GCACGGCGGGAGACCACCAGTAGTCGGCCAGCGGTTCGATCCGGATGCCGGTGAAGCCCGCTTCCTTGAGCTGCGAGGCCCAATCGGTGGCGGGCTGCTCCCAGTTCGTCCGGTCGGCCCCGGGTTTGACCAGCCCCAGCAGGATCGGCAGCAGGAACCCCTGCGCCACCAGCGACGCCTTCTTGCCGTACTCCGAGATCCCGCGTTCGTAGCGGGTGACCAGGGAAAACAGGTATTCGTCGGAGTCTTCGTCGTACTCGGGCACGTCGAACTCGGCGAGCACCAGGCAGCCAGTGCGAGGCCGGAGCGCCCGCAGGACCTCGGTGCGCTCGCCGGTCGGGATCGACTGGAGCGCGAAGGTCGACTGCGTCAGCTGCCACTTCCGGTCGTCGTCGCGGGCGAGGAATTCCTGTGCGGTGGCGTCCCAGGTGTGCAGCCCATGGGTGCCGCCGAGCTGTTCACGCGTTTCCGCGAGCAGCGCGCGCGACGGCTCGACCAGATCGATCCGGCCCGGCTGCCGGTTGGCCTGTTCGAGTGCGGGGACGACGGCGAGCCCGTCGCCGCAGCCGAGGTCCAGCAGGGAACCGACGCCGTCGTATCGCGTGGCGAGCCTCGTGCTGAGCTTGCGATAGAGCTGGACGTTCCCGCCTCCGCGGATGAAGGCGGCGAACGCGGCGGGCTGGTCGTAGACCGGGCCGCCACCGCCTTCGCTCAGGTACCGCCGCAGTTCGTTGCCGAGCGTGGATCCGGCACGCCCGGCGAGGTCCGCTGCCGTGGCCCGGTCACCGTCGCGATACGCGGTGAGCGCTTCGGCCAGGACATCCGTTTTCGTCATGTTCTCCTGTTTACCGTCAGAACGGCACCCACAGGGTGACTCTGGTGCCATTGCCCGGAGCCGACTCCACCCTGGCCGTCCCACCGACCTCGCGCAGCCGGGCGGTGATGGACTCGCTGATCCCGAAACCGGCGGGCCGCGAGTCGAGGCTGAACCCGGCGCCGTGGTCACGGGTGATCACCGCGACCCCGCCTTCCTGTTCCTCGACCCGCACGACGACCTTGTCCGTCCCGGCGTGCTTGAGCGTGTTGCGCAGCGATTCGCGGACGGCGTCGCGGATGGCGATCTGCCGGACCTCCGAGAGGGTGTCGTCGTCGAGTTCGGCGATCACGAGCTGCGCGCGCAGACCGTCCCGCGCCATCTCCGCCGCCAGCGACGCGAGCTTCTCGCCCAACGGCCGCGACCCCGCCTCCGAACGCTCCGAAGCCTCGCTTTCGATCGTCCGCCGCAGGTCCATCGACTGTGCCCGCGCCAGCCGCTGGACCTCGGCGAGCCGCTCGGCCGGATCACCCTTGTCGGCGAGCGCGATCACTTCGAGCGTCTGCAACACGGAGTCGTGCAGGATCCGGTGCTGGCGGGCGCGTTCGGCGATCCGGCCGTTGCGGATGCCGTAGGCGAGGGCGAGCCGGGTGCCGAGCCCGATCAGGACGAGCGCCCCGGTCGCGGTGAAGAGCACACCGAGGATCGACGGGAAGGTGGCCAGCGCGTCGGACGGTGAGCCGTGGCCGGTGCTGAACAGCGACGCGAGCATCCGGACCGGGAAGCTGACGACGGCCAGTGCCGCGGCGGCGGGCATGCCCAGCGCCAAGGCCAGCAGCGCGACCTCGCCGAGCAGATGTTTGCCGGGCACCGCCATCGCCTCGGTGAACACCGAACCCGGCACGAGCGCGCCGACGGCCAGCGGCGCGAGCAGTGTGAACGCGAGATCGATGGCCAGCAGCCTCGCCGCGTACTGCGGCTGGAACGGCGCCGACCGCAGCATCCACCGGATCCCGTAGGCGCTCAGCGCGACCGACCCCAGCGTCACCAGCCCGACCGGGCCGATCCCGGTCATCCCGTGCGCGGAGACGTAGACCGCGAACGCGCCGGATACCGCGAAGAGCCGGTAGACCAGAGGCACGAGTGCGACATAGCGGGCGGCTCTGAGCAGGAGATTGTCGCGATAGGCCGTGTCGACGGGGCCGGACATCCGCTGGATCCGCCGGAGCGCCCGCATCGGCGTCGGATCACCGACCTCGTCGGACAGCTCACTCGTCGCCGTGGCCAGCGCGGGCGCGCCGCGACGCAGCAACGTCACCAGAAAACCGGCCGGCCGCTTCGCCATGGAATCTCCCCCTGCCCGGAGCACCGGCAGGAGTATCTCCGGTTACGCCGGATGGATCCAGAGACCAACGGGGTTCATCTGGAGCCGATGCCGTTCTCGGCGGCCCATTTCCTCAACTCGGCCACGGCGTCGTCGTGCGCCAGCGGACCGCGGTCGAGCCGCAGTTCCTTCAGGTACTTCCAGGCCTTGCCGACGTCCGGCCCGGGCTTGAGGCCGAGGATCCGCATGATCTCTTCGCCGTTGAGGTCCGGCCGGACCCGGTCGAGGTCCTCCTGCGCCTGGATCGCTTCGATCCGCCGCTCGAGGTCGTCGTAGGTCGCCTGCAGCGCCGCCGCCTTCTTCCGGTTGCGCGTGGTGCAGTCGGCGCGCACCAGTTTGTGCAGCCGGGGCAGCAGGTCACCGGCGTCGGTGACGTAGCGGCGCACCGCCGAATCCGTCCATTCGCCCTTGCCGTACCCGTGGAACCGCAGGTGCAGGAACACGAGCTGGCTGACGTCCTGGACGATCTCCTTCGAGAACTTCAGGGCACGCAAACGCTTGCGGGCCATCTTCGCGCCGACGACCTCGTGGTGGTGGAAGCTCACGCCGCCGCCGGGCTGGAACTCGCGCGTCGCCGGCTTGCCGATGTCGTGCAGGAGCGCCGCGAGCCGCAGGATGAGATCGGGTTCCGACGTCGGTTCGTGCGATTTCTCCAGGTCGATCGCCTGTTCGAGCACGGTCAGGGAGTGCTGGTAGACGTCCTTGTGCTGGTGGTGCTCGTCGATCGCCAGCCGCATGCCGGACACCTCGGGCACCACGCGGTCGGCGAGGCCGGTGTCGACCAGCAACTCGATCCCGGGCCGGGGGTCGGCGGCGAGCAGCAGCTTCGACAGCTCTGCCTGCACACGCTCGGCGGTGATCCGGTCGATCTCCTCGGCCATCGACGTCATCGCGTCGACGACCCGCGGCGCCGCGGTGAACCCGAGCTGCGCGGAGAAACGCGCGGCACGCAGCATGCGCAGTGGGTCGTCGGCGAAGGACTCCTGCGGGGTCGCGGGCGTGTCGAGCACCCTGTCCTGCAGCGCCTGGAGCCCGTTGTGCGGGTCGACGAAGGTCTGGTTCGCCAGGTCGATCGCCATCGCGTTGACCGTGAAGTCGCGGCGGAGCAGGTCGCCCTCGATGCTGTCGCCGAAGGTGACCTCGGGGTTCCGGCCGACGCGGTCGTAGCTGTCGGCGCGGAACGTCGTGATCTCCAGGGTCATGCCCTGTTTGGTCACGCCGACCGTGCCGAACGCGATGCCGACGTCCCACACCGCGTCACCCCAGGCGCCGACGATCTTGAGCACCTGGTCCGGGCGTGCGTCGGTGGTGAAGTCGAGGTCGCTCGACAGCCTGTCGAGCATCATGTCGCGGACGCTCCCGCCGACCAGGTACAGGCGGTAACCGGCCTTGGCGAAGAGCTTCGCGAGCTCGTCCGCCAATGGGGAAATTCGCATCAGCTCCGCCACGGCGTTCCGCATCGCAGCGCTCTTCCCCGCGACGACCACCTTGTTCACGACAATCCCACCACGATTTGGATGTACTTACTACGACCCCGCCCAACACGGGCACGGAGAGCCAGCGTACCCGTACCGCCGTTTGCTCTAGCATCGCAGCATGTCTGGATCAGCCGGTCGCTCCGGCGCTTCGAAGCCGGGCCGCCGGCGGAGGCGCAGGCGGGGCAGGCGGCTGACCACGGTCGACGAAACCTCGGCCGGTGGACTCGTCGTCGACGCCGAACGGGCCAACGCCGCGCTGATCGGGCGGCTCGACCGGCACGGCAGACTGCTGTGGTCCCTGCCGAAGGGCCACATCGAGGACGGGGAGACGGTGGAACAGACCGCGGTGCGAGAGGTGAAGGAGGAGACCGGCATCTCCGCACAGGTCCTCGAGCCGCTCGGCACCATCGACTACTGGTTCGTGGCCGAGCGACGGCGGGTGCACAAGACGGTGCACCATTTCATCCTGGAATCCACCGGCGGCGAACTTTCGGACGAGGATGTCGAGGTGACCGAGGTCGCCTGGGTACCGCTCGCCGAGCTGGAGACCAAGCTCGCCTACTCCGACGAGCGCAAGCTGGTCCGCAAGGCCAAAGAACTCTTCGCGCAGCAACGCACAGACCGCCGAGGGAGCACCTGAGTGAAGCGGCTTGCCGCCACTGTCCTGTCGATCCTGTTCCTGGCCCTGCCCGCGTTGTTCGGCGCGGTCGCACAGGCCCAGGAACAGCCCCGGCTGCGCGTGGACCTCGACCAGCTGAACCCCCGTGTGGTCACCACGACCTCGACCTCGCTCACCATCACCGGCCGCGTCACCAATATCGGCGACCGGCGGATCAGCAACCTCGGCGTGCGGCTGCAGCTGGGCACCCGGCTCCAGACCGAGCAGCAGATCAGCGACGTGCTCGGTGGCGGCAAGTTCAAGGACCTTTCGGCCACGGACTTCGTCGACCTCGCGCCGGACGCCTTGGAGCCGGGGCAGAGCGCCGCGCTGAACCTGGCCGTCCCGCTGGGCCAGTCCTCGAAGCTGCAGTTCCCGCGGTCCGGGGTGTATCCGCTGCTGGTCAACATCAACGGCACCCCGGACTTCGGTGGCCCGGAGCGGCTCGCGGCGGTCAGCCTGCTGATGCCGGTGCTCGGGGTCCCCGGCAAACCGCCCGCGGCGCGGCCGCCGTCCGCGCCGTCGACCAGCCTGCTGTGGCCGATCGCGAACAGCACCGTGCACGTCGTCTCGTCTCCCCTCGGTGGTCCGCTGACCCTGTCCGACGAGCGGCTGGCCGGTGAGCTGGGCACCGGCGGACGGCTGGACTCGCTGGTCGCGGCCGCGCGCGCGGCCGAGGCCGACACGAAGGTCTCGTCGTCGTTGTGCCTGGCCATCGACCCCGATCTGGTCGCGACCGTGGACGCGATGACCCGCGGCTACCAGGTGGCCACCGGGGGCGGACCCGTTCCCGGCAAGGGCGTCGAGACCGCGAAGAACTGGCTAGGCCAGCTGAAGGCCTTGGTCGCCGGCCGTTGCGTGGTCACCCTGCCGTTCGCCGACGCCGACCTCACCGCGTTGACGAAGGTCCGCGCCGGGGACGCCACCGACACCGCGCTGCTGGCCAGTGCGATCGGCGGCGCGGCGACGATCAAGAACCTGCTCGGCATCCAGCCGCAGGACGGCGTGCTCTGGCCCGGCGGTGCCCTCGACGGGCAGACCGTCGAGGCGCTCGGCAAGGCCGGCGTCAAAACCGTGCTGACCGACTCGGGCAAGCTCCAGTCCGATTCACCGCCTTCGGGTGCGGTCTCGATCGAGGGAACGGACCTGCGCGCGCAGCCGATCGACGCGCTGATCGCCTCCGCGCTGGACGGTTCGGTGTCCACTCAGAACGGACTCGGCGCCATCGCGTTCCGGGCCGGCCTCGGCGGGCAGGCCGCGGGGCAGGAGCGTTCCCGGCTGCTGATCGCACCGCCGCGGCAGTGGACCCAGACCACCCCCGAACTCACCACGTTCCTGGAACGGATGGGCGACTTCTACGCCGCCGGTCTCGCCAAGTCGACGCCGCTGCCCGATCTGCTCGGCGAGAGCCCGTCCGGGACCGCGACGGTCAACTACGACCCGCAGGACCTCACGGCCGCGACCAGCGGTGACGTCACCGCGAAGATGTCCCAGATCGACAACGAGACGCTGGGCCTGTCGTCGGCGATGACGATGGATGCCACCAAACGGGTGAACCCGGCCGACGTGATCGCCCCGGTCCGGCTCGCCCTGATCCGGGCCGCGTCGCTGTCGTGGGATGGCGCGGACGCCGGGGTCGTCACCGGCAACGCCCGCGGGGATCTCGAGGCGATCCGCAGCCAGGTCACCGTGGAGCGGCCGAAGCAGACGATCGCGCTGGCCTCCGGCGCGTCACCGCTGCCGGCGTACATCACCAACGGCCTGCCGGTCGGCGTCAACGTCCGCACCGTGCTGAAGAACAACGTAGGCCTGCGCCCGACCGAAGCGGTCCCGGAGCGGACAGTCCCGGCCTACGGCGCCGTCAATCAGCTGATCCCCGTCGAGGCGCTGCGAGCGGGCCGGTTCAGCGTCGACGTCACCTTGACCACGCCCGACGGGACCAAGCTCGGCTCCGACGCGCGCTTCGAGCTGACCTCGACGGAGTACGGCGCGATCACCATCATCATCACGCTGACCGCGGCGGGCGCGCTGCTGCTGCTCTCGTCCCGTCGGATCTACCGCAGGATCAAGGACGCGCGGGCCGATCGGACGAATGAAACCACCCCACGTGTGACCGAGGACGCACAGGTTTAAGTGTTTCGGGCCGTTGCCGATTACCCTGGGTCGAACGATGCCACCGGGCATCAGGTAGTCGAGCACCGAGGATTGGGCGCACGTTGGAACGAGAGCCGGGTGTACCGCCCGAGCGTGCAGGCCGTCCCCGGCGCGAAGGTACGCCGCACCCATCCCACTCCGCCGAGCCCACGCCCCGCCGCACCGATGGCCCGGTACGCCGTCCGGAGCGGCCAGCACGCCCCGAGCGCGGGGAACGCCGTCAGCCGCCACCGCAGCTCCCGCCGGAACGCGGTGAGCGCCCGCGCCGTGCGGTGCCCCCGCCTACCGGACCGCCGCCGTCCGTGCCGCCGCCTCCTCAGCAGCCGGTGGACGGCCGCCGTCCGCGGGTCGTCGGCCGACCCGACGACGAGACACGGCGGCTGAGGCCGCCCCAGAAACCACCTCAGAATCCGCCGGCACCGAACCAGGCGCCGCCCAAGAAGCCGCCGCGGAAGGTGCCTCCGCCCGCGACACCGCCGTCGCAGTCGACGCCGCCTCCGCCGACCCGCCGTCAGCCGGTTCCGCCGCCTCCGGTGCCGCAGCCGTCCCAGAATCCACCCCAGCGCCGTCCGCCGACGGCGCCGCAGGCGCTCAACCAGACACCGCCTCCGCCGCATCGAGGGCGCCGTCAGCCGCCACCGGTCCGCCCGTGGCAGGTCGAGCGGCGCGACGAACCCGACGCGACGCGGTTCATCCCGCGCACCCCCGGTGTCCCGATGGGATCGCGCTGGCCGGTCGCCGACCCCGACGTCCTCCGCCCGTACGACCAGCTCGCCACGCAGGTCATGCCGGCGATCAAGGACGCGCCGCTGGTCAAACCGCGGCCGGGGGAGACCGGTGAGCAGGACGCCGCCCCGGCGAAGGCGCCGTCGATCGCGAAGTCCAGCGGCCGGATGGCGATCGCCTCGCTGATCAGCCGCATCACCGGCTTCGCGTGGAAGCTGCTGCTGGTGGCGGCCATCGGCGCCCAGGTGGAGAACGACTCGTTCAACGTCGCCAACACGATGCCGAACATCATCTTCGAACTGCTGATGGGCGGTGTGCTCTCCAGTCTCGTGGTCCCGCTGCTCGTGCGGTCGCAGGACGACAAGGACGGCGGCGAGGCCTACACGCAGCGGCTGGTCACGGTGGCGGGCACGCTGCTCGTCGTCGGGACGGCCATCGCCGTCCTCGCGGCGCCGCTGATCACCAAGCTCTACGTCGACGACAAGGGCCAGGCGAATCCGGAACTGGTCACCGCGTTCGCGTACCTGCTGCTGCCGCAGATCTTCTTCTACGGCGTGTTCGCGCTGCTCTCGGCGATCTTGAACGCGAAGCACGTCTTCGGCCCGACAGCCTGGGCGCCGGTGATCAACAACCTGGTCGTCATCTTCACGATCCTCGTGGTCTGGATCATGCCGGGGAACATCTCGACCGACCCGGTGTCGATCACCGACCCGAAGCTGATGACGCTCGGCCTCGGCGTGACCGCGGGCATCGTGGCGCAGTCGGTGCTGCTGATCCCGCCGCTGCTGCGGTCCGGGTTCAAGTTCAAATGGCGCTGGGGCATCGACAAGCGCATGAAGGAGTTCGGCGGGCTCGCCCTGTGGACCGTCGGCTACGTCGCGGTCAGCCAGGTGGGTTACACGATCACCACCCGGGTGCTGACCAGCGGTTCGGAAGGCGGGGTGACCGCCTACAGCAACGCGTGGCTGCTCTTCCAGCTGCCGTACGGCGTCATCGGTGTCTCGCTGCTGACCGCGATCATGCCGAGGATGAGCCGCGCGGCCGCCGACGGCGACCACAAGAAGCTGATCGGCGACCTCTCCTACGCGTCGCGCCTCTCGACGGTGACCCTCCTGCCGATCTCCGCGGTCATGACCGTCGTCGGCGGTTCGGTCGGCATCGCGCTGTTCACCTTGGGCAAGGGCACGGTCGAGAACGCGTCACGGATGGGCGAGGCGCTGGCCATCTCCGCGTTCGCGCTGCTGCCGTACGCGCTGGTCATGCTGCAGATGCGGGTCTTCTACTCGATGAAGGACGCGCGGACGCCGGTGCTGATCATGATCGTGATGACCGTGGTGAAGGTGCCGCTGCTGTACCTGTGCCCCGTCCTGCTGTCGCCGGACAACATCGTGCTCGGCGTGATGATGGTCAACGGCCTCACGTTCGTCGTCGGCGCGATCCTCGGCCAGGTTTGGCTGTGGGTGACCCTCGGAAACCTCCGGAGCAAGCGGGTTCTCGGGGTGATCCTGTTCACGGTCGTCGCGAGTGTGCTCGGGGTCGGCGCGGCGTGGCTCGCCGGGCGGATCGTCCCTGACTCGTTCGGGCCTACTTTCCATGCCTGGGTGAAACTTCTCCTGCAGACGGCGGTCGGGATCGTCGTGTCGTTCGGCGTGCTCATGGCCCTCAAGGTCGAGGAATTGAAACCCGCCACGACCAGGATCACCCGGTTGATCAAGCGCGGATAACGATTCACGCACGGATGGCGCGCGTTCACGCGTCGTATTCTGGGTACTCTCGGGTGGGAGCTACGCGGGAGAGTGCGGTGGATACGAGACGGAGCGAACAGGCAGGGGAGGCGAGCCAGGTGGGCATCCGGGCCCAAAGCGGGTCGCTGGCCCCTGGCCGGGTCGTCGGTGACGGCCGGTATCGCCTGCTCGCACAGTTCGGGGTGGACGAACGAGCCGCCGCGCATCTTTGGCGTGCCCGCGATGGGCAGCTGAAGCGGGATGTCGCGCTGACGCTGCTGGTCGGCGACCCGGCGGACGCGGAAGCCGCGAGGCTCGCGCGCCGGACGCTGGAGCGCGCCGCGCACGCGTCGAAGTTCGGCCACGGCGGCGTCGCCCGCGTCCTCGACGTGCTCAGTCTCGGCAGCGGCGTCACCTCGAGCGAAGGTCTGCTCGGTGTCGTCGTGGCGGAATGGACCAAGGGCAGCGACCTGGTCGACCTGGTGGCGCAACGTCCGGTGGCGCCCGCCGCGGCGGCCCGGATGGTGCAGGCGCTGGCGGAAGCCGTCGACCACGCCCATCAGAACGGTCTCGTCCTCGGCCTCGACCACCCGCAGCGACTGCGGCTCACCCCGGACGGCGCGCTGAAGCTCGCCTTCCCCGGCCCGCTTCCCGAAGCGACCCTTCGCGACGACGTCAAGGCGCTCGGCGCGGTCCTGTACCTGCTCCTGACCGGTCCCTGGGCCTTGCCCGGTGGTCCCGCCGCGATCCCGGCCGCGCCACTCTCGCCGAACGGACGGGTCATCCCGCCGCGCTCGCTGGTCCCGACGGTCCCGGTCGAGCTGTCCTCACTCGCCGTCCGCACCATCGAGGACGGCGGCCACGGCGGCATCCGCACCAGCGCCGCCATCCTGCGCGTGCTGGACCAGGTCGCCGAAGCCGAGGAACGCACCCAGCTGATCAAAGCCGTCGGCGAAGACGAAGCGGTCGCCGAACCGGATGGCACGGTCTGGACGACGAAGAAGCCGGTCAAGGACGTCGCGCGGCGCAAGAAGCTCGCGTTCGGCGTGACCGTGCTGGTCGTCGCGACCGTGGTGATCCTCGCCTGGGGCGGGATGATGCTGATCAACCTGTTCCAAGGCGATTCGAAATCGAGCGGTCCGCAGATCAACGTCGCCGCGTCGCCGTCTTCGCAGGCCGCGCCGCCCCCAGGCGAGCAACCGCCGGCTCAGCAAACGACACCCGCGCCTCCCGGCGTGGGCGCGGCGGTGAAGCCCTCCGCTGTCGCCGTGTTCAACCCGGGCAGCAGGGGCGACAGTCCCAACCGCGCCAAGAACACCACCGACGGCGACGCGGGCACCGCGTGGAAGACCGACGAGTACGACAAGCAGTTCCCGGTGCTCAAGGACGGCGTCGGGCTGATCATGACCTTCAAGGATCCGGTCAACCTCAGCCAGCTCAAGATCGACGCGGGAAGCCCCGGCTCGAAGGTCGAGATCCGGTCTGCCGACAAGAAGAACCCCAAGCTCGACGAAACGAAGGTCGTCGGCAGCGGAGAACTCGCGGCGGGCGAATCGACCATCGCGTTGCAGCAGCCCCAGCAGGGTCAGTACTTCATCATCTGGATCACTCAGCTAGGCGAAAATGACGAAGGCAAGTTCGTCACCGAAATCAAAGAGCTGACGTTCCTGCCTGCGGGGTGACGCAGATCAAGGGGTCAGTAGGCTCTCACGAGTGACAGCTGCAGCTCCCACGGACGCGGATCTCATTGCGGCGCATGCCGCCGGGGACCCGCACGCGTTCAGTGAACTGGTCCAGCGACATCGAGACCGCATGTGGGCGGTGGCCCTGCGCACCGTGCGGGATCCGGAAGAAGCCGCGGACGCCCTGCAGGACGCGTTCATCTCCGCGTTCCGCGCAGCGGGCAATTTCCGAGCGGAATCGCAGGTCACGACGTGGTTGCACCGCATCGTCGTGAACGCGTGCCTCGACCGCATCCGGCGGGGCAAGGCCAGACCGACCGTCCCGCTGCCCGAGACAGGGCAGTACAACGAGCCCGCCTCGCCCCGCGACTCGATGTCCGAGCGCGAGACCAGCCTCGTGGTGAAGGAAGCCCTCGACCAGCTTCCCGAAGAGCAACGTGCCCCGATCGTGTTGGTCGACGTCGAGGGATACTCCGTCGCTGAGACGGCGAAGATGCTCGGCATCGCGGAGGGCACGGTCAAGAGCAGGTGTGCCCGAGGTCGCGGGAAGCTCGCGAAGGTTCTAGGACATCTGCGGAACCCCGATGCGATTGCGAACGTCCCAACTCACGAAAGCAAACGAGAGCGCGCTACCCCGCAACGGGGTGCCAGGCGTCCTCAGGGCACGCCGGGTGACGGGGAGGGACGATGACAGACGAGAGCAGGGGGATCGGTGGGACCGTCGGTCCGCCGTGGTCTGTCGATGTGCTCGCCGACCTGCACGCAGGTGTGCTGGACGAGCGGGAGGCGGCCGAGCTGTGGCCGCTGGTGAACGCCGACCCCGAAGCACTGGCGATCATCGAAGCACTTGAAGCGACCACGGCCGACCTCGCGGGACTCGCGAACGAGCCGGTCGCGCCCATGCCCGCGGAATTCGCGGCCCGGCTCGACGCGGCGCTGGCCGCCGAGATGCGGGCGTCGCCTGCGTTTCAAGGCGCACCTCAAGGGCAGCAGGCGCAGGTCGCCCCGGTGGTGGACCTCGCGGCCGCACGGCGGAAGCGGAACAAGCGGATCGGCTGGGGTGCCGGGATAGCGACCGTGGCCGCGGCGGCCATCGCCGCCGTCGCGATCGTCGTGCCCACCACGCAGCAGACGACACCGGGCGGCGTCGCGCAGCCTCCGCCCGCACCCATCGGCCCTTCGGTCGGCGGAGACGGCGGCGGAGCGGAAGCCCTCGTCGGCAAGGCGATCGGCGTCCGCGACTTCGGCTCACTGAAGACCGAAGAACGGCTCGACGCCTGTGTCGCCGCAGCCGGACTGGACCCCGACGTACGCCCGGAAGGCATCCGGCCGGTGAACGTCGCGGGCAAGGATGGCGTGATGGTGATCTACACCACAGGTAAACTCGCCCAGTTCCGCATCGTCGCGTTCGGCGCCGACTGCGGCCCGGGCAACCCGGCGATCCTCTTCGACAAGATCATCGGACAGAAGTAGCGGTTCAGGCGATAGCAGCGGTAGTAAAGGTCCCTTGCTCCCCCGGCGGGGGAGCAAGGGACCTTTGCTGTCGCCGACGCAAGGCAGGAGAAGTAGCGCCGGTCACCCTGGGAACACCGGCCCCTACGATCGTGTTGAGCCTGGTGAACAGGTCACTACGAGCGGAGGTCACGGGTGGCTGCCGAGGAGATCAGGAACCTGATCGTCATTGGATCTGGTCCTGCGGGGTACACCGCCGCTGTCTACGCGGCACGAGCGCAACTCGAACCGTTGGTGTTCGAGGGCACTCAGTTCGGCGGTGCGTTGATGACGACGACGGAGGTCGAGAATTTCCCCGGCTTCCGCGAAGGCATCCAGGGCCCCGACCTCATGGAAGAGATGCGTGAGCAGGCCAAGCGTTTCGGCGCCGACCTGCGGCAGGAGGACGTCGAGTCCGTCGAGCTGACCGGGGACGTCAAGTACGTCTTCGCGAACGGCAAGCGCTACGCGGCCCGCGCGGTCGTGCTCTCGATGGGCGCCGCGGCCCGCTATCTGAACGTCCCGGGTGAGCAGGAACTGCTCGGCCGCGGTGTTTCGGCCTGTGCCACCTGCGACGGTTTCTTCTTCCGCGACCACGACATCGTGGTCGCCGGCGGCGGCGACTCCGCGATGGAGGAGGCGACCTTCCTGACGAAGTTCGCCAAGTCCGTCACGATTGTCCACCGCCGCGAGGAGTTCCGTGCCTCCAAGATCATGCTGGAGCGCGCCCGCGAGAACGAGAAGATCAAGTGGGCGCTCAACAAGCAGATCACCGAGGTCGAGGGGGACGGCAAGGTCGAGGGCCTGAAGCTCAAGGACACAGTGACCGGCGAGGAGTCGAAGCTGGACGTGACCGGCTTCTTCGTCGCGATCGGCCACGATCCGCGCAGCGGACTGGTGCGCGGCCAGGTGGACCTCGACGAGGACGGGTACGTGCTCACCAAGGGCCGGACCTCCTACACGAACCTGCCCGGCGTTTTCGCGGCCGGGGACTTGGTGGACCGCACCTACCGGCAGGCGATCACCGCCGCGGGTTCGGGCTGCGCCGCCGCGATCGACGCGGAACGATGGCTGGCGGAACACGCCGGTGTCGAGGCCGCGCAGGAAACCCCCGAGCTGGTCGGCGGCGGCTACGGCGCCTCCGCCAACTGACTTCACAGCACCCCGTTCACCACCCCAGAGGAGACACCATGAGCAACACCGTGAAGGTGACCGACAAGTCGTTCGTCGACGACGTGCTGACGAGTGAGAAGCCCGTCCTGGTCGACTTCTGGGCGACGTGGTGCGGTCCGTGCAAGATGGTCGCCCCGGTGCTCGACGAGATCGCGGCGGAGCACGGCGAAAAGCTGACCATCGCGAAGCTCGACATCGACGCCAACCCGAACACTGCGCGTGACTACCAGGTGATGTCGATCCCGACGCTGATCCTGTTCCAGGGCGGCAAGCCGGTGAAGCAGATCGTCGGCGCCAAGCCGAAGGCGGCGCTGCTCTCTGACCTCGCCGACGTCCTCTGATCTGGCGTTTCACCTGCCGAAACCCGGGGCCTGCCCAGGCTCCGGGTTTCGTCGTTCCGCAGAGCGGGTATTCCGGGTCGTCACGGCAACATCATCATGGTGTTCGAACGGGTTCCCCGAACGGGGAGCTGACGCACCGACCGGGCCTCCGCGCTCACCGAGAGTTCACAGGGCACAATAGAGCACCGGGGTTCGCCCCGCAGAGTTTTCACGTCGTGCATCGAGCTCGATTCGGTGCCCCAAGGGAAGAGCGAGGAGTGCATGCGGGTACTCCGCCGCGGTGACGCCGGGCCGGACGTCGCCGAGATCAGGTCCACGCTTGCGGCGATGGATCTGCTCCCGCCGGTGACCGAATCCGGGGAGTACGAGGTCTTCGACACGCCTATGGAACACGCTGTGCGGGCGTTCCAGCAGCGTCGTGGGCTGATCACCGACGGACTGGTGGGCCCGGCGACCTACCAAGCACTCCGTGGCGCCAGCTTCCATCTGGGGAGCAGGCCGCTGGCCTACATGTTCGCGGCGCCGGTACACGGCGATGACGTTTTCGCCCTCCAGGAGCGGCTGACCGAGCTCGGCTTCGACGCCGGCCGCCCGGACGGGCACTTCGGTGCGCAGACCGAACGCGCGCTCAAGACCTTCCAGCGCGACATGCGACTGGTCGCCGACGGCATCTGCGGTCCGGCCACCATCCGCGAACTGCACCGTCTTTCCTCGCCGCGGGCCCGCGGCGGCCGCCCGGTCTTCCTGCGTGAGCAGGAGCAGGTGCGCCAGGCAGGCCCCCGGCTGCGCGGCAAGCGCATCGTGATCGACCCGGGCCACGGTGGCGAAGACCTCGGCGTCGTCGCCGGCGGTCTGCGTGAAGCGGACCTCGCCTGGGACCTGGCGCGACGGCTCGAAGGCCGGATGAAGGCCACGGGTATGGAGGCGCTGATCTCGCGCGGCCCGAATCAGAGCCCCAGCGAGGGTGAACGCGCGAAGTTCGCCAACGAGGCGGGCGCCGACCTGTTCCTTTCGCTGCACAACGACCAGAACCCCTCGCCCAAGGCACAGGGGGTGGCGAGCTTCCACTTCGGCACCGGCAACGGCACCACCTCGACCGTCGGTGAGCTGCTCGCGGGCTTCATCCAGCGCGAGCTGGCCGTCCGGACTGGCATGCGCGACTGCCGCACGCACTACAAGACCTGGGAGATCTTCACCCGTACCCGCTGCCCGGCGGTGCGGATCGAGATCGGTTACCTGACCAACCCGGAGGACAGCCGCAAACTCGCCGACCCGGCTTTCCGCGACGTCGTCGCCGAAGGCATCCTGGTCGCCGTGAAGCGCCTCTACCTCCTCGGCGAAGGGGACCAGCCGACCGGCACATTCACCTTCGCCGACGTCCTGGCCCACGAACTCGCCAAAGCGGAGTAGCCAGTCCTCCACACCCGCACGCGGGCGCACATTCCCCTGCCGACGCTCTCGGCACAACCCGTTGTGTGCCCTCTCCCCGGACGACGCCACCCCTAGCCCCACGCGGTGCGCAGCCCCCGCCCTTCCCGGGGGGCGTCCCCAGGTCCAGCCTACCCATCCACAGAGTTTCCACGGCTCCTATCAGGGATCTGTGGATAACTCGGCGGGTTACCCACAGCTGTCCCCAGGGTGGGGGATGGCCGCTGCGCGTACCCGAAAACTCTGCTAAAGCCGCGCAATGAAGGGACCTTTCATAGCAAATTCCGCAATGAAGGACGCTTTCGTTGCAACCGGAGTCGAGCCTCCGGGAGTGGCGAAGCTCAGGCGCGACCCATGCTCGGCTCGGCGGTGGTGATGGAGACCTGGCCGAGCAGCCGTTCGAGAGCCGCCTCCACGTCTTCCTTCCACGAGATCGCCGACCGGAGTTCCAGTCGCAGCCGCGGCCACCGCGGATGCGGCCGCACGGTTTTGAACCCGACGCTCTGCAGGAACGCGGCAGGCAGCACGCAACTGTGCCCGCCGTCCGGATCGGTCTCGTCGGGTTTGGCGTCGCCGAAGGCCTCGATCGCGCGGACACCGCGTTTGGTCAGGTCCTTCGCGACGGCCTGCACCAGCATGCGGCCGAGTCCGCCGCCCTGGAATTCGGGGAGGACCTGGAAAGCGGTCAGCAGGACAGCGTCCGGTCCGGGCGGGGAAGTCGGGAAGGCCAGCGAACGCGGCACGGCGTTCGGCGGCGCGTAGAGCACGAAGCCGACGGGCAAGGTGTCGCTGTAGACGATCCGGCCACAGGAGCCCCATTCCAGCAGCACGCTGGAGACCCAAGCTTCCTTTTCGACCTCTGTCGCGCCGTATTCCTCGGCCTGCGCCTTCAGATGCGGAGCCAGCTCCCAGTACACGCAGCGGCGGCAGCTCTTGGGCAGGTGTTCGAGGTTGTCCAGGGTTACGCCCACGACGCGACGCGACACCGACAAACCTCCCTGAACGACGACACCCGACTCAGCCCTGTCCCGAGCACGGCTCGCTGAAGGGGTCCAGACCGAGGATAGGCCGATGTGATGAACACCGGAAGGCCAGGGCCCCACAAGGGAGGGTGGTTACACTCGATGGAACTACCAGTCGGTAGCGACTATGTCCACTTCGAAGCACGGGTGAAGCGCCTGATGACCGAGAACCGCCCTGTCCGGCCACAGGCCGGCCGACACAACCTCGACCCGCATCTCGACCGCTACGCCGCGCGTACGGCCGGGATGACTGCTTCCGAGATCAGGGCTTTGTTCGCGGTCGCCAGTCGCCCCGAGGTGGTATCACTCGCCGGCGGGATGCCGAACCTCGCCGCTCTCCCGCTGGACACCTTGTCCACGCAGGTCGGCGAACTCATCGCCGAAGAAGGCTTGGTCGCGCTCCAGTACGGCTCCGCGCACGGCGTCCCGGCGCTGCGCGAACAGATCTGCGAGGTCATGGCCGTCGAGGGCATCAAGGCCCACCCGGACGACGTCGTCGTGACCGTCGGCTCGCAGATGGGCCTCGACATGGTCACCCGGCTGTTCTGCGACCCGGGCGATGTCGTCATCGCCGAAGGGCCGTCGTACGTCGGCGCGCTCGGCTCGTTCGCCGCGTACCAGGCGAACGTCGTCCACGTCGCGATGGACGACCACGGGCTGGTCCCCGAAGGGCTGCGCGCCGCGCTCGCCGAGACGAAGAAGGCGGGCCAGCGGGTCAAATTCCTCTACACGATCCCGAATTTCCACAACCCCGGCGGTGTCACGCTGGCCGTGGAACGCCGCGCCGAGATCGTGGAGATCTGCCGCGAGCACGACATCCTCATCGTCGAAGACAACCCGTACGGCCTGCTCGGCTTCAGCGGCCAGACGTACCCGTCGCTCCGCTCGATCGACCCCGACAACGTCGTGTACCTGGGCTCGTTCTCGAAGACCTTCGCCTCCGGCCTGCGGGTCGGCTGGGTGCTCGCACCGCACGCCGTCCGGGAGAAACTGGTGCTCGCGGCCGAGTCCGCGACGCTTTGTCCGCCGACGCTTAACCAGTTGATCGTGTCGCGATACCTCTCGACCCACGACTGGATGGGTCAGATCAAGACCTTCCGCGAGAACTACCGGGAGCGCCGGGACGCGATCCTGTCCGCGCTCGATCAGCATATGCCGGACGGCTGCACCTGGACCAAACCCGACGGCGGTTTCTACGTCTGGATGACCGTCCCCGAAGGCGTCGACACGAAGGCGATGCTGCCGAGGGCCGTCACCGCCCGGGTCGCCTATGCCTCGGGGACCGGTTTCTACGCCGACGGTTTCGGCAGCAGACAGCTCCGTCTTTCCTATTGCTACCCGACGCCCGAGCGGATCCGCGAAGGCGTCCGGCGGCTCGCCGCGGTGCTCGAGTCCGAAATGGACCTCGCGCGTACCTTCGGTAACGTGAGCCCACGCTCGATTTCGGGGCCGCAGAACCCCTCTCCGGACACGGTCTGATCGACCGGGCGTCCCCATAGACACAAAGGAGTCCTCGGTGGTCGACCGCACCGTTGCCGTGCTCGCAGGCGGACTTTCCCACGAACGCGATGTCTCTCTCCGCTCCGGACGCCGGCTCTCCGCCGCACTGCGGGAGGAGGGTCTCCTCGTCGAAGAGTGGGACACCGACGCAAGCCTGCTCGAACGTCTTCGCACCCAGCGCCCCGACGCGGCCGTCGTCGCCCTTCACGGTGGTGAGGGGGAGAACGGTTCGGTGCAGACGGTGCTGGAGATGCTGGACGTGCCGTACGTCGGCACCAGTTCGCAGGGCTGCCGCCGCGCGTGGGACAAGCCGACGGCCAAGGCACTGGTCGCCAATTCGGGCTTCACCACGCCGGACTGGGTCGTGCTGCCGCACAGCATCTTCCGCGAACTCGGCGCGCAAGCCGTACTGGACGCGATGGTCGAAAAACTGGGCCTGCCCCTGATCCTCAAGCCCCACCAGGGCGGTTCGGCACTGGGCACCCAGGTCGTGAAGGAGGCCGCAGACCTGCCCGCCGCGATGGTCGGCTGCTTCGCTTACGGCGACACCGTTCTCGCCGAAAAGTACATAGACGGCGTTGAGGTGGCCGTGACGGTCATCGAAGGCGAAGGCGGTGCTGAGACCCTGCCCGCGGTCGAGATCGTGCCGGAGAGCGGCGTGTACGACTACACCGCTCGCTACACCGCCGGCCTGACTGATTTCTTCACCCCCGCGCGGATCTCCGACGACGCCGCCAAGGCGGTCAGCGAGTTGGCCGTCGCCGCGCACCGGCAACTCGGGCTTCGCGACATCTCGCGGACCGACGCGATGGTCGCCGAAGACGGCACGGTCTACTTCCTCGCGGTGAACCTGTCGCCGGGCCTCACCGAGACGTCGACGGTGCCGATGGCGATCGAGGCCGGCGGCGCCACCCTCGGCTCGGTCTTCGCCGACCTCGTCGGACGAGCGGTTTCCCGCAAGAGCTGAATCGGATTGGACGAAGGGGACTTGCCCAGGACGGGCGAGTCCCCTTTTTCATTCCCGAGCGACCGCCACGACCTGATAGTCATCCTCGTAGATGACCACCCCGGGATCCGCCGACCGGACGGTCTCACACGGAACATCGTGCGCCTTCAGGATCGCGAGGTAGCCGTCGACCCGCTCGATGAAGACACGGGCCGTCACCTTGAACCACGCTGCGGCGCCGGGGTTCACCGCCGCGTCATAAACGCTCGGATCGCTGTGGGCCGGGTTGATGAAGTTCGCGTCATACCAGTCGTTGGTCGCCCGGCGAAAAGCTTCTTGCTCGACGGTCAGGCGACCGACTCGGGCGAGCCCGTTCACGAGACCGAAGACGCCGGTGAAGTTGCCTCGCTTGTCGCGAGTCGGGCTCTGAAAGCGAACGAAGGGAAGGTCGCTCGCCAACTCCTCATCGATCCGTTTCACGGGAAACATCCCAGCACTCAGCGTGACAACGTCCTCATCGCTCCGCAATCGTCACCGTGACAAAACGGCCCGGGGTGATCCCTAATCGGTTTTCGATGTCTGATTTGCCTGATTTTGATCCATGAGGGCGACAATGCGTTCAAGATCGTCAACCGACCCGAATTCGAGGGTGATCCGGCCCTTTCGGCGGCCGAGGTCGACCTTCACCCGGGTGTCGAACCGGTCCGAAAGCCGGTTCGCCAGTTCCTGGAGACCCGGCGCCTGGATCGGCTTGCGGGGAGCGGGCTTCGGCTTGGCAGGCTTCTCGCTCTTCTTGAGCGTGACGGCTTCCTCGGTCGCCCGGACCGACATGCCCTCCGCGACGATCCGCGTGGCGAGCTCTTCCTGACTTTCGGCATCCTCGAGAGAGAGCAGCGCCCGCGCGTGTCCGGCCGAAAGCACCCCGGCTGCGACCCGTCGCTGGACCGCGAGGGGGAGTTTGAGCAAGCGGATCGTGTTCGTGATTACCGGGCGGCTACGTCCGATCCGGCCCGCCAGCTCCTCATGCGTGACCGCGAACTCGTCTAGCAGCTGCTGATACGCGGCCGCCTCTTCGAGCGGGTTCAGCTGAACGCGGTGGATGTTCTCGAGTAGAGCGTCGCGCAGCATCGCCTCGTCGGCGGTCTGGCGGACGATCGCCGGGATCGCCTCCAGCTCCGCCAGCTGAGAGGCGCGCAGCCGCCGCTCGCCCATGACGAGCTCGTACTCGTCGGGTCCGAGCTCCCGGACCACGATGGGCTGCATGAGCCCGAACGCGCGGATCGAATGCTCGAGTTCGTTGAGCGCCTCTTCGTCGAAGACCTGCCGCGGCTGCTTCGGGTTCGGCTTGATCTGGCTGACCGGCACCTCGCGGTAGACCGCTCCGGCCACCGCGCCACCGTGCGAACCGGCCGCGCCGTTGGCCGCGAACCAGCCCTTGTCGTCCGGCCCGGTCGGACCGGACGGAGGAGCGGGGACCGCGGTGGAACCGTTCTCGGCCGGGGCCGCAGAGCCCGGTGGCGGACCGGTGGGGATCAGGGCGGCGAGCCCTCGCCCGAGCCCCCCTCTGCGCTCGCTCATGCCGTACCGCTCCTTTCTTTCATCTCCGCCCCACGCTGGGCGATCTCCTTCGCCGCGTCCACGTAGCTCATCGCGCCCCGTGAACCCGGGTCGTACGCGAGGACCGTCTGCCCGTACCCGGGCGCCTCGGACACCTTCACACTGCGCGGGATCACCGTCTTGAGGACAGTGTCCCCGAAGTGATTCCGGACCTCGTTCGTCACCTGATCGGCCAGCTTCGTCCGGCCGTCGTACATGGTGAGCAGGATCGTGGAGACGCTGAGTTCGCGGTTCAGGTGCTTCTGGACGAGCTCGATGTTGCTCAACAGCTGCCCTAGACCTTCGAGCGCGTAGTACTCGCACTGGATCGGGATCAGTACCTCCTGCGCGGCGACCATCGCGTTGACGGTCAACAGACCGAGCGAGGGCGGGCAGTCGATGAAGACGTAGTCGACGCCGATCTCGTCGAGGATCTCGGCCGAGAGCGCCTCCTTGAGCCGCATCTCGCGGGACGCCATGGAGACGAGTTCGATCTCGGCGCCGGCGAGGTCGATGGTCGCGGGCACGCAGTAGAGGTTCGAAGACTGCTCGCTTTGCGCTGCCGCTTCGGCGAGCGACACCTCACCGATCAGCACCTCGTAGATCGACGGCGTGCCGGAACGGTGCTCGATGTCCAGCGCGGTGCTCGCGTTGCCCTGCGGGTCGAGGTCGATCACGAGCGTCTTGAGTCCGTGGACGGCCAGTGCGGCGGCGAGGTTCACCGTGCTCGTCGTCTTACCGACCCCGCCCTTCTGGTTGGCGACCGTCAGCACGCGCCGACGGGCGGGCCGGGGGAGTGCGCCCTCCTTGGGGTGCAGCACGCTGGCGGCTCGGACGGCTTCCTCGGCGATGGGCGTCCAGCCGAGTTCGCGGCCAGTGCTCGCGGGGTCGGACGGTGGGGGAGTCACCGGTCTTGAACCTCCTCTGTAGTGGACGTGGGAGTCGTTCTGCCTTGTTTCACGTGGAACCGGACTAGCTACGCCTGCCGCGCGGCCGAGACAGTTTCGGAGGCAGGCGGTGAATCACGACGACCGTGCTGGGAACCTCGAGCACCTTGGTGCCACACTCGAAGACCTCCGGCTCGCCGCCGCCGGCCTTCCGGACAGCGGCGCGATCGCGCTCGATTTCCTCTCCAGCGCTCGCTCCTTTGAGGGCGACCAGAGCACCGTGGGAACGCACCAGCGGAAGGCACCAGCTCGCGAGCCGGGCCAAGGGGGCGACCGCTCGGGCGGTGACGACATCCGCGTCACCGAGCTCCTCGCGCACCTGCCGCTCTTCCGCGCGCCCGCGGACAACGGTGATGGGGAGTTCCAGCTTCTCGGCAACCTCAGCCAGCCAGTCGACCCGGCGAGCCATCGGTTCGAGCAGAACGATATCGAGGTCCGGTCGGCTGATCGCGAGCGGTACACCCGGAAGCCCCGCGCCCGACCCGACGTCGACCACGCGGGCGCCGTCGGGGATTCGTTCGCCGATCACGGCGGAGTTCAGAACGTGTCGCTCCCAGAGCCGGTCGACCTCCCGGGGACCGATGAGCCCGCGCTCGACGCCGTAGCGCTCCAGAAGTTCGACATAGCCGACAGCTTGCTCGACGCGGTCTCCGAACACCTCCGTCGCCGCACTCCGTACCGATGCGGCGACCCCGTCCAAGCCCACTCTTGCTCCTCAACCTCAACGCCGTTTCACGTGAAACGCGCTCCACTGATTGTCCATGACGCCGACAGCAAAACGGGGAGACAGACCGCAACTGTGGACAACTCCACTCGTCCCGGAGACGGCGTGCGCGTTTCACGTGAAACGCCATGCGTGTGATTCGCACCGCGACGGTACCCGGCGACCGTCCCTAGATATAAGGAAGCGGCCCGCCGGATGACCGGCGGGCCGCTTCGCTCAGAGAAATCGTCAGGCGGGGAAGATGACGACCCGGCGCTTCGGGTCCTCTCCTTCGCTCTCGCTCTTGACCCCGTCGACTGCGGCGACCGCGTCGTGCACGACCTTCCGCTCGAACGGGCTCATCGGCTGCAGCCGGACACGCTCGCCGGAGGAGAGCACCGTCTCGGCAGTGGAGCGGCCGAGCTCGCGAAGCTCCTCGCGACGATCCGCGCGCCAGCCCGCGACGTCCAGCATCAGGCGGCTCCGCGAGCCGGTCTCCTGCTGGACCGCCAGCCGCGTCAGCTCCTGCAGCGCTTCGAGCACGGTGCCGCGCGGGCCGACCAGCTTCTCCAGATCCTCGCCACCGTCGATGCTGACGATCGCGCGGCCCGCCTCGACATCGAGGTCGATGTCGCCGTCATAGTCCAGAAGGTCGAGCAGCCGCTCCAGGTAGTCGCCGGCGATGTCGCCCTCTTTCACGAGGACGTCGTCGTCGACACCTCCCTTGCGAGCGGTCTCGTCAGCGACGTCCTCGGTCTCGGCCGCGCTGTTCTCCTCGGCGTCGATCGTGTCGATCGTCTCCGCCATTCTTAGTCTCCTCTCCAGCCCAGATCGGCGTCAGCGACGCTTCCGGCCTGATTTCTTAGTCGAGTCCGAGATGAGACCGGGCACGTCGGCGCCGTTCTCCTTCGAGCCGTTCGTCGACGGCTCGGCCGCTGTGTCCTTGGCGTCCGTCTTCTCCGCGGCGGGTGCGGTCTGGGCGAAGCCGTGAGGCGAGCCCGCCTTCTTGACCTGACCGCCGGAGGACTGCTTGTTCCGCTTCTGCTGGACCGGCTTCTGGCCGGGGCGCGGCGCGGTCGGCCTCTGGCCGGGCTTCGGGCCGAGGTTCGCGCGCTTCTCCTTCTCGGCCTGCTTGCGGGCCTCTTCTTCCTTGTCGATCTTCGTGTAGACGAGCCGCTGCTGCATCAGGGTCCAGCCGTTGTTCGCGAGCCAGTAGATGAGCAGACCGATCGGGAAGAGCGCACCGAAGACGAGCACACCGATCGGGAACACGTACATCGTCAGCTTGTTCATCATCGCGGTCTGCGGAGTCGCCGACTCGGGGTTCTGACGCTGGACCGAGTGGCGCGCGGTGAGGTGCGTGGCGATGCTCGCGATGATCATCAGCGGGATGGCGACCGGGGCGACGCCCCAGTGGAACCCAGCGGCCGTGTTACCGCCACTGACCATGTCGACGCCGGTGTAGATGGCATCGCCGAGGTTGACCCCGAACAGCTTCGCGTGAACGTAGGACTCGACGCCGGCCTGGTCGAAGAAGTAGTTCTCGGTCTTCGGTCCGCCGTACGGGTTGATGGTGAACATCCGCAGGACGTGGTTCAAACCGATGAAGACCGGGATCTGGAGCAGCATCGGCAGGCAGCTGCCCAGCGGGTTGACGCCATGCTCCTTCTGGAGCTTCTGCATCTCCATCGCCTGGCGCTGCCGGTCGCTGGAGTACTTCTTCTGGATCTTCTTCATCTCCGGCGCGAAGTCCTGCATCTTCTTCATCGACCGGACCTGGTTCACGAACGGCTTGAACATGATGCCGCGGACGGTGACCGTCAAGAAGATGATCGCAAGGACCCAGGAGATCGCGTTCGCCTCACCGAACACGAGCCCGAAGACCTTGTGCCAACACCACAAGATGAAGGACACGGGGTAGTAGATGAAGTCGAGCACTGAGCTACTCCTCGATCGGTGTTTCGGGTCGGCGGCGGCGCCACGAGAAAACCTCGGGTACCGGGTCGCGGCCGGGCGGAGTCCACGGGCCGCAGCGCAGCAGTCGCCGGGCCGCGAGATAGCTACCGCGGCCGGCGCCGTGCCGGGTCAGTGCCTCGACGGCGTACGCGCTACAGCTCGGGTAGAACCGGCACGCCGGAGGAAGGAAAGGAGAGATCGCCTTGCGGTAGAGCTTGATGGGCAGCAGCAGTACCCATGCCACCGGACCCGGCCGGGCCGCTTCGGTGGTCTCGTTCTCGGTGGCTCGCATGCCGTTACACCGCAGCTCCGTTGTCGGGGGGTCGCGCCTGGCGGGACTTCCCGGTGACGACGGAATGCCCGGACAGCCCGAGGCGCCGCAACGACGCGTCGAGGTCCGAACCGAGTTCCGCGCTGGACGCGTCCGCGGCCGGTGGTAGTGCCCGTATCACCAACGAGCTGCCCGGCGGCAGTGTTCCGATCCTGGCGGAAATGAGATGCCGCAACCGGCGGGTGACCCGGTGGCGGACCACCGAGTTGCCCACGGCCTTGCTCACCACAAAACCCGCCCGCGCCGCTTCGGCGGCGTCGGGCGGGTCCGTGGTCAACGCATGGACGACGAGGCGGCGCCTGCCTGCCTTGGCCCCACGCCGCATCACGGCACGGAAATCCTCACTGCGCCGCAAACGCGCGGCGGCCGGCAGCACGACGTCCCTCGACGACGGCAGGATCAGGCGGACAGCGCGCCGCGGCCCTTGCGACGGCGAGCCGCCAGGATCGCCCGGCCCGCGCGGGTCCGCATCCGCAGCCGGAACCCGTGGACCCGGGCGCGTCGGCGGTTGTTCGGCTGGAAGGTGCGCTTACCCTTGCTCACGACTTACTTCTCCTGTTTCTCGGCCGCCGGGAACGGTTCGACCCGTTCCTGGCGTGTCGTGCTGACGCACGGCAGTCTCTGGTGTCTCCTACCAACGTGTGGCCTCGTCACGTCGAGCGACGACAACGTGGGCACGCGAAACGCCCCCGCTGTATACGGGAGACCTTACGAGGGTACGCACTCACCGGCGGGGCTCGGCAGGCACCCCCTCGACCACGGACCGCGACCTGGCGTGGGGAGTGATCATCCGCGACGCGCGGGTACCGAATGGCCACACGCCGTACACCGTGAAATGCTTGCTCACGAGGGTGCCTTGTGGCAACTGGCGGGGCTTGTTAGCGTGCCCCTCCCGGGTTTTCGCCGAGGTGGAGCGGTGCAGGCGCCCGGGCGTCCTGGGGATGTGGAGGCATCCCATCGGCATACGTCGAGCCCGCAGGTGACGTCGCCGCGGACCGCCGTACATTAGTGCACAGCTGTGGACAACTATGTGGATATTTGCTGTGCGCATGAACTGATCGGGCCAAGATGACGCTCGAAGGAGTTCTTCCGGGCGTTCGTTGAGTGCTCTCGCCGCACGCACCGATGAGGGGAGGGGAGTCAGGCAGGTGTCCGATCACCAGCACAATCTTGGCGTCATCTGGGAACAGGTCGTGCGTGAACTGTCCGATGGCACCCTCTCCCCGCAGCAGCGCGCCTGGATGCGGGTCACCCGGCCGATCGGCCTCCTCGACGGCACCGCCTTGCTCGCCGCGCCCAGTGACTTCGCCAAAGAAGCGATCGAACGTGCCCTTCGCGGCGCGATCACCGAAGCCCTTTCGCGACGGCTCGGCCGCGCGGTCTCTCTCGCGGTGAAGGTCGACAGCACCGAGACACACACCTCGATGCCTCCCCCCGCGCCCGGTCCTCGCTACGACCCGTCACCCGGCCGGGTGGAAAACGGCACCGGTCCCTCGCATGGCACCCCACCGTTGCCCGAGGGCGACGGCATGCTGTCCCCGAACCGGCCCCGGCCCGAGCCGCCGAAACCGCGGCCGCCGATGCAGCCGAGGCACCCGGTCGACAACAGCCTCAACGACGGCGACGACAGTGATGAAGAAGTCGACGAAGAGGGCGAGGCCCTCGCCGCCGTGACCGAGATCTGGCCGACCTTCTCCGGCCAGCCGATCGCGGGCCAGCCCTACACCGCGCCGGCGCAGCCGCAGACGTCGAAGACGAAGCTGAACGAGAAGTACACCTTCGACACCTTCGTCATCGGCGCGTCGAACCGTTTCGCCCACGCCGCCGCGGTCGCGGTCGCCGAAGCACCGGCGCGCGCGTACAACCCCTTGTTCATCTGGGGAGAGTCCGGACTCGGGAAGACCCACCTGCTGCACGCCGTCGGGCACTACGCCCAGCGGCTGTTCCCCGGCATGCGCGTGCGGTACGTGTCGACCGAAGAGTTCACGAACGACTTCATCAACTCGCTGCGAGACGACCGCAAGGTCGCGTTCCAGCGCCGCTACCGCGACGTCGACATCCTGCTCGTCGACGACATCCAGTTCCTGGAAGGCAAAGAAGGTACGCAGGAAGAGTTCTTCCACACCTTCAACACCCTCCACAACACGAACAAGCAGATCGTCGTCTCCTCCGACCGCCCGCCGAAGCGCCTCGAAACGCTGGAAGACCGGCTGCGCACGCGGTTCGAGTGGGGCCTCATCACCGACATCCAGCCGCCCGAACTCGAAACGCGTATCGCGATCCTTCGCAAGAAGGCCGCACAGGACAGGCTCGCGGTACCCAACGAGGTACTGGAGTTCATCGCTTCGCGCGTCGAGGCGAACATCCGGGAACTCGAAGGCGCGCTCATCCGCGTCACCGCCTTCGCGTCGCTGAACCAGCAGCCGGTCGACGTCGGACTCGCCGAGATCGTGCTCCGGGACCTCATCCCGGATTCGCACGCGCCGGAGATCACCGCGCCGACCATCATGGGCGTCACGTCGGAGTTCTTCGACGTAAGCCTCGACGACCTCTGCGGTCCCGGCAAGACGAAGGCGCTCGCGACCGCGCGCCAGATCGCGATGTACCTCTGCCGCGAACTGACCGACATGTCACTGCCGAAGATCGGGCAGACCTTCGGCGGCCGCGACCACACGACGGTCATGCACGCGGACAAGAAGATCCGCAAGGAGATGGCCGAACGCCGCCGCATCTACGACCAGGTGCAGGAGCTGACCTCCCGCATAAAACAACGCGCGAGGCAGTAATCCCTTAGCACACAAGGACTTCAGGGGCTCTCACCGTCCAGGTGGGAGCCCCTTCTTCATGCCGTCTCGCAGCTCAGGCGGCCGTCCACATAGGTCCGGACCGCGTGTAGAGCCGCGAAGAGCGGGTATCTGACCGACATGACGTACGCGCGCGAAGCAGCCGAAGAGCGCCTACGCACGCTTCGCGTTTTCCCTTGTGCACAAAGGAAATCCACATGCTGTGGGTACTTTGTGCACAACTCACGCAGGCTCGGGGCCAGCGACGACGGGGTTTTCATCCACATCGCGCTCACAGGAAATCCACAGCATTTCCACACCATGATCCACAAGCTGTCCCCAGGTTGTCCCCATTCTGTGCACAAGGATTACCCGTGCTGCCCGCATCACTCTCCCGAGCGATTCCGGTCACGAACCGGACCCACAGCCCCTGGGTACAAATCGCCGCACAACTGGGGATAACTGTGGGGACAACTGTGGATGACTGTGGACAGATCGAGCGCCGCCCGAAACCATCCACCGACGGGCCGAGCTGTCCACCGTCCGTACACACCCTGGGTCCACAGGGTCCGAGGCATCCGGACCTGCGCGAACGAGGCTTGTCCACACAATCCACAACGCCTATTACTACTGCTGTTCTTAGTTCTTCTTAAGAAGGGAATAAAACAAAAACAGGCGAAGGACGAATCTGGGGACAGCTTCGAGCCGTGTCGTCTTGTCGACAAAACCAAGGGGAGGCCGAGGTGACGCGGACCCCGGGGACGGCCTAACGTGGGTCCCTGCACCTGGTCTGCGTGTCGACGTGCGTTCGCGTCCTCGCCGGACCGGACAACACCTGCGAGGCACCTGGCCATCGCGCTCTCCGGCCGCGGTGACCCGTTGAGCTTTCGAGCCGTCAGGGGCTCGGCTGTCGAAAGGAAGCGCGCATGAAGATCCGCGTCGAGCGTGACGGGCTGGCCGACGCCGTCGCGTGGGTGGCGAGAAGCCTCCCGTCGCGGCCTCCGGTCCCGGTTCTGGGCGGTGTCCTGCTCGATGCGGGATCCGACGGGACGAGTGACGCACTCACCGTCTCCGGATTCGACTACGAGGTCTCCGCCACGGTCGGCGTCCCGGCCACCATCGCCGACGGCGGCCGCCTGCTGGTCTCCGGCCGTCTGCTGGCCGACATCACCAAGTCGCTGCCCGCGCAGCCGGTCGAGATCTCCGTCGACGGCGCTCGCGCGACCATCACCTGCGGCTCCGCGCGCTTCTCCCTGCCGACCATGCCGGTCGAGGACTACCCGCAGCTGCCGTCCCAGCCCGCCTTCGCCGGTGAACTGACCGGTGACGCCTTCGGTCAGGCGGTCACCCAGGTCGTCGTCGCCGCGGGCAAGGACGACACGCTCCCGATGCTGACCGGGATGCGGCTGGAGATCTCCGGCTCCTCGCTGACCCTGGTCGCCACCGACCGCTTCCGGCTCGCCATGCGCGAGTTCACCTGGGAGCCCGCCGAGGGCCTGTCCGACGCCGCGGTGCTCGTCCCGGCGCGCACGCTCGCCGAGGCCGCGAAGACGCTCGGTGCCAGCGGCGCCAAGATCCGCCTCGCGCTCGCCAGCGGTGAGGGCCTCCTCGGCCTCTCCGGCTCCGGTCGCTACACCACGACCCGTCTCCTCGACGCCGAGTTCCCGCCGTACCGGCAGCTGCTGCCCGCGCAGCACACGTCACGCGCGGTCATCGAGGTCTCCGCGCTCGCCGAGTCGATCAAGCGTGTTTCGCTGGTCGCCGAACGTGGCACCCAGGTGCGGCTGGAGTTCAACGACGGTTCGCTGCGGCTCTCGGCCGGTGGCGACGACGAGGGTTCGGCCGAAGAAGAACTTCAGGTCGATTACGAAGGTGAGCCGGTGACCATCGCGTTCAACCCGGGTTACCTCGTCGACGGGCTCGGCGCGCTGAACGCGAACCGGGCGGAACTGACGTTCACCACGCCGAACAGGCCGGCGCTGATCAAGCCCGCCGACGAAGAGGGCAACGTCGTCCCCGGCTACCTGTACCTGCTGATGCCGGTCCGGCTCCCGGGCTGACCGGCCTTCGTTTTCGTTCGCACCAAAGGGGATCTTCATGGTTCAGCTGGGACTCATCGGCCTCGGCAAAATGGGGTTCAACATGCGCGACCGGCTGCGCGGCGCCGGTCACGAGGTGATCGGTTACGACCGCAACCCGGACGTCACCGACTCCACGTCGCTCGAGGACATGGTGTCCAAACTGGACGGTCCGCGGATCGTCTGGATCATGGTGCCCGCCGGTGAACCCACCCGGCAGACCGTCGCCGAGCTCGGCAACCTGTTGTCCGAGGGCGACCTCGTGATCGACGGCGGCAACTCGAAGTACACCGACGACCGCATCAACGCCGACCTGCTCGCGACGAAGAACATCGGCTACCTCGATTGCGGGGTCTCCGGTGGCGTGTGGGGCAAGGACAACGGCTACGGCCTGATGGTCGGCGGCGCCGCTTCGGACGTCGAAAAGGCCATGCCGATCTTCGACGCGCTTCGTCCCGAGGGTCCGCGCGAAGAGGGCTTCTCGCACGCCGGTGCCGTCGGCTCCGGGCACTACGCGAAGATGATTCACAACGGCATCGAGTACGGCATGATGCAGGCCTTCGCCGAGGGCTTCGAGCTGCTCGAAGCCGCGAAGGTCGTCGAGAACGTGCCCGCGGTCATCAAGGGCTGGCAGCGGGGGACCGTCGTCCGCTCGTGGCTGCTCGACCTGCTCGTCCGCGCGCTCGACGAGGACCCGGAGCTGGACGACCTCGAGGGTTACGTCGAGGATTCCGGCGAAGGCCGGTGGACGCTCGAAGAGGCGATCAACAACGCGGTGCCGGCGCCGGTCATCTCGGCCGCGCTCTTCGCGCGGTTCGCCTCCCGCCAGGAGGACTCCGCCGCCATGCGTGCCGTCGCCGCGCTGCGCAACCAGTTCGGCGGGCACGCTGTGAAAAAGGTCCAGTGACGACGGCCGGCCACTAGGCAGACGGGTTGTACCTAAGACATCTCCAGGTCACCGATTTCCGGTCCTGGCCACTGGCCGATCTC
Organism: Amycolatopsis sp. NPDC034160; assembly: GCF_055575355.1. Classification (NCBI taxonomy): domain Bacteria; kingdom Bacillati; phylum Actinomycetota; class Actinomycetes; order Pseudonocardiales; family Pseudonocardiaceae; genus Amycolatopsis; species Amycolatopsis sp. NPDC034160. The sequence goes on along the minus strand of NZ_JBVISU010000001.1, from coordinate 343,078 downwards.
GCGCTCGAACCCGGACCGACCGTCCTCGTCGGACAGAACGGCCGCGGCAAGACGAACCTCCTGGAGGCGATCGGCTACATCGCGACCCTGGGTTCGCATCGCGTCGCGACGGACGCACCCTTGGTGCGGCATGGCTGCGAACGCGCGCTGATCAGGGTCGCGGTGGTCAACGACGACCGCGAACTGACCGTCGAGCTGGAGATCACCCCGGGCAAGGCGAACCGCGCGCGGATCAACCGCGGCTCGGTCGGCAAGCCCCGTGACGTGCTGGGCATCCTGCGCACGGTGCTGTTCTCCCCGGAGGACCTGGCACTCGTGCGCGGGGATCCCGGCGAGCGCAGACGCTTCATGGACGAGCTTCTCGTGCTGCGCGCGCCCCGGTACGCCGGGGTCCGCGCCGACTACGAGAAGGTGCTGAAGCAGCGCAACGCCCTGCTCAAGACGGCGGGCAAGCGGCGTACAGGACGTGAAGACCCGTACGCGTTGTCGACACTCGACGTCTGGGACGACCACCTCGCGGTGGCCGGGGCCGCGTTGCTGGCGGCCCGGCTCAACCTCATCGCTGATCTCGCGCCGTACGCGGCCGCCGCTTATATGGGGGTCGCGCCCGACTCGAGACCGGCGAAGATCGCGTACAGATCCAGCCTGGGCGAAGCGATGCCGGAGGGCTACGGCGTTCCGGACGGTCCTCGCGCCGAAGAAGCGGTACTCAAGGAAGTGCTGGTAGAAGCGCTGGGACGATCCAGGAACCTGGAGCTGGAGCGCGGGGTGAGCATGGTCGGCCCGCATCGGGACGAACTCGACCTCATCCTCGGTGAAGCACCGGCCAAGGGCTACGCGAGCCATGGGGAGTCCTGGTCGTTCGCGCTCGCACTGCGTCTGGGAAGCTACGAGCTCCTGCGTGGCGAGGCCGGGGAACCGGTGCTTCTCCTGGATGATGTGTTCGCCGAGCTGGACCGGCGTCGCCGGGCCCGGCTGGCGGAGGTGGCGGCAGGTGCCGAGCAGGTACTGGTGACCGCCGCCGTGGACGAGGACGTGCCCGCCGAACTGGCCGGGCGCCGGTTCCTCGTGGCAGATGGTGAGATCAATCCAGGGTGACCGGCGTGAAGCGGATACCCAGGGTGATCGGCGCCACAGCAGTTGCCCACCGATCTGGGGACAAACCTGTGGACAGTGTGGATAACACCGTGAACGCGTTATCGCCCCGCGTGACCAAGGGGCCTGAAAAGCGGCTTGACGCCTCCCAAAAGGGGGGTAACCCCAGTGAGGGAAGTCTGTTCGACACGCGGAGTGAGCAGCCGTCGATACCGAACGGCGCAACCGATACCGGCAGCAAGGAACCGGCTACCGGCCGTGATCTCGCCCATCTCGCACTGGAGGCCGCGAAGGCCAAAGCGAAGGCGCGCGGAGTCGAACCAGGCGTGCGCCGAGGCCGTATCACCGGAGGGGGAGCCGGTGCGAACGGACAAAGCCCACGACGTCGTCGCTGGTCAGGGCCGGGTGCCGACACACGCGACCCGCAACCGCTCGGCAGGCTCGCCTCGCGGCTCGCGGTCGACCGCGGCTGGAACACACGGCTGGCCAACGGGCAGGTCTTCGGCCATTGGGCCCGGCTGGTGGGTGAAGAGGTCGCCGAACACGCCCAGCCGGTGGCCTTGAAGGACGGCGAGTTGACCGTGCGTGCCAGCTCGACGGCGTGGGCGACACAGCTGCGCCTGCTCCAGGGGCAGCTGCTGACGAAGATCGCGGCCGGGGTCGGGCACGGCGTGGTGAAGAGGATGCGGATTCAGGGACCGACGGCGCCGAGCTGGCGGAAGGGGCCGCGGCACGTCCCGGGACGTGGCCCGCGTGACACGTACGGATGATCCGAGTTGCGCTTCGCCACGACTGTGCCACCAGCGCCCCGAGAACGCGCCCAGAGCGCTTCGTCAACGTCAAGACTCTTCTTCGAACGAATTAGCGCGTCTGGGAGCAAATCAGGGGTGTCCTTGCCGCATGCCAGCGAACGCGGCCAAGTACACTGGAGATGAGCGAGCGTCTGCTCGAGCGAGACGAGGAGAATCAACGCCTGTGACCGAGAACAAGAGCGAGTACAACGCGTCGTCGATCACGGTGCTCGAAGGGCTCGAAGCTGTCCGCAAGCGTCCCGGTATGTACATCGGTTCCACCGGTGAACGCGGCCTCCACCACCTCGTGCAGGAGGTCGTCGACAACTCCGTCGACGAGGCGATGGCGGGTCACGCCACCAAGGTCGAGGTTACCCTGCTGGCCGACGGCGGCGTCCGCGTCGTCGACGACGGCCGCGGTATCCCGGTCGACATGCACCCCAAGGAGATGAAGCCGACCCTCGAGGTCGTGCTCACCGTGCTCCACGCGGGCGGCAAGTTCGACAGCGACTCCTACGCGGTCTCCGGTGGCCTGCACGGCGTCGGCGTCTCCGTGGTGAACGCGCTGTCGAAGAAGCTGCTCGCCGAGGTCAAGTACGGCGGCCGCAGCTGGCGTCAGGAGTACACGAACCAGCTTCCCGGTGAGCTGGAGGATCTCGGTCCGGCCGACGAAACCGGCACCACGATCACCTTCTGGGCCGACGACGACATCTTCGAGACCACGACGTACAACTTCGAGACGATCTCCCGTCGTCTGCAGGAGATGGCCTTCCTCAACAAGGGCCTGACCCTTTCGCTGCGCGACGAGCGCGTCGCCGACGAAGAGACCGAAGAGGACGCCTCCGGCCAGGCGGCGCGGGTCAAGGAGAAGACCTACTGCTACCCGGGCGGTCTCGAGGACTTCGTCAAGCACATCAACGGCAGCAAGGACCCGATCCACACCAGCGTGATCTCCTTCGAGGCCAAGGGCACCGGCCTCGAGGTCGAGGTCGCCATGCAGTGGAACAACGGCTTCACGCCGTCGGTGTACACGTTCGCCAACACGATCAACACGCACGAGGGCGGTACGCACGAAGAGGGCTTCCGCGCCGCGCTCACCCGCGTCGTCAACGCGTACGCGCGCGAGAAGAAGCTGCTCAAGGAGAAGGACGCCAATCTGACCGGTGACGACGTGCGCGAGGGTCTCGCCGCGATCGTCTCGATCAAGCTGGCCGAGCCTCAGTTCGAGGGCCAGACCAAGACCAAGCTGGGCAACAGCGAGGCGAAGACGTTCGTGCAGCAGACGTCGAACGAGTGGCTGGCCGACTGGTTCGAGCGCAATCCCACCGAGGCGAAGACGATCATCAACAAGTCGATCTCCTCGTCGCAGGCGCGGATGGCCGCCCGCAAGGCGCGCGACCTGGTCCGCCGCAAGGGCGCGCTCGAGATCGGCGGGCTGCCCGGCAAGCTCAAGGACTGCCGGTCGACCAACCCGTCGGAATGCGAGCTCTACATCGTCGAGGGTGACTCGGCCGGTGGTTCGGCCAAGGAAGGCCGCGACTCGATGTACCAGGCGATCCTGCCGATCCGAGGCAAGATCATCAACGTCGAGAAGGCCCGCATCGACCGCGTCCTCAAGAACACCGAGGTCCAGTCGCTGATCACCGCGCTCGGCACCGGTATCCACGAAGAGTTCGACATCGAGAAGCTGCGCTACCACAAGGTCGTGCTGATGGCCGACGCCGACGTCGACGGCCAGCACATCACCACGCTGCTGCTCACCTTCCTGTTCCGGTTCATGCCCCCGCTGATCGAGCACGGACACGTGTTCCTTTCACGCCCGCCGCTGTACAAGATCAAGTGGCCGCGGGCCGATCCGGAGTACGCGTACTCCGACCGGGAACGCGACGCCGTCATCCAGGCCGGTGTCGAGGCGGGCAAGCGCCTCCCCAAGGACGACGCGATCCAGCGCTACAAGGGTCTCGGCGAGATGAACGCCGAAGAGCTGTGGGAGACCACCATGGACCCGGCGAACCGGCTGCTCGGCCAGGTCACCCTGGACGACGCCGCGCAGGCGGACGACCTGTTCTCCGTCCTGATGGGTGAGGACGTCGAAGCGCGCCGTTCCTTCATCACGCGCAACGCCAAGGACGTTCGCTTCCTCGACGTCTAGGTAGCCCCCGCTCTTAGTCCCCTTAGGACTGCTCTCACGAGAAGGACCTCATGACGGAAACCTTGCCGCCCGCTCCGGACCACGACCGGATCGAACCGGTCGACATCCAGCAGGAGATGCAGCGCTCCTACATCGACTACGCGATGAGCGTCATCGTGTCGCGGGCGCTGCCGGACGTGCGGGACGGCCTCAAGCCGGTGCACCGCCGCGTGCTGTACTCGATGTTCGACTCGGGCTTCCGCCCCGACCGCGGGTACAACAAGTGCTCCCGCGTCGTCGGCGACGTGATGGGCAACTACCACCCGCACGGTGACTCCGCGATCTACGACGCGCTGGTGCGGCTCGCCCAGCCGTGGGCGCTGCGGTATCCGCTGATCGACGGCCAGGGCAACTTCGGTTCTCCGGGCAACGACCCCGCCGCCGCCATGCGGTACACCGAGTCCCGGCTCGCGCATCTCGCGATGCACATGCTGCAGGACATCGAAGAAGACACCGTCGACTTCTCCGACAACTACGACGGCCGCACCCAGGAGCCGGACGTTCTGCCGTCGCGGTTCCCGAACCTGCTGGTCAACGGTGGTTCCGGGATCGCGGTCGGGATGGCGACGAACATCCCGCCGCACAACCTGCGCGAGGTCGCCGACGGCGTCAAATGGGCGCTGGAGAACTTCGAGGCGAGCGACGACGAGCTACTCGCCGCGCTGCTGGTCCGGATCAAGGGCCCGGACTTCCCGACCAAGGCGATGATCCTCGGCAACTCCGGCATCGAGGACGCGTACCGCACCGGCCGCGGCTCCGTGCGCATGCGCGCGGTCGTCGAGGTCGAAGAGGACGCCAAGGGCCGCACGATCCTGGTCGTGTCCGAGCTGCCGTACCAGGTCAACCCGGACAACCTGGTGGAGAACATCGCGAACCTCGTCCGCGACGGCAAGCTCACCGGCATCTCCGACATCGCCGACGAGTCCAACAGCCGCAGCGGGATGCGGATCGTCGTCACGATCAAACGCGACGCGGTCGCGAAGGTCGTGCTGAACAACCTGTACAAGCACACCCAGCTGCAGCAGAACTTCGGTGTCAACATGCTGGCCCTGGTCGACGGCGTGCCCCGCACGCTGCGGCTGGACCAGATGATCCGGCACTACGTGAAGCACCAGATCGACGTCATCGTCCGCCGGACCCGCTTCCGGCTGCGGAAAGCCGAAGAGCGCGCCCACATCCTGCGCGGTCTGGTCAAGGCACTGGACATGCTCGACGAGGTCATCGCCCTGATCCGGCGTTCGCCCTCGGCCGAGGAAGCCCGGCCCGCGCTGATGAGCCTGCTCGACGTCGACGAAATCCAGGCCACCGCGATCCTCGACATGCAGCTCCGCCGCCTCGCGGCACTGGAGCGGCAGCGGATCATCGACACCCTGGCCGAGATCGAACTCGAGATCGCCGACCTCAAGGACATCCTCGAGAAGCCCGAGCGGCAGCGCTCGATCATCGCCGAGGAACTCCAGGAGATCGTCGACAAATACGGCGACGACCGGCGCACCAAGATCATCCCGTTCGACGGCGAGGTTTCGGTCGAAGACCTCATCGCGGTCGAAGACGTTGTCGTCACGATCACCCGCACGGGTTACGCCAAGCGAACGAAAACCGATCTGTACCGATCGCAGAAACGCGGCGGCAAGGGCGTCCAGGGCGCGACGCTGAAACAGGACGACATCGTCCAGCATTTCTTCGTCTGCTCGACACACGACTGGATCCTGTTCTTCACGAACAAGGGCCGCGTCTACCGGGCCAAGGCCTACGACCTGCCCGAGGCCAACCGCAACGCGCGCGGCCAGCACGTCGCGAACCTGCTCGCGTTCCAGCCGGACGAGAAGATCGCCCAGGTCATCGAGATCCCGAACTACGAGGTCGCCCCATACCTCGTGCTCGCGACCCGGCGCGGCCTGGTGAAGAAGACCAAACTCACCGACTTCGACTCCAACCGCGCCGGCGGCCTCATCGCGGTCAACCTTCGCGAAGGGGACGAACTGGTCGGTGCCGTGCTCGCGGCCGCGGAAGACGACCTGCTCCTGGTATCCGCGGAAGGCCAGTCCATCCGCTTCCACGCCACCGACGAAGCACTGCGCCCGATGGGCCGCGCCACGTCCGGCGTGCTGGGCATGCGGTTCAACGACGGCGACGAACTGCTCGGCATCAACGTCGTCCAGCCCGACAAGTTCCTCCTCGTCGCCACCGACGGCGGCTACGCCAAGCGCACCCCCACCGACGACTATCCGGTGCAAGGCCGCGGTGGCAAGGGTGTGCTCACCATTCAGTACGACCGGAAACGTGGCAGGCTGGTGGGTGCGGTCATCGTCGACGCCGAAGACGAGCTTTACGCGATCACCTCCAGCGGCGGGGTGATCCGGACTTCGGCCGGACAGGTGCGCAAGGCAGGCAGGCAGACGAAGGGAGTGCGGCTGATGAATCTCGACGAAGGAACCACTCTTCTCGCGGTCGCACGCAACGCGGACGAGCCCTCAGACGTCGCCACTGCAGGTAGTACTGAAGGAGAAGAAACCCCGGCGTCGGAGCAGGAGTAGACGACGCCCCACGTACTGGGTAAGGACTGACACCTCGTGACACCATCCGAGAAGCCCGAAGCAGGCGGCGCGCAGGCGGGATCGTCGAGCCCGCCGTGGCAGCGTGACAGCGGTGCGGGAGAGGCCGAAGGCGCCGGTGAGCAGACGGTCTCGGTGTCTTCGGTAGCCACCGAAGACGGGGCCTACTCGGAACCGAAGCAGGACGCGACAACCGTGACCGACCACCACGGAGTCAGCGGCACCGCCGCGAAGAGGCTGTTCGGCGAGAGCGGAGAGGGCGACCAACCCGCCCCCTCCGCCATCCCGTCCGCCTCCCGCACCCGTGCCGCCCCCACCGCGCTCCGCCGCCCCGGCCGCGGACCGCGTCGCGCCAGCCTGCAGATCAAACGCTTCGACCCCTGGTCGGTGCTGAAACTGTCCCTCGTCCTCGGCGTCGCGCTGTTCTTCGTATGGCTCGTCGCCGTCGGCGTCCTCTACACCGTCCTCGACGGCATGGGCGTATGGGACAAACTCAACGGCACCTACTCGTCGCTCGTCGGCGGCGAAGGAGCCGACGCCCCGGCCGACCCGCTGATCAGCGCCGGCCGCGTCTTCGGCATCGCGGCCATCCTCGGCGCCATCAACATCGTGCTGATCTCGGCACTCGCCACCGTCAGCGCCTTCATCTACAACGTCTCCGCCGACCTCGCCGGAGGCCTCGAAGTGACCCTTTCCGAACGAGAGTGACCCGGTTGCAGGGCGCCGAAAGGCGTCCTGTAATCTTCTCGTCGTTCGGGCCCATAGCTCAGGCGGTTAGAGCGCTTCGCTGATAACGAAGAGGTCCCAGGTTCAAGTCCTGGTGGGCCCACCCGATCGCCCGGTTTGTGTTCGCGGAAAGCGCGAACGCGGATCGGGCGTTTTTCTTTTTGGGGGTCGAACCCCCAAGCCCCCGCCAGGGAGGGCTTCGCCCCCTGGACCCCCCTTTCGGCTCGGGCCCTGGCGGGCCCATTGCCGTGGGGGTGAGTGGGTTACGTGGGTGTTGTGGGGTTGGGGTGGGCAAGGTCACGGGGGAGAGGGAAGGGTGCTGGGCGTGTCGGCGTTGTGAAGAGAGGGTCGGTGTGCGGGGTTTCCGGGCTCACCCAGCGATAGAAGGGGACGCGGCACGCCGGCCTTGTCAGGGCCCTGCCGGACCTTCTCTTCCCGGCAGGGCTTTCGTCATGGGTGTTCCACGTGGAACCTCGGGCGTGCAGTAGCATCGATGGGTAAGCGGAGCAATTCGGCGGAGAAGAGGGGGCTTCTGATGAAGAAGCTGTTGGCACTCGCGGTCATCGCGGGCGGCGCGCTGTTCGTGATCAAGCGCAACAAGGCAGCCAAGGCCGAGGCCGACCTCTGGCGAGAGGCCACCGCGCCGACCGAGCGTCCGCTCGGCTCCGTTTCCACGAACGGAAGCGCCCCGGCCAAGGCCGCGGACGCCTCCCGCAACAACTGAGGTTTCCGCAGGCGGCTATTCTGACCGCCTGCGACCCGGGGCTGTAGCTCAATTGGTAGAGCACCGCCTTTGCAAGGCGGGGGTCAGGGGTTCGATTCCCCTCAGCTCCACACGCGAGGAAAAGGCCTGACCGGCGAACTCCGGTCAGGCCTTTTCCGTTACCCGCGATGCCCGCCTGACCGGGGCTTGCGCTCAACCACGCTTCAGTTTGCACGCTGGTTCCGGCGGCGCGAAACCAGCGCCCGCCGGACTGGAGGGTTGTGGTGAGGAGAGAAGACGCGGGTTCGGTACTCGATGCCGCGCAGGCGTTGCGTCAGGGAGAGGTGACCAGCGTCGAACTGGTGGAACGCGCGCTGACCGTCACCGACGAACTCGGGGTGTTCATCGTCAGGTTTCCCGACGACGCGCTGGCATCGGCGCGGCGAGCCGATCGGGAGTTCGCGGCGGGGGTGGATCGCGGACCCTTGCAAGGGATTCCGTTGGGGATCAAGGATCTCATCGCGGTCGCGGAAGGACCGACGACCGCGCAGAGTCTCGTGCTCGACTGGGATGCGGGCGTCGACGCCGCGGTGACGGAGCGGCTCAAGGAAGCGGGCGGCGTCATTGTCGGGAAGACCTCGACGATGGAGTTCGGCTGCGGGGTTCCCGACGACACCAAGCCGTTCCCGATCCCGCGGAATCCCGTGTGCACCGACCGTTGGGCGGGCGGGTCCAGTTCGGGGACGGCGAGCGGAGTCGCCGCCGGAATGTTCTTCGCGGGCCTCGGTTCGGACACCGCCGGCAGTATCCGGATGCCCGCGGCCTTCTGCGGTGTCAGCGGGTTGATGCCGACCTACGGCCGGGTGTCCGGTGCGGGTTGTGTGCCGCTCGCCCACAGTCTCGATCGGATCGGCCCACTCGCCCGCACCACTCGCGACTGCGCCGCGCTGCTGGAGGTCATCTCGGAATCCCCTTTCGTGGCACCGGATTTCACCGGCGACCTCACCGGTCTGCGGGTCGGCGTCGTCCGGGACGACCACCACTTCCCCGAAGACGCCGATCCCGCGCTGGCCGCCGCTTTCGACGAAGCACTGTTCGTTGTGGAGGATCTGGGTGCCGAACTCGTCGAGGTCCGGTTGCCGTACTGGAACGAGTTGACCACCGCGGTGCTGGTCACCGCGAGCTGTGAAGCCCTTGCCCATCACCGAGCCGAGTTGAGCACGCGATGGCAGGACTTCGGTGTTTCGGCGCGGGGGATCTTCGCGGCGGGTGCGGTGGTCTCCGGAACCGATTACGTGCAGGCACAACGGGTTCGGCAGGTCGTGCGGCGGGAACTGGCCGGCCTTTTCGCGGACGTCGACGTGATCGCGAGTCCGGTGGCTTCGATCGGAGCTCCGCTGCTTGAGGACGTCGCCGACGAAGCGGGGCAGCAAAACGCGAAGGTGTTCCGGAAGATCAACACACCGTACTGGAACGGGGTCGGCAATCCGGTCCTCGCCGTGCCGATGGGAAGAACCAGCGAAGGACTGCCGCTTTCCCTGCAACTGGCGGGTGGCCTTTTCGACGAGGCGACCGTGCTGCGCGTCGGCGACGCCCTGGAGACGGCCCGATGACCGGGGAACTGATCGATCTGTTGCTGGCCAAGGCGGAACTCCCCGCTGACGAGGCCGACAAGCAGGCACTGGCGAGCTTGTCCTGGCTGTCCACAGTGGATTCGCTGTACGCGGTACCGATGGACCGCTGGGTCGCCCCGAACGGAGAGCCGGCATGACGCGTAGTCGTGACGAAGGCGCGGTGCTCACACTGGCCTGTGCCGGGACGTTCGTGGTCATCCTCGACGCGACCATCGTTTCCGTCGCCCTGCCGTCCATCCGGTTCGGGCTCGGGTTCTCGCCGAGCGCGCTCACCTGGGTGGTGAACGCGTACACGCTCGCGTTCGCCGGTTTCCTGTTACTGGGCGGCCGGTTGTCCGACGAATTCGGGACACGGCGGATGTTCGTGCTCGGCATGAGCCTGTTCACCGTCGCGCGACTCGTCGCCGGGTTGGCCGGTTCGCCGGAGCTGCTGCTGATCGCGCGGACGGTGCAGGGCTTCGGCGGTGCCTTGCTGATGCCGGTGACGTTGTCCTTGCTGACCACGACGTTCACCGAGCCTGCCGTTCGCGCGCGGGCGCTGGGCACCTGGAGCGCGGTGGGCGCCGCCGGTGCCGCGGCCGGGCCGGTGATCGGCGGACTGCTGACCCAGTGGGCGGGCTGGCGCTGGGTGTTCTTCGTCAGCGTCCCGATCGGGGTGGTGGCCGTCCTCGCGGCCGGAGCGGTGTTGCCGGTGCGGGTCCGTAGCGGTGCCCGCGGCCGGTTGGACGTGCTCGGCGCGGTTTTGTCGACGGCCGGACTCGTCAGTGTGGTCTACGCGGTGATGCGTTCTTCGGTCGACGGCTGGCTGTTTCCGTTGCTCGGTGGACTTCTCCTGCTCGGTGTCTTCCTGCTGCACCAGCATCGATGGGCGGCCGAACCGCTGGTGGAGCTCGGAATCTTCCGGCTGCGGCCGGTGCTCAGCGGGAACGTGGTGATCTTCCTGCTGGGGCTGGGTTTCCTTGCCAGCCCGATCCTGCTTTCGCTGTATCTGCAGGACGTTCACGGCTACTCCCCGTTGCGAGCCGGACTGGCATATCTGCCGTTGGGAGTGGCGATGTTCGCCGGCTCGCGGTCGGCGAGCGGGTTGTCGATGCGGTTGGGGCCCCGGCACGCGACGGCGTTGTCGTGCGCGATCGGCGCGGTGGGTTTGGCCGGGGTCGCCGTACTGACCGGCGCGCACGCGTCGTACGTCCTTTCGGTGCTGCTGCCGGGGATGGTCTTCGGGTTCGGGACCGCGGCGGCCTTCACCCCGATCACCATCGCCGCCACCAGCGGGGTGCCGGAGCAGCAGAACGGGCTGGCCGCGGGCGTGCTGAACACCGTCCGGCAGACCAGCGGCGCGATCGGGCTGGCGGCATCGACCGCGCTCGCGGCGGCGGTGACGGCGAACTGGCGGTCGACCACCGAACCGGCTGAAGCGCAGGTCCACGGCTACACGGCCGCGTTCATCGCTTCCGCCGCCTGCCTCGCGGCCGCCGCGGTCGTCGCGGCCGTGGCGATGCCAGGCCTCAGCTCGCCGCCTGTGCCGGCAGGTCGACCCGGTCGCGGAACCAAGGGCAGTCCTCCAGGCTCTCTTCACGACGACAGGTGAGGAGTTCGACCAGGTAGTCGCGCGCGGTGTCGAGCCGCGCGCGCTCCTGCTCGATCTCGGCGAGCTGACCGGCCACGACCTCTCGCCAGCGGTGCTGTTCGGCGAGCAGTTCGGTGATCTTGGTCAGGCCCAGTCCGCCGATCTGCCGCCAGTGCTTGATCAGCGCGATGCGGTACAGCTGATCGTCGTCGTAATACCGCCGTCCCGACCGGCGGAAGGCGGTGATCAGGCCGCGGCGCTCCCAGAAGTGCAGGGTCGAAATGGCCAGCCCGAAGTGGTCGGCGGCCTCGCGAACCGGCGTCAAGGCGTCCATAGGGCCATTTCACCGCGCCACGCCTGGTTAGGCCACCCTAACTTGCCAGGAGTCGCTCATCGAGCTTCGCCAGGTAGTCGCGGCCGAACTCGCCATTCTCCAGGTCGCGCCACAGCACCGGCGGCAGATCCTGGGCCACCTCGGGTGACCGCGACGCGGCGGCCAGCGCGATGGTCGCGGCGGTGTCGACGTCGCCGGTGAACGCGACACAGGTGTGCAGCATCCGGGCGAGGCCGCCGCCGTCGGCGAGCACGGTCAGCGCGGCGCGGACGCTCATCCAGCCCTGCGGCCCGATCTTGCCTGACCACGGCCGCGCCCAGCCGCCGTGCCCGACGTCCTCGGGAAGCACCCCGTCGATCCATCGTGCGACCTCGGCCAGTGGACCGAGCCGATGGTGGCAGTAGTGCACGGCGAGTGCCGCCGCCTGAGCCGCGGCGATCCCGGCCGGTGTGTCGTGCGTGATCCTGGCCTGCAGTTTCGCGTGGTAGAGGACGTCGTCGACGGTCGGCAAGAGCCCGATCGGCCCGGCGCGCATGGCCGCCCCGCTCTTGTCGCTCTGCGGCTGCAGCCGTCGCAGCAGCTCCTCACCGTCCCGGACTTCGCTGAGCAGCCGGTGGAAGCGCGGCGCGTAGCCGTCGTGCGGATCGCGGTGGTAGGCGAGGACGAACTGTTCGGCGAGCAGCGACGGCGTCCACCGGCGACCCGAGACGAGCAGTTCGGCGATCGCGATCGTCATCTGCGTGTCGTCGGTGTAGCGGCCGGTCGGGACGCCGGGAGAGCCGGGATGCGGCACGTACCCGCTCAGCGTGTTGTGCTCGGCGACGAAGCTCGGGTACGCGTGTTCGAAGGAGCCTCCGTACGCGTCGCCGATGGCCAGTTCGACCAGCATCCGAACTCCTTCAGGCGGTGAGGCGGGCCGTCTCCGAAGGGAGTTTGCCGTAGGTCTGGCGGTAGAAACCGGAAAACCGGCCGAGATGCGTGAAGCCCCATCGCAGCGCGACGTCGGTGACGGTGCCTTCGGCCCGTCCCTGCGCGATCGCGAGCAGATCCTGGTGCACGTAGTCGAGCCGGACACGTCGCAGATACTCCATCGGCGTCAGGCCGAGTTCGGTGCGGAACGCCAGTTGCAGGGCGCGCACGCTGACTCCCGCGACCATCGCCAGCTCACCGATCGACACCGGATCGGCGGCGCGTTCCTCGCAGTGGATCATCGCGCGGCGGACCGCCGCCGTCTTCGGCCGTGGCCCTTCGACGGCGAGGTCACCGGAAAGCGAATGCGGTTGGGTGTCGAGCAGGCCGTGCAGCAGCAGCTTCTCGAAATGCGCGGCGGCCAGCGGTGACCGGTCGAACAGGCCGGAGGCCGCGGTCTCGCTGAAGGTGTGGAGCAGGGTGATCCACTGACCCATGCCCGAGGTCTCGACGACCGCCGGATCGAAGCGCAGGGTCGACGTCGGTGGCTCGCCGAGCCGTTCGCGCATCGCGTCCGCCACCACTTGCTTGCCGATCCGGAGCAGCAGGATGTCGGGGTGCTCGAAGCTGGTCCGGAACCGGGTCTCCGGTCCGGTCACCACGTGGCGCGACGGCACGATCTCCTGGCCGAGGGTGATCTGGTTGCGGCCGTTCATGGTCACGATCACGGTGTAGGCGTCGGGGGTCTCCTCACCCTCCAGGACGACGTCGGAGTCCAGTGTCAGTTCGTAGACCGAGAGGCCGTTCGGGTCGATTCCGGGGGTGCGGACGCCGCTGAGCTGGGAAATGTCGAAGAATCCGGTGGGTGCCGGGGTGTGCAGCTTGACCGTGTCCGGCGCGAGGAACGCTTGGAAGGTGTTCTCGAGCTCGTCGAAGTCGTCGCCGGTGACCACCGTCGACGCGATCGGGAAGCCTTCCGCGAACCGCTTGCGCACCTGTTGATTATCCAGAAATCGGCCATTCGGGGCACCGAAGAACAAAGTGGATCATGCTATTGGCTCTTGGCGTCGCGAATGGCCGATCTGGGGGAACTGAGCGGGGTCAGGCGCCTGCCTCGTTGATCAGGATGTCGACGGCCTTGTCGTTGCGGGCGGTCTGCTCCGGGATCACCGAAGCGGGCGGGTAGAAGCCGTCGATCCCGCCGTCCTTCGGGTACATCTCGAAGGTGTAGCTGAGGATCTTGTGCTTGCCCCAAGCCCAGTCGTTGATGTCGCCGTCGGTGACGTACAGATCGCTGGACTGCTCCGGCGTGTAGCCGTTGGTGGCGGCCATCTTCTTGCCGACGTCGGCGAACCGCTGAGCCTCGGCCTCGGTCATGCCCTCGTCGGTGTCGTTCTTCGTGTAGCCGAAGGGCCAGAGCACCAGTTCCGAGAACGTGTGGAAGTCGATGTGCGTCTTGATCTGCTGCGCGCCGCCGACCACCCGGGAGTTCACGAAGTCCGCGACAGCCTTGGTCTCGGACTCGGAGAACGCCGACGGGCCGTGGTAGTCCTCGGCGGACGGGCTGTTGCTCGACCCGCCGCAGCAGTTCCACTTGTAGTCCCAGTTGCGGTTCGGGTCGGTGCCGACGGCACTGCTGCCCGGCACCGGCTTCCGCGTTTTGCGCCAGCCCTGGTACTCGCCGCCGGAGATGTCGTACTCGGAACCATCCGGGTTGACGTTCGGGATCACGTGGATCTCGTGCTCGTCGACCATCTTCTTGATGGCGGGGTCGCTCGCGTAGCCGCTGGTCAGCCGCTGCACGATCCGCAGGCACATCTCGGTGGTGAGGTGTTCGCGCGCGTGCTGGTTGCAGGTGAACAGGACCTCGGGCTCGTTCTCGTCCGTGCCCGCGTTGTCGCTGATCTTCAGCAGGTTCAGATCACGGCCTTCGTACGACTTGCCGACGCTGGACAGCGTCGCGATGTCGCTGTGGTCCTTCGCGGCCTTCTGCAGCTCAGCGGTCGTTTCGGCGTAGGTGTGGTACGCCTCGTCGCCCGGCGGGAAGTCGCCCGCGACCGCCGCCGTGCCCGCCCGATCGCTCCGTTGCTTCAGCATGCTGTCGAAATCACCGAGCGACTTCAGGGTGAACCCGCCGGCGCGCAGGCTCGCGGCCTGCTCGGGCGTGGCGACGACGGTCAGCGCACCACCGCGCGAGCCTGCCACGTCGACACCGGTGCGGGCGACGGCGGTGCGCTCGCCGGTGTCGTTCACACCCTCCACCGAATACAGCCCTCTCGCCGGGGCGCCGGTCTGGGCGCTCGCGACGGGCGTCGTGACGGCCAGCAGGACGAGCCCTGTGGCGGCCAAGGCGCCACCGATGCGACGGCGTGTGGACATTTCGCCTCCGAACGATCAGGGGACAACGTGGGCATTCACCGTCGTCGAAGGGAATCGTTCACGACAACCCGACGATCGTCGTTGCCAGTTACCGTTTACGGCCAGAGGCGTTCTTTGCGCCAGGACTCGTTCTCCCGCCGATAGCGGAGACGCCGGTGCCGCCTATCATGGCTGGCCTGCCAAAACTCCACTTCGGACGGTGCCACCAGGTAGCGCGTCCAGGTTTCCGGCGCCACGCCGGGATTCTCCTCGACCCAGCGCTCCGCTTCCAGTGCCGCGCGGTCGAGGTCGGCCGGATCTTCGAGCACCTGGGACTGCCTGCCGACGAACGCCTCCACTCGGGACGCCGGCGGCCGGGCGGTGAAATCGGCCGCGGAGACCTCGGGATGGGCGACCGAGACCGGACCGCGCAGGCGGACCTGACGGCCGCGTCCCGGCCAGAAGAACGTCAGCGCGGCGTAGGGATTCTTCGCCAGCTGTACGCCTTTCGGACTTTCGGAACTCGTCGCGACCGCCCAGGTGTCGCCGTCGACATCCTTGAGGATCACGACCCGCGCGTCCGGCAGTCCATCGGCGTCCACTGTGGACAGAGTGACGGCATGCGGCGCCAATACGTGTTCCCCGGCTTCGTCGAGCCAGTTCAGGAAGAGCTCGCTCGGCGTCTCCGGCGTGACTTCGGTGTCGAACTCCGGCAGCTCTTCGGGGAACGACGGCCAGCCGCGCAACGTGCGGTTCATCAATATCCCGGCGGGCGCTGGCCGTGCGTCGGATAACCGGGCGCCGGCGGCGGGTAGTGCGGCGGATGCTGACCGGGCGGCGGCCCCTGCGCGGGCGGCGGCCCGACCGGATACTGCGGCGGCGGTGGTTGCTGCGGCTGCCAGCCGGGAGGCGGCTGCTGACCGGGCGGCGGGCCCTGGTGCGGCGGCATCGGCGGTTGCTGTCCCTGCGCCTGCTGCCACTGCACCTGCTGGTAGACCTCGGCGGGCTGCGGGAAACAGAACGTCAGTTTCGCGTTGACCGAGCCCTGCACCGCCGCGCCCCACAGCTTCCCGCCGACGAACGCGTACATCTGCGCCGCCGAAACGTCGACGGCCACCATGCGGGTCTCGCCGCCGAACTGATTGCCGGATTTCGCCGACGCGGCCTGCGCGGCGTCCGGGTAGACCCGGTCCCCGATCAGACCGGCGATGACCACGGAAGCCGCCGTCCAGCCGACCGTGCCCATCACGTTCGCGCGCGCGTGCTGTGTCGCGAGCCCGGTGAAGTCGTACAACGCGGGCGCCGTCACCTCCGGGATCGCCGCGGCGACCACGCAGTAGTTCATCGTCGACATCATCACGGATTCGGTGAACAGGCCGACGACGGCCGTGCTCGGACCGATCTGGACCGTGTTCAGCCTGCCACCGCTGCGCTGGATGCGTTCTGCCACCGCACCCAGGTACTGCTCCTTGGTGAGCACTGATGCCTCCTGAAGACCCGTCACGCATCGCCATCGTCGCACGAAGAGGGCGGATGGTCGCACCGGCGCGGTGATCCGATCTGCTTCACTGGTCGCCACTATGCGACGTCTTCTGATCTTGCCGCTCGTCGTACCGCTCCTGGTGGCCTGTGGGCCGAAGGAACAGCCGCCTGCGACGAACCCGCCCGCGCCGTCGAGCAGCCCGGCGCCCCGGATCCCGCCGTCGCCGGAACCCACCGGCAAAGGTCCGTGCCCGTATCTGAGCGCCGAGTCCGTCTCGGACGCCAACGGACAGAAGGTCTCCAAGGTCAAGACGTCGGTGGAGCAACCGCATCCGACCTGTTTCTTCTACGCGCTCAGCGGGAAATTACAGCTGACGGTGCGCGTGTACGTCGGCGAACCCGCCGTGGCGAAGGCGCTGGTGGACCAGGCGGCACCCATCGACACGTCCAACCCCGCCGACGAGCCGGCGGGCTGGAAAGGCGGCTACCAGCCGTCCGGCGACGGCGCCGTTTACGCCGTCGCGAAGGGCGGGAACGCGGTGGTCGTGACGACCAACCAAAAGCAGAGCATCAAGGCACGCACGGTGGCGAAGGAGGCTATCGGTGAGCTGCGTCTCTAGGTAGTGGTATCCACACGTCAGAGTGAAGTTGATCTTGTACTACCCTGTGCCGCACGCGCGACGGTTCGCGGGACCAGCGCAACGCCAGATCCGGCGGAGGCCGCCTTGCGGTGTGGCTCGGCGGCACAAAAGATCATTTCTCCCCATAAGACAAAAGGACAGGTTTCGTGGCTGACACCCTCAAGGAAATCTTGCTCGACTCCAGCCGTCGTCCGGCGGTCGTGAGCGACTTCGAAGGTCTCGTCGACGCCGAGGTGTCGGACAAGGGCGGCGTTTCGGGTGCCGTCGTGAAGACCGGCTTCGCGGCCGTCAAGAAGATCAAGCCGGGCATCATCCCCGCCGCCGTCGACACCCTGCTCGACGACTTCGCCGGTGCCCTCGAGCCGTTCTACGGCGACTACAAGGCCAAGGGCGGCAACGACTTCGGCGCCTACCTGGCCAGCCGTAGCGACGAGGCCTCGGACGCGCTCCTGTCGGTCACCGACGCGCGCGCCGAGAAGAGCAGCCGCGACAGCATCAAGAAGGTCTACGGCAAGCTGCGCCCGAACGGCAAGAAGAACGTCGAGGAGGCCCTTCCCCGCGTCGGCCAGCTGATCGACAAGCACGCGGCCGCTGTTTAATCGCACTGTGTTGATCTAATCGCGCGCTGACGTAAACGCGCCGAAGGGGCGTCGATCCGCTTCCCACTTACGGTGGGCGGGGAGGCGCCCCTTCATCGCGTTCACGTGGGCCTTCGGCCCGTAAGAGGGCGCGCGACTGGTGAAGTCTCCCGGTGCTGTTGTCGGGCGCGTTGATCTTCGGCACCAAGACGTGACAGGGCCGTCCAGTGACCGGGTTGGTCGCTGGACGGCCCTGTCGCGACAAGCAGAAGACGGGTGTGAGGCGTCAGTTCTTCTTGTCGGCGGAGCGGGTGCTCGAAGCCTGGTGCCCGTTCTTCGGGGCGTTGGGCTTCGTCTCCGCGGGCTTCGCCGGAGCCGGACCGGAAGCCGACGGACCGGAAGCCGACGGACCGGAAGCGGCAGGCTTCGCGGGCGCGGCCGGTGCGGCCGGTGCGGGCTTCGGAGCGGCGGCCGCCGGAGCAGCGGGCTTGGCGGGGGGAGCGGGCGGTGCCTTGGGCGGAGCAGGCGCGACAGGCGGCTCCTGCTTGGAACGCAGTGCGTAAGCCGCACCGGCACCGACCACGGCGATGCCGAGGACCAACGGCCAGCGACGACGCTTACGCGTCCCCTTGGCAGCGGCCTTCGCCTCGACGAGGGCGGCGCGGAAGTCCTTCTTCGCGGCCTTGAAATCCTTCTTGCCGCGACGCTTCGACTCGCCGGCGGCCTTCGCCGCCTGGATGGCGGCCTTGCGCGCCTTACGGCCCGGCTTCCGCATCTCGGAAAGCCTGGCCATTGCCTCCTTGCGAGCCGCCTTCGAGCCCTTCTTGAGCTCCTTGCGGGTCAGTTCCGTCTTCTTCGCGAGCTTCTTGCGCGCGCGACGGCTGGTCTTAGCGATCTCACCGGCGCTCTCGGAGAGCTTCTGCTCGGCTACCTCAACGGCGTGGGCGGTGGCTTCCTTGCCCACCTCAACCGCACGTTTGCGCAGGCCGAGCGCGCCGGCCTTCGCCGACTCGCTCACCGAATCTGCGGCCCGGGTCATGGCCTTCACCTCATCAATCGTTTTGATTCTGCATCGTTGCTTGTAACCTATCGTGCCCCTTTTCGGCAGATCTTGCCGCAGATGGCACGATGAAGCCTGTGACTGAAAGCAAGGGATCCCTCATTGGTGGCGCGCTGAAGGCCACTCTGCACACCAACCAGGGTGACATCAACCTGAACCTGTTCCCCGACCACGCGCCGAAAACGGTCGCGAACTTCGTCGGGCTCGCCGAGGGCAGCAAGGAGTACACCCAGCCCAACGCGAAGGGCGCGAACTCCGGCCCGTTCTACGACGGTTCCATCTTCCACCGCGTCATCGACGGCTTCATGCTCCAGGGCGGCGACCCGACCGGCACCGGCCGCGGCGGCCCCGGCTACAAGTTCGGCGACGAGTTCCACCCGGAGCTCCAGTTCTCCAAGCCGTACCTGCTGGCCATGGCCAACGCCGGACCCGGCACGAACGGCTCGCAGTTCTTCATCACCGTCGCCCCGACGACGCACCTGAACTTCAAGCACACGATCTTCGGCGAGGTCGCGGACCAGGCTTCCCGCGAGGTCGTCGACGCGATCGGGCGTACGGCGACCGGTCCGGCGGACCGTCCGCTGGACGACGTCGTCATCGAGAAGGTCAGCATCAGCCGCGAGGGCTGACCACGCTGATCACACGGCCTGTTACGGGGGATTTCGGTAGGTTGGTGGCATCGTGAGCCAACCACCGAATCCCCAGTACCAGCAGGCCGCCATGCCCGGCTGCTGGTGGCACCCGAACCGGCCGACCGGGCTGAGCTGTTCACGCTGCGAGCGACCGGCCTGCCCGGACTGCTTGCGCGAAGCCTCCGTCGGCTTCCACTGCACCGACTGCATCCAGGCAGGACGGCAGCAGGACCGCGTCCAGCAGAAGCAGTACCGCGACGCCGGCTACGGCGCGACCACCATCACCGGCGCCCGGCCGCCTCGCGCGGCCGTCGTGACGCCGGTCCTCCTGGTGCTCAACGTCGTCATCTTCTTCATCACGGTCGCCCAGTCCGGCAGCATCGCGAGCAACAACTTCTCGGAGCTCTTCCAGCTCGGTGAGCTGTGGAATCCCGCGACCCTGGCGGCCAACGAGTGGTGGCGGGTCTTCACCTCGGGGTTCCTGCAGTTCGGCCTGCTGCACATCGCGGGCAACGCGTTCTCCCTGTGGTTCATCGGCCGCCCGCTGGAGACCATCCTCGGCCGGGTCCCGTTCGTCGCGCTCTACTTCATCTCGATGCTCGGTGGTTCGGCCGCGAACCTGGTGTTCACCGACCTCGACGCCGTCCCCGTGGTCGGCGCGTCCGGCGCGATCTTCGGACTCATGGGCGCCTACGCGGTCATCGTCGTCAAACTCAAGCTCAACCCCACCTGGCTGCTCGTCATGCTGGGGCTGAACGTCTTCATCACCTTCCAGGTGCCCGGCATCTCGATCCTCGGGCACGCGGGCGGGTTCGTCGCGGGGCTCCTGGTGACGTTCGCGCTGCTCTACGCGCCGGAGAAGAACCGGCTCAAGTGGCAGGTCGGCGGGCTCGCGATCGTGGTCGTCGCGCTGATCGGGCTCATCGCGTGGAAGGACTCGCAGACGATTTCCGCCTCCTGCGAACTGGGGACGAACCGCGGCCAGCCCTCTTACGTCTGCTACCCGGAGTAGGCCCACTTCCACCAAGTGGGTTATGCGATTACCCGGTGGGGAAGCAACGTGACGGGGTACTTTCAGGTTGATCAGCAACATCGTCAACTTGGGGGTTGAGATGAAGATCCGGAAAGCAGCAGCTCTCACCGCCGTCGCCGTGCTGGCGTCGGCCCTGGCACCGGCCGTCGCACAGGCCGGGCAAGCCGCTGAAACCTGTCAGACCTACACCAAACGCTATTTCCTGGGTTCGGGCAGCACGATCACGCTGCGTGTCGCCTACGTCGATGCGGCGTTGAAAATCTGCTTCGGCGATCCCGGCGTGACTTCGGCGGTGGCGACGCAGACCGTCGGCACCACCGGGCCGGGAGCGGCCAGCGGCTGGGAGATCACCGCCGGTCCGGCCGTGGTCGAAGACCAGCGGCCGCGGCACGTGAAGGCGAAGTTCAGCGGGTCGCTGCGAACCTGCGTCGTCAAGATCAACCCGATCTGCTCGCCGGCCTCGCCGTACGAGATCTTCGGGGAGTACGCGCCGCCCGCGGTCGGCCCCGCCGTTCCCGGCTGGTCACATGGCCCGAACGGCGACGTCCACTACTACGACAACGCCTGACCCTTGAGGGCGGTGAGGACGTCCAGGACGTCCCTGGGGTCCTCGCCGAGGTCGATCCGGCCGAACACCAGCAGGTGTTCGCCGGATTCGACCTCGAGGGTCAGGCTGTCCCGGCCCAGTCGTCGCGTCGTGCGCAGCCGGAGCCGGGCTTCGGTCCAGGAATAGCGGTGCGCGCCGCCGACCGTCCTGGCCAGGATTCCCTCGGGACCGGCGGCCAGCCGAGGTCGGATCAAGGTGCCGTGGAGCGCGAGCGCGCCCGTGGAGAGCGTGGCCATCCCCGTCAGCACGGTGCCGCCGACGTCGCCGCCGAAGGCCAGCCA
The DNA here is from genome assembly GCF_055575355.1 of Amycolatopsis sp. NPDC034160. NCBI lineage: Bacteria > Bacillati > Actinomycetota > Actinomycetes > Pseudonocardiales > Pseudonocardiaceae > Amycolatopsis > Amycolatopsis sp. NPDC034160. The sequence goes on along the minus strand of NZ_JBVISU010000001.1, from coordinate 321,898 downwards.
TGCCGCTCCTGCCAGCAAGAACAGGGTGATCACCCAGGCCACTACCACAACGTTGCGCTGCGGCGCCCACGAGGTGGGGTAGTTATCCACAGGGGTTATCCACAGTGGGGATGAGTCACACCGGTGTAATTAGGCGTCAAGCCGCCGACCGGAGTAATGCTCACCGCCACCGCATCGTCATGAGCAGCCCGGCGATCATCAGCACGAAGCCGATGGCGAAGTTCGTGTTGCCGAGATCCGCCATGAAGGGGATCTTGTCGCCCGCGATGTAGTTGACGACCAGCCACATCAGGCCGACCAGCATGAGACCGAACATCACGATCTTGTAGAACAGGTTCGACGGGCCCGCGGCCTTGACCTTCACCGGCGTGCGGCGGTCGGTTGGCGGGGTGTACGCCGTCTTCTTACGGACCTTGGACTTCGGCATCGTGTTCCTCGCGTACTGTTCGGCTTCCCTGGTGGCGATGACCCGCTTTCGGGTGCGCAACCAGCGCCACGTGCACACGTTAACGTAAACGAGCGCCGCTGGGCACCGTCCGGGACCGGTCGATTTCCCGCACTGTGACAATGGTGTCACACACGGTTCGACATTGTGCCGGTTCGTCACTGCGGCTTGGTTCGAGACTGAGGAGCTTTGCGTGGCTGAGCGGGAAGAGCCGGGCGGGGGCCGACGGCGGTACTCCGAAAGACCACCTGGTGAGGGCCGTCCGGCTCCCCGGCGTAGGCCGGACGAGGCGACTTCGCCGCGTCGCGCCCCTGGAGAGGCGCCGACCCCGCGTCGGAGGCCGCCGGTGGGGGCGCCACCGCGCCGCCCGATGGACGGCCCGCCACCGCGTCGCCGTCCCGCGCCGCCGCCGGGTTCGACCGAGGAGACCGTCGTCTTCGAACCGGTCGGCGGCGGTACCGCGACCGAGGAGCGTCCGCCGCCGCGCGAACTGGGCAAGGGCGGCGTCGCCATCAGGACCGTGGGCGAACTGCTCATCACCGCCGGACTGGTGGTGCTGCTGTTCATGGTCTACGAGGTCTACGTGACCGACTTGTTCTCGGCGGGCAAGCAGTCCGAGGCGAGTTCGGAACTGGACGGTGACTGGTCGAAGGACCGGCAGCTGCATCCCGAGCTGGTCGACGGGAAGGCGTTCGCCAGGATCCACATCCCGGTGTTCGGCGCCGACTTCAACTTCACGATCCAGGAAGGCACCACCGAGGCCGCGCTCGAAGTCGGCCCCGGCCACTACAAGGGCACGGCGCTGCCGGGCGAGCCGGGCAACTTCGCCATCGCCGGGCACCGTGTCGGCAAGGGTGCGCCGTTCAACGACCTGGACAACCTCGCCTCGTGCGACCAGATCATCATCGAGACGCAGACCGACTTCTACATCTACAAGGTGCTGCCCTACAAGGACGAGGTCGAAGGCTGGGCCGAGGGCAAGGGCGCACAGCCGAAGTGCAAGAACGTCGGGACGCTGCGGGACCCGAACGCCGTCGACGGCGGCGCCTACGGCGAGACCAACGGCCGCCGTATCGTGTTCCCGACCAAGGGCGAAACGGTGAACCCGGTGCCGTACAAGGACCCGGAGATCCTGCCGAAGGCCGAGCAGGTTTCGCTGCTCACGCTGACGACGTGCCACCCGAAGTTCTCGGCGAAGGAACGGCTCATCATCCACGCGGTGCTGGCTCAGCAGGTGCCGAAGAACCAGGTCGGCTCCTACGCCGAACTCCTGCCCAAGATCTCGGAGGCGCGCTGATGTACGGCTGGATCTGGCGCAAGCTGCCGGGCCCCTTCGCGGTGAAGCTGGCGACGGCGGTCGTGCTGGCGCTCGGGATCGTGGCGCTGCTGATGTTCGTGGTCTTCCCGTGGCTGGAGCCGCGCCTGTGGTTCAACGAAGTGAGCGTCCAGTAGGGCCGCGGTTCGGCGTCTTCCTCGTCTCCGGGCGGTTCCCCGGGCAGGAGGACGCCGATGTCCTGCGACGCTCGGTGGACGCCGCCATCGCCGCCGAACGGGCCGGGTTCGACGACGTCTGGTTCGCCGAGCACCACTTCATGCCCTACGGCGTCTGCCCGTCCGCGATCACCCTCGCCGCGCACGTGCTCGGCCGGACCGAACGGATCGCGGTCGGCACCGCGGTGAGCGTGCTGTCGGTCGCGCATCCGGTGGCGCTCGCCGAACAGTGGTCGCTGCTGGACGCGGTCTCCGGCGGCAGGCTGCGGATCGGCGTCGGCCGCGGCGGGCCCTGGCAGGACCTCGAGGTGTTCGGCACCGGGTTGTCCCGCTACGAAACGGGGTTCGAGGAGAGTCTCGACCTGTTGCTCGCGGCGATGACGTCGAAGACCGTCTCCGCCGACGGCGACCACTTCGCATTCCGTGAGGTGCCGATGGTGCCGCGGCCGCAACGCGCCCCGCGCATGGTCGTGGCCTGCGGTGACGCCGGATCGCGCGCGGTCCGGCTCGCCGCCGATCGCGGGTTGCCGATGCTGCTCGGCCTGCACGCCGACGACGACGTCAAGATCGAAACCCTTGCCGCGTACGGGGATTCCGCCGCGGAGCATGTCTCGACGGTGATGTGCCAGGTAGGGGACGACGCCGTGGACGTCGTGCGGTCGGCGTTGCCTGGTTCCCTGAAGGAGGGGTTCGCCGGGCACGTGTACCTGAACGGCAAGCGCGGTCTGGAGAAAGACCCGGTCTCCTACACCGACAAGCTGTGCGAAATGCACCCGATCGGCGGCGTCGAGTACTGCGTCGACCGGCTGGGAACGAGCATCCGGCGTACCGGGGTCTCCCACGTGATCATGATGGTGGAAGCGTCCGGTACGCCGGAGGGAACGCTCGAGAACATCGCGCGGATCGGCGCCGAAGTGCTACCCGCGCTGCGCCAGGGCTAGCAGTCGCGGAGTTCCGGGCTCTGGTTCAACAGCTGCCCGCGCACCGAGACGAACGCGCGGTAGCGGTCACTGTCCACCTGGGACGGTTTGAACGCGGCGACGCGGTGGCAGTTCTGGAACGCCAGCTTCACACCGAAGTGCCGTTCCAGTCCGCCGCGGATGGAGTCCGAGGCCAGCGCCCGCAGCAGTTGACCGCGTTCGGCCTCGCTCGGCGGCGGCGTCTCGTTGTCGGCGAACCCGTCGGGCGCGCCGTCGGCCTCCGCGATGACACCGGTGATCACGGTCCAGGCGTAGGGCAGGGATTCCCGGACACAGGCGACGAATTCGGCGTCGGAGACCTCCCCGCGCTCGGCCTTCTCAAGCAGCGCGGGCGATACATCCAGAGACATCGAACCTCCGAGGGAGACACAGTGAACGTGGGCCGTCTTCCTGACTACTCACCCGCGGGCCAAGCCACAAGAGAAAACGATCATCATCACCACTTTGGCCAAAGCCGCCGTCACTCCCAGCGAAAAAGCTTCGCCGCCACGACACAACTGCCCACCGCGAAAGCCGCCAATACGGCGAGTTGCAGCGGCTGGGCGCCGGCGCCGGTCCAGGAGTCTTCGAGGGCTTTGACGCCCGGTGGGATGTACGCGCCGATCTTCTGGATGGCTTCCGGCAGCAACGGACGCGGCAGGTAGACGCCGCCGAGGAACATGATCGGCAGGTAGGCGATCATCGCGATCCCGCCCGCGGCGCGGCTGGTCTTGGCGACCGACGCCGCGATCAGGCCCAGCCCGAAGATCGCCGCCGTGCCGAGGACGAACGTGAGCAGGAAGCCGAGCGGGTGACGCGGGCCGGGGACGTCGAAGAAGACGGTGCCCGCCACGAGGAGCACGCCGACACCGCCGATCGTCACGGTGATGTTGATGATCAGCTGCGCCACCAGCAGCTTCGCCGGGTGCACCGGAGTGGTGGCGAAGCGGCGGAGAATTCCTTGTTCGCGGTAGGTCGCGATGATCCCGGGGATCGACTGCAGCCCCATCATCGCGATGGTGAGCACGACCATCGACGGCACCCAGGCGTCGAGGAAACGCATGCCGGGAGTGTCCTTGCTTTCGGTCCGGATGGCCGGGATCGCACCGAGGATGGCCATGATGGCCGTCGGCAGCACGAGTCCGGAGATGACGAAAGCCGGTGACCGGAGGGCGAGTTTCGTTTCGGTGACCGTGATCTTGGTGAGTGTGTGCATTTCTCGTCTCCTGGATCAGTCGCGGCCGGTCAGGGTCACGAAGGCGTCGTCCAAAGTGGATTCACCGGCGCGGTCGCGGAGTTCGGCCGGGGTGCCGGTGGCGACCACGCGTCCGGCGTCGAAGATCGCGAGGCGGTCGCAGAGCCGCTCGGCCTCGTCCATGAAGTGCGTGACCAGCAGGACCGTGACGCCCGTTTCGCGCACGGCCTCGACGAGCTTCCAGGTGTCGCGGCGGGCGTGCGGGTCGAGTCCGGTGGTCAGCTCGTCGAGGACGGCGACCTCAGGGCGGCCGACCAACGCGAGCGCGATCGAGACGCGCTGCTTCTGCCCGCCGGAAAGCCTGCCGAAATACTTGTTCCGCTGCCCGGTCAGACCCAGTTTGGCGAGCAGCTCGCCGGTGTCGGCGGGGTTCGCGTAGAAGGACGCGTAGAGGTCGAGCGCCTCGTGGACCTTGAGCTTGTCCGGCAGGCGGCTCTCCTGAAGCTGCGAGCCGAGACGCTGTCGGAGGAGGTTGTGGTCCTTGCCAGGGTCGAGGCCGAGGACCGACATCGTCCCGGAGTCCGGCGTCCGCAGTCCCTGAAGGCATTCGACCGTGGTGGTCTTGCCCGCGCCGTTGGTCCCGAGGATGCCGAAGATCTCGCCCTGTTCCACGTGGAACGAAACGTCGTCGACCGCGACGTGCTCCCCGTACGTCTTGCGGAGGTTGGTGACTTCGATGAGTGGCATGCGAAAACGTTATGGCGCACGGGGTCCGGCCAGAATGGTGCTGAATCCCCAGGTGGGGTGGGGCTGGACCCACCCCACCTGGGGAGCTTCGGTCCCTGTGCCGCGCGACTCGATGGGGAAGACTTCGTCGCATGATCCGCACCTACCTCACCTCAGTGCGCCGGGGCTTCGTGCTCGCCGCCTTGGCGCTGGTGAGCTGGCTGGACCTGTTGCTCGAACTGGTGGGTTTCTGCCTGCTCTGCGTCGGGCTGGTCTTCGCCTACACACTGGCGCTGGAAGGAACACGCCCGCGGGCCGCCCTCACCCGACGGCTGGCCGGACGCTGGTGCGGTGTCGAAGTCGAGCCGCCCTACCGGCCCGCGCCGCCCGAGCCGGAACGTGAGCGCGATGGCTGGTATCGAGACGGGAACAGCCTGTTCAAGCGGTCGTGGTTCATCCGATGGACAAAGCGGTTCGAGTGGATCTCCGACGATCCGGCGACCGGCCGCGACCTGGGCTGGCAGCTGTGGAATCCGTTCGCGGGTCTGCTGCTCGCCCCCGCCGTGCTGCTGGCCGGGCCGCCCGCGCTGCGGGGGTACGGCCACTGGACCCGATGGTGGCTCGGACCTCGTGCTTCTCGGAGCGGCGGAGGGTGGCTCAAGCGACACCTCGAGGCGCTGGGCCACCAGATAGGCCTCTTCGCGCTTTCGTTCGCGCAGCTCGCGACGGCGGTCCCGACGATGCTCGTGCTGATCGGGCCGGCGCCACTGTTCCCGACACTGGTCATCGCCGGTCGTTCGGTGACCGACACCCTGCGCCGCGAGGCCCGGAACTGGACCGGTGTGCGGATCGACCGCCCGTACCTGCCGGAACCGCCGTTCCCCGTCCCTCGGGCGGACGGGATGTACCAGTACGGACGGCAGCTGTACGACACGCCGTGGTGGCCGGCGAGGCTCGCTCGCTTGCGCTGGGTGATGCGTGACCGGGCGACCTGGCGTGACCTGGTCGCCGCGGTGGTCAATTCCGTCGTGCTGCTGGTGCTGGCGGCGCCGACGGCGGCGTTGGTGTCCTTCGGCTTCTGGGGCGTGCTGGCGTTGTGGGTGTGGCGGCCGATCGCCCAGTGGACGGACATCCCGGGGTCGACGACGCACTGGTTCTCGATGATCGGGCTGCCCGAAGCGACCACCCATGCCCAAGCGCTGGCGCTGACTCCTGTGGCCGTGGCGGCCTTTGTCGCCGGGCTGGTCGCGACACCGTGGCTCGCTCGTGCCGGGGCACGCTTCGCGAAACTGCTGCTGGGGCCGACAGAGGCTTCGCGGCTGGAACAGCGTGTCGAGCGGCTGAAGCAGACGCGGACGGACGCGTCGGTGGCGCAGGCCGCCGAGCTGCGGCGTATCGAACGGGATCTGCACGACGGAGTCCAGTCGCGGCTGGTCGCGATGGGAATGAAGCTGGGGGCGGTCGAAGCGCTGATCGACACCGATCCGGCCGCCGCGAAACGGCTCGCCGCCGAGTTGCGGCAGACGTCGTCCGAGACGTTGACGGAGTTGCGGCTGCTGGTGCGGGGGATACACCCGCCGGTGTTGTCCGAGCGCGGTCTCGGCGACGCGGTACGAGCGATGGCGCTGGACAGTCCGCTGCGGGCATCGGTGAGCGGCGTCCTGCCGCGGCTGGAGCAACCCGCGGAGGCCTGCGCGTACTTCGCGGTCAGTGAGTTGCTGGGCAACGCCGCGAAGCACGGTGAGGCGCGGCGAGTGTCGATCGAGCTCGGTTACGACGACGGCCTGCTGCGGATCGAGGTGACCGACGACGGGAAGGGCGGCGCCAACGCGGCCCGGGGGAGCGGGATTCGCGGGATCGAACGCAGGCTCGGCGCGTTCGACGGTACTTTTGCGCTGACCAGCCCGCCCGGCGGGCCGACGAAGGCGACCGTGGAGATCCCGTGCCAGCTCGACCCCGATGTGTCGTCGCCGAAGACCAGTACCTCCTCCGAGACGGCCTGACGCATTTGCTGACCGCGCACGGCTTCGACGTCGTCGAAGCCGTCGGGACCGGACCCGAGCTGGAACGCGCGCTACGCGGACACCGGCCGGACGTCTCGGTCGTCGACGTCCGCATGCCGCCGACGAACACCGACGAGGGGCTGCGAGTCTCCTTGTCGATGCGGCGGGAGATCCCCGGCTTGCCGATTCTCGTGCTCTCGCAGCATGTCGAGCAGCTTTACGCGCGCGAGCTGCTCGCCGACGGTGCCGGAGCGATCGGATATCTGTTGAAGGACCGGGTCTTCAACGCCGACCAGTTCATCGACGCGGTGCGGCGCGTGGCGGGCGGCGGGACCGCGATGGACCCCGAGGTGATCGCGAAACTGGTGGCGGGCAACGCCTCCGACCCGCTGGCCGCGTTGACCCCTCGTGAACGCGAGGTGCTCGGGCTGATGGCCGAAGGCTGTTCGAACGCCGCCATCGCCGGGCGGCTGCACTTCAGCGAGGGGGCGGTGGGGAAACACACCGCGAACATCTTCGCGAAACTCGGCATCGTCGCTTCGGACGACACGAACCGGCGGGTGCTCGCGGTGCTGGCCTACCTGGGCTCCTGAGATTCGCTCACCCGAGTGTCATGAGGGGTCCCCATCGGACAAAATTTGTCCGATGGGGACCCCTCATGACTTGCCCGACAGTTGTCCACAACCGAGCCCGACTGTGGACAACCCCGTCTGACCAGCCCGTTTCCCCTTCCCAGCCGATAGACTGAGCTCGGGGCCGCCCCCTGGGACGGGTGGGGGGCTGGGTAGGTGAGTCAAGAGCGCGAGATGCGGGTCATTTCGTCGCGTTCCACGACCTTGACGCGGTCGCGGCCGTGCGGGGCGCCGAGGGACTTCTCGTGGGCGTCGAGTTTGCCCCAGCCTTCCCAGGTGGTGAAGGGGATGCCGCGTTCGGTCAGGAAACCGAGGATCGCGTCGGGATCGTCCACCGCCGGAGCGGCCAGCTCGTCGGCGTCGGCCAGCAGGCTCGCGATCGTCTCGGCCGCGTCGCCCTTGGTGTGCCCGATGAGGCCGACCGGGCCGCGCTTGATCCAGCCGGTCACGTAGACGCCCGGCACCTGGTCCTCGTCGATGTCCAGCACGCGGCCCGCCTGGTTCGGCACGGTCCCGGTGCTGTGGTCGAACGGGATCTCCGGCAGATGCGACGACAGGTAACCCACCGCGCGGTAGACGGCCTGGACGTCCCAGTCGTGGAATTCGCCGGTGCCACGCACGTTCCCGTCGCCGGTGAGTTCGGTGCGCTCGGTCCGCAGGCCGACGACGCGGCCGTCCTCACCGAGCACCTCCGAAGGCGAGTGCAGGAAGTGCAGGTGCAGCCGCTTCGGCCGGTCGCCCTGGTCGCGGATCGCCCATTCCTGCAGCGTCTTCACGACCATGTCGACCTGCTTCGACGCGCGAAGCGTGGCGATGCTGCCGTCGTCGAACTCGATGTCCTCCGGGTAGACGATGACCTCGACGTTCGGCGAGTGGTCCAGCTCGCGAAGCTCAAGCGGCGTGAACTTCGCCTGGGCCGGACCACGGCGCCCGAACACGTGCACATCGGTGACCGGGCTGGCCTTCAAACCCTGATAGACGTTGTCCGGGATGTCGGTGCTGAGCAGCTCGTCCGCGGTCTTCGCGAGGATCCGCGCCACGTCGAGCGCCACGTTCCCGACCCCGAGCACCGCGACCGAGGTCGCGTTCAGCGGCCAGGTGCGGGGCACGTCGGGGTGCCCGTCGTACCAGGACACGAAATCGGCGGCACCGTAGCTGCCGTCGAGGTCGATGCCGGGGATGTCGAGCGCCCGGTCGGCCATGGCCCCGGTCGAGAAGATGACCGCGTCGTAGAACTGGCGCAGGTCGTCGAGTTTCAGGTCGGTCCCGTAGTCGACGTTGCCCAGCAGCCGGATGTTCGGCTTGTCGAGCACCTTGTGCAGGGCGGTGACGATGCCCTTGATCCGGGGGTGGTCGGGCGCGACGCCGTACCGGATCAGCCCGAACGGCGCCGGCATGCGCTCGAACAGGTCGATCGTCACGTCGGCGTCGGACTTGTCGAGGATGTCGGCGGCGTAGATGCCGGCCGGACCGGCACCCACGATGGCTACACGAAGAGAACGGCTCACTCCTACCACGGTAAGTTAGGTAGTCCTAACAATCATTGTGATCTGGCGTACGGTCCACCTGGTGGGAGCCGCTAAGCTGGCGGCATGCGCGTGCTCGTCGTCGACAACTACGACAGTTTTGTCTACAACCTGGTCCAGTACCTGGCCCAGCTCGGCGCCGACTGCACCGTCTGGCGGAACGACGTGGTGGAAGTCGACAAGCTCGGCGAGTTCGACGCGGTCCTCGTCTCTCCCGGCCCTGGAACCCCGGAACGTGCTGGTCAGAGCATGGAAGTCATCCGCGAATGCGCCGAAGAGCGGATCCCGATGCTCGGCGTCTGCCTCGGCCACCAGGCGTTGGGCGTCGTCTTCGGCGCCACCGTCGATCGCGCGCCCGAACTGCTGCACGGCAAGACCAGTCAAGTCCACCATTCGGGCGCCGGTGTCCTCGCCGGACTCCCCGGGGAGTTCACCGCGACGCGGTATCACTCGCTGACCGTTTTGCCGGAAACCATCGACGACGCCGTGTTTGAGATCACAGGCCGCACCGACACCGGCATCGTGATGGGCATGCGCCACCGCGAGCTGCCGCTCGAGGGCGTCCAGTTCCACCCCGAATCCGTGCTCACGCAGGGCGGGCACCGCATGCTGGCGAACTGGATGGCGTCGGCGGGGCACCCGGTGGCCGACGCCACGGTGAACGAACTCGAACAGGCGACCCGTGCGCTGCAGAAGGCCGCTGCTGCGTGACCTCGCTGATCCGGCTCGAACAAGTCGGTAAGCGCTACGGCCGCGGTGAACCCGTACTCGTCGACGTCGACCTCGACGTCCCGGCGGGTCGCGTGCTCGGCATTCTCGGCTCGAACGGCTCGGGAAAGTCGACGCTGCTCAGGATTCTCGCTGCCCTTTCCCGTGAGACCTCGGGAAACGTTGTCGGCAGCCCGCGCGCCGGTTACCTGCCGGACCGTTTTCCCGCCGGGCAGCGGATGAGCGCCAGGGCCTACCTGCGGCATATGGCCCGCATCGACGGACTTGTCGACTTGTCGGCCATCGACCCGTTGCTGGAGCGGTTGGCGCTGGTCGGCGGTCCGGACGCGCCCTTGCGGACGCTTTCGAAGGGCAACGCCCAGAAGGTCGGCCTCGCCCAGGCCGTCCTGGCCGAGCCGGAGCTGCTGATCCTCGACGAACCTTGGTCGGGCCTCGACGTCGAAGCGCATACCGTGCTCGGCGAGCTCGTCGCCGAAACCAAGGAGCGGGGCGCGAGCGTGGTCTTCACCGACCACCGGGCGGCCGTCGTGCACGCCCACGCCGACGACATCCATCGGATGGACGCCGGGCGCCTGACCCGCGTCGAGACAGCGGCGAAGGCCGAAACGGCGACCAGGGTCGTCTTGCGAGGACCCAGCGGCGACTGGTCTTCGGAACCCGGTGTCAGCAAGGCCGTCGCCGACGGCGACCAAGTCGTCCTGACGGTCGAAGCCGGGCACGCGGACGCCGTCCTGTTCCGTGCGCTCAACCGGGGCTTCTCGGTCCGGGAGGTGGCGCCGTGCTCGCCATGACCCGCTACTACCTGGCGCTGCTCGGCCATTCTCAGCGCTATCTCCCCGCGGTCCTCGCCTACCTCGCGGTCAACACCGTGCTCTACACCGATCCGAAGTCGCCGTTGCTGCCGCAGTACGGGATCAGTGCGGGCTCGCTCCTGGTGGTCTCTTGCTGGCTGACCATCGCGATGCTCGACATCGAGGATCCGGTCCAGCGGTTGGTGACATTCAGCCACGCCCGCCGCTGGCGGCCTGTTCTCGGCGGCGCCGCACTGGCCGTCTTCGGCTGCGCGCTCGTGCTGATCGTCGTGACGCTGGCGTGGTCGATGATCCGATCGGGCGACTTCCAACTCGGCACCCTCGCCCTCGGAGCAGGCGCACACGCGTTGTGCGCGCTGTTCGGGATCGCGATCGGCCTGCCCTGCTCGCGCCTGCTGGTCCCGCGTATCGGCTGGTCCGTACTGGCGGCGGTCTTCGCTCTCGCGGCCGTGCTCCTGGTCAAGTGGCTGCCGCTGGCGAATCCGCTGCTGCGCGCCCTGACCTCACAACAACCACTGGCCGTCCCGTTCACGGTGGCCGTGGTGGCGGCGGTCGCCGCGATGCTCGTGAGCATGACGGTCGTCGGATACCTGCTTCGCCGCAGCGCCTGATGCCTCGGCTGATCGTCCTGACGTGATGCGCTAGTCCGTAGCCGCCTTGGCCGGGCGGGCGATTACCTTGACCAGCGGTGCGAGGTCGGTGAGATCGTCGCCGTTGCGAGTCACCAGGGGAATCCGATGGATCGCCGTAGCGCTTCGTAGCGACCCGTCTCCATGGCATGAAAAGGGCCCCGCACGAAACCGTGCGGGGCCCTTTCACGTCAGTCGATCACGGAGGCGAGATGATCCCGCCGCGTGAACTCGAGGACGGCGGCCCTCCGTCACTCTCGTAGACGAACATCGTGATCGGCGCGTTCTTCGCGATCTTCGAACCCGCCTGCGGGTTGGTCTTGCTGACCTTGCCCTCGTCGTCCCTGTCACCGCTCTTGTCGGCCTGGGTGTTGAGCGAGCCCGACCAGCCGAGTTCACGCAGCTTGGCCTTCGCCTCGTCTTCCGTCATGCCCTGCAGGTTCGGCATGTCGATCGTCTCCTGGCTGCCGTCCGACACGGACAGCTTGACCACACTGCCGACGGCGAGCTTCCCGCCGTTCGGGGTCTGGTCGATCACCGTGCCCTTGGGCTGTTCGGAACTCGTGGTGGACACCGAAGGAGTGAACCCGGCGGCCTTCAAACCGGACTCGGCTTCGGCCTGCGTCTTGCCCTTGTAATTCGGGACCGTCTTCAGTTCCTTGGACTTCCCGACCGTGATGTCGACCTTGGAACCTTGGTCGACCTCGGACTGCGCTCCCGGGTTCTGCGACAGGACCTTGCCTGCCTGGTTCGGGTCGTCGGTCTCGTCCTCGGTGATGGCACCGACCTTCAGACCGGCTCCGGTCAGCGCGGTTTCGGCCTCGGACTGGGACTTGCCCTTGAGGTCCGGCGTCTTGACCTTAAGGGGCTTCGCGCCGACGGTCAGCGTGATCTTCTCCGTGGTCAGCGTCATCTGACCTTCCTTCGGAGCGATCGCGATGACCTTGTCGATTTCGTTCTCGTCGCAGGCGGGCAGACCGTTCACGGCCTCGCCGGTGCAGGGAACCTTCTTGGTGGTTTCGAACGCGTTGAAGCCCGCACCGCGAAGCGAGTCCTTCGCGGTCGCTTCGGACTGGCCGATCACATTCGGGATCGCCTTGCTCTCCGCGCTGGTGCCGTTGAACGCGTTGGACAGCCACATGATCAGCAGCACCACGGCCGCCAGCGAGACGACGATACCGGCGATCAGCCAGGCGCGGCGCTTCTTCTTCGCCGCCGGGTCCTCGTCTTCTTCCTCGAACTGGTCGTAGCGCTGCGGCACCCGGCGGTCGGAGTCCATGACCTGGGTGCGCTCGTCCTCCGACATCACCATCGGCGCGGACGGCCGCTGGCCGGACAGCGTGCGGACGAGGTCCGAACGCATCTCCGCCGACGACTGGTAGCGGTTCGCCGGGCCCTTCGCGAGCGCCTTGAGCACGACCGCGTCGAGCTCGGGCGCCACCGCCGGGTTCACCGACGACGGCGGGTTCGGGTCCTCCCGGACGTGCTGGTACGCCACCGCGACCGGGGAGTCGCCGGTGAAGGGCGGCTCGCCGGTGATGAGTTCGTACAGCACACAGCCGGCGGCGTAGACGTCGGAACGCGCGTCGACGGACTCACCGCGGGCCTGCTCCGGCGAGAGGTACTGCGCCGTGCCGATCACCGCGGCGGTCTGCGTCATCGCGGACTGGCCGTCGTGCATGGCGCGCGCGATGCCGAAGTCCATCACCTTGACGGCGCCGTTCTTCGTGATCATCACGTTCGCCGGCTTGACGTCGCGGTGCACGATGCCGTGCCGGTGCGAGAAGTCCAGCGCCGCGCAAACGTCGGCCATGACCTCCATCGCCCGTTTCTGCGACATCGGACCCTCGGTCTTCACGATGTCGCGCAGAGTCCGTCCTTCGACGTACTCCATGACGATGTAGGGCAGCGGGCCGAACTCGGTGTTCGTCTCGCCGGTGTCGTAGACGGCGACGATCGCCGGGTGGTTCAGTGCCGCCGCGTTCTGTGCCTCGCGACGGAAGCGTTCTTGGAACTGGGGATCCCGCGCCAGGTCGGCACGCAGGATCTTGATCGCCACCTCCCGGCCCAGGCGCACGTCGTGGCCATGGTGGACCTCGGACATGCCTCCGTAGCCGAGCGTGTCGCCCAGCTCGTAGCGGTTGCTGAGCAGTCTTGGTGTGCTCATCTCTGCGTGCCGTTCCATTCCGTCCAAGGTGTGCTCATCATGCCTGGATTCGCCTGCCCGGCCGATTCCGGCACCGCGGGGTACGCGGATGTCGGCGGTGGGCCTTCAAGTGTCTTACCCGGTGCCGGTGCCTGTTCACTCGTTTCCACGCCGCCCGACTGTTGTCCGTTGCCCGAACCGACCAGTCTCACGATGAGGAAGGCCCCGGCCACCAGTACTGCGATCAGGATCACCGCGAGCAACACCCACCAGCCCCATTGTGGCCGTTTGCCGGGTAGCCGCCGGACCGCCATCGGGGGCGGGCCGGTGACCGGGTGCATCGCCGGATGCGACGCCGGGCCGACCGCCACCATCGGGTTGGGCGGTGAGACCGGACCGGGCGGACCCTGCTGCGGCAGCACGGGCGGCTGGCCCGCGTAGGCGACGTTGACCAGCCCCGACGGCGTCGGCAGCGGCAGGCCCGCGCGGACGGCGGCCACCGCGGCCGCGAATTCGCCACCGTTGTTGTACCGCTGTCTCGGATCCTTGATCAGGGTCGCTTCGATGACCGCGCGGGCACCCGGCGGTACGTCCGGCGGGAGCGGCGGCGGGATGTCGCGGATGTGCATCATCGCGACGGTCACCGCGTTCTCCGAAAGGAACGGCCGGTGTCCGGTGAGACATTCGTAGCCGCACACGGCCAGCGAGTAGACGTCGCTCGCCGGTTCGGCGTTGTGCCCGAGCGCCTGCTCGGGTGCGATGTAGTGAGCGGTGCCCATGACCATGCCGGACCTGGTCACCGGTGCGGCGTCGGCGGCCTTCGCCACCCCGAAGTCGGTGATCTTCACCTGTCCGGCCGGGGTGACCATGATGTTGCCCGGTTTGACGTCGCGGTGCACAAGACCGGTTTCGTGCGCGGCCTGCAGCGCGTTACCGGCCTGCTCGAGAATGTCGAGGGTGCGCTCGGCGTTCAGCCGTCCCTCGCGGGTGATGATCGCGGCCAGCGGATCGCCCTCGACCAGCTCCATCACCAGATACGCGATCGACAGCTCGTCGGCGACCGTCTCGCCGTAGTCGTGCACCGCGGCGATGCCGGGATGGTTCAACGACGCCGTCATCCGCGCCTCGGTCCGGAACCGGTGCAGGAACTCCGCGTCCCCGGACAGCTCCGCCTTGAGGATCTTGACCGCGACCGTCCGGTCCAGTCGCGTGTCGCTCGCCTGCCAGACCTCGCCCATCCCGCCGACGGCGATCCGGTTCGTCAGCTTGTACCGGTCGGCCAGCAGCTGACCCGAGGACAGCATCCGCTATCCACCCCCGAGCATCGCGTTGACGGCGGCGCGGCCGATCTCCGCGGCCACGGTGCCACCGGTCGCTTCGAGCCCGCGGTTACCACCGGACTCGACGATCACCGAGACGGCGATCTTCGGGTCCATCGCCGGCGCGAACCCGGTGTACCAGGCGTGCGGAGGCGTGGCCTTCGGGTCGTTGCCGTGCTCGGCGGTGCCGGTCTTGGAGGCGATCTGGATGTCGGCGCGCTTGCCGGCCCCCTTCGTGTTCTCCTCCGACGCCAGCATCATGTCGCGCAGGATCGCGGCGTTCGCGCTGGACAGCGCGGCGTCTCCGGTCAGTTCGGTCGGGGTGTAGTCCTCGATGGTCGACAGGTTCGGCGCCAGCAGCGACTGTACGAGCTGCGGCTTCATCGCCATGCCGTTGTTCGCGATGGTCGCCGAGAGCAGGCAGTCCTGCAGCGGCGTCAGGCGCACGTCGCGCTGCCCGATGGCGCTCTGGAACAGCGCCGCCTTCGACTCGAGCGGCCCGAGGCTGGAGGAGGCGACCCGCATCGGCACGGTCAGATCCTCGCCGACGCCGAAGTTCTTCGCCGTCGCGTTCAGCTTGTCCTTGCCGAGTTCACCCGCGAGTTCGGCGAAGGGCACGTTGCAGGAGTACCGCAGCGCTTCCTTCAAGGTGCTGCCCTTGCAGGGGGCGCCGCCGTAGTTCTCCAGCGTCGTCTGCGTGCCGGGCAGTTTGACGTTGGGCGCGGTGTTGACCGGCATGTCCGCCGTCTTGCCGTCTTCGAGCGCGGCCGCCGTCACCATCAGCTTGGCCGTCGAACCCGGCGGATAGGTCTCCGAGATCGCGCGGTTCAGCATCGGCTTCTTCGGATCGTCGCGCCACTGCCCCCACGCCGCGATCTGCTCCTTGCCGACGTGCGAGGCGAGCTTGTTCGGGTCGTACGACGGCGTCGAGACCATGGCCAGGATGCGCCCGGTCTTGGGCTCGATCGCGACCACCGAACCGGTGTAGCCCTTCTGCGTCATCAGGTCGTACGCGGCCTTCTGCACGGCCGGGTTGATCGTCAGCCGCACGTTGCCGCCGCGCGGGTCGCGGCCGGTGACCATGTCCGACAGTCGCCGGACGAACAGCCGAGGGTCGGAGCCGTTGAGGACGTCGTCCTCGGAGCGCTCCAGGCCGCCGGAGCCGTAGTTGATCGAGTAGTAACCGGTGACCGGCGCGTACATCGGCCCGTCGGCGTAGGTGCGGATGAACTTGTACTTATCGTTCGACGGGTCGACCTTCGCGAGGGCGGCACCGTCAGGGGTGACGATGAGCCCGCGCTGGCGGGAGAACTCGTCGTAGAGCACGCGCAGGTTGCGCGAGTCCGTGCGGTAGTCGTCGGCCTTGACCACCTGGATGTAGGTGGCGTTGGCGAGCAGGAGCACCACCATGACGAGCATGGCGACGCCGACCTTGCGGAGCGGGGTGTTCACGAGGCGTTCCCCTCACCGGTCGCGGGCGGCCGCTGGACCATCACCGTGTGCGCTTCCGCGATCGGCGCCTGTGGCTGTTGCGGCTTCGGCCGCGCGGCGGGTTTGCGGGCGGCGTCGGAGATGCGGAGCAGGAGGGCCACCAGGATGTAGTTCGCGAGCAGGGAAGACCCACCGCGGGAGAGGAAGGGGGCGGTGATCCCGGTGTTCGGGATCAGGTTCGTGACGCCGCCGACGACGACGAAGATCTGCATGACGATGGTGAACGCCAGGCCGCCGCCGAGGAGCTTGCCGAAAGTGTCGCGGACGGCCAGCGCGCTGCGCATCCCGCGCATCGCCAGGATCAGGTACAGCATCAGCATCGCGGCGAGACCGATGAAACCGAGTTCCTCGCCGATCGCGGTGGTGATGAAGTCCGTTTTGGCTTCCGGGACCATGTCCGGCCGCCCGGCGCCGAGACCCGTACCGCCGACGCCGCCGGTCCCGAGGCCGAACAGGCCCTGTGCGACCTGGTAGCCGCCGCCGGGATCGTCGTAGGTGGCGAGCGGGTCGATCCAGTTCCGGACGCGCTGCTGGACGTGCGTGAACAGGTTGTAGGCGATGACCGCGCCGACGGCGAAGAAGCCGACGCCCAGCACCACCCAGATGACCCGCTCGGTCGCGACGTACAGCATCACCAGCGTGACGCCGAAGAACAGCAGCGACGTTCCGAGGTCCTTCTCGAACACCAGCACGCCGAGGCAGGCGGCCGCCGCGATGAGGATCGGGCCGAGGTCACGGGCACGCGGCAGTTCGACGCCGACGATCTTCTTGCCCGCGACCATGAACAGGTCCCGTTTCGTCACCAGGAACGAGGCGAAGAAGATCATCAGCAGGATCTTCGCGAACTCACCCGGCTGGATCGAGAAGAACGGCAGCTTGATCCAGACCTTCGCGCCGTTGACCTCGGAAAGGCTCGACGGCAGCACCGCGGGCAGCGCGAGCGCCACGATGCCGACCAGACCGCAGGTGTAGCCGTAGCGGGTCAGCGTGCGGTGGTCGCTGATCACGACCAGCACCACCACGAACAGCACCAGCGAGATCGCCGTGAACAACACCTGCTTGGTGACGTCCGGCGTGTACTCCTTGCCCTGCTGGACCGCGCGTTCCGCGAGCGCCAGGTCGATCCGGTGGATCATCACCAGGCCGAGCCCGTTCAGCAGCGCGACACACGGCAGGATCACCGGGTCGGCGTACGGCGCCCAGCGGCGGACCGCCAGATGCGCCGCCGTCAGCACCCCCAGGTAGGACAGCCCCAGCCAGATGATCGAGCTGGTGAGCTCCTGCTCCTGGTTCGCCTCCACCAGCACGAGCGCGACGGTGACGATGAACGTCGCGAACGCCAGGAGAACGAGTTCGGTCCCGCGCCGCTTGGGCAGCTCGCGCGGAGGATTCGTGGCGAACTGGGCCGAAGCCGGATCGGCGAGCGGCGTGCTCATCAGTTACCGCCCCCTGGTGCTGCCGTGGCCGGCGTCGAGCAGTCCCTCCCCGCTGGCTGATTCGCCGAGCTCGGCGAGGCGGGGGTAGAAGGGGGAGCCGCCGACGACGACACCGGTGGCGGCGCCGAAGACGCGTTAGGCGGCGTGGAAGGCGAGCTCGTGTTCGGTTTGCAGTCGGCCAACTGCTTGTGCGGCCGCAGGAAGTCGTCGATGTACTTGCGGGCGTCGTCGAGGTTGTCCTTCTTGACGCCGTTCTTCACCGCGATCCGCGCGTCCTCCTGCAACGCGGGCACCAGCAGTTTGTCGGTGCACAGGCCACCCGGAGGACACGAGCCCTGCTCGTAGGCGTGCAGCTCGATGCCGAGGATGCTGCCGGGGACGCCGCGGTAGATCACGACCTCCTCGCCGGGGCCCTCGCCGACGTAGTACTGGCTCAGCACGAAATACCGCGTGGCTATCGCCGCCGCGGCCAGCACGATCAGGACGACCACCGCTCCCGCCAGCCAGCGAAATCGCCTCCGGCGCTTGACCCGCGGGTCCTCCTGTGGTGGCTGGACCTCGGGCCGCGGCTGCGGCGCGGGCTGGGTCAGCGCCCTGGCACGGGCGGCGGGGGAGTCGCCCTGGTGGAACTCGTCACTGCCGTCCCCGGCGGCGCCGCCCACGATGGGCGCGTCCTCACCGAAGTCGACGTCGACGACGTCGGCGATGATGACCGTGACGTTGTCCGTGCCGCCGCCCTTGAGCGCCAGCTCGATCATCCGGTCGGCGCAGGCCTGGGGATCCGGGATCTGGATCGCCTCGGCGAGGGTCTCGTCGCTGACCATGCCGGACAGGCCGTCCGAGCAGATCAGGTAGCGGTCACCGGCGCGGGCTTCGCGCACTGTCAGGCTCGGCTCGACCTCGTGACCGGTGAGCGCCTTCAGCAACAGCGACCGCTGCGGATGCACCGCGGCCTCTTCCGGCGTGATCCGGCCCTGTTCGAGAAGTTCGTTGACGAAGCTGTCGTCCCGCGTGATCTGCGAGAACTGCCCACCGCGCATCAGATACGCCCGCGAGTCGCCGACGTGCACGACACCCATCCGCGAACCGGCGAACAGCACGGCGGTCAGGGTGGTGCCCATCCCGTCGAGGTCCGGGTCCTGCTGGACGAGTTCGGAGATGGCGGCGTTGCCGTTCTGGACGGCTTCGCGCAGCTGCGCGAGGAGATCGTCACTGGGGTCATCGTCGTCGAGCGGGGCGAGGGAGGCGATGACGACCTTGCTGGCCACTTCACCGGCGGCGTGGCCGCCCATACCGTCGGCGAGGGCGAGCAGGCGGGGTCCGGCGTACACGGAGTCCTGGTTGCTGGAACGCACCAGGCCCCGGTCGCTGCGAGCCGCGTAGCGGAGGACGAGAGTCATGGGCGAAGCTCGATCACCGTTTTGCCGATCCGGATGGGGACTCCGAGCGGGACCCGGAGGGGTGCCGTGACCTTAGCCCGGTCGAGGTACGTGCCGTTCGTCGAGCCCAGATCTTCCACGTACCAATCCTCCCCGCGCAGGGCGATCCGGGCGTGCCGGGTCGACGCGTAGTCGTCGTCCAGCACCAGGGTCGAGTCGTCGGCACGGCCGATCAGGATCGGCCTGCCGTCCAAGGCGATCCTGGTGCCTGCCAGCGCACCATGGGTCACGAGCAGCTGCTGTGGCGACTTTCCGCCGCGCGGCTTCTTGTTTTCCTTCTTCTTGCGACCGAACGTCGGAACGGCGACTCGCAAGCCGGAAGCCGCGTAGAGATCCGACCGGACGACGCGCAACGCGGCGAACACGAAGAGCCAGAGCAGCACGAGAAAGCCCACCCTGGTGAGTTGAACGACCAGCTCTGGCACTTGTTGTGTCCGCTCCCGCTTCTCCTGTACGCCGCCGAGAGACCGGGCCGTCCGGGATGGTCGGCTCCGAACAGCCTTGCTCTCCGCATACGACCTGAAGTGCCGATCCACTCGAGGTCCCGCACCGCAATTCTGCGGTACCCCCTCCAGCCGCCGCCGGTCAGCCCTGCGTACGGAAGACGAGAGACGAGTGGCCCACGCGGATCACGTCGCCGTCGGCGAGCTGCCACGTCTGCACCGGAGTGCCGTTGACGGTCGTCCCGTTCGTGGAACCGATGTCCGCGAGCGTCGCGCTCTGCCCGTCCCAGGTGATCTCCAGATGACGACGGGAAACCCCGGTGTCCGGCAGCCGGAAGTCGGCGTCCTGACCACGTCCCACCACGTTCCCGCCCTGCTTCAGTGAGTACGAGCGGTTCGAGCCGTCGTCGAGCTGAAGGCTCGCGGCGAGTTGACGGGCCGCCGCCGGCTGGCCGCCATAACCGCCACCCTGCGCGTACGGGTCCGCGGCGGGCTGGCCGTACGCCTGCTGGGCGCCGCCGTACTGGTCGTACCCGCCCTGCTGCGGCTGGCCGTACTGGTCATAGCCAGGCTGCTGAGCCCCACCGGCATAGCCCTGGTCGTAACCGGGCTGCTGCGGCTGCTGCTGGCCGCCGTACTGGTCGTAACCGGGCTGCTGAGCGCCGCCGTAGCCCTGGTCGTACCCAGGCTGCTGCGGCTGACCGCCGTACTGGTCGTAACCGGGCTGCTGGGCACCGCCGTAGCCCTGGTCGTACCCAGGCTGCTGCGGCTGACCGTATTGGTCATACCCGGGCTGCTGAGCGCCGCCGTAGCCCTGGTCGTAGCCGCCCTGCTGAGCGCCATAACCCTGGTCGTACCCGGGCTGCTGCTGGCCAGCCTGCTGTCCGTAGCCGTACTGGCCCTGCTGGCCGTACGGGTCACCCTGGTCGTATTGGCCGTAGCCGGGGGGCTGGCTCATTGCTGGGTCTCCTGCGTTGCTGGGTCGTGCCGACCGTGACGAACCTTCGGCGCCGTGGGGCTTGACGTCGGGATCGACGGACGAACGGGTCTTGAACTGTCCAGTATGCAGCGCCTCATTGCGCTCGAGCGAAACTACGACGTCACCATAGGTGTCCCAACCGTGCTCGGCGAGGTGTTCCTTGACCGCCCCCGCCAACACCGACGTGACCCGAAGCTCGTCTCCGGCCATACGTTCGTGATCAGCCTGCCCCAACGACACGATGTAGTGGTTGGGGGCGAGCTGTCGACCACCGGCCAGCTCACGAACGTTCTCCTCGCTCTCGCGCTCAAGCGCCACCGCCACTTCCTGCGTGACGACGTTGCCACCGAACATGCGCGCGAAGGTATTGCCCACGAGGTTCTCGAGCCGCCTATCAAAGCGCTCAACGCGGCCCACCGGGCAACCTCCTCACACGTGTGCTTCCCCGTCGATCCTATCCGGGTACGGCCAGTCGGACACGGCCCCCGGTGAAACCCGTGAAATCAGCCTGCTACGCTTTGCGGGCTGTCAGAGAACGAAGCAACTCGGGCGAGTGGCGGAATGGCAGACGCGCACGGTTCAGGTCCGTGTGTCCGAAAGGACGTGAGGGTTCAACTCCCTCCTCGCCCACTCTTGTTCGAAGGCCCCTTCGCTCCGCGTCGGGGCCTTCTTCGCGTTTGGGCGTCGCTCGTCAGTTCCCGGGGGGCCGAGCCCCCCCGGACCCCCCACGGTGCGTGCGGCGGCGGTTGGTCTTGGGTTTCGGCCTCGGGCGCGGAGCGCCCTGGCCTGGTGAGGTAGGAGCGGCCTCGGGCCTGGCGGCCCTGGCCTGGGCGGCCTGTTCGTCGGGGTGGCGGGTAGTGCGAAGGCGTAACTCGCGTGCTCAGACACGTAACTCGCGTGCCAGGCTCCCGCACTCGCGAGTCTCGCCTTCAAGCACGCGAGATTCGTCTCTGAGCACGCGAGTGCGGCGCCAGGTCACCCAGACCACCATCCCACCCGAACACGCCACGGTTGCCTTACCCCTCAATAAAAAGAAAAAGACCCGGCGGGGCCGGGTCTTGAGGGTGCGGGTGGGTGTGGTCAGTTCACGCTGACGAGGTCCACCACGAAGATCAGGGTCTCGTTCGGCTTGATGACGCCGCCGGCGCCGCGGTCGCCGTAGGCCAGATGCGGCGGGATGACCAGCTTGCGCCGGCCGCCGACCTTCATCCCGGCGACGCCCTGGTCCCAGCCGGGGATGACCTGGCCGCGGCCGAGACCGAAGCGAAGCGGTTCGCCGCGGTCCCACGACGCGTCGAACTGGGCGCCGGTCGAGTGCGAGACGCCGACGTAGTGCACGGAGACGGTGTCGCCGGTCTTGGCCTCCTGGCCATCCCCGACGGTGATGTCGGTGGTCTCCAGGTCGGCGGGCGCGGCGCCCTCCGGGCGGTCGATCTGGGGCTTTTCCAAAGGCATGTCGACAAGCTACCTGTGCAGGTCCGGGGTTCGCAGGGCGAGTGTTCCGCCGATCGGTGGCAAGAACGCGAAAACTCTTCACAAAATTCGATACCCGTGGGTAGTGTGCGCCTCGTCACGCTCCGACGACGGAGGTCTTTCATGCGACGAGGCATACGGATCCTGACTACGCTCGCGGGCCTCACCCTGGTGACGGGAACCGTCCCGGCCCTGCAGGCGAACGCGGCGGAAACACCCCGGAGTTCGGTGGTGGCGGCCGCGCTCGACGACTACTGCGGCGGTCAGTGCGCCGACATTTTGCCGCCCGGTACCAAGGGGAACGCCACTCTCGCCGAGATCCTGGCGCACAAGGCGCTCGGCACCCGTCCGGCGCATTCCGCCGACCAGCTCGGGAAGTACGCCTCGCTCGCTGACGGCTATCGGACGCTGACCACGGACAAGATCAACCAGTTCTTCAACGACGCCTCGTTCGGCGTCCAGTCCGGGCAGGTCGAGAGCACGATCAAACCGCGCTCGGACGTGACGATCACCCGTGACAAGGCGACCGGCGTCCCCCGGATCGTCGGCACGACGCGGCCGGGCACGATGTACGGCGCCGGATACGCCGCCGGGCAGGATCGCCTGTGGCTGATGGACATCATGCGCCGCGTCGGCCGCGGCCAGCTGACCTCGTTCGCCGGGGGCGCGCAGGGGAACCGCGAACTCGAGCAGAGCTTCTTCTCTTCGGCGCCTTACACCGAACAGGAGCTGCAGAAGCAGATCGACAACGCGGCGGCGAGCGGCCCGCGCGGCGCGCAGGGCAAGGCCGACGCCGAGGCCTACGTCCAAGGCATCAACAAGTACATCTCCGACGCGCACAGCGGCCGCTACTTCCCCGGTGAGTACGTCCTCACCGGGCACGTCGACGCGATCACCAATGCCGGGACCATCGAGCCGTTCAAGCTGACCGACCTCGTCGTGCTCGCCGCGGTGGTCGGCGCGCAGTTCGGCGCCGGCGGCGGCGGTGAGGTCCAGAACGCCATCGCGAAGATGGCGATGCAGGAGAAGTACGGCCTCGAACAGGGCGACAAGATCTGGAAGAGCCTCCGGTCCGAAGACGACCCCGAGACCGTCAAAACCCTCCACAATGGACAGACATTCGACTACGGCAAGGCTCCGGCGAACCCGCAGGGCGCCGCGATGCCGGACAAGGGCACGGTTTCCGGGCAGCAACTCGTCTTCGACCCGACCGGTTCGGCCGGGACGGCCACGCCCGCCAAGGTGCGGGTTCCCGCGCCGGACGACCAAAAGGCCGTCCGCGGCATCTTCGACGACGGTGTCCTGCCCGGCAACATGCTGTCCGAGAAGCACGGCATGTCCAACGCGCTGGTGGTGTCCGGCGCCAAGACCGCGAGCGGCCACCCGGTCGCGGTCTTCGGCCCGCAGGCCGGATACTTCGCGCCGCAATTGCTGATGCTGCAAGAACTCCAGGGCCCCGGCATCAGCGCCCGCGGCGCCTCCTTCGCGGGCGTCAGCATGTACGTGCTGCTCGGCCGCGGCAAGGACTACTCGTGGAGCGCGACTTCGGCTTCGCAGGACATCATCGACACCTACGCCGTCGAACTGTGCGAGCAGAACGGTTCCGCGCCGACGAAGAACTCCGCCTTCTACCGTTTCCGCGGCCAGTGCCTGCCGTTCGAGATCGTCGAGCGCAAGAACGCCTGGAAGCCCACCGTCGCCGACGGCACGGCGGAAGGTTCGTACACGCTGCGCAGCTTCCGCACGAAGTACGGTCCGGTGACGAGCCGGGCGCTGGTCGGCGGCAAACCGGTCGCGTACACGTCGCTGCGGTCGACCTTCCAGCACGAGATCGACACGATCATCGGCTTCCAGAAGTTCAACGATCCGGACGCGATCAAGTCCGCGCAGGACTTCCAGGCCGCCGCGGCCGACGTCAACCAAACCTACAACTGGTTCTACGCCGACTCTCGTGACGTCGCCTACTACAACTCCGGCTCGAACCCGGTCCGCAATCCGAACGTCGACCCGGCCATGCCGGTGAAGGGCGACGCCGGATTCGACTGGCAGGGCTGGAACCCCGACGGCAACCTCGCGAACTACACGCCGTCGTCGCAGCATCCGCAGTCGGTCAACCAGGACTACTACGTCAGCTGGAACAACGCACAGGCCAAGGGCTACGCGGCCAGCGGCGCCGACAAGAGTTCCGTGCACCGCGGTGATCTGCTCGACGCGCGGGTCAAGAAGATGATCTCCAGTGGCACCAGGGTGACGCGCGTGAACCTCACGCAGACCATGGCGGAGGCAGCGCTGGCCGACCTCCGCGCGGAGAAGGTGCTGCCGGAACTGTTCAAGGTGATCGACAAGGCGCCGGTGACCGGTCCGGCCGCGGACGCGGTGGCGAAGCTGAAGACCTGGCTCGCCGCGGGCGGTCTGCGTTCGGAGACGGCGCCCGGCAGCAAGACCTACGCCAACGCCGACGCGATCCGCGTCATGGACGCCTGGTGGCCGCTGCTGGTCAACGCCCAGTTCAAACCCGGTATGGGTGACGCCGCCTACGCCGCGATGGTGGGGGTGCTGAAGATCAACGAGTCGCCGTCCGGCTGGCAGAACGAGGTTCCCGGTAAGCACGTCGGCCAGGGGCACGCCGGTTCGTCGTACCAGTCGGGCTGGTGGGGTTACGTGCACAAGGACATCCGCTCGGTGCTCGGCCAGAACGTCGCCGGTCCGCTGGGCGCGAAGTTCTGCGGTGGCGGTGACGTCGACGCCTGCCGTCAGGTGCTGCTCGACTCGTTGACGCAGGCGGCCGCGCAGCCTGCCAACACCGTCTATCCCGGTGACGGCGACTGCGCCGCGGGCGATCAGTGGTGCGCCGACACGATCATCCACCGCGCGCTGGGCGGGATCACCCAGGACAAGATCAGCACCCAGAACCGGCCGACCTTCCAGCAGGTCGTGGAGTTCCCGGCGAAGCGCGGCGACAACATCGCCAACCTCGCCACCGGCCGGTCGGCGAGCGCCAGCAGCCATGAGACCGGCTGGTTCACCTCGCCGCCGTCCAAGGCCATCGACGTCGACCTTTCGACGCGCTGGGCGAGCGACTGGAGCGACAACCAGTCGATCACCGTGGATCTCGGTTCGGCGCAGCGCGTTTCCCGGGTCGTCCTGTACTGGGAATCCGCGTACGGCAAGGCGTACCAGGTGCAGGTCTCGGCCGACGGGACGAACTGGCGCGACGTGGCGTCCATAGTGGATGGAGACGGCGGGCAGGACAACGTCGCCTTCGAAGCGGTGGACGGCCGTTATGTCCGGATGGCCGGGGTCCAGCGCGGCACGAAGTACGGCTACTCCCTCTACGAGTTCGAGGTGTACGCCCACTGACGCGGGGACGGTTTACGGTGGCGGGGTGGACACGAACGCTTGGTCACCCCGCACCCTCGCCGTCGCCGCCGGACGCCCGGAGGGCCCCGGCGAACCGTTGAACGTGCCGATCGTCGCGGCGAGCACCTTCGACGCCGGTGCCGACCGCGCGTATTCACGCGAGGACGGCACACCGACCTGGGAGGCGCTCGAAGCCGCGATCGGCGCGCTCGAAGGCGGGCACGCCACCGCGTTCGCCTCGGGGATCGCGACGCTCAGCGCTGTCGTCGACACCCTGCCGGTCGGCGCGAAGGTCTGCGTACCGACGTTCTCCTACGCCGGGTCTCGCGGACTGCTCGCGCACGCCCAGCGCACCGGCCGCCTGGCGGTCACCGAGATCGCCCCGGACGACACGGACGCGTGGGTCGCGGCCGCGGACGCCGACCTGCTCTGGCTCGAATCGCCGACCAATCCGACGCTCGACGTCATCGACATCGAGACGATCGCCGCCGCCGCGAACGGGTTGGTCACCGTCGACAACACCTTCGCGACGCCGCTCGGGCAGCGGCCGCTGGACCTCGGCGCCGACATCGTCGTGCACAGCGCGACGAAACTCATCGGCGGGCACAGCGATCTGCTGCTCGGACTGACGATCGCGGCCGACGAAGCCGTCGCCAAAGACCTGCGTGACGCGCGCACCAGGCTGGGGGCGACCCCGGGAGCTCTCGAAGCCTGGCTGGCCCTGCGCGGACTGCGGACGCTGCCGGTCCGGCTGGCCGAGCAGACCCGCACGGCCGCGCTCCTGGCCGCGCGGCTGGTCGACCACCCCGCGATCACCCGGGTGCGTTATCCCGGCTCCGGCACGATGATCGCGTTCGAACTCCCGGACGCCCAGATCGCGGACAAGGTCATCGGCTCGCTGCGGTTGATCCGCGCCGCCACCAGCCTCGGCGGGGTGGAGAGCCTGGTGGAGCGGCGGGCGTGGCTCGCGGGTGACGCGCACGTGCCCGCCGGACTCGTCCGGTTCAGCGTCGGACTCGAAGATCCGGAAGATCTCTGGACGGATTTGGCCTCGGCGCTCGGCTAGCGCCTTAACCTGGAGAGCGTGGAGGAGACGAAAGCGCCCCGGCGGCTCGGTCAATGGATGTGGGGTCTGTTCTGGCTCCTGGTACTCGGCTTCCTCGCGATCGTCGCGGCGGGCCTGGTCGCCGAATTCGCGTCACGGCCCTGCCCGAGTGCCGGGATCTGGACCTGCGACGCCGAGAACCGGACTCTCGCCACGTTCATCCCCGCGATCGGGTTCGGCGCCGGGCTGCTGACCGCGGCCGTGGGCGGCGGCCGGGCGGTGCGGAAGCGGACGTCGCCGAAGCCGTGGTTGCTCGTCGCGGGTCTCCTCGGCGCGCTCTCCCTCGGCGTGTCGTTGTACCTGGTGTTCTGACACGGCTTCGGCCATGAAAACGGGAGTTTTCGAGGTGTTCGAAGGAAGCGGAAAGAATGCTTCCGCAGTACGGCCGTTCCGGCCCTCCGGGTGTTAACATTTCTTCGTCGCTGCCAGGATTCCCTCTGTTGAGCGGACTTCGGGCCCTTGTATCGGGCCGGATCATCCCGGCGTTACCGGTTCTTCCAGTGGGTTTTGTCACCGTCTAATCGCTACGGTCCGGCAGCCTTTTTACGGCAGGATCGCGCTGCCACCCGAAAGAGGGAATCCCCTGGGTGGTCGCATGGTGGGGGTCACCATGCGTTGCGATGCTTTCCACTGGGAGATCACTTTGAAGAAGACGTTGGGTCGCGTCGCGGGCGCGGTGCTGGCCGGCGCCGTCATCTCGCTGGCCGTGACGCCGGTCGCGATGGCGCAGACCGAATCGACGACCTCGTCCCCCGCTCCGCCCGAGACCACGTCTTCCGCTCCGGCGGAGCCGTCCTGGTCCGGCGGCAAGGTCACGACGGCGCCCCCGGCGTCGTCCGAAACGAGCACTCCGGGTTCGTCGTCGCAGCAGCCGACGCCGACCAGCGGCAAGCCGACTTCCGGCTCGCCCTCGCCGACCTCCACCTCGGAGAAGCCGACCCCCACCACCCCGCCGAAGCCGGTGCTGAACGTCGGCGCCGGATATGTCGAGGGCACCGAGGGCGCGCTGGCCATCTTCTGCGGTTCGGAGCCCACCGACGTCACCGCGCCGGACTACGACATCGTCGAGGTGTTCCAGGACGGTGGCGAGGCCTACCTGTGGGTCTACATGATCAAGGCGAAGCCCGGCTTCAAGGGCACCTCGAGCACCTTCACCTGGACCTGTGACGGCAAGCCGGGCAAGGGTGACATCGAGATCGAAGGGACGGTCGGCGGTGGCTCGAACGCGCCGGGTGTCAAGCCGGAGAAGCAGGTCAAGCTGAAGCCCAAGGGCGGCATCGAGACCGGTTTCGGCGCCACCGCGGCCTGATCGGATGAAACTCCTGACGCAGGGCGGCCGCCTGGCCGCGGCCGCCCTTGTCCTCTCCCTCGCGTTGACGGGCTGCGGCACCGACGAACCCGCCCCGCCCGCCGCGCAGGCGGCGCCGTCGGAATCGGCTCCGCCGGTCGTCAAGCCGTTCAACGGGGTTCGCCCGACGAGCGTGAAGATTCCCAAGATCGGCGCGGAGTCGAGTCTGGTCACGGTCGCGATCGGCAAGGACGGCAAGATGTCCGTCCCGTCGGCGAAGAACCCGATGCAGGCCGCCTGGTACCGGCTTTCCCCGGTGCCCGGCGACGTCGGCCCGGCGATCCTGCTCGGGCACGTCGACGGCAACAAGCAGCCGGGCATCTTCTACAAGCTCAAGGACGTCAACCCCGGCGACGAGATCCTCGTCGACCGCAGTGACGGCAAGGTCCTGAAGTTCGTGGTCGAGAAGAAGGACCAGGTTCCCAAGGATCAGTTCCCCGAGGACGCGGTCTACGGCAACACGGACAAACCGCAACTGCGGGTGATCACCTGTGGTGGCGTCTTCGATCAGGAAGAGCACAGCTACAAGGACAACGTCATCGTCTACGCGAACCTGGTCGCCTGACCAAAAGCGCGCTATGAAAGGTCCTTTCCTTGCAAATTTCGCAAGGAAAGGACCTTTCATAGCATTGGGGGACGCTCAACCGAGGCCGGACTTCGGGAACGGGAACCCCGCCGGAGCCGCCGCCTCCCGCTCGACCCACCGCCGCATCCCCGCGTCACAAGCCGCGTAACCCCAGTTGATCAACCGCTCCTGCAACGCTTCGGGCAGCTTCGTCAGCCGAGTGGGTGTTTCCGCCAGCTTGTGCGTGAGGTCGACGGGCGCCGGGAGCGAATCCGCCAGTTCGAAGTTCTCCAGATCGACGTAGGTTCCCCAGTAGCCGCCCGCGAATTCCTTCTCCACATAGGACTTCAGCAGCGCGCCGCGCCGCAGCTCGCGGACCTGGTTGTCGATCACGTCGAGGACCCGCAGCAACTGTCGTCCCCAGTCGCGGGGGACCTTCTGCTTGATCTTCATCCGCTTTCCGGCGTCGCTGACCAGCACCGTCGCGCACTGTCCTTCGACGGGGTCGAGGCCGAGGTTGTCGTAGACGCCAGCGTCACTCAGCACGATCTTCTTGCGCGCCTTGGCCGAAAGCGGATCGTGGATGACCACCGGTGAGAGCATCGGCGGGAACGCCGACGACGCGGCCACCGCGGTCGCGAGCGGGATGTTCCCGTGCGGTCCGTCCTGCCGGAAGAACCACCACAGCGCGCCGTCCTGCAGGTTGGTCGCGGTGAAGACGAATTGCGGTCCCGCCGGGTCCAGATCTCTGAGGCAACAGTCGCCGAACAGGAGTTTCGCGTACACCCGCGCGAGTTCTTCGCCGGCGCTTCGCCAGGGAATGGCCATGGCGCGCAAGGTGACCGGGATGTCGAGCCGCGTGCGCGCCAGGTTACGGACCGGCGCGACGACTTCGTCGTAGAAGTTGTTCGCGATGCCGTTCTCGAAGTCCAGATCCGGCCACGCGTGCGCGAGTATCCCGGCCGCGATGGAACCGCCGGAGACGCTGGAGAACGTCGAGATCTTCGACAGCCAGCCGAGTTCGTTGAGCCGCCACAGGGCGCCGGTGTGGAAGAGCATCGCGCGGTAGCCGCCGCCGGACAACGCGAGACCGACACCCTGCCGGGCTGTCGAAGGCTCCATGGCATCCCCCACTTGAGCGAGTGTAGAAGTGAGTCGGCCCGGCGCGACAGAGTGTTACTAAAGCAGTGGCTGTAAGAGACGCCGTCGTTCTTCGGGGACGTACTCGGCGTAGTTGTCGTACAGCGCCTGCTTCGCCAGCCGCGAGGCGCGCTCGCCGTCCGAGTCGCGGACCGCTCCCAGTACCTCTTCGTGATGCGTGAGCCAGTTGCGCATCAACGCCGTCCGGTCGTCGGCGTGCTCCAGTTTGTCCTCGATGAGTTCGAGTACGACGCCGCGCACGACCTCACCGCTGGTCACCAGCAGCGGATTCCCGGTCGCGCGGGCGATGGCCTCGTGGAACGCGACGTCCGCGTGGCTGAATTCGGCGAACCCCTTCGAGACGCCCGCGCGCATCGCTTCCAGTGCCGCATCCAATTCGGCGAGGTGCTCGGCGGTCCTGAGCTGCGCGGCGAGCAGATGTGCGGAACCGTCGAGCACCATGCGGAACTGGAGCAATTCGGAGAGGCCGATGTGGTCGGCCCGCGCCAGCCGGTGCATGGACCGGTGCAACGCGGCGGGCGAGGCGGCCAGGACCTCGGGGCCGCGTGGATCGCCGGGGCGCGAGCGGAT
This sequence comes from Amycolatopsis sp. NPDC034160, assembly GCF_055575355.1. NCBI lineage: Bacteria > Bacillati > Actinomycetota > Actinomycetes > Pseudonocardiales > Pseudonocardiaceae > Amycolatopsis > Amycolatopsis sp. NPDC034160. The sequence goes on along the minus strand of NZ_JBVISU010000001.1, from coordinate 291,916 downwards.
CATTTCCGCGGCTTGCAGCACTCGGAGCGCTTCCCGCACCGTCGAGCGGCCGACGTCGAACTGGACCATCAGCTCGCGTTCGCTCGGGAGCCGGTCGCCGGGTTTGATCCGGCCGCTGAAGACGGCTTCCTCGATCTGCTCGACGACCCGTTGGTACGCGCGGACAGGGGAGACCGGCTCGAATTCCATCTTGACCCTGCCGTCTCGTCTGGTTTACTGGTCAGACCAGTCTACCGGTCAGGGGGCAGGATGAAAGCCCGGATTCACGCGGCAGTGGCAGCGTTGCTGCTGGTGACGTCCGGCTGCTCTGCCGGTTCGAGTGCCACTGTCGCCAAGGATCCCGGCACGCTCGCCGTCGGGTACACCGCGGAACCCGCGAACTTCGACTTCACCCGCACCGACGGCGCCGCCATTCCGCAGGCCTTGCTCTACAACGTCTACGAGGGCCTGGTGAAACTCGACGCGGACGCGAAGATCGTGCCGTTGCTGGCCGAATCGTGGACGGTTTCCCCCGACGGCAAGGCCTACGACTTCAAGCTCCGCGAGAACGCGAAGTTCAGCAACGGCGCGCCGTTCACCGCGGAGGACGTCAAATTCTCGCTGATGCGCGTCAAATCCGACTGGACCGTGTCGATCAAGTCCACAATGGACGTCGTCGACCGGGTCGACGTCGTGGCGCCCGATCACGCGCGGGTCGTGCTCACCAAGCCCAGCAACGGCTGGCTGTTCAGCCTGACCAGCCGTCTCGGCGCGATGTTCAGCGCCACCGGCGTCGCGGATCTGGCGAACAAGCCGATCGGCACCGGGCCGTACACGGTGTCCTCGCGCAGGCGCGGCGATTCCATCGTGCTCAAGGAGAATCCCGCGTACTGGGGCCGGAAACCGGCGTACTCGACGGTGGTGCTCAAGTACATCAAGGATCCGACGGCGCTCAACAACGCCCTGCTCAGCAACGGCATCGACGTCATCTCCGCGATCACCGTGCCGGATTCGATCCCGCAGTTCCAGAGCGACGACCGGTTCACCGTCGTCGAAGGCACGACGAACAGCGAGGTCACGCTCGCGTTCAACAACGCCCGCCCGCCGCTGAACGACGTCCGCGTGCGGCGCGCGTTGTCCTCCGCGATCGACCGGAAAGCCTTGCTGGACACGGCTTGGGCCGGACGCGGCACGCTGATCGGCAGTATGGTCCCGCCGACGGACCCTTGGTATGAGGATCTCTCGAACGCGTATCCGTTCGATCCCGCGAAGGCGAAAGTACTGCTCGCCGAAGTCAGACGGCCGATTCCGCCGCTGCGGCTACGGATTCCGAACCTGCCGTACGCGGTCTCGGCCGCGCAGGTGGTGGCGTCGCAACTGGCGGACGTCGGGATCACGGTGACGATCGAACCGCTGGACTTCCCGGCCGTGTGGCTCAAGCAGGTCTTCACCGACCACGATTACGACCTTTCGATCATCCAGCACGTCGAGGCGCGCGACATCGTCACCTTCGGCAGGCCGAAGTACTACTGGGGTTACGACAGCAAGCCCGTCCAGCAGAACCTGGCGAAGGCCGACAGCGGAACACCCCAGGAGCAGATCGAAGCGATGCGGAAGGTCGCCCGGCAGTTGTCCGAGGACGCCGCCGCGGACTGGCTCTTCCTGTTCCCCAACTTGATCGTGGCGAAGAACAAGGTGACCGGCTTCGTGCGCAACCAGGTCAGCGAGTCCTTCGACCTCACGGGATTGGCGCCGCGATGACCGTCAGGGTCCTTCGCCGCCTGGCGATCCTCGTGGCCAGTGTGCTGGTCGCGTCCATCGTGGTGTTCCTGTTCATGGCCGTGCTGCCGGGTGATCCGGCGCAGGTCGCACTCGGCGTCAACGCGACGCCGGAGCTGGTCGCGAAGACCCGTGCGGAATTCGGCATCGACCGGCCGTTGGTGACGCAGTACTTCGACTGGATCGGCGGTGTCGCCCACGGCGACTTCGGCCGCTCGTACGTCACCCGCGAGGAGATCGGACCGGCGCTGGCCGACCGGCTCGGGGTGACGTTGTGGCTGGTCGGGACCGGGATGCTGGTGGCGTTGCTGATCGCCGTCCCGGCCGGGACGTTCGCCGCGGTGCGGCACCGGAAGGCCGACGGCACCGCGGTTTCCGGGCTCTCGCAGCTCGGTGTCGCGATCCCCGCGTTCCTCGCCGGCATCATCCTGGTGCAGATCTTCGCCGTGCAGTTGCGGTGGCTGCCCTCCGGTGGCTGGACGCCCCCGGTGCAGGACCCCGGCGAATTCCTCCGCGGTCTCGTCCTTCCCGCCCTGTCGCTGGGACTCGTGCAGGGAGCCGTACTGACCCGATACGTCCGGTCCGCGGTGCTCGACACGCTCGGACAGGACTACCTGCGCACAGCGCGCTCCAAGGGACTTCGGCCGTTCCAGGCGTTGTTCCGGCACGGACTGCGCAACGCCGCCGTGCCGGTCGTGACGGTGCTCGGCCTGCAACTGGCGACGCTGCTGGTCGGCGCGGTCGTCGTCGAGCGCGTGTTCGTCCTGCCGGGTTTGGGCAGCATGCTGCTCGATTCGGTGGCGTCGCGCGATCTGTTGTCCGTGCAAGGGATCGTGCTGGTCCTGGTGGTCGGCGTGCTGCTGGTGAACTTCGTGGTCGACGTCCTCTACACGGTGCTCGACCCGAGATTGCGGGGTTCCTGATGCGTAACCGCAGTCTCGTGATCGGCGCCGTCCTGGTCGCGCTGATCGTGCTCGCCGCACTGCTTTCCTTCGTCTGGACACCGTTCGACCCGGTGCGGGTCGACGCAGCCAACCGGCTGCACGGGTTCAGCGGCTCGAACCTGTTCGGCACGGACAGCTTCGGCCGTGACGTGCTCAGCCAGCTGATGGTCGGCGCGCGGACGACGTTGTACGTCGGCGTGGTCGCGGTCGGCATCGCCGCGCTGATCGGGACGCCGTTGGGCATCCTCGCCGGGATGTCGTCTCGCTGGCTGGGCGAGTTCGTCATGCGGGTCAACGATCTTGTGCTCGCGTTCCCCGCGCTGTTGCTGGCGATCATGTTCGGCGCGGTGTTCGGGGCGGACACGTTGACCGCGATGGTGGCGATCGGCATCGCGACCATCCCGTCGTTCGCCCGGATCGCACGGTCGGGGACGTTGCAGGTGATGAGCAGCGAGTTCGTGCTGGCCGCCCGCTCGGCGGGCCGGTCGCGACTGAACATCGCGGCACGACATGTGCTGCCGAACATCTCCGGACTGCTGATCGTGCAGGCGTCGGTGTCGTTCGCGATCGCCGTGCTCGCGGAAGCGGCGTTGTCGTTCCTCGGCTTCGGCACGCGCCCGCCGACCCCGTCGTGGGGCCGGATGCTGCAGGAATCGCAGGTGTTCCTGACCCTGCACCCGCGGCTCGCGCTCGTACCCGGGGTCGCGATCGCCATCGCTGTCCTCGGCTTCAACCTGCTCGGGGACGGCCTCCGCGATCGCCTCGACCCCCGATTGGCGGCGCGGCTATGACCCTCGAAGTCCACGGCCTCGGGATCGGCGACCTGGTTCGCGGCGTCTCGTTCGACGTCTCGCGAGGTGAGCGGGTCGGCCTGATCGGCGAGTCCGGTTCGGGGAAGTCGTTGACGGCGTTGTCGATCATGGGACTGCTGCCGGAAGAACTCGTCGCGTCCGGCTCGGTGAAGCTCGACGGCCGCGAGTTGCTGGGTGCGCCGGAGAAGGAGCTTTCGCGGCTGCGCGGCAACGAGATGTCGATGGTGTTCCAGGAGCCGATGACCGCGCTGAACCCGGCGATGCGGGTCGGTGCGCAGGTGGCGGAGCCGATCCGGATCCACCGCAGCGGAGGGAATCCGCGTGCGGAGGCCGAAGCCTTGCTGGAGTCCGTCGGTCTGCCTGGTGTCGTTCGGGCGTATCCGCATCAACTGTCCGGCGGGCAGCGACAACGCGTCGTCCTCGCGATCGCGCTGGCCAACGATCCGAAGCTGTTGATCTGCGACGAGCCGACGACGGCGCTGGACGTCACCGTGCAGGCGCAGATCCTGGACCTGATCCTCGACGGCGTCCGTGAGCGGGAGAGCGCGCTGCTGTTCATCACGCACGATCTCGCCGTCGTGGCGTCGGTCTGCGAGCGGGTGCTGGTGATGCTGGACGGCGAGATCGTCGAGTCCGGCACCACGCGCGATGTCCTGACCACGCCGAAGCACGAGTACACCCGGAAACTGCTGGCTGCTTCGGATCTGGGGGCGAGCCGATGATGATCGAGGTCCGAGACCTGGAACGCCGCTACCAGCGTCGCGATGTGCACGCTTTGCGTGGCGTTTCGTTCGACGTCGAGGCAGGCCAGCGCTTCGGCATCGTCGGCGAGTCCGGTTCGGGAAAGTCCACTTTGGTCAGATTGCTGGCCGCCCTCGACAAGCCGACGGCCGGCAGCGTTTCGTTCCAGGGCAAGCGCATCGACACGCTGCCCGAACGTGAACTCGGGTTCCTGCGGTCGGAACTGCAGATCGTCTTCCAGGATCCGATGGGTTCGCTCGATCCGAGGATGCGGGTGCGCGACATCATCTCCGAGCCGTTGGGGCGCCGGGATCCCGCGCGGGTTTCCGAGTTGCTGCACGCGGTCGGCCTGCCGGAAGACGCCGCCTGGCGGTACCCGCACCAGTTCTCCGGCGGGCAGCGGCAACGGATCTCGATCGCCCGGGCGCTCGCGCCGAACCCGAGCGTCCTCATCGCGGATGAGCCGGTCAGCGCGCTCGACGTCTCGGTGCGCAAACAGATCCTCGACCTGCTCGCGTCACTGGTCGAGCTGTACTCGCTGACGTTGATCTTCGTCTCGCACGATCTCGGCGTGGTGCGGCACGTCTGCGACCGGGTCGCGGTGATGCGGCGCGGGGAGATCGTCGAACTGGGCGACGTCGACCAGGTCTACGACGCGCCGCAACACGAATACACCAGGGAACTGCTGGCCGCCGCGCCGAATCTGCGGGCCGAGCTGGCACGGTTGAGGGGAGGGGACGATGGCTGAGTACCCCGAAGGTCTGCCGATCGGGGACCGATGGGTGTCCACTATGGACATGGCGCCGGTGACCTTCCCGTACGACGGGAGCGAGATCGGCCGCGCGCCGGTCGGGACGCCCGAGCTGGCCACACGGGCGATCGACGAGGCCGTCGCGGTGCTCAAGCGGGTCGACGCCCTGCCGTCCCGTGTCCGCCGCTCGCTTCTGAACGACGTCGCGGCTGCTTTGGAAGCCCGGCGTGACGAGTTCGAACAGCTTTTGGTTCTCGAAACCGGAAAGCCGTTGGTCGACTGCCGGGTCGAGGTCGCCCGCACGATCGTCACCTGGCAGGCCGCCGCCGAAGAGGTCTCGCGGCTGCACGGGGAGACTGTGCCGCTCGATCTGCTGCCGTCCGGCGACGGGCTCGTCGGATTTTGGAAACGCAAGCCGATCGGCGTGGTCGTCGGCATCGCCGGATTCAACTATCCGCTGCTGCTGGCGTCGCACAAGATCGCGCCCGCCATCGCGGCCGGGTGCCCGGTCGTGGTGAAACCCGCGCCGCAGACCCCGCTGGCGACGTTGTGGCTGGTCCACCTCGTCCGCGAGCTGACCGAACTGCCCGCGATGGTCCAGCTGGTCACCGGCGACGCGGCCGTCGGATCGGCGCTGGTCACGGACCGGCGCGTCGGCGCGGTGTCGTTCACCGGCTCCGCGCTGGTCGGGCACCGGATCGCGCGCGACGCCGCGCCCACGAAGACGTTGCTGGAGCTGGGGTCCAACGCCGCGCTCGTCGTCGCGGAAGACGCCGAACTCGACGCGGCCGTGGACGCGGTGCTGCGCGGCGGGTTCTACGCGTCCGGGCAGGCGTGCATCTCGGTGCAGCGCGTGCTCGTGGTCGAGGCGGTGGCCCAGGAGTTCACCGAACGGCTGCTGGCGCGGCTCGGCGAGGTCGTCACGGGAGACCCGCGTGACGAGAAGACGCGGGTTTCGGCCTTGATCGACCCGGGGGCGACGCAGCGCGTCCAAGAGTGGGTCGACAAAGCGACTTCGGCGGGTGCGCGGCTGGCCGGTGGCGGGGTGGACGGCACGGTCATCCGGCCGACGGTGCTGCTCGACGTGCCCGACGGCCTCGAATGCTGGGACGAGGAGATCTTCGGCCCGGTCGTCTGTATCCGCACGGCGGCGGACGTGGACGAGGCGTTCGACGCGGTCAACGCCTCACGCTACGGCCTGCACGCTTCGGTGTTCAGCACGTCCTTGAAGACCGCGTTCCGCGCGCTCGACGAACTCGAAGTCGGGGGCGTGGTGGTCAACGAGGTACCCGGTTTCCGGTCCGACACCATGCCGTACGGCGGCGTGAAGGACTCCGGGATCGGGCGGGAAGGGCCGCGGTTCGCGGTCGAAGAACTGACCGTGACGAGGATGGCGGTGCTGCGGCCGTGACTTATGAGAACCTGTTCCGCCTCGACGGACGGCGGGCCGTGGTGCTCGGCGGCGGCAGCGGGATCGGCCGCGAGGCCGCGCGGGCGCTGGCCGCGCACGGCGCCGAAGTGATCGTCGCCGACCGCGACGTCGCCGCCGCCGAGGAAACCGGCGCTGGGCAGGCGTACGAGATCGACCTGCTCTCGGACGGTGCCGCCGCCCGAGCGGCGGCGGAACTCGGCGAGATCGACATCGTGGTGTTGACCGCCGCGACCAACGTGCGCAAACGACTGCTCGAATACACCCGCGAGGAATTCGACCGGGTGATCGCGTTGAACCTCGGCGCGACGTTCGAGGTCGTCCGCGCGTTCGGGGCCGGGATGGTCGAGCGCGGGAGGGGCAGCATCATCGGGTTCTCCTCGATCCGCGGCACCACCGTCGAACCGGGGCAGGGCCCGTACGCGGCGACGAAAGCCGGTCTGGTGCAGCTTTTCCGCACGGCCGCCGCGGAATTCGGCCCGGCCGGGGTGCGGGTGAACGCGATCGCGCCCGGCGTCGTCGAGACCCCGCTGACAGCGCAGATCAAAGCGAATCCGGCCTGGTACGACGCCTATGCGACCAAAGGCGCGCTCGGCCGATGGGCTCGTCCCGACGAACTCGCCGGTGCCGTCGTCTATCTGGCCTCGGACGCGTCGTCGTTCGTGACCGGCGCCGTACTGGCGGTGGACGGCGGCTGGACCGCGGTCGACGGCCGCTTCGAACCGCCCGCTACGTGAGGAGGCCCGCTGTGCCGGAGTTGCCTGACCTGACCGCTGTCGAATTGGTCGCCCAGTACCGCGCCGGGACGCTTTCGCCGGTCGAGGTGACCGAAGCGGTCCTCGCGCGAGTCGAGGCGCGTGAACCCGAGCTGCACGCGCTGTACGCGTACGACCCGGGTGCCGCGCGAGAAGACGCGAAGGCGTCCGAGAGCCGCTGGCACGCCGGGGAACAGCTCGGGCCGATCGACGGCGTTCCCTTGACGCTCAAGGAAAACATCGCGACCCGCGGTACGCCGGTCCCGCTCGGCACGGCCGCTTCTGAAGTGACGCCGGCGTTTCGAGACGCCCCGGCGGCCGCCCGCGTGCGCGAGTCCGGCGGTGTCCTGCTGGGCAAGACGACCATGCCGGACTACGGGATGCTGACGTCCGGCCTGTCGAGTTTCCACACCGCGTCGCGGAATCCCTGGGACCTCGCACGTACGCCCGGCGGTTCCAGCGCCGGAGCGGGTTCGGCGGCCGCCGCCGGTTACGGCCCACTGCATGTCGGCACCGACATCGGCGGCTCGATCCGGTTGCCCGCCGGATGGTGTGGTCTCGTGGGCCTGAAACCGAGTTTCGGCCGGGTGCCGGTGGATCCGCCGTTCCTCGGCCGCGTCGCCGGGCCGATGACGCGGACCGTGGCCGACACCGCGCTGCTGATGAGCGTTCTGTCCGGTGTGGACGGTCGTGACCACCTTTCGCTGCCACCTGCGCCGCTCGACTGGACCGCGTTGTCCTGCGAGGTCAAGGGGCTGCGGATCGGGCTGCACCTCGACCCGGGCGTCGGCCTCCCGGTCCTGCCGGAGACGACCACCGCCGTCACCGAAGCCGCGCGGCTGTTCGAGAGCGCGGGTGCCGTGGTGGAGGAGGTTTCGCCGTTCCTGCGCCGCGAAATGCTCGACGGGCTCGACACCTTCTGGCGCGTCCGTGCCTGGTCGGACATGTCGGAGCTGCCCGAGGAGCGCCGCGCCAAGGTGCTGCCGTACATCGCCGACTGGGCCGCCGGCGGCGCCGACGTCAGCGGCGTCGACGCCTACCGCGGCTTCGCGCAGATCGACGCCATCGCCGTCGCGACCCTGCGCGCCACCGAACGCTTCGACGTCGTCCTGTCGCCGACCTGCCCGGTCTCGGCCCCGCCGGCGGAGTGGCCGTCACCGACCAACGACCCTCGGCGGCCTTTCGAGCACATCGCGTTCACCGTGCCGTACAACATGTCCGGCCAGCCGGCGGTCTCGATCAACTGCGGCTACACCAGCGACGACCAGCCCATCGGCCTCCAGATCAGCGGCCGCCGCTTCGCCGACCTCGACGTCCTTCGCGCTGCTGCCGCCTACGAAACCCTTCGCCCCACACCCCGCCCCTGGCCCTGACCCACGCCTGCCCCGCGTTTCGTCCTCTAAATGCGGTCCTTGCCCACGCAACGACCGCATCCAGAGGACGAAATGCGTCACGCCATGGATTCGAGCTTGACCAGCCACGCGGCGAAGTGCGGGCACCGGGCTTGGAGGCCTTCGATGCCCAGGTCGGCGATCGCCAGCGGACCTTCGAGCGTCTTCGTGTAGCCAGGGCAGTACCTGGCGAGGCGTTTCGAGGGTGCGTTCTTCGGATCGTCGTTGACCAGTTCGGGCCCGCCGGATTCCGCGCAATCTCGATTGATCCGCTCGACCACCGTCGGGTCGTCGCGAAGTTCGGCGAGCTGTTCCCCCGCGGCGAAAACCCACGACTCCAGCTCGTGCTGCACGAGATGGGGGACGAATCGGTGATCACCGATCTCGGCCCTCATCGCCTTTTCGACGTGCTCGACCTTGGCGGTGGCGGTTCCCGCCGGTCGAGTGGCCATTCCCGGAGCGTCAGAGGGAAAACCGTAGTAGTCGAACAGTGTCGTGAGTGTGGTGAGATGTGTGCTGGCGAGTAGTTCCTTGAGTTCTCGTCGTAGCTTCGGCCACGACGAGACGCCACCTCGATAGGTCTTGGACGATGTCTGCGTGCGGACGGTCGAGTAGGTGACGAGCCAGCCTTGGCGCTGTAGGTGGCCAGAGAGCACATCGCGGACGACGGTCGCCTCCGTCTGCCCCTCCACCAACAAGTGCAGACGCTTTTGGTCAGGCATCGAGAACGCTGCCCAACGATCCCGGCTGGCCCCCGAGGAGGTTCTTCTCCCAGAGCTCACCGAGCGAGTATTCGTCGAGCCAATTCTCCAAAGCCGCCTTGTTAGGCCGGGCGAAGGACGAGTTGCCCTCTCGTTGTTCGACGACGATCAGGTCTTCCGCGGAGAACTGGTTCATCAGCGTCACCGATTGGGTCGCGATCAGGACCTGACTGCGAGTGGATGCCGATCGCAGCATGTCCGCCAGTTGGACGATGGCGAACGGGTGGAGGCCGAGTTCCGGCTCGTCGAGTACGACGAGTGCCGGAAGCTCCGGTTGCAGCAACAGGGTTGCCAGGCAAACGAAACGAAGTGTTCCGTCGGACATTTGGTTCGCCGAGAAGATCGTCTCCGAACCCTGCCGATGCCAGCGAAGCAGAATGCGGTCGGTGCTGTCGGGTTGCAGGACGAAGTCGCGGAAGAACGGGGCGACCAACCGGATCGCGCCGATGATCCGGCGGTATGCGGCCTTGTCCGCCGGATCTTCGCTGTCGCGGAGCCGCAGCAGAACCGCGGCGATGTTCGCCGCGTCCGCTCGCAGCGCGAGATCGTCCGCGGTCGGAGTCAGCCGCTTCACCGGCGCGTCAGCGCTTGTGTCGTGGAAGTGATAGACGCGGCACCCTTTGAGCAGCTCGGTGATGTGCGAAGCCACCGAGTTCGCCCCGCGCTCTTCAACGACGTCGTTGAGGCGGCTTTCCCGGTGTCCACGTCCGATCGATTTCGACCACGGCTGCTCGTGGCCAGCCCCGTGATACGAAATCACTTCTTCGTCGAAGATCAGTTCTTCGCCGGGTGCCGCCGCCAGATGGGCTTGGTAGCTGTTGGGCGGCGCATCCAGTTTGAGGCTGATCCGCATGGTGTCCGCGGCGTCGTTGATCAGCGCCGACGCGCCGCCGTTGCGTCCCACGAACAAGTTCAGCAGATCTTCGCTGATCCTGCCCAACAGCTCGAACGCCTGGACGAAGTTGCTCTTGCCCGCGCCGTTCGCACCGATGAGCACGTTCATCGCGCCTAGTTCGACGCGCGCCGAACGGATCGAGGTGAACCCCTCGATCTCGATCGACGTCAACCGTCGTTGATCAGCCACGCGCCTACTCTAGGCCGTATCGATACTCGGTTGCGTCAGCCGCCGATCGCGTCGGCGAGCGCCAGGATCCGCCGCGCGTTGTCCACGTGCAGGTTCTCGATCATCCGCCCGTTCACGGTCACGACGCCCTGCCCGGCCGCCTGAGCCTCTTCGAACGCCGAGATGATCTTCCGCGATCGCTCGATCTCCTCCTTCGACGGCGCGAAGATCCGGTTGCACGGCTCCAACTGCGAAGGGTGGATCAGTGTCTTGCCGTCGAAGCCGAACTGGCGCCCCTGAAGGCATTCGGCCTCGAAACCTTCGAGGTCCTTCACGTCGTTGTAGACGCCGTCGAGGATCGCCTTGCCGGTCGCGCGCGCGGCCAGCAGCGCCAGCGAAAGCCCGCCGAGCAGCGGCGCGCGGCCGGGGACGAACTCGGCGTGCAGTTCCTTCGCCAGGTCGTTCGTGCCCATGACCAGCACGGTCAGCCGTTCGGACGCCGCCGCGATCTCCTCGGCGTGCAGCATCGCGACCGGCGTCTCCACCATCGCCCAGATCTTCGTGTGGTCGGGTGCGCCGCCGAGTTCCAGCGCGCGCTCGATGTTGTGCACTTCGGCGGCGGAATTCACCTTCGGCACCACGATCGCGGCCGGACCGGCCTGCGCGGCGGCCCGGAGGTCCGCGTCGTGCCACTCGGTGTCGAGGCCGTTCACGCGGATGGTCACTTCGCGTGAGCCATACTCCTTCGACGACGCGGCCGCGCAAACGCGTTCACGTGCGGCTTCCTTCGCGTCGGGCGCGACGGCGTCTTCGAGGTCGAGGATGAGCCCGTCCGCGTCCAGCGTCTTGGCCTTTTCCAGCGCTCTTTCGTTCGCGCCCGGCATGTACAGCACCGAGCGGCGGGGCTTCAAAGCCGCGGAAGTCATGAGAGGGCCTCCTTGGTGGCCGCGTCGTAGGCGGCGGCGAGTTCGGGGTCGTCGGCGGCCAGCGCGTCGGCGAGTTCGGCGACCACGCGGCACTGCTTCACCGACGCGTCGTCCTGCATCTTCCCGTCGATCATCACGGCACCGGTGCCGTCACCCATGGCGGCGATCACGCGCCGCGCCCAGGCGACGTCCTCGGGGGACGGCGAGAACACCTTCTTGGCGATGTCGATCTGCACCGGGTGCAGGCTCCACGCGCCGACACAGCCGAGCAGGAACGCGTTGCGGAACTGGTCTTCGCAGGCCACGACGTCGCGGATGTCGCCGAACGGCCCGTAGTACGGCAGGATCCCGTTCGCCGCGCAGGCGTCGACCATCCGCGCGACGGTGTAGTGCCAGAGGTCCTGCTGATACGTCGTGCGTCCCTCGTTCAGGTCTTCGCCGGTCGGGTCCGTCCGCACGAGGTAGCCGGGGTGTCCGCCACCCACCCGGGTGGTTTTCATCCGGCGGCTCGCGGCGAGGTCGGCCGGACCGAGGGAGATGCCCTGCATGCGGGGGCTCGCGCCGGCGATCTCCTCGACGTTCGCGACGCCGCTGGCGGTCTCCAGGATCGCGTGCACCAGCAGCGGTTTCGTGAGCCCGGCCCGCGCTTCGAGCTGCGCGAGCAGCCTGTCGACGTAGTGGATGTCCTGTGCGCCTTCGACCTTCGGCACCATGATGACGTCGAGCTTGTCGCCGATCTCGGTGACCAGGGTGATCAGGTCGTCGAGCACCCAAGGCGAGTCGAGGCTGTTGACGCGGGTCCACAGCTGCGTCTTGCCGAAGTCGGTCGACTTCGCGATGGAGACGAGCCCGTTCCGCGCGGCCTCCTTGCGGTCGGCGCGCACCGCGTCCTCTAGATTCCCGAGCAGGACGTCGACCTTCTTGGCGATGTCCGGGACCTTGGCGGCCATCTTCTCGTTGCTGGGGTCGAAGAAGTGGATCATCCGCGAAGGAGGCACGGGGATCTGGCGGAGCGGTTCCGGCGCCCCCACCGCGAGCGGGGCGAAGAAATCCTTCGGCGAACGCATCGTTCCTCCATCGCAACGGGCCAAGTGACCGACGAGTAACCCTAAACCCGGAACCCGGGGAACCGCTGCGGCGCAGCTCACCTCCAAGGGGACACGATCGGGCAGCGCGGAGGATTCTGTGGACGACTGGACCTTGCCGGGTTTCACCGAGATGGGGTCGCTCGGCGAAGGCGGTTTCGGTCGAGTCGTGCTGGCGCGGCACGATGAATCCGCCCAGGTCGTGGCCATCAAATACCTGTACGCGAGGTTCGCGGCGGACCCGCAGAGGCTGGCCGAATTCCGCCATGAGGCGCAAATCCTGAGTCGCGTTTCGGGGCCGCACATCGCCCGTCTGCACCAGTTCGTGGAAACCCCGCAAGGTGCCGCCATCATCATGGAAGCGGTGCACGGGATCTCCTTGAAAGAGATCCTCGGCCGCGAGGAGAAGCTCGAACCCGAAGCCGCGCTGGCCATCCTCAAGGGCTCGCTGCTCGGCCTCGCCGGCGCGCACGCCGCGGGCACCGTCCACCGCGATTACAAACCGGCCAACGTCCTGGTCACCCGTGAGGGGCAAAGCAAACTCGTCGACTTCGGCATCGCCGTACTCGCCGGGCAGACCGGTGTCGCCGCGGGCACCCCCGCGTACATGGCGCCCGAGCAGTGGGCAGGCGGGGTCGCCACCCCCGCCACCGACGTCTACGCCGCGACCTGCGTGTTCTTCCAGTGCGTCGCCGGGCACCGGCCGTACGAGGCCGAACAGACCGAAGTGCTGCGCACCCTGCACGAATACGCGCCGATCCCGTTCGGCGAGGTCCCTGCGCCGGTACGCGACCTCATCGCGCGCGGGATGGCGAAGGACGTCGCCCAGCGGCCGTCGGGTGCCGCCGAGTTCGTCACCGAACTGGAGACGTCCGCGCGGAAGGCGTACGGCGACGACTGGGAGCGCAACGGCTGGCACTGGCTCGCCAAGGGCGCCGGTGTCCTGGTCGCCCTGTCCCCGCTGGCCCTGCTCGGGGCCGGGACCGCCGCCGCACCGGTCGTCGCGGGCGGCGCGGCGGGCGGGGTCGCGGCGACCACCGGCGGCGGGATCGCGCTCGGGCTCAAGGTGACCGCCGCGCTCGCCGCCGTCACCGCGGCCGCCGTCGGCACGGTCGTGGTGGTGAACGCCAACGGCGACGAGACACCGCCGCGGACGACGACGGTGGCCGCGATGCAGGTCGACCTGCTCACGCGCACCGAGAAGCTCAACGGCTACGACTACAACGGCAAGTACGTCCGGATCAGCGGGTTGAAGGACAAGGCCGCCGAGGAGCGGGTCAACAAGGCGCTGATGGCACCCATCGACGGCTGGCTCGAGAACTTCTGGCCGGACAGTTACCAGCCGCAGCGCGAACCCGACGGCGACATCCCGCACATGAAGACCGAGGCCGAGATCCTGCGCAGAGACGACAAACTGCTCTCGGTCGTCTACAAACGCTCGATCGACTCCATCCAGTTCGGCAACCACGGCGGGTTCAGCATCCGCCCGATCGTCATCGACCTGACGAAGGGCGAACAGGTCTCCACCGCGCACCTGTTCGACAACGTCGACGGCACCGCCGCGCGGATGCGGATGGTGGAAGACCAGATCCTGGAGGCCGCGAAGCCGGGTGACTGCCTCACCGGGGCGCGGAACGACGTCGAGCACCTTCCGGTGGACGCGATGTCGGCGCGCTACACCTTCGACTACGACTCCATCGTGCAGGCGGCGCCGACCGCGAACGGCATGCGGTTCTTCGTCTACGGTTCCGCGCTCGGCTTCCCGCGCGCCTGCGATCCGACGGAGGTCACCGTCGACTACGCCCGCCTGTCCGGCCTGATGAGCCCGACCGTCACAAAACTGCTCGGCCTCACCGGCGGTGGCACGCAGGGCAAGCGGACCAAAGAGGACAACGTCGGCCCCTTCACCATCACCACGCCGGAGAAATGGTGGCTGCTGTCCAACGCTCCCATCGAGCGCTACCTGGTGACCGCCGACCAGTGCTCGAACACCGGCATGCAGCCGTTCCACTGCGCGGGCGTCGTCTTCAGCGACAACTCACGGGTCGAACCGGCCACTCCGGCGTATGAACCGGGCAAGCCGTACAACAGGTCCTATGGCCCGCGTCCGTGTCATTCGATCGGGGCGCCTGGCGAATCGCAGGGGTCACCCGTCTTGCAGAAGAAGGAGCTGCGGCCGGTCGGGACGAAGAAAGCCGCGTACGAGGAGTGGCGGCTCACGTGCTCTGGCGGCGGTTCTGTCACCCAGCGGGTCTGGTTCCTGCCGAAAACGCAGCTCGTGATCGTCGACGAGTGGAACACTCCAGGCCTCGACAAGATTCTGGAAGAGGCACGGTGGAACTAAGTGACGAGTGGAGACTGCCCGGCTTCACCGAGCTGGAGCAGCTGGGCACGGGCACTTTCGGCCGTGTTGTCCTGGCCCGCCAGGACAACACGGGCCATGTCGTCGCGATCAAGTACCTCTTCTCCCGCTTCGCCGCCGACCCCGCCTACCTGACCGCGTTCCGGCAGGAGGCGGTGGCGCTGCACCGGGTGACGAGCCCGCACGTCGTCCGCCTGTACGAGTTCTTCGAGACGCCGCAGGGCGCGGCGATCGTGATGGAGGCGATCAACGGCGTCTCCCTGCTTTCCGTGCTTCGGGCCGAAGGCGCTCTCGAACCCGAAGCCGCGCTCGCGGTGCTGAAGGGTTCGCTGCTCGGCCTGGCCGCGGCGCACTCCGTCAACGTCGTCCACCGGGACTACAAACCGGGCAACGTCCTCGTCGCCGACACCGGCGAAAGCAAGCTGGTCGACTTCGGCACGGCCGTCCTGGCGGGTGAACAGGGCCCGTCCGTCGGCACCCCCGCGTACATGGCGCCCGAACAGTGGGCAGGCGGCAAGGCCACTCCCGCCACCGACGTCTACGCCGCGACCTGCGTGTTCTTCCAATGCGTCGCCGGGCACCGGCCGTACCAGGCCGAGGAAACCGAGATACTCCGGACGCTGCACCAGCACGCGCCCATCCCGTTCGGTGAGGCCCCCGACCAGGTGCACGAGATCATCGCGCTGGGGATGGCGAAGGATCCCTCGAAACGGCCGGTCGACGCGCTCACCTTCGTCGACGAACTGGAACGCGTCGCCCGCGCGGGTTACGGCGACGACTGGGAGCGCAAGGGCTGGTCACGGCTGGCGAAGGCGACTGGCGTCCTCGCCGCGGCGACACCACTGGTCCTGCTCGGCGCCGGGACGGCGGCCGCGCCCGGCGTCGCCGCCACCGGAACGGGCGCGGTGGCCGCGTCGACCGGCGGGATCGCGGCCGGGCTGAAGATCGCCGTCGGCGTCGTCGCCGCGACCGCGGCGGTGGTCGGCGGAGTGGTCGTCTTCTCCGACGCGAGCACCCCGCCGCCCTCGCCGCCGACCACCCAGCAGGCCGTCGCGCTGAAGGTCGCCATGAAGACCAAGACCGGGACGGTCCCCGGGACGAACATCGCCTACACAGGCGACTACCCGGAGGTGACCGGGAGCACCGACCAGGCCTGGTTGAAGCGAGTCAACGACGCCTTGGCGGCGCCGATCGACGAATGGAACCGCAAAACCGGTCCCGGCGCCGCCAATCTGGAGCCGGAGCGCGGTCCGTACACGCTCCTCACGAAGGCCGACGTGCGCTCGCAGAACGAGCGGTACCTCTCGGTCCGC
This sequence comes from Amycolatopsis sp. NPDC034160, assembly GCF_055575355.1. Lineage (NCBI taxonomy): Bacteria > Bacillati > Actinomycetota > Actinomycetes > Pseudonocardiales > Pseudonocardiaceae > Amycolatopsis > Amycolatopsis sp. NPDC034160. Next base: position 275,825 of record NZ_JBVISU010000001.1, on the reverse strand, counting down.
TACTCGCACGATCTCGCGAACAAACCGCATCCGACCTGGAGTTACGGCCGGGCCACGGTGACGATCGACCTGAAGGAAGGCAAGGCGCTCACCCCCGCGGAGCTGTTCGCCCCCGGGAAGTTCACCGACGACGGACTGCTGGCTCTCACCGAACGCATCTGGCCGGACAAGGAGCAGTGCGGACCCGTCAGCACCACGTTCCCGTACCGGCCGCTCAAGACGGTGGATCTCACCGACGAGCGGAAGGCGTGGCTCGCCTTCACACCGACGGCCGTCGAGATCACCGTCAACATGACCGATCTCGGTTTCTCCACCGCCTGCGCCGTCCAGGACTACTCGCTGCCCTACGACAAGGTGGCCGATCTCCTGAACCCGGAGCTCGTGGCGGGCGTGACCGGCGGGAAGCCGATGAAGGCGACGTCGTCCGCGCCACCCGCCCAGGGACTCACCGATGTCTCCGTCGGCGCGCTGACCCTGCACCTGCCGCCGGGCTGGTCGGTGCAGACCCAGGGCCTCGAGAAGGTCATCGTCGACGCGAGCTGCCCGGACCCGAAGAAGTACTTCAACTGCCGGTACTTCCTGGTCACCGACAACACGCAGGAGTCGGCGGAGCAGCCGTCGTACCGGCCGGGCGGGTTCTACCGCCGCAGCGCCGGAGGCCGTGCCTGCAACGCCGCCGGCCGCAAGGACCTCCGCCAAGAGGGTGACGCCGTGCCCACGGTTTCCGCCACCGCACCGATCGGGGCCGCGACGGCGACCTACGAGGAGTGGATCGTCAACTGTGTTCCTCGTGGACAGAGCGGGGGGAACGGCGAGACGAAGGTGACCCAACGGATCTGGTTCCTTGCGGAGAAGCAGATCGTCGTCATGGACGAGTGGCAGACCCCCGGCGTCGAAGAGCTCCTCAGGACCGCGACGGTCTCTTGAGCCTGACCTGCGAAGTCCACAGTGGAATGACTATTCACTGGGCTGAATGGACTAGCGCACTACTTCCGTTGCCGCGGCTGTGTTCGGTAGCGGCCCGTCCGTGCTGTGACCGTTCGGAGACGCCGGGTAACACCACTTACCTCGCTCTCACTCGGTTGGCGGCACGGTCGGACTGAAGTCCGATGACCGCCCACCGACCGGTCACCGATCGCAAGGCGCCGCCGATCGCAGCCACTCCCGTTGTCCGGCGCCGCCGCCTTCCGGCCCTGTTAGACAGTTCATGTGCCGCTTCCACCGAGGTGGCACGGGGATGAAGAGCCTTAGGGAAACCAGGTTCGAAGGAGGCGGAACGTGGCGGCTACACCGAACATGGAGAGCTCGACGGTCGCCGGTGGCGCGAAGCGCAGCCGGTCACTGCCGAGCCGGGTGGTGCCGCCGATCGAACTGCCCGCGAGCGTCGAGGAGCTTTCGCGCAAGGCGGCGGCCCTGCTCGGCTGGAACGGCATCGTCTTGCCGGAGACCACCGTGCTCGGCCGCAAGATCTGCGTGGTCGCCCGGCTCCGCACCGACGTGCACGCGGAGCGCATCGCGATGGGCATGGGTCCCGTCGTCGATCGCGCCACCGTCGACACCTGGACATGGCCAGAGCTGGCCGCGACCGCACCCGCGCCGGCCGCCGAGATCATCGGCGTCCTCGCGGTCGCCCGGCACTGGCGCACCGCGATGGCCTCCGCGGTCCCGTTCGCACGCTACGGCGAGGCCGCGATGGTGCTCCCATCGCCAGCCGTACTGACCGAGGACTACGTCGGCAACTGCCTGCCGCGTGCCCGCGCCTACGGGCTCGCCATCGTCAGCGCCGACCCCAACGCGGTCACCGACCTCGACCTCGAGGGCCACAACGAGCGCATGATCCTGGACGAGGACCCGGTTTCGCGCCTGGTCAACGAGATCGTCTACGACCAGCTGCTGCGCGCCACCGAGCTCCCTGCCGAAGTGGACTGAACCCACTACTGTCGGTTCCATGCGAGTCGTCATTGCGGGTGGACACGGACAGATCGCGCTGAAGCTGGAGAAACTCCTCTCGGCGCGCGGTGATCAGGCGGTGGGGATCGTGCGCAATCCCGATCACGTCGCCGATCTCGAAGCGGCCGGCGCCGAAGCCGTCGTCCTGGACCTGGAAAAGTCCGATGTGGACGCCGTAGCCAAGGTGCTCGACGGTGCCGATGCTGCCGTCTTCGCCGCGGGAGCGGGCCCCGGCAGCGGCACGGCCCGTAAGGACACTGTGGACAGGGCCGCTGCGGAACTCTTCGCGGCGGCGTCCGAACAGGCGGGTGTCCGGCGGCACATCCAGGTCGGTTCGATCGGCGCCGCCGAATGGGAGACCGCGGACGTACCGGACGATTTCCGGCTCTACCTCAAAGCCAAGAAAGCGGCCGAAGACGATCTGCGCGCCCGCGATCTCGACTGGACGATCCTGCGACCGGGACAGCTCACCAACGACGAAGGCACCGGCAAGGTCCTCATCGCCCAATCCACCGAGCGCGGCCCCATTCCCCGACAGGATGTCGCCGCGATCCTCGTCGCACTGCTCGACGATCCGTCGACGGCGGGCCGTATCCTCACCGCGATCTCGGGTGATACTGCTATCTCTCAGGCCGTTTCCGCTTTGTGAAACCATAGTGTGTGGACGTAATCCGTCTTTTGACTGAACGGAGTAGGTCCTTGCGCGAGGACATCGCGGTCTTCAGCGGCAGCGCACATCCCCAGCTCGCCGAAGAGATCTGCACTCATCTGGGCGTCCCGTTGCATCCCGTGCGGGTGCAGCGGTTCGCCAACGACTGTCTCGAAGTCCAGCTTCAGGCGAACTGCCGCGAGCGCGACGTCTTCCTGATCCAGCCGCTGGTCCGGCCGGTGCAGGAGAACCTCGTCGAACTGCTGCTGATGCTGGACGCCGCGCGGGGCGCGTCGGCGAAGCGGATCACCGTCGTCATGCCCCACTACGCGTACGCCCGATCGGACAAGAAGGACGCGCCGCGGATTTCGATCGGCGGCCGTCTCGTCGCCGACCTCATGGCGACCGCGGGTGCCGATCGCGTCCTCGCGATGACCCTCCACTCGCCGCAGGTGCACGGCTTCTTCAGCGTTCCGGTCGACCACCTGCACGCGTTGCAGGAGCTGGCCAAGCATTTCCGCCAGTACGACCTTTCCGCGACCACCGTGGTCTCGCCGGATCTCGGCAATGCCAAGGAGGCCGCGCATTTCGCGCGGTTGCTCGGGGTTCAGGTCGCCGCCGGCGCGAAGCAGCGCTTCGCCGACGACAGGGTGGAGATCAGCTCGGTGATCGGTGAGATCACCGGCCGCGACGTGATCGTCCTCGACGACGAGATCGCCAAGGGCAGCACGGTGCTCGAACTGCTCACCAAGCTGCGGGAACTGAAGCCGCGCTCGATCCGCGTCGCGTGCACGCACGGGCTGTTCTCCAGCGGAGCGCTCGAGCGGATCGGCAGCCAGCCCGACGTGCTGGAGGTCGTGTGCACGAACACGGTTCCCATTCCGCCGGAAGAGACGAGCCCGAAGCTGCGGGTCCTGTCGATCGCGCCCGCGCTGGCGGAGGCGATGCGGCGGATCCACAACGGCGAGTCGGTCAGCGCGTTGTTCGAAACCACCTAAACGGTGCCGAGAACCCGGTCGAGGTAGGTGTTCGCGAAGACCCCGGCCGGGTCCACCTCCTTGCGGACCCGCGAGAAGTCGTCGAATCGCGGATAGCGCGAGCGCAGGGTCGCGGCGTCGAGGTCGTGCATCTTGCCCCAGTGCGGGCGGCCGCCGACTTCGCCGACGATCGAGGCGAATCCGGCGAAGTACTCGCGGTAGGGCATGCCGACGAACTGGTGGATCGCGATGTAGGCGGAGTCGCGGCCGTTCGCCGTCGAGAGCCAGATGTCGTCCGCGGCGGCGACCCGCACCTCGACCGGGAACGCCACCGGATTCTCCAGTTTCGGTACCATCGCGCGGAGTTCGGCGAAGACGTCGAGCAGCGATTCACGCGGGACCGCGAACTCCGACTCGACGAACCGCACCCCGCGATGGGTCACGAAGACACGATGCGACGTGTCGCTGTACTCGCGGGCGGAGAGGACGTTCGAGGCGAACCCCCCGAGCGGTCGCACGAGTTTCGGCACCGCCCGGCCGAGGCGGCACAGCCCGCCGAACGCGAGGTTCTCCGTGATCTCGTAGTCGACGAATTCCTTCAGCTTGGTCAGCGGACGGCGCTCGCTGCCCGCCGGGAGCCGGTTGTTGCGTTTGACCAGTGCGTTCTTGCCGTAGGGAAACCAGTAGAACTCGAAGTGGTCGTTCTCGTCGGCGAACTGGTCGAAGCCTTCGAGAACCTGTTCGAGCGGTTCCGGTCGTTCCTGCGCGGCCAGCAGGAACGACGGTTCACACTGCAAGGTGACGGTGCTGATGACGCCGAGCGCGCCGAGGCCGACTCGCGCGGCGGCGAACAGTTCGGGCCGCTCGTCCGCCGAACAGGTGACCACGGTGCCGTCCGCGAGGACGAGTTCGAGCGCGGCGATCTGCGTGGCGATGCCGCCGAGCCGGGCGCCGGTGCCGTGGGTGCCGGTGGAGATCGCGCCCGCGACGGTCTGCGCGTCGATGTCGCCGAGGTTCGTCATGGCCAGTCCCAGCGCGTCGAGTTCGGCGTTGAGCTGCTTGAGTGTGGTGCCCGAACGGACGGTGACCAGGCCTTTCGCGGCGTCCGCCGACGCGATCCCGGTCCAGCCGGTCAGGTCCATCGCGTCCGAACTCGCCGCGGCGATCGCGGTGAACGAGTGGCCGCTGCCCAGCGGGCGCAGGCGCCGTCCGTCCGCGACCGTACGGCCGATCGCTTCGGCGATGCCGCTCGTGTCACGCGGTCGATGCACGCGCAGCGGCGACGCCGTCGCGGTGCCGGCCCAGTTGCTCCACCGTGTCATGCGCCACCCGTTCCGTGGGGTATTGCTCTGGAATGTTCGAGTGCCGAAACAATAAGTGAATAGTATTCGCGTTTCAAGCCCTTCTGTCGTACCTTAGTTCGGGTGACCAGTGCGACGGTGTACGACTTGGCGACGAAGGACCTGGATCCTCCGTTCGCGGTTGTCGACTTGGATGCTTTCGACGCGAACGGCGCCGACCTCCTGCGGCGGGCGGGCGGCAAGCCGATCCGCGTGGTCAGCAAGTCCGTCCGCTGCCGGTATCTGCTCGACCGGGTGCTCGCGCGGCCCGGCTTCGAGGGCCTCATGTGCTACTCGCTCGCTGAAGCCGTCTGGCACGTCGAGCAGGGGACGACCGAGGACATCGTCGTCGCGTATCCGACCGCCGACCACGGCGCGCTGCGGCGGCTGGCGGCGAACGACCGTGCGCGGGCGGCGATCTCGATCATGGTCGACTCGCCGGACCACCTCGACCTGGTCGACGCCGCCCTCGGACAGGACCACCCCGAGATCCGGGTCTGCCTCGAACTCGACGCTTCGTGGCGGCCGCTGCCCGGCGTGCACGTCGGGACCAGGCGCTCGCCGGTGTTCAGCCCGCGGCAGGCCGCGGATCTGGCGCGAACCATCCTGTCCCGCAAGGGTTTCCGGCTCGTCGGGATGATGGCGTACGAAGGTCAGATCGCCGGTCTCGGCGACGCGGCGGGCAGCGGCGCCAAGAACGCGGTCGTCGGCTGGATGCAGCGAAAGTCCATTGTGGAAATCGCGAAGCGCCGCGCGGCCGCTGTCCGGGCGGTGCGGGCGCTGGCGGAGCTGGAATTCGTCAACGGCGGCGGCAGTGGCAGTGTCGAATCGACCGGTGCCGAGGAAGCCGTCACCGAGATCGCGGCGGGCTCCGGCCTGATCGGCCCCACCCTCTTCGACGGCTATGCGCACTTCTCGCCGCGACCGGCCGCGATGTTCGCACTCCCCGTGGTCCGGCGCCCCGCGCCGAAGATCGCGACGCTCTTCTCCGGCGGCTACATCGCTTCGGGCCCGGCAGAGTCTTCGCGACTCCCGACGCCGTACCTGCCCGAAGGCCTTTCGCTGCTCGGCTTCGAAGGCGCCGGCGAAGTCCAGACCCCCGTGTCGGGCGAAGCCGCCCGCCACCTGCGGCTCGGCGACCGCGTCTGGCTGCGCCACGCGAAAGCCGGCGAACTCGCCGAACGCTTCACGCACTACCACGTCGTCATCGGCGACCGCGTCGACCGGACCGTCCCCACCTACCGAGGCGAACACCAAAACTTCGGCTGATTCCGCGCGACCCCACCCCCACCCATCCCTGGGGGGCGCGCCCCGCACCAGCGTATCGGGAGGGGGTGTCGGGGAGCGGATTCCGGGGGAGTGAGGGGCGAGGTTGTCCACAACTGTGGGTGGGTGTGGACAACTTATGTGGACAACTGGATAACGCCAGGTCAGGGCTGTGTAGACCGTGGTTGGTGGGAGTCGTGTGACTGTTGGGGCATGGGATCCGGTTGCCGGTGGACACGAATGGAGCAGGGGGATCCACCGGCGCTCCGAAGGCCGCCTTCGTGCTGAGGGCGGCCTTCGCCATGTCCGGAAAGTGCCCTCCAAGTCCATAATGGACAGGGGTCGGCGGGCGACAGGCGGTTAAGGCGCAGGGGTCGTGAGTGGCGATTCGGGTTCTAACGAACCCTCTCTTGGTATCTACTCGTGGCCTGCGCCCTTGTCCGGGTGAAGTACATGATGGCTTCCTTCCTTGCGTCTAGCGCCAGGGTCCCGGCAAAGTCGAGGCAGGGCAGGCGCTGATTGTGGACACCGGCCGCGCTTCAGTGTCCACAAGGGACACTTCTTGACAGTCGATTGTCCGATTGATGCCTCTATGTACGGTTTCTCCGGGATCGCGAGTGTCAATGAGGGTTAGAACGACCCAAAACACTCACGACCCCCTCGCGAAACCGTACAAGTCGCCCAAATGGGACACGCTTGCCTCGGAAAGTGTCCTTTATGGACGCTCAAGAGCCGGACTGAGTCCTTTCGCGCGAGCCCGTCGATACCTGAACAACCCGAATCGCCACCGCGCGAGAGTCGCCCGCGACCCCTCAGGCTTCGCCGAACTTGCTCGCCAAGTACCCCTTCACCACTGACTTCGCCTCTGCCACGATCCGCTCGTCTCCGCGCGGGTCACGGCGGAACGCCAGCTTCAGCAGCGCGTCGGCCGTCTCGTTCGCGATCGTCAGCGCGAACCGGATGTCGTCCAGTGGCGACGAGATCCGCGCCGAAAGCACCTTGGTGAGCTCGTCGACGATGACGGCGTTGTTGTCGCGGGTCTCATCCAGGAGCTGCCGGTCCACGACGTCACCGAAGTGGACCTTCGAGAACCCGGGTACCTCGCGGTGCATGGCGAGGTAGATGTCGAGGATCGAGTCCACGACGTCCCACCAGTGTTCGGGCGCCAGCTGGTTCAACGTCTCCGACACCGAGGCGACGAACCGTTCGAGATTGCGCTGCGTCAGCGCCTGCACCACGGCCCGCTTGTCGGGGAAGAACTGGTACAGCGACCCGACGGCCACCCCGGCGCGCTTCGCGATCAGTGTGGTCGTCAGTGCGTCGTAACCGAGTTCGTCGATCAGCTGGGCGCTGGCGTCGAGCATCTGCTCCACCCGCTTGGCGCTGCGTTGCTGGACGGGCTGCCGCCGGAGCGGAGTCGTCTCCGCCGGCGGTTTCGCGGCCTGGATGTCGGACACTCGGGCTCCTCCTTCGCTGATCTGCGACTTTATCGTGCCGACGGGGTTCCCCACGGTCGAGTGAAGGCATAGTATCTGAGAACTTTTCATGTTCGTCCGTGTCTGGCGGAGAAAGGTGCGTAGCCGGTGGAAAAATCGATCTTCCCGTCCGATTTCCTGTGGGGTGTTTCGACCTCCGCCTTCCAGATCGAGGGGGCGACCGGCGAGGGTGGCCGAGGACAGTCCATTTGGGACACATTCACCGAAACGGAGGGAAAGATCGCGCGGGCTGAGCACGCAAAGGTAGCTGCCGATCACTTCCACCGCTACTCCGAGGACATCGCGCTGATGGCCGACCTCGGCGTCGGTGCCTACCGGATGTCGTTCGCCTGGCCGAGGATTCAGCCCGACGGCGACGGAAAGCCCAACGCCGAAGGCCTTGCCTTCTACGACAAGCTCATCGACGAGGTCTGCGCCGCCGGAATCGACCCGGCGGGGACGCTCTTCCACTGGGACCTCCCGCAGGCGCTCGAGGACAAGGGTGGCTGGCTCGCCCGTGACACCGCAGAGCGGTTCGGCGAATACGCCGCCATCGTGGGCGAGCGTTTCTCCGATCGGGTGAAAATGTGGATCCCGCTCAACGAGCCCATGGTCATGTCGATCTTCGGCTACGCGATCGGCGAGTACGCCCCCGGCAAGACGCTCCTGCTCGACGCCCTGCCCACCGCGCACTACCAGAATCTCGCCCACGGTCTCGCCGTCCAAGCCCTGCGCGCGGCCGGCGCCCGCAGCGTCGGCACGGCCAACAACCATTCACCCGTCTGGCCCGCCTCCGATTCACCGGAGGACAAGGCCGCAGGGGAATGGATCGACGCCCTCATCAACCGGACGTACGCGGATCCTGTGCTGCTTGGCCGTTATCCCGAACAAGTCGTTCCACATCTCCCGGCGGGCTTCGCGGAAGATCTCGCCACCATCGCGCAGCCGCTCGACTTCTACGGGGTGAATTACTACGAGCCGCAGGGCGTCGCCGCGCCCGGTGAAGGCAATCCGCTGCCCTTCGAGCTTCGCGCGATCGAGGGTTATCCCATGACCACCAACGATTCGCCGATCGTCCCGCAGGGCTTGCGCGAACTGCTCGTCGGCTTCCACAAGCGCTACCGGGAGCATCTCCCGCCCGTCTACCTCACCGAAAACGGCTGCAGTTTCGACGACGTCGTCGCCGAAGACGGTCGCGTGCACGACCAGGAGCGCATCGACTTCCTCGAAAGTCACCTCGTCGCGGTGCGGGAAGCGATGGACGCCGGCGTCGACGTCCGCGGGTACTTCGTCTGGTCGCTGATGGACAACTTCGAATGGTCGAAGGGCTACCAGCCGCGGTTCGGCCTGGTGCACATCGATTACGAGACGCAGCAGCGGACACCGAAGGATTCCTTCGGCTGGTACCGGAAACTGATCCGCCATGAGTGAGGTCAGGGCGCTGCCCGAGGCGCTCGCCGAGCCGGTCGCCAGGGTCCGCGCGGGCTGGATGAGCCTGTTGTTCTTCGCGAACATCGCGCTCTGGCTCGGCGTTTACGCGCCCATTCAGGTCCTCCTGCCGAAACAGGCCGAGATTCTGGACGCCGCCGGCAAGGAGGCCGTGTTCAGTCTGGTCACCGGGATCGGCGCGCTCGTCGCGCTGATCGCCAACCCCGCCGTCGGCCTGCTTTCGGACCGGACCTGTTCCGTTCGCGGCCGCCGTCACCCATGGACGGCGGCCGGTGCGGTGGTCGCCGCGGCCGGGCTGCTCGTCCTCGCGTTCGCGCCGAACATCGCGGTCATGGTGCTCGGCTGGTGCCTCGTCCAGGCCGGGCTGAACGGGATGCTCGCGATGCTGGTCTCGGCCATCGCGGACCGGGTGCCCGTGCCCCAGCGTGCGCAGGTCGGCGGCCTGGTCGGCATCGCTCAGATGCTGGGGACCGTGCTCGGCGCGGTGGTGGTCGTCGTGATGCTCGACGTCGCGGGACTGCCACTGGGCTACGCGGTGTGCGCGGCCATCGTGCTGGCGGGGGCGGGAGCGTTCGTCCTGCGCACGCCGGACGCGCGGCTGCCGGTCGCGTTCCGGCCGTCCGTCCGGACCCGGGACGTGCTCGCGAACCTGTGGATCTCCCCGCGTAAGCAGCCGGACTTCGCCTGGGCGTGGGGCTGCCACTTCATGATCAACCTCGGCAACGCCTTCGGGACGCTGTACCTCTTGTTCTTCTTGAAGGACGCGGTGCACCACGAAGATCCGGACACCGGACTGCTGATCATGATGGGGCTCTACGGCGCCGCTCTCATCGTCGGCGCGCTCATCGCCGGGCATTTCTCCGACAAGTCGGGACGGCGTAAGCCTTACGTCTTCGCCGCGTCCGCGGTGATGGCCGTGGCCGCGCTGCTGCTGGTCGTCTGGCAGAACTGGGCGGCCGCGCTCGTGGCGTCACCGTTACTGGGCGTCGGTTTCGGCGCGTACATGGCCGTCGCGCTCGCGATGCTCACGCAGGTGTTGCCCGCCGCACAGGACCGGGCGAAGGATCTCGGGGTCATCAACATCGCGAACTCGCTGCCACAGGTGGTGGCGCCGATGCTGACCGCGCCGATTTTGGCTTACCTGGGCGGATATCCGAGCCTCTTCGCGGCTTCGGCGCTGTCCACCGTCCTCGCCGCGGTGCTGGTCACGCGGGTGAAGGGCGTCAGCTGAGAGAAGTTGGAGACCGCGGACCGGTGCCGGTCGGGGGAGGGGAGTGCAACGGCACCGGCCCGCGGGGTTCGGGGGATGGCAACGCGGAACCGAAGGATTCTCGCGTTGCGTTTGTGATCATCAACTTAGCGACCGATTACTACCTTCGCTAGGTGTTCTGCCGATGTTTTTCGATTAATCGCGGTGGGGACCGGGGTGATTACCGAGAGCGGCTCGTCGCGTTCGGGGGTACGCGCGAACCGCCTCCGGCGGAGGCGAGATCGCGGCGTGGTTGCCGAGGGGGCGCTCGGACCGCCGTTCACTCGCCGACATCTTCATCAAGCGTGCACGCCGCCGATGGCGGGACGACGCGGGTTGACCAGCGCGTGCCTGCCGGTGGTTTCGGCCGCACTCACCCTGGTCTGCCCGGGAACACGGCGGCGGGCTTCGCGCCGGTGGTCCTGGGAGGCCGCGGTCTGCTGGGGGGCGAGGCCGCCGGCGACCAGGTGCTCGTGCGCGACCTGCCACACCGAGCAGGGGGCCTTGCACTTGTGCCAGCGGGTCGAGCAGGTGGGGCAGTCCCCGCGTTCGTCGGGCTCGTGCGCCTGGAGCATGGCGCGCCAACCCTCGGTCAGCCGGGGGAGCTCCGAGCGGGCGACCGACACGAGCGACTGCGCGTCGGCCCGGTTCGCGAGATCGGAGAGCATGTCGAGGCGTTCCCAAACCGCGTTGCGGAGGACTTGCCCTAGGACCTGATCCACGGAGAACTCACCGTTACCTTTCCGCCATCTTGGCGGCTTCGTTGAGCGCGGCCCTGAGCTGTCCGAGCTGGCCGGACGTCAGGCGCGCGGTCTCTCCTGGCGGCGCCACGAGAACCACCTGGTTGTCTTCGACGAACACGGTGACGGCACGCTCGCGGCTGATGAGATCGCCGCACTGCACCCGCCAGACCAGCTGTCCGCCTTCATAACGGCGCACGCTCGCGGTACGGGGGTCGACCGGGGCGGACGGGGAGACCGGACGGTTGGCACCGGGGGCGACGGCGACCGCCTGCTGACCGGCGGGGCCGGTCGCACGCAGGTGGCGCGTGGCCATACCGGGCCGTCCCGCGGTGATGGAGCCTGTTGCGATCGAGTCCACGAACTCCACTGGCTCTGCTCCGCTCTCTCGTTCCACGTCGTCTTCGTAACCGCGTATCCGCACCTGTGGGGGTTCGGAGACTGGTAGCTCTCTGTGATCGCTGCCGGTGGCCGGTAGGTCACGGAGATCTGACAACTACAGTGATGTGAAACGGAGTTCGATAGAAGGTCGAACCGCCGTCATAGCGGTGACCGGACGAGGTTTCACGGTGAGCGGTCAAACGACTTCTGCCGGACCGATCACGACGGGCATTCCGGTGTTTCGCGCGGTTGAATAGGTGTGCTTACGCTGTTTCTCGACCCCAACGGAACTGTGAGGGGGCGCAATGGACGCCAGTATCGGTGGCGGCGCTGTCGCCGGCTCGGACACGAGTGTCAAGGGCCGCCAGAGTCACCCCGTGCCGCCGGATGCCTGGGAGCAGCCGGAGATGCGAGCCGCACTGGCCGCCCGGGAGATCTCTTCCGTGTACCGGCTGTTGCGCAAGCACGGTGTTTCGCAGCGCCAGATCGCCGCGATGACCGGCCAGTCGCAGTCCGAGGTGTCCGAGATCCTCAAAGGTCGCCAGGTGATGGCGTACGACGTGCTCACCCGCATCGCTGACGGCCTTGGTGTCCCACGGGGATACATGGGTCTCGCCTACGACGAGGCGACAGCGATAAGGGTCGTCGGCGCTGCCGACGGCCAGCAGGCGGAGGAGGACGAGTCCGTGAAGCGACGGAGGTTCCTCGCGCACGCCGCCCAGGTCACGATGGGGGCGGCGGTGTTCGGTCCGGAATCGGGTACTTGGTCCGCGGGGCCGGCGAAGACACCCGCTCCCGGACGGATCGGCATGACCGACGTCCGCCAGGTGGAAGCCGCGACCAGAGCGCTCCGGTCCCTCGATTACCAGTACGGCGGCGGTTTCTGCCGCGACGCCGTGGTCGCCCAGCTGTCCTGGGGACAGCAGATGCTCGAATCCAGTGGCACTGAGCCGGTCAAGAACCGCCTGTACGTCGCGCTGGCCGACCTGCACAGCCTGGCAGGCTGGACGTCCTTCGACACCGGCCTCATGGACTCCGCCCGCGGACATTTCGCGAACGCGCTCGACCTGGCCAAACAGGGCGACAGCCACCCGCTGGTGGCCAACGTGCTGTACCGGATGGGCCGGGTCTACCTGCACAACGACGCTCCCAACGACGCGCTGAAACTGTTCCAGCTCGGCCAGATCGCCGCCCAGGAATCGGGCTCCGAACTGGCGGTCGCCGTGCTCTGCGCCAACGAGGCGTGGGCCTACGCGATGATGGGCAACGAGGAGCAGGCCACGAAGCTGCTCGGCCGGAGCAAGGACGAGTTCGCCCGCGCCGATCTGGCCGAGGCCGAGTCCTGGGTCAAGTTCTTCACCGAGACCGACGTCTACGCCATGATCGGCACCGTGCACACGGTGCTCGCCGCGAAGAACGCCGAGCACACCAAGTACGCGATCCCGGCGCTGACCAAGGCCGTCGAGTCCTACGACGACGACATGGCCCGCAGCAAGACCTTCATGCTCAGCGCATTGGCCACGAATCACCTGCTCGAAGGCGATCTCGATCATGGCTCCAAGGTGGGCTCGAAGGCCGTCGACTGTGCCGAGGGCATCAAGTCGGAGCGGGTGAAGGACCGGATGCGGCCGCTGCAGGTCGAGGCGGAGCGCCGCCGGAACAACGCCGACGCCCGTGACCTCGCCGACCGCCTCAATTCCTTCTACGCCGCCTGAGCCGACCGGATTGGACGGCCGGTTCACGCCCGGCAAACTGCACGATGCCCTGGGGCGGACGTGCGAAATGCTGGGCGTGGACCCCGCCGGTGCCCGGCTGCTGAGGTTCACCAACAACGCCGTCTACGAACTGGCGAGCGCGCCGTTCGTCGTCCGGATCGTCGGTTCCACCCGGCTGCGGCACCGCGTCGGCACGGTCGTGCGGGTCGCGCGTCATTTCGAACGGCACGGAGTGCCTGCCATCCGCCTGCTTCCCGGCTTCGAGCAGCCCATCCCGGTCGGCGAGCACCTCGTGACGGTGTGGTGGAAAGTGCCGCCCACCGGCCGGAAGGCCGAATCCTCCGACCTCGCCGCGTTGCTGCGCCGGGTCCACGCCCTCGACCCGCCCGATGGACTCCCCGAATGGGCCCCGTTCGCCGCCGTTCGCGCCCGGGTTTCGGACGCGGAGGAGCTGGACGACGGCGACCGGCGGTTCCTGCTCGAACGCTGCGCCGAGGTCGAGGCCGCGCTCGCGACGCTCGACTTCCCGCTGCCGAGGGGCCTGATCCACGGCGACGCGCACACCGGGAATGTGATCACGGGACCGGACGGACCGGTGCTGTGCGATTTCGATTCCTCGTGCGTCGGGCCGCCGGAATGGGACCTGACCCCGCTCGCCGTCGGCCGCGAACGGTTCAGTGATCCACCCGCCCGCTATCGCGTGTTCGCGCGGCGGTACGGATTCGACGTGACCACCTGGTCCGGTTTCCCGGTGTTGCGGGCCATCCGCGAACTGAAGCTCACCACGAGTGTTCTCCCGATTCTCCGCAGTCATCCCGACGTGCGGGATGAGCTGCGAAAACGGCTGGACGATCTCCGGAACGGACGCACCGGAGCCCGGTGGAACCGCTATCGGTGAGTTACCCGGAACGGCCGACTTGCACGTGCATTCGCCGACGGCGAATGACCGTTCGTCGCTTGCCCGAAATAGTCCATCAATGAGTGACTAATTCGGCCGCGCTAATCACTTCCCTTGGCGCAGTGCTCCCCCAAATGTGCAAGTTGCAGCTACGCTCCGTTATTCGGCGCGGCGGGGTTCACCTCGTAGTTGGGCAAGGATCGGTGCCCTCGGGTCACAGTTGTTCCAAACGCGTACGCAGAGCGTCTGCCTCCGGGCGTCCCAGACCGACGAAAATCGGCAGGGCCTGGTCGTAGTGGCGCCGGGCTTCTGCGGGGTCACCCTCCGCCTCGGCGATCTCGCCGAACGCCGAAAGCGTCCTGGCCACCTCGAACCTCGACCCACTGGCCTCCATGGTGGCGCGGGCCGGCTCGAGTTCGGCCCGTGCGGCCGCGAGCTCCCCGGTGGCCGTGAGGACGCGGCCGAGTTCGATCCGGGCGCGGGCCACGTTGTAGTCGTCGCCGTCGAGGATGTCGCGAGCGCGGACGAGGTCGGCGATCGCGGCTTCGGCCCGTCCGGTCTTGGCGCGGGTCGCGCCGAGGTTGATCAGCGCCAGCCCGATGTCGTGCGGCCGCTCCTGCCGCTCGCTGAGCGCGAGGTCCTCGGCGAACCACTCGATCGCGTCGTCGAGCCTGCCCTGCTGCAGAGCGACCAAGCCGAGCCCTTCCACCGACCGGATCTCGACGACGTGGTCGCCTGCCGCCCGTGCGGCGTCGCGTCCGGCCAGGTAGTGCCGGACGGCGTCGTCGTAGCGGCCGGTACCGCGGCAAGCGGCACCGCTGCGGTTGCGCATCAGCGCCTCCGCGGAGGTGTTGCCCCAAGCCTTCGCGCACTGGACACCGAGCTCGCTCACCCGCAGGAAGTCCGGATAGTGCTTGCGCAGCAGGAAAAGCGGCCACATCGCGGCGGCAAGCTGCCAGCCGAGTTCCCACAGCTGCCATGCATGGGCCGTCTCGACCGCGGCGATGAGGTTCTCGCGTTCCAGCTCCAACCAGGCGAGTGCCTCTTCGGAGGAGTCGAACGTGGTCCGCGTCGAGGGGCGGTACTCGTAGCGGTACGGGATCCCGTCCTGGTCGGGCGTGGTCAGGACGGCGGTCTCGGACGCCGTGAACAGGTACCACTCGAGCATGCGGCGGACGGCGATGTCGCGGTCGTACTCGTTGCCCGCCGTCTTCTCTTTGGCGTGCAACCGCGCGAGGTCGTGAAAGGTGTACCGGTCGTCGCCGCGATCGATCAGCAGCCCGACGTCGACGAGCTGGTCGAGCAGGTCGTCGGCGACCTCGGGACGGACGTCGATCGACGCGGCGGCGACCCCGACACCGAAGTCGGGACCGGGATGCAGGCCGAGTGCCGCGTACAGCGCGGCGGCGTCCGAGGGGAGTTCGTCATAGGACAGGTTGAAGCTGGCTTCCACCGATTGCGCCTCTTTCGTCGAGAGCGTGGCCAGTCGACGATATTCCTTGGCCAGCTCGGTGGCGATCTTCTCCAACGACATCTTGGGCCGCCCGGCCAGCTTGGCGCTGATCGTGGTGAGCGCGATCGGCAGACCGCCGCACAGGTCGGCGATGTCACGCGCGTGGACGGCTTCGGCGCCGACCCGCTCGGCGCCGACCGCGCGGCCCAGCAGTTCGGCGCTGTGCGCGGAGCCGAACGGGGCCAGCTCGATCAGCTTCGCGCGATGCTCGGTCTGGAGCCTGCCCAGTCGGCGGCGCGAAGTCACGATCACGAGGCTTTGCCCGCAGGCCGGCAGCAAGGGCAGTACCTGGTCGGTCGACCCCGCGTTGTCGAGCAGCAGGAGCAACGGCCGGTCGGCGGTCGTCGTGCGGTACAGAGCGGCGAGTTCCTCGACGTCCGAGGGCAGTCCTTCCGGCGGGACACCCAGCGCGCGAAGGAACCGGCCGAGCGCTTCGCTCGCGGAGAGCGGGCCGTTGGTGCTGAACCCGCCGAGATCCGCCCAGAGGTGCCCGTCCGGGAACCGGTCACCGAGACGGCGGCCCCACGCGGTCGCCAACGCCGTCTTCCCGATCCCGCCCTGGCCGCTGATCAGGTGCACCGCCGGCCGGTCGACGTCGGTGTCGGCCTGGGTCAGCAGCTTCTCGAGCAACGTGAGCTCGGCCGCGCGGTTGGTGAAATGCGCCGGCACGGGCGGAAGCTGACGGGGGCCGGAACTCACCTGTCTGGTGAGCGGCGTCGCCGAACGCTGGCGCGGTACCTGCGGCGTGCCGACTTCACTTTCACCCGGCATCGGGCTGCCCATCCACTATCCCCTCTTCGGGTTAACCCCAGCGATCGCGTAGAGCATCGCGGCGAAGATCCGAAGAGGACAGCGAAACCGGCCAAATGCGGCCAGATGGAGCAAAGCGGGTAACAGCTGACATCGGTGCACGGGTGGGGCCGGCGCGAGCGGCATCAGGCTTCGGCGCTGGGCAGTGGTGTCCCTCCTTGAGGAATAACCCTCATCGGCACTCACGACCTCACGCAGAACCGTACACGGAGGTCAGGATGTGTCCCTTGTGGACACTGAAGCCCGTCGGCGCCCTCACGGCCGACCAGGCGCTAGCTGGTCGGCACCACCGGCGCGCGAGTCAGGACCACGGCGAAACCGAACGCCAGCCCCATCACGGTCAGCTCCAGCGTCGCCCACGCGGCCAGCGCCGTCCGGTTGTGCCGGATGATCCGCGGCATCAGTTTCCACCGCGTGTAAGCGCCGAGTCCCGCGATCACGCCAGTGCACAACAGCTTGAGCAGCACCAACTGCCCGTACGGCGTGGTGAACAGGCCTTCCCAGAACCCGAGCGACGGGTTGAGCGTGATCTCGATCAGCCCGTTGAACAGTCCGGTCGCCGCGCCGAGGAGCAGGCACAGCGTCGCCAGTTTGGAAAACCGCGGCAGCGCGTGCGCCAGCAGCGTCCGGTTCCCGATGAGCAGCACCGTCATCGCGCCGAGTCCGCCGGTCCAGGCGACGGCGCTCATCACGTGCAGTTCCATCGAGATCATCGTGTAGTCGTGGTAGTTCCAGTTCGACGCGTGCCCGGTGACGGGCAACGGAAGCAGCGCGAACAACCCGAGTCCGACGCGGACCTCGGCGGGCACCTTCTCGCCGTGCTTCAGCGCCAGGATGCCGAGTCCCGCGTGCAGCAGCGCCAGTACCGCGACGATCAGCAGCGCCTTCCCGGCGCCGACGTCGGCGATGTAGCTCCCGACGTCCGACATCGACAGCGTGCTGGAGCCGGGCCGGTACTCGGCGGTCTGCAGGATCAGCGCGACGAGCGCGGTGGTCGCCCACACCAGCGCGGCCGCGACGCTCGCGGGCCGCGCGATCCGCATGATCGGCTCGGAGAGCTTCGGCCGGTCGTAGCCGACCAGCACCGAAAGCAGCGCCAGCCCGATGGTGGCGACCGCCGCGATGTCCAGCAGCACCCGCACGATCGGGATGGAGACCGAGACCACCTCGCTGACCTGCGCGACCCCCGGCACCGGGGCGGTCGCCGTCAGCGCGACGCCGATCAGGACACCGACCATCGCCGCCGTCACCACGCAGAACAGGACGGCGACGCGGGCGCGCGAGGTGGTCTCGGTCTGTGTCATGACCCGCTCTTCTCCTTGTCACCCGCGCCGGTGCGCAACGCGACGGTCAGTCCGACGGCGAGCAGCACGACGGCGCCCGCGATCCACACCCAGATCGGCACCCCGGACGAGCCTTCGCCGCCGGTCGCCGGGGTGTTCGCCGATTCGCCGCCGCCGCTTCTGGCGGCGTCGACGGACGCCGGTGTGCCGGTGCCCGCGGCGGTGAGGGTGAACGGCACCTCGCCGGTCACGGCGTGCCCGTCCGCGGACAGGATCCGGTAACCGATCTTGTACTCACCCGCCGGGCCGAGCGGCCGCAGCGGCACGGACACGACACTGTCGCGGACCTCGACCTGTCCTTCGGCCCACTGACCGCCGCCCGGTCCGATGACCGCGATCTGGTTGACGTTCGCGTTCTGGACGTACTGGTCGAACGTGAGCGTGACCTTCGCCGGTCCGGTGGCGAGCGAAGCGCCCTTCGCCGGGTCGGAGGAGATCAGCACGTTGTGCGCCAGCGCCGGGGTGGCGGTGGCGAGCCACGCAACCCCGGTGATCGCCAGCGCGATGAGCGCCTTACGCATTTACTTGGTTCCCTCGGTGCTCTTGGTGGCGGCGGCCGCGGTGGCGCGGCGGGCGCGCAGGGTGGCCCCGGCGCCGACGCCGAGTCCGAGCGCGCCGACGACCAGACCGGCGCCGCCCAGCCAGCGGGCGGTGTTGTCGGAAGACGAAGAAGCGTGCGATTCCTCGGAGGCCTTCGCGTCGGAGCCGTGGCCGCCGCCGTGCCCGTCACCGCTCTTCTCGGCGAGCTTCACGCTCGGCGCGGGGTGCTCTGGCTCCTCACCCGAGGCCGGGGTCGGCTGGTCCCAGTTGACGACCTTGCCGTTCTCGTACGTCTGGGTGGCCGGGAACTCGAGCGTGTCGACGGTGGTCGGGAACTGGCCCGCGCTGATCTGGAACTCCTGGAACTCGGTCGAACCGGCGGCGATCTTGGTGCCGGGTTCCGCGGTCCAGGAGACCTTGGTGACGGCTTCGGTGATCTGCGTGCCGGACGCGGTGGTCACCGGGGCGGACAGCTTCGACTTGACGACCTCGGCCTTCCAGCCGGGAATCGGCTTGGTACGCACCGAACTGAGCGCGTACTCGGGTTTGACGGCGACCTCGACCTTGATCGTGCCGGCGTCCTTCTCCTCGTTGGGGACGCGGAAGAAGATCGACCCGTAACCGCCCTTTTCGGGCTGGGGGCCGTAGACGTTGGCGGTGACGTGGGCCGAGGCGATCCCGGCCGAGAGCAGACCGGTGATGCCGACGGTGGCGGCCAGGACACCGGCGCGCTTGAAGACGTGCTTGGACACGAAAACTCCTGAACGTGATGGTGACGGCGGGTTCGGGGACCTCGCCGGAGTACGGGGGATGAGTGGGGTTCAGGAGAAGAGCGGCGGGCCGCGTCTGCCGTGCACCCGGCGAAGGTCCACGCGGACGAGGTGACCGGGGCCCGCCGGACGGGCGAGCACCGGCGCCGCCGGACGGGCGGGCACCGGAAGCGCGTTGAGGATGAAGGGGACCAGCGCGCGCAGGCAGGCGAGGACGCCGAGCAGCAGTCCGTCGGCCTTGGCCAGCAGCAACGCGGTGACCAGCGTCGCCACGACGTGGGCAGTGGTCATCGCGAGCCCGCCGGAGGACGGCGCGGGAGCGTTGTGCGTCAGTTCGTGGCTGCCCAGTGAGCTGAGCACGAGATGCATCACGACCTGGCCCGCGCCGAGGTCGAGGATGGTGGCCATCGGTCCGCGTGCCTTCGCGGCGAGCGCGGCGGCGTTCCAGCCGATGAGCACGGTGAGCAACAGCGTCATCGCCGTATCGGGTACTTCGCCGTCCCCGATGACGTGCGCCGTTACGGCCAGCGCGGCTGAGCTGACGCCGAGCAAGCCACCACGTACAGCGCGTAACGCGCTTCGGTGATGGCTGCCTTTACTCACGGGGTGAAGCGTATGCGACGTACTGGCGGGTGGTCGATCTCCTCCCGGCTGTTGAGCAGTGGGAAAGACACCGCCGGGACGGCGCGTGCGTTTGCCCATTTAGGCCGAATGGGGAACGGTTGTGGGAAAGACGCGGTAAACCGGGGTTTGGCCGCACACTTTTTGGGTAGTCAGGCTCCCGATACAGCTACTCCGAATGGGTGAGGACTCTCACTCAGAGGCGGCGGGAGAACCAGCACGCGATGAATCTCTTCGAGTACATCTCGGATCGGTGGGACAGACTCGCCCTCCAAGGGCTTCTCCATGTCAGCGCGGTCGTGCAGTGCACGATCCTCGCCGCCGTGCTCGGCGTGCTGATCGGCGTCGCCGTCTACCGCAGCCCGATCGGGTCCGCGGTGGCCACGGCACTGGCGAGCACGATCCTCACCGTCCCCTCCTTCGCCCTCCTGGGTCTCCTCATCCCGGTCTTCGGCCTCGGCGCGAACACCACCGTCATCGCCCTCGTGCTCTACGCGCTGCTGCCGATCGTGCGGAACACGATCGTCGGGCTCGGCGGGGTCGATCCGGCGGTCAGTGACGCGGCGCGCGGTATCGGCATGAGCCGATTCGGCGTGCTGACCAGGGTGGAGCTGCGGCTCGCCTGGCCCGCCATCCTCGCCGGGATGCGGGTCGCGACGCAGATGCTCATGGGCATCGCGGTCATCGCGGCCTACGCGAAGGGCCCCGGCCTCGGCTCGGAGGTCTTCTCCGGGCTCACGAACGCGGGGAGCACGAACTCCCTCAACCAGGCATTGACCGGGACACTCGGCGTGGTCGTCCTCGCGCTGGTCCTCGACGCCGTTTACGTCCTGATCAACCGTTTGACCGTCTCAAGGGGTGTCCGTGCCTGAACACGCTGAAACCGTATCCGGTGTCGAAATCGAGCTGGAGCACGTCAGCAAGCGTTACCCCGGTACCCGCGAGCCGGCGGTCGACGACTTCTCGATGGTGGTGCCCGCCGGCAAGATCGTGGTCTTCGTCGGCCCGTCCGGCTGCGGCAAGACCACGACCATGCGGATGATCAACCGGCTGATCGAGCCGACGTCCGGCCGGATCACCATCGGCGGGGACGACGCGCTGAAGCTCGACGTCGACACCCTGCGCCGACGCATCGGCTACGCGATCCAGCAGGCCGGGCTGTTCCCGCATTTCACCGTCGCGCAAAACATCGCGGTCGTGCCGGGGCTGCTCGGCTGGGACAAGAAGAAGGTCAACGACCGGGTCGAGGAGATGATGGACCTGGTCGGGCTCGACCCGATCGACTTCCGCGACCGCTTCCCGCGTCAGCTGTCCGGTGGACAGCAGCAGCGCGTCGGCGTCGCGCGGGCGCTCGCGGCGGATCCGCCGGTGCTGCTGATGGACGAACCGTTCGGTGCGGTCGACCCGATCACCCGCGGCAACCTGCAGGACGAACTGCTGCGGCTGCAGACCGAGTTGAAGAAGACGATCGTCTTCGTCACCCACGATTTCGACGAAGCCGTGAAGCTCGGCGACAAGATCGCGGTGCTCGGCAACCAGTCGAAGATCCTCCAGTACGACACCCCGGACGCGATCCTCGCCAACCCGGCCGACGACACGGTCGCCGGGTTCGTCGGCGCCGGTGCCTCGTTGAAGCAGCTGACGCTGCTGCGGGTCCGCGACGTCGAGCTGAAGCAGGACGCGCTGACGGCGACCGTGAGCGAATCGCCGTCGGACGTGCGCGAGAAGCTGACCAAGCAGCGCAAGCATTTCGTGCTGGTGCTCGATCAGCGCCGCCGTCCGATGCGGTGGGTCCACGTCCGCGAGCTGACCGCGGCCACGTCGCTCTCCACCGCGGGCAAACCGCTGCGCGACTCGGTCAGCCTCCAGTCGACGCTGCAGGACGCGCTCGAAGCGATGCTCGCCGAGGGCGGCAGCGTCCCGGTGACCGGCGCGCGCGGCGAGTACGCCGGGACGATCGAGCTCGACACCGTCATCTCGACGATCCAGCAACTGCGCGAGGAGCACTCGGAGGACAACCCGGCGGAAGGTGTGACCGCATGACGGCCGTCGACACCGGTTTCTCCACCGAATCCTCGTCGAGAAGCGCCGAGCGGGTCCGGCTGTTCGCCCAGCCCGCGGTGGTGCTGCTGATCGTCGCGGGGGTGCTGATCTGGGTCTTCGCCGGCGACCTGACGGCGACGGAGAAGGCGACGCTCAACGCCGCCGGGTTGCTCGCCGCGCTGCGCGACCACCTGGCGATGACCGTGGTGGTGACGGCGATCGTGGTCGCCGTCGCGGTGCCGCTCGGTGTGCTCGCGACGCGGCCGTGGGCGAAGTGGGCGGCGCCGGTCTTCCTGGCGGTCGCGAACATCGGCCAGGCCGCACCCGCGCTCGGGGTGCTGGTGCTGTGGTTCATCGTCACCGGCGCGACCGGCGGGCTGTGGGTCGCGGCGCTTCCGCTGGCGTTCTACTCGCTGCTTCCGGTACTGCGGAACACGATGGTCGGCCTGCAGCAGATCGACCCCGCCCTGATCGACGCGGGCCGCGGCATCGGCATGTCGGCGTCCGGTGTGCTGTGGCGGGTCGAATTCCCGCTGGCCGTCCCGCTGATCCTGGCCGGTCTGCGGACGTCGCTGGTGCTGGCTGTCGGCACGGCGACGTTCGGCATGTTCGTCAACGCCGGAGGTTTCGGCCTGCTCATCGACACCGGCTACAAGCTCAACCTGACGAAGGTGCTGATCACCGGTTCGGTGCTCGCCGTCGCGCTGGCACTGCTCGTGGACTGGCTCGGCGCGGTCGCGGAACAGTTCTTCGGACCGAAGGGACTGCGCTGACATGCGAGTTAAGGCACGTCGTTCAAAGGCACTGTTTGGCGCGATCCTGCTCTGCGGCACGCTTTCCGCGTGTGGACTCGAGGTCAACACCGCGCTGCCGTACAAGATCGAACCCGGGTCCATCCAGCCCATCGAGTCGCTCAAGGGCGTCGAGGTGACGGTGGGGTCCAAGGACTTCACCGAGAACATCATCCTCGGCTACATGGCCGAAATGGCGCTTTCCGCGGCGGGCGCGGACGTCATCGACCTGACCGACATCAAGGGCTCGAACTCGTCGCGGCAGGCGCTGCTCGCCGGCCAGACCGACGTCACCTGGGAGTACACCGGCACCGGCTGGATCAACTACCAGGGCAACGAACTCCCCGTCCCCGGCGGGGAACAGGCCCAATATGAAGCCACGAAGGCGGCCGACGAGGCGAAGTACGGCGTCACCTGGCTGAACTACTCGCCGCTCAACGACCAGTACGCCTTCGCGGTCACCGAGGCCTACGGCGCGGCGAACAACCTGAAGACGACGTCGGATCTGGCGGAGTTCCTGAGGCGGAAACCCGACCAGAACGTGTTCTGCCTGGAAACCGAATTCACCAGCCGCCAGGACGGATTCCCCGCCGCCGTGCGGGCGTACGGGTTCCAGAACCCGGTGATCAAGAACTTCGGCATCGGCACGATCTACTCGGCCGTGGCGAGCGGCACCTGCCCGATCGGCGAGATCTTCACGACCGACGGCCGCATCGCCGGACTCAACCTGCGCGTCCTCGAAGACGACAAGAAGGCGTTCCCGCAGTACAACGCCGTGCCGACGCTGCGGACCGACTTCCTCAAGCAGCACCCGGAACTACGCGGCCCGCTCGACGCCGTCAGCGCGGCCCTCGACAACGAGCAGATGATCGAACTCTGCAAGCAGGTCGACGTCGACGGCCGTGACCAGGGCGAGGTCGCCTACGAGTGGATGAAGAAGAAAGGCTTTATTTCTTGATCGAGCGCTGACGCAAACTCGCCGAAGGGGCGCCGTTCCGCTTCTGCCTCGCGGTGGGAGGGGAGGGCGCCCCTTCATCGAGTTTCCGTGGGCCTTCGGCCCAAAGAGGGCGCTCGACGGGTGAAGTCTCCGTCGGGCGCGGGCGCCCTTTGGGAGACCTCTGGGCCGAGTTCGCCCGCCGTCACTGCCCGCTTGGGGCCTCCGCGCGTGCCATGAAAGGTCCTTTCCTTGCAAAATTTGCCAGGAAAGGACCTTTCATAGCACTTGAGGCTCCCGTCGCGCGCGCAATGAAAGCGTCCTTCATTGCAAAGTCTGCGATGAAAGGCCCCTTCATTGCGCTTGAGGGCACCTATCTCGCCGCGGCAAGGCTCAGATCCCCAGGCGGTGCAGCAGCTTCCCCTCCAGCTGGTCCAGCTCCCCGGCGACAGCCCGATGCGCCGCCTTGCGCCGCGCGGCGGGCATCCGCTCCGCGGCACGAACGGTCGCCGAAAGCTGCTCCAGCGTCCCTTGGGTGTCCTTCGCGAAGCTCACGTCGGCGTCGGTCGCCTTCGCGGACTTCTTCAGCTCCGCGAGCCCCTGCGTCAGCCCCGCGATCCGCGCGTGCAACGCGGCACCGCGTCCGCTGTACTCGCTGAGCTGGTCGACGGCGACGCCGAGCTTCTTCGCCTGATGACGGTCGTACAGCTCTCGCGCGGCACCCGCCGCTCGAACGGCGTACGGCGCGATCACCGGCAGTACGGCCGGTCCGAGCACTTTGGCCACCGCGACGGCGTTTTTCGCCTTCTTCGGGGTGAACCTGCCTTCGCCCTCGATGGCTTTGGCCTTGCGCGCCATGGCACCTCCCACGCTGTGTCACTGACGAACTTACTGGTCCCCGAAGTGGCGGGCATGTCGGCTTGCCGGTCGCCTTCTAGAGTGTTGTCTGTGAGTAACGAGGTGCTACTGGACGCGGGAGCGGTGAGCCGCTGCCGGCGTCGCGTGCACCTTGAGCACGATCCGGCGATGCGCGAGGTTCCGCTCGCCCCGCCCGACCCCGCGGCGCAGCAGCGGATCGCCGACGCGTCGGCCCATCGCGAGGCCATTGTGCAGCGCTTGATGGCCGCGACCGGCCCGGACGCGGGCTGGGTCAAGATCGCCCGCGACCTCCCGGCCGCCGAGCGCGTGCAGCTCACCGAAGAGGCTCTCGCCGCCGAAGCGCGCTACATCTGGGGCGCGCTGCTGCCGGTCGACCGCGCCGGTCATCGGCGTGGCGGCTCCGAACTCCTGGTCCACACGGGCGCGGGGTACGTGCCGGTGCTGGTCGTGCGGCACCGCATCACCGATCGCGGCGCGGGCGCGCCGACCACGGTGATGACCGACCTCGATCCGGCGAACCGGCTGCCCGACCCGGCGCGCAAGGTCCGCTCGCAACCGCGGGACCAGATGCGGCTCGCGCACCTCTATCGGATGCTCGAAGCGCTCGGGAAGAACGAAGGGCACCGCGCGATCGGTGGCGTCATCGGTCTCGACGCGGACGTCGTCGTCTGGCACGACCTGGCCGCGGGCACCTGGCCGGGCGGCCGAAGCGCGCTGACGGAGTATCAGAGCCGCTTCGCCGACAGGCTCGCCATCGCGACCGCGGCAGCCGAAGGCGAAGAGCCGCTCGCCGAACCGTCGCGTGTCCTCGAATGCCGTCGCTGTCCCTGGTGGCCGACGTGCGAGTTCGTGCTCACCGAAACCCGCGACGTCAGCCTGGTCGTCCGCGGCGAGGACGCGATGGAACTCCGCCGCGCCGGCGTGTCCACAGTGGACAAACTGGCGGCGCTCGACCCGGCCGACGAGCCCCCGCCGATGAACTGGACCGGCGGCACCTTCGCCGACGCGATCATCCTCGCGCGGGCCTGGCTCGCCGATCTCACGATGGTGCGCAAGGTCGACCGCATCGAGGTCTCCCGCGGCGACGTCGAGGTGGACGTCGACATGGAGAGCTTCGGTGATTCCGGCGCGTATCTGTGGGGTTCGCTGCTGACCGGCGCCGACATCGGGATGGAGCAGGGCTACCGGGCCTTCGCGACCTGGGAACCGTTGCCGACCGCGGACGAGGCCCGGTCGTTCGCCGAGTTCTGGGCCTGGTTCAAGGAAGTCCGGGAGCGCACTCTCGCGGCCGGACTGACCTTCCGCGCCTACTGCTACAACGCGCTCGCCGAGAACCGCTGGCTGTTCGGCTCCGTGGAACGATTCGGCGATTACCCGGGCGTTCCGACGAAGGCCGAGATCGCGTCCTTTGTGGACTCCGAGGAATGGATCGATCTCTTCCGCAGCGTCACCGACCAGTTCCTGTGCTCGCACGGCAAGGGACTCAAGGTGATCGCCCCGGTCGCCGGTTTCGCCTGGCGCGACCCGGAAGCGGGCGGCGAGGCGTCGATGAGCTGGTATCGCGACGCCGTCGGCATGGACGGCGGCGTCCCGGACGACGGCCAGCGTGAGCGTCTGCTGCGCTACAACGAGGACGACGTACTGGCCACGCACGCGCTGCGGAACTGGATGACCGACCACGCGCAGACGGCCGTGCCGTACATGAACGACCTCTGATCTCTCAGCTTATGAACGGGACTTTCATCGCAAAAATTCGTCATGAAAGTCCCGTTCATAACACGGCAAGGGTCAGCGAGGGGCCATGCGCAGCGAGCCGTCCATCCGGATGACCTCGCCGTTCAGGTAGTCGTGGTCGATCAGCGACAGCGCGAGCTGTGCGTACTCGTCCGGCCGCGCGAGCCGCTTCGGGAACGGGACGCCTTCGGCCAGCGAGGCGCGGAACTCCTCGCTCACCGTCGCCAGCATCGGGGTGTCGACGATGCCCGGCGCGATGGTCAGCACCCGGATGCCGTGCGACGCGAGGTCACGGGCGGCGGGCAGGGTCATCCCGACGATGCCGCCCTTGGACGACGAATACGCCACCTGCCCGATCTGGCCGTCGAAGGCCGCGACCGACGCGGTGTTGATGATGACGCCGCGCGCGTTGTCGGCGAGCGGTTCCGTCTTCGCGATGGCCTCGGCGGCCAGCGTCAGCACGTTGAAGGAGCCGATCAGGTTGATCTGGACGACCTTCGCGTACAGGGCGAGGTCGTGCGGGCCCTTCTTCGAAAGGATGCGGGCGGACGGCCCGATCCCGGCGCAGTTCACCACGGTCCGCAGGGGCACGCCGGACTCGGCGGCGGTCGCGACGGCGGTCCGCACCTGCTCCGGATCGGTCACGTCGGCCTCGACGTAGGTGATGCCCTCGACCTGCTCGGCGTTGGCGATGGCACCGGCGAGGTCCAGCGCGAAGACCCGCGCGCCCTTCGCCGCGAGCGCCTTCGCGGTCGCACCGCCGAGCCCGGACGCGCCACCCGTGACGAGCGCCGCGGTATCGGTGATCTGCATGTTCTCCCTTTCGTCGACAACCGGGTCCAGGTTAACGCTCGTTCGCATCGCTGGGGTGGGTGTGCTGGCTCACGTCGGTGCGGAGCATGTCGTGAGGAGTATTCGGGCCTGAAGCGTTCCGTTCGCTTCCAGGTCAACTCCGGCTGTCACCTTCAGCAGCATGAGCACTGCTCGGATCGTGGTGGTGGGGACCGGTTACGTCGGATTGACCACGGGGGCCTGCTTGGCCGGCCTGGGGCATCGAGTCACTTGTGTCGATGTCGACCAGGCGAAGGTCGCAAGGCTTTCCGCCGGACGGGTGGACATCCTGGAGCCGGGATTGTCCGAGCTGGTGTCGAGGGGGCTGACCAGCGGAAGACTCACTTTCGTGGTCGGCGCGCGCGACGCGGTTCGCGACGCGGAGGCCGTTTTCCTTTGTGTGCCGACGCCGATGGGGGCGGGCGGCTCGGCGGACCTGCGCGCGGTCGAAGCGGTGACCAACGAGATCGGCGACGTCATCCCTTCGGGTTGTGCGCTGATCACCAAATCCACCGTTCCGGTGGGCACGTCGAAGCGCATCCAAGCGATGCTCGGCCGCACGGACGTGCCGGTCGTGTCGAATCCGGAGTTCCTGCGCGAGGGCACCGCGGTCGAGGACTTCCTCGGCCCGGACCGGATCGTCGTCGGCTCCGACGACGTCGCGGCCGCCCGCTGGGTCGGCGATCTCTACGCCGATCTGGCCGCGCCGGTCGTCGTCGCCGACGCGGCCAGCGCGGAACTGGTGAAGTACGCGGCGAACTGCTTCCTCGCGATGAAACTGTCCTATGTGAACTCGATCGCCGAACTGTGCGAACGTCTCGGCGCGGACATCGACCTGGTCACCGAAGGAATGGGCTACGACCGGCGCATCGGCCGCTCGTTCCTGAAGCCCGGCCCGGGCTGGGGCGGCTCCTGCCTGCCGAAGGACACCAGCGCGCTGGTCAAGGTCGCCGAATCCGTGCAGTACGACTTCACGCTGCTGACCTCGGCGATCGAGGAGAACATCGCGCAACGGGACCGGATCGTCGCGAAGATCGCCGGCGCCGTCGGCGGCACGCCGGCCGGTTCGCGGATCGGCATCCTCGGTCTGGCGTTCAAGGCCGGGACGAACGACCTGCGCGACTCACCCGCCCTCGCGGTCGCTTCGGTGCTGGGCGCGCTCGGCGCGGAATTGACCGCTTACGACCCGGCCGTCGGCGGCCAGATCGCCGGGATGACCGTGGTCGACGACCCGTACCAGGTCGCGAAGGCGGCCGACGCCGTCGTCGTGCTGACGGAATGGGACGAGTTCAAACGGCTCGACTGGCACTACATGGCCGAGCAGATGGACGGCGACTCGGTCGTCGACACGCGCAATCTCCTGGACCCGCAGCGGATCCTGGACGCCGGTCTGTCGTGGCAGGGCGTCGGGCGGCCGCGGGCGGCGCTGCGGCGGAGGGTCGCCGTCTCCTGACCCGCCTGACCTCCCGCGTGTGCAATGAAAGGTCCTTTCCTTGCGAAATTCGCAAGGAAAGGACCTTTCATTGCACCAGGGAGACCAGCTTCAGCAGCCCGTCCACGACCTCCTCGGCCGTCGGAGCGTTCTCCGGGTCGAGCATGTGCTGCAGCATGATGCCCGAGTTCAGCGCCGTGGCCACCGCGCCGATACGGCGCTCGTCCGCCTCGGTGAGGTTGTCCTCGTCGATCCCGAGTACTCCCGCCGCCATCCCACGCCGACCCTCACGCTGCGCCGCGGCGAGTTGTTTCCGCAGCTCAGGGTGATGCTCGGACTGCACGAACGCCTCGATCGAGGCAATCCACAGCTGCCGGTTGCGGCCGTAGGAGTCGATCATCGCCCGCCACGAGGCCCGGTACCGTTCGGATGGCGACGCCTCCGGGTCGATGGCGCTCATCATCTCGCGCTGGACTTCCCGGCCCCACTCGTCCATCGCCTGGGAGAACGCCGTCAGCAGCAGAGCTTCTCGAGAGCCGAAGTGGTAACCGATCGCCGCGTGACTGACCCCGGCCGCCGCCGCGATGTCCCGCACCGTGGTGCGTGACCAGCCCTTTTCCTTCAAGCACTGGATGGCGCCCGCCATCAGGTCCTCGCGATTGCCCATGCCCGAGATCCTAGGCCACGCGGTTTATCCATATGGTTTAACCAGGTGGATTGACCAAGCGTGCAAATCTGCCGTACGGTCGCTTTCATCACCCGAGAACATCGAGGAGCAGCCATGACGACCACCGTTCTGATCTCCGGCGCCGGCATCGCGGGACCGGCCCTCGTCTTCTGGCTGCGGAAGCGCGGTTTCGCGCCGACCGTCGTCGAGCGGGCCCCGAGCCTGCGCGAAGGCGGCAGCGCGGTCGACTTCCGCGGCGAGCAGATGACCCTGCTGATGCGCATGGGGATCCTCGAAGACATCCGCGCGAAGGAAACCGCGATGGGCTCGCAGGTCATCGTCGATCCCAAGGGCAAGAAGGTCGCGGAGATGCCGTCGGTGTTCTTCAGCGGCGAAGTCGAGATCGAACGCGGAGACCTGACCCGAATCCTCTACGAGCACACGAAGGATGACGTCGAATACGTCTTCGGCGACTGGATCACCGGGTTGGATGAGTGCGACAACGGCGTCGACGTCACCTTCGCCACCAATGAGCCACGCAGATTCGACCTGGTCGTCGGCGCGGACGGGCTCCACTCCGGTGTCCGGCGGCTGGCCTTCGGCGAAGAAGAGCGATTCCGCACCGATCTCGGCTTCCACACGGCGGGCTTCACCGCGCCCAACCATCTCGACCTCGACCACCTCGGCCAGATCTGCAGCGTCCCCGGCCGGACGGTGATGGTCGCCAGCGGCCGCGACCGCTCGGCGCTCAACGTCAGTTTCGTCTTCGCGTCCGGGCCGCTGGAGGTCGACCGCCGCGATGTCGAGGCGCAGAAGAAGACCCTCACCGAGCGCTACGCCGACTTCGGCTGGGAAGTTCCGGCATTGCTGGAAAGCCTCGGCGACGTCGACGCGCTGTACTTCGATTCGCTCAGCCAGATCCACCTCGACAAGTGGTCGCAGGGCCGGGTCGTACTGCTCGGCGACGCCGCCTGGTGCGCGGGTCCGGGCGGTTCGGGAACGGGTCTCGCGATGATGGGCGCGTATGTCCTGGCGGGTGAACTCGCCGTCGCACGGGGCGACCACGAAGCCGCCTTCGCGCGCTACGAGGAGAAGCTCCGAGGTCCGGTGAAGGTCTCGCAGAAGCAGGCGGCCGGGATAGGCACGTTCCTCGCGCCGAAGACGCGGTTCATGGTCGGCTACCGGAACTTCCTGTACCGGGTGCTGGGCTCGCGGCCGATGACCAAGGTCTTCACGTGGCTGACTTCGCGTGCGGCCAACGCGACGACGCTCGAAAACTATGACTCCCCGGTGGTCGCGCGGGGATAGGTTCGGTGGGTGAGGGATGCGAAGGAGCTTCGCCGGGCCTGCTGAAAAAGTAGTTAGCAAAGCGTAGTATCAGTCGTGTGTTCACGACCAGGCCGGAACTGGCCGGCACCCATGGCATGGTGGCATCGACGCACTGGCTGGCCTCGGCCACCGGCATGGCGGTGCTCGAAAACGGCGGCAACGCCTTCGACGCGGCGGTAGCGGCCGGGTTCGTCCTGCAGGTCGCCGAGCCGCATCTGTGCGGTCAGGCGGGGCAGGTCCCCGGCATCTTCGTCACCGCTGCCGATCGAACCCCGCGAGTTCTCGCGGGTCAGGGCGTCTCGCCGGCCGCGGCGACGCCGGAGCGTTTCGCGGACCTCGGGCTCGACCTGATCCCCGGCAGCGGTCTGCTTCCCGCGACCGTGCCGGGGGCGTGGGACGGCTGGCTGCTGCTCCTTCGTGATCACGGCACGAAGTCGCTGCGTGACGTGCTCGGTTACGCGATCTCCTACGCGCGCGATGGGATTCCGCTGGTCAGCCGGGTCGGCGACACGATCCGCGCCGTGCAGGATCTCTTCACCGAGCATTGGCCGACGTCGGCGGCGCTGTGGCTCGCCGACGGCAAGCCCGTCGAGGGCCTGCACCGCAATCCGGCGCTCGCGGACACCTGGGAGCGGTTGCTCGCCGAGGCCGAATCCGTCAGCGGACGGGAGGCGCAGATCGACGCCGGACGGCGGGCGTGGTCGCAGGGCTTCGTCGCCGAGGCGATCGAGAAGTTCAGCCGCAAGGCCTTCCGCGACGACTCCGGTCGTGACCACGCCGGACTCCTCACCGGCCAGGACCTCGCGAGCTGGGAAGCGACGTACGAAGACGCCCTGCAGGTCGACTTCGGTGACTGGGGCCTGGTGAAGATGGGCGCCTGGACCCAGGGGCCAGCCTTGCTGCAGCAGGCGCGGTTGCTGGACGGCCTGCGTGCCGAGTTGTCCTATGTGGACGGAATGCCGACGGAACGTACGGTGCATTTGGCCGTCGAGGCGGCGAAACTGGCGTTCGCCGATCGTGAGGCCTGGTACGGGGATTCGCCCGAGGTGCCGATCGAATTGCTGATCTCCCGTGAATACACGGAAACCCGCCGCGCCTTGATCACCGAAGAAGCATCCGCCGAACTCCGGCCGGGTGGCCCCTCTCCGCGGCTGCCCGCGATCCTGGAAAAGTTGCGCGGTCTCGAATCCGGTTCGGGCGCGACAGGGGAGCCGACGGTCGGGCCGCTGGGTGAGACCCGTGGCGACACCGTGCACATCGACGTCGTCGACGCGGCCGGGAACATGATCTCGGTGACGCCGTCGGGTGGCTGGCTGCAGTCGAGCCCGACGATCCCCGAACTCGGGTTCTGCCTCGACTCGCGTGGGCAGATGTTCTGGCTGGAACAAGGTCTGCCGAACTCGCTGGCGCCGAGGAAACGGCCGCGGATCACGCTTTCGCCGTCGATGGGGCTGCGCGACGGCGAGCCGGTGCTGGCCTTCGGGACGCCTGGCGGGGATCAGCAGGACCAATGGCAGCTGTGTTTCTGGCTGGCGCACACGCTCGGCGGGCTGAACTTGCAGGAGTCGATCGACTCGCCCGCTTGGCATACGACGGCGTTCCCGAGTTCGTTCTATCCGCGTTCGTGGACGCCGCGGGAACTCGTGGTCGAATCGCGGCTCGGTCAGTCCACAATGGACGCACTGACGGCACGCGGGCACACCGTCGTCGATGCCGGACCTTGGGCGCTGGGGCGGCTTTCGGCCGTGTCGCGTTCCGATGGAGTCCTCCGCGCCGCCGCGAACGCGCGCGGAATGCAGGGCTACGCGGCCGGCCGCTGACTGCCGCTGACCTGCCGTGAAGGCCTCCTTCCCTACCCTCACGGTAGCGAAGGAGGCCTTCACGGCATGGACCCCCAGTCCCGGTTGTCCACAACCATCCCCACCTGTGGACAACTCGCCTCAGTTCCGCTTCCCGTTCCCCCTAAGCGATAGACTGGCTTCGGGGTCGCCCCCCTGGGAGCGGTGGGGGCTGGGGTGGTGACCTTAAGAGCGCGGCTGTTCCCAGAGCCAGAATTCGATGCCCTGGTCGTCCACGCAGTCGGCGCTCAGGCCGTAGGGCTGCTGTTCGGTTTCGCCAACCTGGCCGCCTTGGGCGCGTACTCGGTCGAGTGCGGCGGCGAGGTCGTCGACGGCGTACATGACCTTCCAGCCCACCTGCCGCCCCGGGCCACCCCAGAGACCGCCCTGCAGGCCGGAACCTTCGATGCCCCAACCGCCTTCGACCCGCCCGGGGGAGAACTGCCAGCCGAGGACGGCGCCGTAGAACGCCTTCGCTCGCTGGTCGTCCGGGACCTGGAAGGTGAAGTAGCACGCTTCGCCGTGTCGGATCGGCTTCGCGCCTGAAGTCCCTGAAGTTTCTGAAGTCCCTGAAGGGGCGGCTTGCGACACCAGCCACCGCTGGCCGTACGGGTCCTTGATCGTCCCGTACAGACCATGGCCTTCGTCCGAGACGGCCCGTTCCAGTTCCCCGCCCAGTTCGACGGCCCGCCGCGCGGCCGCGTGCACGTCCGGGACCTCGACCCGGATCAGCGGGCCACCG
The DNA here is from genome assembly GCF_055575355.1 of Amycolatopsis sp. NPDC034160. Classification (NCBI taxonomy): domain Bacteria; kingdom Bacillati; phylum Actinomycetota; class Actinomycetes; order Pseudonocardiales; family Pseudonocardiaceae; genus Amycolatopsis; species Amycolatopsis sp. NPDC034160. The sequence goes on along the minus strand of NZ_JBVISU010000001.1, from coordinate 242,919 downwards.
GCGGGCGCCACGACATTGCCCAGTTCGGGAAATTCTTCCGCGAGCATCAGCACGCTGTCCCCGATGGCCAGTTCCGCGTGCCCGACCCGGCCGTCCTCCATCACGATCGGTTCGGCCCGGCGCCGCGCCCCGAACACCTCGACGTAGAAGTCGAGCGCGGCGCGGGCGTCGGTCACCACGAGGTACGGCGTCAAAGAACGCGCTTCGGCGTTCGTCACAGATGTCATATCGGCTCCGTTCAAGACGGCACGACGCAGATTGTCGCGCAGTTCGGCGGCGAAGAGCGGGTCGGGATCGACCGGCTGCGAGGGTGCGCGAAGCGCGTCGAACGGATCAGGCATCGCGACCCTCCTTCTCCTGGTAAGCACGCCGGAACGCGGCACGGGCCCGCACGAGCAACGCCTCCGTGGCGTGCAGCGTGCGGTCCAGATGGGCGGCGACCTCCGCGACCGGGAGGCCGTCGACGTAGCGAAGCGTCAACGCGGCTTGATGATGCGCTCCGAGCGACGCGAGCACCTCGCGCGCAAGGAGGGCGTCCAGCCGTTCGTCCCACGGATCGGTGACGTCCTCCTCGTGGACGAGCCGCAGCCCGCGTTCCTCACGTTCCTTACGCCGCCAGTGATCGGCGAGCTTGTGCCGGGCGACGCCGATCAGCCACCCGGTGCTCACTGCGGGCGCAAGCTCCTTGCGACAGGCCCTCACCGCGCCGAGGAACGTCTCGGACGTCAACTCCTCGGCGAGGGTGCGATCACCGCACCGGGACAGCAGGTACCCGTAGACCTCCGGCAACGCCGTGTCGTACAGCGACAAGAGCGCGAAGGCCGGGTCCCGATGCACCCGTGGTTCCGTCACATCCCCATCGTCGCTCGGGGAGCCACTTCTCCGACGGGTACGGCCGGACTTTTCTCGGATCCGCGGATCCGGCAGCCTCCGCGCCACCCCCAGCGCCATCGCGGCCTGCTGGCCAACGCCCCGCGTCGTCGCCGGTTTCCTTCTGAAGAGGGAGGCGGACCAGGCTCGCGAGGGAGTCTTTCCGCGGTGTGGACGCCGAAGCTGACTGCATGACCGCAGCAGTCGCCACTCCCAAGATTTCCAGTGCCCGCGTGATCGTCTGCTACGCCGCGATTCTGGGCACGCTGCCCTATCTGACACTCAAGGCCTCCTGGGTCACGGGAGGCAGCATCGGCCTCCGTGATCCGTCGTTCGTGGACTCCGAGCTGATGCTCTTCGCGAACCTGCTCACCGGCGGGATGGACGTCGTCGCGGTGGTACTCGCGTTGGCGTTCACTTACTCCTGGGGTCGCCGGATCCCCGCGCCGCTCGTGCTCTTCCCGATCTGGATCGGCACCGGACTCCTCGCGCCGATCGTGCTGAACCTTCCGGTGATCATCGCCGACCTGACGCAACCACAACTGGCCGAACTGCCGTTGGAAAACTGGGTCTGGGCCGTCGTCTACGGTGGTTTCGCCTGGCAGGGCGTCCTGCTGCTGACCGCGTTCGTGCTCTACGCCCGCGATCGCTGGTGGTTCGTCGTCACCGGCACCGTGCGACCGGGGACGATCGGCATGCCGGGCACGCTCGGTATCGCCGCCGCCCTCGTTTCCGCGATCGGCCACACGATCTGGGCGTTCGGCTCCGGTGGGCTGTCGGCTCGTGGTCAGGACGTCGTGATCGCGCTGCTCGGCGTGCTCGCCGCGGTGGCCTTGGCGACCGTTTCGCGGGGACGGTTCTGGCCGCGGCTGATGCTGGTGTGGACCGGTGCCGGAGCGATGGCGGGTTCGGGTGCGTGGGGCCTGTTCAGCGAGTTCGCGATGAATTCGTCCGGGCATGTGCCGGTGCTGGTCGTGCAGGTGATCGGCGGGGTGCTGATGATGATTGCGGTCCTGCGGCGACTACCGCACGCGGCGTAGCCGAGAAGCCGCTTTTCAACGGACGCGATCGGCCCCCGCCCCCGGTAGCTTTCGTCCTGTGCTGCTGAAAGAACGGTATCCGTGGAGCCCTTGGGCCGGCCGCGTACTGCGCGTGGTGCTGCCACTGGGGTTCGTCCTCGGCGCCACGAGCAGCGCGGCCCGCTGGCAACCGGGCGCCCCGCCGCTGACCGCGTTCGGCGTGCTGTGGCTGGTCGCCATCGCGGTGCCGCTGCTGCTGGTCCACCGGTATCCGTTGCCGATCTTTCTGCTGACGGCCGCGCTGACGCTGGGCTACTACGCCTCGGACAATCCCGGCGGGCCGGTGATCGTGCTCCCGACGATCGCGTTGTTCGTGCTCACCAAGATCCGCGGGCCGCTGGTCGCCGGCATCACCGGCGGATCCCTGCTCGTGGCCGCCGGTATCGCCCTGTTCGCCCGGCACGGGTTCGCCGGTTTCGATCTCCGGACCGGGCTGGGGCTCGTCTGGGTGATCGCGGTCGTCGGGGTCGGGACGGCGGTACGCAACGGCGTGGCCGCGGCACGGGCCCGGCGCGAGCAGGCCGACGAACATCGGCACCGGATGGCCGAGCAGGAGCGGCTCACCATCGCCCGGGAGGTGCACGACGTCGTCGCGCACAGCCTCGCGATGATCAACGTGCAGGCCGGGGTCGCCGCGCATGTCGCCGATCGGCGTCCTGAACAGGCGAAAGAGGCTTTGCTGAACATCAAGGAGGCGAGCGCTTCGGCGCTGAAGGACCTCCGCGCGACGCTGGCCGTCCTGCGTTCCGGCGAGGACAAGGCGCCCGCGCCGAGTCTCGCTCAGGCCGACGAACTGTTCGAACACGCGCGGGCCGCCGGGTTGGCGGTCCGCGTCGACGGCGAACCGGGTGAGCTGCCCGCCCCCGTCGACGGCGCCGCGTACCGGATCCTGCAGGAATCGTTGACGAACGTGGTCCGCCACGCGAATCAGGCGCGGGGTGTCGACGTCAGGTTCGAGCGGAAAACCGGTGCGTTGACCTTGCTCGTCCGCGACGATGGTCGTGACGCCGTCGAACCCACGCCCGGCCACGGGCTGCGCGGCATGTCCGAACGGGCGGCGGCGCTGGGTGGCGCGCTCACGACGTCCGTCGTCGACGGCGGGTTCCAGGTTCGCGTGGATTTGCCTATCGAGGGGGAACGATGACGATCCGGGTGGTCCTCGCCGACGACCAGGTGCTGGTGCGCGCGGGTTTCCGGGTGCTGCTGGAGACCGAAGACGGCTTCGAGGTCTGTGCCGAGGCCGGTGACGGCGAGCAGGCCGTCGCGGCCGCCGTCGAGCACCGGCCGGACATCGTGGTGATGGACATCCGGATGCCGGGCGTCGACGGGCTCGAAGCGACCAGGCGGATCACCGCGAACCCGGAGCTGGCCGGGGTGAAGGTTTTGGTCCTGACCACTTTCGACGTCGACGAGTACGTCTACGAGGCGTTGCGCGCCGGTGCGAGCGGATTCCTGCTGAAGGACACCGACCCGGTGGAACTGCTGCGGGCGCTGAAGGTGGTCGCCGCGGGTGAGGCGCTGCTCGCCCCGACCGTGACCCGGCGGCTGATCGCGGAATTCGTCGATCGGCCGGAGAACCGCCGCATCGACGTGGGCGCCGTCCGTGAGATCACCGACCGCGAACGCGAGGTGCTCGGCCTGGTCGCCGGCGGCATGTCGAACGACGAAATCGCCGCGCACCTGGTGATCTCCACGGCCACCGCGCGTACGCACGTCAGCCGGATCATGACCAAGATCGGGGCGCGCGACCGGGCGCAGCTGGTGGTCTTGGCCTACGAGTCCGGCCTGGTCAGCCCCCGACGGAGCTGACCGGGGGCCTCTACCGCGTTAGCCGGCCGGTGGGGATTCCCCCAAAAAGATGAGATTTGCGGGGAAGACCCCCGAATCACGCGGGGTGACCGGGGTCTCAGGATCGCTGACCCTCCGTTAAATCGATGGGATGCACGTGCAGATGCACGACCTTCGGCTGCTTACGCGGGCAGCATCCGGAGTGGGCACGTTCGCTTCTTCTTCATTTCCACCTGGGGAAACATTCGGGCCTGCGGAGTGATCGACGATTCCCGACCATCGAGCCGAAGCCATATGCGCGTACGGCTAACCCTGATTTCCCGGTGTTTTCACCCGTGACTCGCCGAAATTTGCCGCGACTTCGGGCACAGTCCGTGATTTTCCGCTTCCGGCGCCACGGAAATCGCTGTCACTTTCTGTCGCGAAAAGGCCGGCTGGAAGCTCCCTGTCCGGGTGCGGACGGCGCGGGTTGCTTTCACACAATGACTCTGAGCACTAGTCTTCGGTGCTACGGCCGCGCGGCGTCGTCACCTACTCGACGTGATTCTCACCCGGCCGGTCAGGGTTCGATAACACTTCAAGATCGCAATTTCTTCTCACTGGGAGTCACCATTGGCGTCAAATACACCTGACCCCCTTCTGGTGGTCACCGCGGGCGTCGTCGTTCTCGCCTACATCGTTTTCGCCGCGATCCTCACCCGGCTTCTGCTCGCGAGAAAGGTCGCGCAGCCTGCCAAGGTGATCGGCTCGGTGGCGGCCTTGGTAGCGGGTCTGCCCGCCATCCTCTACGCGTTCGCGGCGGTGGTCGGCTGATGGGGGGATCTTTCCTGGAGGCGCTCACCGAGCGGCAACGGCGGCGGCTGCTCGACCTCGCCAGACATGTCGACCACCCGGCCGGGTCGAATCTGGCGAACCAGGCGGAGCCGGTTCCACCGGTGCTCATCCTGCAGTCGGGTTTCGTGAAAGCCCTGCGGACGGCGCAGGGCGACACACCGGCCATGATCGTCGACCTGTTCGGCGCGGGTGACGTACTCGGGCTGGAGGACTGCCTGATCGGAGGGGCGAGCCACCTCGCCTACGTCGCCACGAAGCCGGTCCGTGTCCTCGAAGTCCCGCAGAAAGCCTTTCGCCGCTTTCTCCACGACAACAAGCAGGCGATGGGCGCGGCCGCTGAAGCACTGGCGTTCCGGCTGCGCCGCCGGGATGCCGCGCTGGGCTTCGCGCCCGCCAAGGTCCGGAGCAGATTGACCGCTTTTCTGGCCCGGTTGCAGGCGGTCTACGGGATCCCCGGTGAAGACGGCGTGGTGATCGACGTGGGCTTGAACCACGCGGACATCGCGTCCGCGATCGGGGCGTCGGCCGCGTCGGTGAACTCCGAGATGGTGAAACTGAAGAACGAGGGCTATCTGACGACGGGATACAAGACGATTCACGTCAAGAAACAACTGCGGGAAGACGGCCCTCCGCTTTTCCCGGCGCGAGCCAAGACAAGGCGGATTCCGCAGCTGAAGCTGCGGCGCCGCGAGCTCAGCCGCGCTTCAGCTGAAGCGCCAGCCGTATGACGAACACGACGGCCAGCGCGGCGACCAGGGCGATCTCCCAGGCCATGGCGGCTCCTCCTCGTCCACATCCGAACGCTCCGATGCTCTGCCCATAAGGCGCACGACCGGGGGAGGACGTTCACCGACACGGCCCAACTCACACTAATGGGGCAACTGAACGTCGACCCGGCGTGCAATGAAAGGTCCTTTCCTTGCAAGATTTGCCAGGAAAGGACCTTTCATTGCACGCGCGGGCACCTGAGGTACCAAGCGACGACTACAGCGCGCCGCCGACCGCCGCCCACACCCGGTGCGGGTCGAGGTCCATCGGCCGCGAGTCCGGATCCGGCCGCAGCCGCCGCAGCAGCACCTGCTGCACCAGCGTCGTCGGCTTCGCCGAAGAAGCCACCCGCCGCCAGAACAGGTGGTCCTCCAGGCCCTCGAACAGCACCTCGGAGTTCCAGCCGCCGAGTTCGTCGATCAGCGACCGCCGCACCAGGTACCCGCTGCCGAGGTACGGCAGCGTCCGCAGCCGCCGCTCCTCCGGCGGCAGCGCGCCGACCAGGCCGTCCACCGGATCCGCGACCGGGCAGTGCACCACGTCGACGTCGTCGGAAGCGGCCAGCAGACGCTCCAGCAGGAATTCCGACGCGCGCATCCCGCCGTCGAGCACCAGCAGCCAGGCCGCCGTCGAGCGCTCGAGCAGCGAGTTCCTGGTGAGCCCGCGGCCGAGCGGGGTGTCGTGCAGCAGGACGTCGTACGGGCGCGGACGCGGCCAGGGGTGTACGCCGTCCTCGCCGACGAGCACCTTCCGTGGCAGCACACTGCCGGTGAGCAGGTCGTTCGCCAGATCGTCCGGATCGACCTCGCCGGTCCGGCGCACGATCAGCACGTCGACATCGGCCGAGCCCGGCACCGAAGCCGCAGCAGGCTCCCAGCGCCGCGAAGCGACCCTTCGCGCACCTGCCGCGCGCTGAGCGATCCGTGCCGACAGCGCCGTTCCGCGCGCCGAAGCCGGGCCGGCGGCGGACCGGTCGCCCGCGAACCGCGCGTCGAACGACGGGGTGTCGACGGCGAGGGCGTCCTCCGGGTTCCGCAGGCTCGCCGCCAGCGCCCGCGCCGGCGCGATGTCCGCGGCAGGAGCCGAGCCCAGCGACGACGCCAGGTCGATCAGCCGCCGCGCGGACGCCGTCATGTCCAGCGACTTCACGAAGCCGTAGGCGGCCGAACGCAGGTGCCGTTCACGCTCGGGCTCGTCGGCCAGCGCGGCGACGACCGAGCCCAGCGCCTCCGGCCGGGCCAGCACCAGATGCTCGCCGGGGACCAGCGGTTCGACGTCGGCGGAGGTCTCGCTGACCACCACGCAGCCGTTGGTCATCGCTTCGAGGGTGCGTACCCATTCCAGGGTCTGCTTCTGCTCGCGGTGCAGGTTCAGCAGAAACCGCGACCGCGCGAGGTGCTCGAACTTCGCCTTGCCCGGCAGGAAGTCGACCCGGGCGCCGGTCATCGGTTCGTGCGGCGGGGTCAGCAACCGCGTCCGCAGCCCGGCCAGATCACGCGCGTACGAGCCGAGCAGCACCGAACGCCGCCGTTCGGCCGTGCCGAGGTAGGTGACGTCGAGGTCGCGCGGGCTGTCGAGGTCGCCGCCCCACAGATCCCACAGCGGGCTGTAGCCGAGCTGGAAATGCTCGACGGCGATCCCGCGCCGGCGCAGTTCGGCGGTCGAATCGTGGTTGATGTCGACGGCGCCGCCCAGGATGGAGAGCAGTTCGGCGTTGCGCTCGAAGGTCGCCGTCCCGGGATGCTCCACACAGAACCCGATGGTGCGGCGGCACTGGTCGGCGGTCGGGAAGGCGGCGTCCGGGACGGTCACGAAGTACTCGTGGGGGACGACGACGTACACCGTGTCGGCCCCGCCCTCGGGATACTCGCCGACCGCGGTCCTGGCCTTGCCGCCCGCCGTGCGCACGGCGTCGGCGACCACTTCGAGCAGTTCCTCCATGAAGGCGGAACCACCCTCGGCGGAGACGAAGCAGAGTTCGGTCACGGCCGGTCCATCTTCTTCCGCACGACACGCAGTGGCGCGGTGACCCGCCAGCTGACGGTGCGGCGCGTGGCGTCGAGTTCGCGGGCCATCTCGGCGGCGAGCCGTTCGGCGTTGAGCAGCCGCTGCCGGTCCGCCGACGGCTCGCCGCCGGGCAGGATGTCCGCGTCGACGACGCCCGCCGAAACGACGAGTTCGGCGTCTAGCAGCGCCAGCCGCAGTTTGTCCCGCTCTTCACGGCAGGTCTTCAGTTCAGCGCGCAGCGAGTCGCGCTGCTGGTGAGCGAGCAGGACCTCGGTCTCCAGCGCGCGCAGGCGCGCCTTCGCGACGTCCAGTTCTTCTTGCTGAGAAGCGAGCTTCTGGTTCAGGTCGGCGAAGTCGCCTTCGTTCGACGAAGCCCCGGCTGTCGCTTCACGCAGCTCGTGCTCCGTCTCGGCCAGCTTGGCCTTCAGCCTGTCCTGCTCGGCGGTGAACACCTGCCGCTCGGCACGGAGCCGGGTCAGTTCGGCCTGGACGCGGCCGGGAATTTCGTCAGACATGGACGCCCCCACTCTGGTGCCCGTGCAGGGCCAATTCGGTCAGGATTTCGGAGTATTCGCGCGCGTAACCCGCCGGGTCGAGCCACGGCAGCAGCTTTTCGTGCGCGGCCTTCGCCATTTCACGGCGACGCGTGGCCGACGTGCCGAGTGCGCGCAGCAACGCCGCTGTCAGCGCGTCCACGTCGTTGGTCTCGAACAGCCAGCCCGTCTCGCCGTCGACGATCATTTCCCGCGCGCCGAACACGTCGGTCGCCGCGACCGGGACGCCGCAGCAGACGGCTTCGAGGATCGACCGCGGCAGCGATTCGATGTCGGAGCTGTTCACGAAGATGTCCGCGGCCTGCAGCCAGCGCAGCGGATCCGGCTGGATCGGCACCAGGCTGACCGACTTCTCCAGACCGGCGCGCTCGACCGATTCCTCCATCGCCAGCCCGTACGGCGACGGGTGCAGGCCGACGACGGCCAGCTTCGCCTCGGGATGGACCTTGTGGATCCGCTCCATCGCCGAGATCAGCGGCGCCTGCCCCTTGCGGGATTCCGCGATGCCGATGTTGACCAGCACGATGTCGTCCGGCGTGTAGCCGAGCATGTTCCGCGCCTGCCGTCGCGTTTCCGACCGCGTTCGACCGCCGAACTTGTGCATCGGCGTGCCGTAGCGGACGGTCTGGCAGCGTTCCGGTTTGCTGTAGGGCAGGAACATCTCGCGCGTCGCGTCCGCGACGAACAACAGCTTGTCGACCTCGGCGAGCGTGCTCTCCCAGCGCTGCCAGACCGCGGCGGGCGGTTTCACCGGACCCCAGTTCTGGTAGGCGAACGCGGGGAGCGAGAAGCTCTCGTGGATCACCCACGCCGTCGGCATCCCAGCGCGCTTCGCGGCATCCGCACCGACGAAGCCACCGAGCGTGTTGACGAGCGCGACGCCCGCTCCGGAGCACTTCGCGAAGCGCGCCAGCTCGGCGACGTGACCTTCGTAGGCCGGGACCGTCTGGTTCCGGTAGTGCGTCGTGACGTGCACGGGAATGCCGAGTTCGTGGCAATCCGCGCGCAGCGGGCCGTCGGTCTCACTGACGAGGCTGACCTGCCAGCCGTGGTCGGTCACGATCCTGCTCAGCAGTTCCTGCAGCCACAGCTGCCCGCCGCCGACCCCGAGGCTGTGCGTGAACACCAACACGTGCCTCGGGTCTGTCGGGATGTTCACCCGCGCCATCGCCTTCGCCGTGTCACTCGCCAGCTCGTCGGCGAGTTCGGCGTCGTCCGGGTCCGCGACAGGGTTGCGAAGCGTGAAAGTGCGCTTCGCCGACACGACCTCGCCGACGCCTTCGGTGCGGTACCGGACGCGAAGCGACAGCGTCCGCTCTTCGCCGTACGGAAGATCGACGGGCACCCAGGCTTCGAAACCGCTGACAGCGGCGTCGTCGAAGCCGGGGAATTCCTTCGGCACGTCCTTGCGCGGCAGGCGGGTGCGCGCGCTGACCGTGCCGCCGCCCTCGACCATGACCTCGATCAGACTCGGCGCGCGGCCCTGAAGCATCGCCCAACCGGTCACGTAGACCACGTGACCTTCGGAGACCTTGCCCTGCTTCGGCGCTTCGAGTTCGCCCAGCCACAACGGTTCTTCGCCCGGCAACGTGCCGACGTGGACAGTCGCCTGGTTGAGCACGCGCTCGTCCGGGCCGGTGACGACGATGTCCTGAGTACCCGCGGGAACCCAGGTGGCGGGGACGGCACGCCAGCCGAAGGTGCCTTCGGGCGCGCCCGGGCACGGCTCGGGGAACAGGTTCGTTTCGACGTCCGCGATGGTCACGGACATTTCGTCGATCCGGCTGATCCCGGTCGTCCAGCCCCGGAGCTCGAACAGGTGCCCGACCGGCCGGTCCGGGGTCAGGATGCCGGCGGTATGCAGGCTCGTCATCGCTTCGCTACCTCGTCTTCGTTCGCCGCCACACCGGAACGGTACCGGTGGACGGTCCGCGCCAAACGCGATCGCCAGATCTCGGCGATCGCCGCGCGTACTTCGTCCGTGCCGTGCGTGGTGCCGCACGAGCCGATGGTGGAGAAGTCGACCTCGCGGGCCAGCGCACTGTCCACAAAGGAGGGATGGAGGCCGAGCAGCACACCGAGCCAGCCGGCCAGATCACGCGTCGAACCGCCCACCGCGGCCGCGGACCAGCCCGCGTCGGCGAGTTTGTCGGCCAGCACGAGCACTCCGCGCTCGACCACCTCGGAAAAGCCGGCGCCCGCGTTCCGCCACTCGAGGTCGATCGGACGCAGCGTCGCGCCGTCGACCAGCACGTTGTGCGGCACCAGATCCCACAGCGCCTCGACCCCGCGCGCGGCCTCCGCGCGCAGGAGATCCCGCCAGCCGGTGAGCAGTTCCGCGACTCGTTCCGGCTCGTCGAGCAGGACGTCGACCATCGTCGGGGCGTCGTACACCTTGTCCGTGCACGGTCCGACCGAGATCCCGGCGACCGGCGGCGACGGGGCGAGCGGCGTGCGCCGGACTTCGGCGCCTTCACCGGTGCGCACGACGTCGGCGCGCGTGCAGGCGAACGCGGCGCGCTCCGCGGTGTTGAAATACGTCGCGAGCCGGTACGGGGGCCAGAGCGCGGCGGCGCCGGGTCCGCACAGCAGGGCGAGACCGTTCGCGGGTCCGCCGGTGATCGCGGCGGACAGGCGGGGGAGTTCGGTGTCGATCTGCGCGCCGCGCACCGCGCGGGCGACTTCGTGACCGGGGGAGCAGAGCAGCTCACGCTGGACTTCGAGCCCGGCAGCCGCGAGCGTGTCGACGACACCACGCGACGCGGTCAGCACCACGAGGGCACCTGACGGCGACAGCCGCTCGCGAACCACGTCCAGCAGGCTCCGCGTCGCGTAGGGCTGCTGGACGACGACGAGGTCGTAGGTCCCCGAGCCGGGAGGCCGGTCGTACACCGTGACCGTGTCGAGGTCACGCGTCCGGAACCGGACCGCGGCGGCATGGACCGGCTCTGCCTCGACGGCGTGCACCGTCGCCGAAACCTCGCCCAGGTACCTGGTCAGGCCGCCGAAACCGGCCCCGACCTCGAGGACTCGAGCCGCCTTCGGCAGCACGAGCGCCCGGAGGACGTTCGCGGCACCGTGGTCGAGCGGAACGCGCTCGGTGGCGTCCCAGCCGGCGAAATGCAGTTCATCGGACAGCGACCCGGTGTCCTCGGCCAGCGAAAGCAGAGTCGTGAGCAGCCGGGCCTTCTCGCCGATCATCGGATCAGCTGGTGACGGCGTAGTTTTCCAGCGTCTTCTTCACCGCACGCTGGTACGTGCCACTCAACGCCTTCTCGCCCTCTTCGCCACTGAGCGGGTTCTGCAGCACGTCCACCCGGACGATGTTGTTGCCGCTGATCCACGTGCCGCGGTAGGTGCCCTTGTCGCCGTCGATCTTCTTCTGGAAGTTCAGCTTCGGCGGCATCCCCGGCAGCGGCTCGGTGATCTGCACGAACCCGTTGCTCGTCTGGTACTGGCGCAGCTGCTTGACCAGGTCACCGGCGGCACCGGGGCTGGTCAGCGGGATGACCGTGACCGAGATCTTCGCCGGCTGCGGGCCGGTCTCGTCCGGCTGCTTCTGCGAGCCGCGGTACGCGACCTGCTTCACGCCGGCGGCGATGACCAGATCGGCCTCGCCCTTCTCCATGCCGGTGATCTCGGTGAGCTGCGCCGCGGTGAGCACACCGCTCTTCGCGTCTTCTTCGCCGGACTGCTCCGGGATCTTCTCGAACAGCAGCTCTTCGGGCGTCTTCGGCTTGGCCGACGACGGCGGGGGCGCGTTCTGCGACTGGGTCGGCTGCGGCTGAGCCGTCGGATCCGCCGGGTCGTCACCACCGCCGGAGAAGGCGAAGTAACCGCCGACGCCGAGACCGGCGAGGACCAGCACGGCGACGATCGCGATGATCGCGATCTTGCCGCCCTTGCCCTTGGGCTTGTCTTCGAACAGCTCGGGGCCCTGCTTGACCCATTCCGTGCTGCCGACCGGCGAGATCGGCGGGAAGTCCGAACCACCCCACGGCGGGCTGGCGTCGGTGTCGGTCCAGCCCTGCTGCTGCGGCTGTTGCTGCTGCGGGTAACCCTGCTGGGGCGGCTGCTGCGGGAAACCACCCGCGGGCGAAGCCTGACCCTGCTGGGGGAAACCGCCCGCCGGGGATGCCTGACCCTGCTGGGGGAAACCGCCCGCCGGCGACGCGACCGGCGGCACGACCTGGGTGCGGTTCGGGTCGGCCTGCTGGTGCTGCCAGTTCGGCACGACCTGGGTGCGCTCGCCCTCGCCGTTCTGCGGCGGCTGGTTCACCGGCGCGATGATCTGGGTCGAGTCGGCGCTGTTGGACTGGCCCGCCTGCGGAGGCTGCGGGGGTTGCTGAAGTTGCTGCGGCGCCTGCGGAGCGGGCGGCTGCTGGAACGGCTGCTGCGGGAAGGGCTGCTGCGGCTGCTGGCCCGGTTGCTGGACCTGCTGCTGCGCGGGATCACCGTAGGCGACCGCCGAGGACAGCACCTGGTCGCGGCGGATCCGGTAGTCGTCCGCTGAGAGGCGTCCAGACGCGAGCTCCTCGTCCAGATTGCGCAGCTCTTCCTGCCAGGACACCACCAGCCCCCTTAATCCGATTCAGGCGGGAAGTACGCTCCCGGCCGTCGCGATACCACCGCTGCGGTGACCTCGCACATTCTGCACTGCCCGGCCACGTCACGCCCTCGCGGGTCGAATCCGTGATCTCCCCGCGACCTGCGCTTCTCAGGTCGCCGGGAGGACCGTGTCCAGTGAGGTCAGCGTCTGCTCCAGACGCGTGTCGAGCGCCTGCGAATCCCCACCGAGAGGCTGCGAGACCCACGTCGTCACGGCCATCGTCCCGGACACGTAGCCGATACCGCTGAGCTGGCCGTTCTTGTTCGCGCCGACGAGGGCGAGCCGGTCTCCGACGCGCTGCTCGCGCAAGCCGGCGTTGAGCGAGTTCTCCCGGAAGTACTGGACGATCGCGGCGGCGTCCTTCGCGTCGGTCGCCGGGATCACCAGGACGAGGTAACCGTTCGTACCCTCGTTCGAACCCTTGTAGGTGACCGACGCGATGCTCTTCGACGTGAGGTAATCGGCGGCGGCCTTCGAATAGAGGTTGAGCTCGACACCCTTCGCGACCGACATCGTCGAGTTGTCCTTCGACGGAGTTCCCGGCAGCGTGGGCAGCCGGTCTTCCAACGGTGTCTGGGCGCTGTTGGGCTGGCTTGACGGCGCGAGCCCGGAGAGCCCGTCCGGCGGCTGGGCCACGCTCGGCTGCTCGGCGACGTTCGAAGACGGCGACGAGCCCAGCCACAACGTCCCGCCGATGATCAGCGCCAGCACGACCAGCACCCCGGCGCCGATGAACAGCCAGGTCGGCTTGCGCTTGCCGGCGACCGCGTAGTCCTCGGTCGGCGCGCTGTGACGCGGGCCCGGTTCCGGGGTGAGCGGCGGAAGCGGACGGTTCAGCTGACGGGTCGACGGCTTCTGCTTGGCCTGAGGCGGCTCGGCGCGCAGGTAGACCGTCGGATTGATGTCGGCCGGCGAAGGCGCGGTGGTCTTGTGGTTCTCGATGCGCGGGATGGCGCTCCGCTGCACTTCGCGCGGCTTCGGTTTCTCGGTTTCGAGAGGCTGGGTGCGCTGTTCCGGCGGCGGCGCGTAAGGCTGCTGATACGGCTGGGGCTGCTGGACCGTGACTGTCGGCAGGTCGATCGGCCGCGCCGCCGGATTGGTGCTGTGCCAGGCGCCGCCCGGCTGTCGCAGCGGTGAGGGGACCGGTGACGGCATCGTCCCACCGGAGGCCTCCGCCAGGAGTTCGTCCCGCTTCTTGCGGTGCTCGGCGTGCCCGATCCGACCCGCGGCCAGCTCGACGTCCAGCTGTCGAAGCTCGTCCTGCCAGCTCATGTAGCCCCCTGCCGCCGGGTGTGGGCAGCCAGTGTTGCATGCACCCTTATGGGTGGTTGATGTGGTCTTTCCACATTCTTGCGTCCACAAGCGACCCGGTCCAGGACGGATTCGCTGGCTCGCCGCACCGATGGCTGGTGATCTGTGCAGTCGATCTCTGGACCGCGTTCACCCTCAAGCCTCAGCCCTGATCCCGTCGTTCGCATCACCCTCGCTTGTCCACGGTGTGATGTTCTTTCGGCTGGTCAGAGGCGGCTGACGAGTCTCGCCGGTACGGTGGCGGACGTGGGAAGCGCCGGATGACGGAAATCGAAGAGTGTCGTAGCGCGCTGCGCGAGCTGGCCATCGGCAGGCTCGCCGGCCGGGACGTCCGCACGTCCCATCTGGTCGAGGCCGGCCTGGACGCGATCGTCGCCGGGCTCGACGCACCTTCACTCAGTCTGTTGGCCGGGCTCGAGTCCGCGGGCGAAGACGCCGTCGACAAGGCGCTCCACCAGGTGGTCGACGAACTCGGTATCGAACTCCCCGCCGACCCGACGGCAGCGCGGTGGCTGCTCGTCCACGGCTGGCTCACCGCCATGGTCAAGGGCGACCTGTCACCGGCGACCGGGGGCGCGCTGGTCAGCGAGGTCGCCGAGCTGCTCGGGTCGCCGCCGTCGTTGCGGGGGATCACGCGTTGGTCGGCGATGCTCGACAACTGGATCCCCACCGATCTCACCCCGCGTGACGTCTGCGAGGTGCCGATCCTCGAAGAATCGGCTGAACTCCTCGAAGGGCCGTGGCCTCCTCGTCCGCGTCACCCGTAAGGCGCCGGTTTCTGTCGTACATGTGTTCTAAAATTAGTGTTGTACAGCAGGAACAGCGGCGAAAGGCAGACACGGATGGCCTACATCACCCTGCCCACGTTCGTGGGATACAGCACGAGCTCGGGTCCCTCGCGTTCCTCTTTCGTCCGGCGCTGGCGACGTCAGTACGAGGATCCGGCGCGGGGCGGCTTCAACTTCTATCTCCGCGCCGCGAACGCGATCCGGGCCGGCCGTATCTCGGGGCGGGATCGCGAGGTGATGCGGGCACTCGTCGAGAACGCCGACGAGCGCACCCGGCCGCATTACGCCGAGATCGCCAATGGCTGGCTGCGCTATCTGGGGCGGCGTGACCTGCGGCTGGCCGAGGTGGGCCGGTCGCGCTGGCGGCTCGGCGCGCTCGAAGTGGGCATCAATCCGCACCTCGGGCTCCGCAAGGGCGATGGTCCGGTGCACGTGACCTGGCTCTACTTCAAGGAAGAGCCGTTGAGCCGGGACGCGGCGCAGATGGTGCTGTGGCTGCTCGAACAGACCATGGACGAGCTGCGTCCGGGCGGCCGCCCGCTGGTGGTCGACGTCCGGCGCGCGAAGGAGTTCGCGTTGTCACCGCGCGACCGCGACAAGGTCAAGCCGTGGGTGCGGAGCGAGGCGTCGGCCTTCATGAGCCTTTGGGAGGCGGCGGCCGCATGATCGAACGACGGCGAGCCCGCATTCGGTGGGCTCGCCGTTCACACACCGTCATTCTCACGGTTCCGGCGACGGCGCAAGACACCTGATCAGGTGACAGTTTCCCGGAGTATGCCCGCGAACTGGACAACTTGGGCCCCGAACACGAAGCTTTCCCAGTCCTAATCGGCCGAACCACCGAGGGTCGCTCGTGAACAACGCTTGGGAAGCCATCTCCAGGGTCGTAGATGAGCCCGCTTGGTACTGGGTCTACGACAAGCTCGCGTTCTGGCCGAGCACCTACTCGCACGCCTGGCCGGGGTTCCGTGAACCCGCCCCCTCCGTCGCTTGGGACCTCGCGCCCCGTGGGGTCGATCGGTCGTCGGCCGAGTTCCGGCTCGGCCCGTACGCCGTCGAGCAGAACGACGTCGCCCGCGTGGCGCTCTCGGCGTTGAAGGAATGCGTCGCCGAGGACGAGTGGGTGTGGGTACTGCACTGGCAGCACCAGTCCTACCGCTTCTACCCGCATCGCCACGCCGCCCTCGACCCGTGGCCGGTCCCGGTTTTCCCGCGCACGGACTACCACCTGTTCCTGGCGAGCGACTTCCGCTTCGGCACACTCGGGCATCCGTGGGAACGGACACTGTGCGTCTACGGCGAGAAGCTCGTGCCCGCGTTCGAGCGGCACGGCGGACAAGTCTTCAAGAACGCGCTGCGGCGCAACGGGTCACCGGTCGCGATGGCGGGCTGACCGCCGTCCGGCGGGCGGACCTGCCTAAACTCAGGCCGGTGTTCGAATATCACGGGTGGGTGACCATCCAGGAGAGCTCTTCCGGCGATGACGACGCGGCGCTGCTCGAACGGATCGTCGAGCGGGTGCACCGCGCCGTCCGCGACTTCGACGACGGCGACCTGGTGGACCTCCGCTGGTCCGCCGGAGTGCCGGTGCTGCACCTGGGCGGCATGGACAAACACGGCACGACGATCGGGCCCGAGCTGGTGGACCTGTTCACCCGCGTCGGCGACCTCGCGCCCGGCTCGTACGGTCTCCTGCACGTCTGGGACGACCAGGACCCCGAGCACGACAACGAGTTCAAGGTGTACCGGATGGCCCGCGGCCTGGTCACCGAACGCGGCGACGACCACCTGTCCCCGGTCGCGCCGACGGTGCTGGACGGCTACGAGATCTAAATCGCAACCCTTCTTGAGTAGCCGTACTCAAGACATCGCGGGGTGCCTGGCGCGACCTTGGTACGCATGACGAAAACCTCCGCAGCGCCTCCCACCACCGTCGCCTTCTTCGTCCAGGCCGCTCTCTCGTTCGGCCTCGCGCTGGTCGCGGTCGTCGTCGGCATCTGGTACCTGCCGGTCGACGGCTGGGTCCGCGGCTTCCTCGCCCTCGGCATGCTGTTCCTGACGACGTCGGCGTTCACCCTCGCCAAATGCGTCCGCGATCGGCAGGACGAAAACTCCGTCGTCAGCAGAGTCGATCAGGCCCGCGTCGACAAGCTCCTGGCCGAGCACGACCCCTTCAAAGCGCCCGCGCTCTAACCCTTCCCGGCGTCCTTGATCGTGGTGATGCGGTGGTAGGTGCCGTCGCGATAGGCGAGGACGACCGGATCCTTCACCTCGGGAGCCGCGACGGCCTGCCACCCGGAGCGGCCAGTGCCGTTCATGAACTGGGAGATGTCGTCGCGCGGGAGCCCGACCGTGCCCCCGCCGACGACCTTGCCCGCGCCGTCGGTGATGAGGATGCACTGGGCCTGTTCGCCGCCGATGAGGGCCCAGCCGTTGATCTGCTTGTCGCCGGTGACGGGTGCGGTGTCGACGGCACCGGCGGTGTCCTTGGTGCCGTAGCCGGGGCCCTTGAGTTCGACGGCCTTGGCGAGGTCGACGGTCGTTCCGAGTTCCGGCCCGCCCGCGCCGCAGCCCAGAGTGAAGTCCGGGGTGAACGGGTAGATGCCCATCGTCCGTTCCTGTTCGAGGAAATCGGGGTAGGCGTACATCTTGCTGATCACGCTCCCGGCGTTCACCTGCATCGCCACGCCGAGGACGGGCTGGTACGCGTACCGGTAGCGGGTAGCGCCCGCGGCGGTGTTCCCGATCGCGTAGACGCAGAGGGCCATGACGAGCGCCAAGGGGATCGCCTTGAGTCGCAGCGCCCGAGGCCCGCGGGTGACCAGCAGCACGAGTACCGCGCAGACACCGAGGAGTCCGATGCCGACGTAGCGCGACGACATGCCTTCGGTGGCGTTGTAGCCGCCTCGGCTGACGCCGATCATCGCGCCGTTCAGCACTACCTGGGCGGCGAGGCCGAACCAGCCCGCGACGGCCGCGACCGGCGTCGGACCGTCGAGGGTTCCGGTGAAGTCTTGTGTCTTGGCGGCGAGCCGGTGTTTGACGGCTGTCGCGGCGAGGACACCGAAGAGGCCGACGGTCAGCGCGCCCGCGAGGAACGCGAGATCCGGTGACTTGGTGGACCAGGACTGGCCGATAGTGCTGGTCATGGCGCCGAGGTAGGTGTCGGCGCCGACGACGTTCGGCTTCTGGTAGCTCGGCGGCCATGGCGCGATGCGCCAGAGAACGAAGACGACGAGCCCGAGGCCGAGTGGCAGCGCGGCCTTGACCCGGCTCTCGCCGCGGAGCCAGAGGACGAGCGCGAGCACGATCCAGACCGGGAAGGCCACACCGTGTCCAAGGCTGCCCATGAAGGCGAAGAGGAAAGCCGGGATGAGCTTGCCGTGGTGTGCGAAGGCGATCGCGATGACGGCGGGGGCGAGGCCGAGGAGCCACTGAACGCCCATCATGCCGTCACCGAAGTACTCGACAGTGCCGGCGGAGAACATCAGTCCGGAAAGGCCGGCGACGACGCCGGCGCGGCGCAGGCCGGTGAGAGTGCGGGGCAGCATGCTCCACAGCGCGGCGAACATGCCGGCGGCGAGGATGACGCTGAGGAAGCCGAGCGGCGGCTGGGTTCCGGCGAACAGCTTCGCGTCCAGCCAGAAAACGAGGCCGACCAGCACGATCGGGTGCTCGTGGTAGAGGTGGAACAGCTGGGCGACGTCGAGGTTGCCGTTCTTGTCGGCGACGAGGCCGAGGACGACCCAATAATCCGCGTGGTTGATCTTGGGGGCGCGGAGGACCTCGGCGATCGACAGGATGATCGGTACGGCGGTCAGTGCCCACAGGGCCCAGTAGGGGAGGCGATCGAGCAGTCCGCGCTTCGCGGGCTTACCCGGTTCAGGCGTTTCCCGCTCGGTTTCCCTGGTCGCGACGGCGCCGCCGTCGCGCGCGCTCTCACTCATCCGTGATTTCCCCACCCTCGAAGATCCGGTCCACAAAGTACCGAACTCCCAGGTAGACGCCATCGTCGGCGGCCCGACATATGCGCGAATACGAATTACTACGGTCGTGTGACTCTGCTCACCGGACGTGTAGCACGTAGTAACCAAAAGAAGCAGGGAGAACCGCTGCGAACTTGACGATGTCGCGCCCAATACCCACCCGCGAGGGTGAGTTACAGGAACCGCAGGGATCCGGGGTCTCAGCCCTGGGGAATTATGGCGAGCAGGCCGTAGTCCAGGCTTTCCCTGGACACAGGCCGCGCGCTTGCGAGCGGATGACGGGATTCGAACCCGCGACCCTCACCTTGGCAAGGTGATGCGCTACCAGCTGCGCTACATCCGCATGTCACTTCGTGCTTCAACACTCGTTTGAAGCAGTGGAACAACCATACACCGACCGTCTGTAGCCGTTTGCACCCACCCCGACAGGTGCTGCGGTGTCACACCTGGCGTACAAGGGGTGACGACGGCTGCATACCTCCGTATGGTGTCCCCATTCGACCGAATGGTGAGTCCTTCGGGGAGGAGGTGCCTGGCCGGATGACCGAGCAGGGCACGGTGCCGCTTCAGGCGGCCTCGGAATCCGACGAGCAGGCATTGCTCCAGCGGCTCCGCGATGGGGAGGACGCCGCCTTCGGGGAGCTTTTCGAACTTCACGCCGCCGCGGTGCGGCGGTTGGCCCGCAGTCTCGCCTCCGATCGGTCGGAGGCGGAGGACATCACGGCCGAGACCTTCTTCCGGGTGCTTCAGGCGTTGCGCCGGGGCGCGGGGCCACGCGACTACGTGCGGGCGTATCTGCTGACGGTGGCTCGCCGGGTCTCGTGGGAGTGGCACGGTGCACGCCGTGACGTGCCGGTGAGCGACGACGAGCTGACGTTCCGGGCCGGGGCAGGGGCGGACACGAACGCCCGCACGGCAGAGCATTCGCTGATCACGACGGCTTTCACGAGTTTGCCCGAGCGCTGGCGTTCGGTGTTGTGGCAGACCGAGGTCGAGGGCGAGCAGCCTTCGATGGTCGCGCCGCATTTCGGACTGAGCGCGAACGCGACAGCGGCGTTGGCCCGCCGGGCGCGGCAAGGGTTGCGGGCGGCATATCTGCAGGCGCATCTGTCGGTGAATCGCGGGCCGGATTCGTGCCGGGCGGTGGTGGAGAAGCTCGGCGGGTTCACCGCGGGCAGTGTCACCGGTGCCGAGGCGCGCCGGATCAAGACTCATCTGATCGGCTGCCAGTCGTGCCGGGCCACGCACGACGAGCTGCGCGACGTCTGTTCGTCGCTGCGGGCGCACGCCGGTGTGGTGGCGTTGCTGGTGCCGGGTGCCGCCGGTCTCTACGCGGGCGGGTCGTCCGGGGCGTTGTCCGGATTCGCGGTTTCGGTGAAGGGCCTTCTGCTCGGTTCGAAGGTGAAGGTCGGCATGGCGGTGGCGTCGACGGCCGCCGCGGGCGCGGTCGGGCTCGTCGCCGGTCCGGCCGTGTTCGGTACCGACGTGACCCACACCATCGGGTTGTCCGGGGGCGGGTTGCCGGAGCTGGCGCTGCTGCCGCCGGCGCAGGTCGCGCCGCCTGGCCAGCATCAGCCGGTGCAGCTTCCGCCGCAGCGAATCGCCGAAGACCAGCTTCACGGCAAGGGTGCCCAGCCGGCCCGGACCGGGCCGGGGCCGAACGCCGGACTCGGCGCGGCGGACCTGCCGACGCTGCCCGACTCGGGCGGCAGCGAACGGGAAGAACTCGGCGTCGGCGGCGGTGCCGTCGCGCAGGCCCCGGCCGAGCGGTATCCGGCGCCGGTGGAGACCGCGCCGCGGCACGAGGAGCTCCCCGAAAGCGGCTCGAACCAGACCACCTCGAAGCGGGACGACATCCCGACGCAAGAATCGCTCACTCCCACCGAGGAGTCGGTGAGCCCGACGACGACGCCACGGGACTCCACGGAGCCTTCGGATCCGAATACGCCGGAGTCGACGACTGACCCGGAAGGGTCGACTTCGCCGGTGACCGGTACTCCAGGCGACTCGACCGAGGAGCCGTCCGGTGAGCCGTCGGAGGACGAGGAGAGCCCGGTGAAGCCGACTTCCCACTATCCGGAACCGGGCGTCGACCACCCGACGTGCCCGTAACGCCGGAGAGGGACGGATAGCCTTCGAACTCTCGCGAATCCGCCCGCGATCACGGTACGGTGGAGGTCGCTCACGACGAGCGAGCGGCCGCGCGGGAGGCGACTGAATGAACCGGCTGGTGCACGGCGAGGACGGCCGTGACTGGGTGGTCCGAGCCCAGATGGAATGGCGTGCTCCCGCGACTGCGGACGACTTCGAGCACGATGTGGCAGGCAGCTACGGCCCGGGTATCGCGATGATCGTGGTGACCGCGCTGCTCGCGATCGTGCTCATCATGTGGACGCCGGCGGATGTGATGATCCCGTCCTGGGTGCCGCTGGCGTTGTTGCTGATCGCGCTGTTCTTCCCGCTGCGGTGGATCCTGCGCCGCCCGTGGACCGTGGTCGCCGAGACCGAGGGCGATCTGGCAGGCGACCGGCCGTCCGAACGGTGGGTGGGCACCATCCGGGGCATGTTCACCGTGCGCGGGGAGGTCTCGAAGATCACCAAGACCATCCAGCGGCACTCGCTGCCGGATTTCGACGGCCCGCTGCACCCGGTGGAGTAGTCGCGACGGCCTGAACGCGCGAGACTGGGGTCATGCCCGAGTTACCCGAGGTCGAAGCGCTCGCTCACCACCTGCGTGAACACGCGGTGGGCAAGACGATCTTCCGTGTCGACGTGTCGTCCCTCAGCGTGCTGAAGACGGCGACACCGCCTTGGACCGAGTTGCACGGCCGTGAGGTCACCGGGGCGGGCCGGTTCGGCAAGCATCTCGACCTCGTCGCCGGGGACCTCCATCTGGTCGTCCACTTGGCGAGGGCCGGCTGGTTGCGCTGGTCCGACGCGTTGTCGCCGACGCCGCTCAAACCCGGCAAAGGGCCGATCTCGCTGCGGGTCCACCTCGACGCGGCCGCGGGGCCGGGCTTCGACCTCACCGAGGCCGGTACGAAGAAGGGTCTCGCCGTCTGGATCGTGCGTGATCCGGAGAAAGAGGTCGCCAGTATCGCGCGGCTCGGGCCGGACGCGTTGTCGCTGGACCGGACGGGACTCGAGAAGCTGTTCGCCGGACGCACCGAACGGCTGAAGACGGCGCTGACCGATCAGTCGCTGATCGCCGGGATCGGCAACGCCTACTCCGACGAGATCATGCACATGGCGAAGCTTTCCCCATACGCCACAACGGGAAAGCTGTCCGAAGGGGCGCTCGACGGACTCTCGGAGGCGATCCGGGAAGTGCTGACCAGCGCCGTGACCCGTTCGGTCGGCCAGTCCGCCGCCCGGCTCAAGGGGGAGAAACGCTCCGGGCTGCGGGTGCACGCGCGGACCGGGCTGCCGTGTCCGGTCTGCGGCGACACGATCCGCGAGATCTCGTTCGCGGACAAGTCGTTCCAGTACTGCCCGACCTGCCAGACCGGTGGGAAGCCGTTGGCCGACCGGAGGATGTCGCGCCTGCTCAAGTGACTCGTGTGCTCCGGCCTTGGGTAGGGTCGGCTCCACCCTCAGTTGTCACAACTCAACGGAAAGTGGGGAGCAGGCCTTGCACCCGGTTGGTCGAGCGCAGAGCATGGACGCCGTGTCCGGGCTCGATATCGCGCAGATCATCCCTTGGGGTGTGGCACTGCTGCTCGCGATCCTCGTGGTCGTCCTGCTGATCAAGCTGCGGCGTCCCGCGAGCATCGTGGAGAACGCAGTGCTGCAGGCCGTCCACCGGATGTCGAAGGCGACGCCTGATCTCCGTGAGGGGCTCGACGAGCAGGTCGCCGACAAGATCACCAGCCAGCTGCTGGAGATGCTCGACTGCGTCGCCGTCGGCATCACCGACAGCGAAGGCACGCTGCTGTCCTGGGACGGCGAGGCCAACGACCACTATGTCGACCTCGTCGACGCCATCGGCAACGCGATCCGCAAGCACCGCCGCGAGGTCGTCGCGCACGACAAGATGCCGTGCAACCACCGCGGCACCTGCCGGATGCGGACGGCGGTGATCGTGCCGCTGATCGTCGAAGGCGAGACCGAGGCGGCGCTGCTGGTCGTCGGGCGTACGCGCGGGCGGCTGGTGCAGATGGCCGACGCGGTCGCGCAGTTCGTCTGCACCCAGTTCGAGCTGGCGCGCCTCGACGAATCGAAGAACCAGCTCCAGCAGGCGGAGATCAAGGCGCTGCGCGCGCAGATCTCGCCGCACTTCGTCTACAACGCGCTCAACACGATCTCCTCGCTGATCCGGACGGACCCCGAAGAGGCGCGAGAGCTGCTTCAGGACTTCGCCGACTTCACGCGCTACTCGTTCCGTACGTCGGGCATGTTCACTTCACTCGCCGAGGAACTGCGGAACATCGACCGGTACCTGACCATCGAGAACGCCCGTTTCGGCGGACGGCTCGAGGTGCGGATGAAGATCGCGCCCGAGGTGCTTTCGGTGGTCGTGCCGTTCCTGATCATCCAGCCGCTGGTGGAGAACGCCGTCAAACACGGTCTCGCGTCGAAGCCGTCGGGCGGCTGCGTCACGGTGATCGCCGAGGACTACGGTGCCGAAGCGCTGATCAGCGTCGAGGACGACGGCATCGGCATGGAGCCCGCCAAGCTCGCGGACCTCCGCAGCCAGCACCGCACGGGCGCGCACGTCGGCCTCGGCAACATCAACCAGCGGATGCAGCAGGTGTTCGGCCGCGACTACGCGCTCATGGTGGAGACCGCGCCCGGCGCCGGCATGAAAGTGACCCTGCGGGTGCCGAAGTTCATGCCCGGTGTCCGGCCGAACCTGCCGGACTTCTCCGCCGACAGCGCCGCGGTCCCCGCGCAGGGCGGTCCGAACGAGGCCAGTGGGGTGACCGGTTCGCGCAGCGGCGTGCTGCCGTCGTGAACGTCGGTAACCTGGCGGTATGAGCGTTGCGGACAAGCTGACCTCCCGTCTCCCGATGATCGGCGAACGGGGTGATCGCAAAGACGTCGTCGCCGTGGTGAAGCTGCACGGGGTGATCACGCCGACCCCGTCGCCGCTGGCCAGGGGCTCGATCAACCTCGCCGCCGTCGAATCGGCGCTGACCCGCGCGTTCGCGCACGATCGGCTGAAGGCCGTCGCGTTGCAGATCAACTCGCCGGGTGGTGCGCCGACGCAGTCGGGTCTGGTCGCGGAGCGGATCCGCCAGCTCGCCGACGAGAAGAAGGTGCCCGTCCTGGCCTTCGCCGAGGACGTCGCAGCCTCCGGCGGATACTGGCTGGCCTGCGCCGCCGACGAGATCTACGCGCACCGGACGTCCATGGTGGGCTCCATCGGAGTGATCAGCGGCGGGTTCGGGTTCGTCGAACTGCTGGAGCGGTTCGGCATCGAGCGGCGGCTGTACACCGCGGGCGCGAACAAGTCCCGGCTCGACCCGTTCAGCCCGGAGAAGCCCGAAGACGTCGAGTGGCTGAAGAAGATGCACGGCCAGCTCCACGAACTGTTCGTCGACTGGGTCACCGAGCGCCGGGGAGACCGGCTTTCCGGCTCCGAGGACCTGTTCACCGGTGACGTCTGGCTGGGCGCCCGCGCGGTCGAACTCGGTCTCATCGACGGCGTCGGCAGCCTCCGCCAGGTGATCACCGAGCGGTACCCGGACGCCGAGATCTCGGTCGCCGAACCGAAGAAGGCGTTGCTGGCGCGGCTCGGCATCGGCGCTCCGGCGGCGGCGAGCGCCTTGCTGGACGCTGTTCAGCACAAGGCCGCTTGGAGCCGCTTCGGCCTCTGACCCCGTGCTATGAAAGGTCCTTTCCTTGCAAAATTTGCAAGGAAAGGACCTTTCACAGCGTTCGGGAGCGGGATGGATTCACCCGGACGGTGGTAGGCGTAGGTGGTCCAGACCAGGTGTCATATCGGACATACCGCTTTGTTGTGACCGGCAACAAAACCTCGACAAAGGTGACGAGGAGGTCCGATGTCCGTTACGTCTCCCCACGCGAACCACCGGAGCCGTTGGAAGATCGCGCTCGGCTCGGCGATCGGCGCGGCACTGATCACGGTCCCTCTGACCCTCCCCGCCGCGGCCGCCGTTCCGCCGCCGCCCTCGGGCTGGACCACCGTTTTCGCCGACGACTTCACCGGTGCCGCCGGCTCGCTCCCGTCGAGCGCGAACTGGATCATCGACACCGGCCACGGCTACCCCGGCGGCCCCGGCAACTGGGGCACCGGCGAGATCCAGAACTACACCGCGAACCCCGCCAACCTCGCCCAAGACGGTTCCGGGAACCTGCGGATCACGCCGCTGCGCGACGGCGCGGGCAACTGGACCTCGGCGCGAATCGAAACGCAGCGCACGAACTTCAAACCGCCGTCGGGCGGCGCGCTGCGCATCGAAGGCCGCATCCAGATGCCGAACGTCACCGGCGCCGCGGCGCTCGGCTACTGGCCCGCGTTCTGGGCGCTCGGTTCGCCGTATCGCGGCAACTACTGGAACTGGCCCGCCATCGGCGAGTTCGACATCATGGAGAACGTCAACGGGATCAACACCGTCTGGGGCGTGCTGCACTGCGGCGTCAACCCCGGCGGCCCGTGCAACGAGACCGACGGCCTCGTCGGCAGCCGGACCTGTCCCGGCGCGAGCTGCCAGAGCGCGTTCCACACCTACACCTTCGAATGGGACACGAGCGTCAGTCCCAACGTGTTCCGCTGGTTCGTCGACGGACAGCAGTTCCACTCGGTCAACCAGAATCAGGTCGACGCCACCACGTGGGCCAACATGACGAACCACGCTGGTTACTTCGTGCTGTTGAACGTCGCGATCGGCGGCGCGTTCCCGAACAACAACTCCGGCACCGTTACGCCGGGGCCGGGAATCGTGCCGGGGCATCCGATGCTCGTCGACTACGTCACCGTCCTGACCCGCGGCGGCGGGAGTACGACACCCACCCCGACGACAACGACGAGTAATCCCGGTGGTGGCAGCGCTTACAGCACGATCCAAGCGGAGTCCTACGGTCAGGCCGCCGGTCTCGCCAAACAGGCCACGTCGGACTCCGGCGGCGGCCAGAACATCGGCCCGGCGGGGAACGGTGACTGGGCGCGGTACCCGGGCATCGACTTCGGGACGCAGACCGCCAGGCAGTTCCAGGCGCGGGTGGCGTCCGGCGCGGCGGGTGGGGTGAGCGGCCTGGTCGAAGTCCGGCTGGACAGTCCTTCCAACGCGCCCGTCGGCAGCTTCGCCGTCGCCAACACCGGCGGCTGGCAGAGCTGGCGGACCGTGCCGGCGAACATCAGCGGGATCACCGGGAAGCACGACGTCTACCTGACCTTTTCCAGCGGTCAGCCCGCCGATTTCGTGAGCGTCAACTGGTTCACCTTCACCCCGTGAAGGAAGAGACGTGGTACGGCTAGGCGGTTCGTGCCACCGGAAAGACGACGGCACCGCCCACCCCAGGCGCGGGGGTGGGCGGTGCCGTCCTTTTCGTTCGACTTTCGGGCAGCGGGCTGGACACGGAACCCGGCAGTGGGCATTATGCGACTCACTGTGAGTGCTCACGATGACACCCGGAAGCTCATTGTCCTTGCGGTGGACGATGAGCCCAAAGGGCTAGACGAACTCGTTCACTGTCTCCGGAACAGCCCGCACGTCGCCCTGGTCTTCCCGGCGATCGATGCTTCGGAGGCGCTGCGCCTGCTGTCCACCGACGATCCGAGGCTCGGCGATCGCAAGGCGCGTGGCCTGCCGATCGTGGACGCGGTGTTCGCCGACATCGACATGCCCGGCCTGTCCGGGATGGAGATGTCCCGCGTGTTCGCCGCGCTGCGCCCGTCTCCCGCGCTGGTATTCGTGACAGGGCACGCCGAAGAGGCGGTCAACGCCTTCGACCTCGGCGCGCTCGACTACGTGCTCAAGCCGTACCAGCAGGATCGCCTCGACCGCGCGATCACGCGCGTGATCGACAAACTCGCCGCCAACGCCGCGCCGCCGCCCGGTGCTACCGGCCTCGGGCAGGTCAAGAACGACGACGAGGTCATCCCGGTCGAACTCGCCGGTACGACCAAGCTGATCCCGCGGTCCTCGGTCCGCTGGGTGGAAGCACAGGGTGACTACGCCCGGCTGTTCACCACCGACGGCAGCCACCTGGTCCGCATCCCGCTCGCGCAGCTCGAAGAGCGCTGGGAGAAGGCGGGTTTCGTGCGGATCCACCGGTCGTTCCTGGTCTCGCTGCCGCTGATCACCGAGTTGCGCATGGGTCAGGGCGGCTACCAGGTCGTCATCGGCAACGAAGAAAAGGTGCTGCCGGTGAGCCGCCGCCACACCCGCGCGCTCAAGGACCGGCTCGTCGGCGCCAACCGGTCGACGTAGCCGCGGGACATGACCGACGACTTCTATCGCCGGGTCAACGGTGTCCGCGAGCCGGACCCGACCCTCGGCAAGGGCAGGCACAAGAAACCGGCGCAGCCCGAGGGCGCCGCCGTCGAGCCGGTCCCCGGAGCACCGTCCGGTCCGAAACACGAGCAAGCGAAGCCCGAACACCACGCGAAACCCAAGCGGCAGCGGGTGATCCTCGCCGATCCGCGACAGGCGACGAGCACCCTGCGGGCCAGGGTCGAACTCGAAGAGCAGACCAGCTGGGGAAAACTCCTGGTCAAGGATCTGGTGAAGATCCAGCTGCGGACGGCCGCCCTGCTGGCACTGCTGGTGATGGTCACGCTGTGCTCGCTGCCGGCGCTGTTCTACCTGATCCCTTCGTTCGGGCGCGTGACCGTTCTGAGGATCCCGCTGTCCTGGCTGATCCTCGGCGTGGCACCGTTTCCGTTCCTGTTCGGCATCGGGCTTTGGTACAACCGGCTCGCCGAACGCCACGAACGCGACTTCGTTGACATGATCGAGAACTGATTGCGGAGCGGCACATGCGAGGATTCGTGCCGTGGCGCTGAATCCGTGGGCTGTGGCCGGCATCGTGCTGGTCGCCGTGCTGACCTTCTACCTGGGGCACCGGTCCTCGAGGTCGGCCGTCAGCACGCACGACTTCCTCGTCGCCCGCCGCACCGTGCGCTCCCGGCGCAACGCCGCCGCGATCTCCGGTGAGTACCTCTCCGCCGCGTCGTTCATGGGCGTGGCGGGCATCGTGCTCAAGGACGGTGCCGACGCGCTGTGGTTCCCGATCGGTTTCACCGCGGGCTATCTGGCGCTGATGCTGTTCGTCGCCGCGCCGCTGCGCCGGTCCGGCGCGTACACGCTGCCGGACTTCGTCGAGATGCGGCTGGGTTCGACCATGCTGCGCCGGGTTTCGACGGCGTTCGTGGTGTTCATCGGGATCCTCTACATGGTCCCGCAGTTGCAGGGTGCCGGGCTGACCCTGGCGACGATCCTGCCCGTGCCCGCGTGGGCGGGCGCCATCCTGGTGACCTGTGTGGTCGGCTTCAACGTGATCGCGGGCGGGATGCGCGCCATCACCGTCGTCCAGGCCTTCCAGTACTGGCTGAAACTGTTCGCCATCGCGGTGCCGACGTTCATCCTGTGCATCGTGTTCCTCGGCTCCGGCGGACCGGGCAGCGCTCGCCCGCTCGGGCAGCCCGCCCCGCCGACGTTCACCGAGAACACCAAGGTCACGGTGCAGACCGACGTCACGCTGAAGGTCACCTCGGTGACCGTGCTCGAGGCGTACGGCCAGGTGGAAGGCGCGCGGGCCAACGGTTTCGCGGTGTGGACCCCGGAAGCCGGGCACAAGGTCGCCAAGGGCACGACCCTGAAGTTCACCGCCGGCACGCCGGTCCCGGTGGTCAGCGACGCGCCCGCGTCCAACGGCGACTGGCTTCGGCCGGGATCGGGCAGTCTCACCGATCTGCTGCAGGTCTATTCGCTGATCCTCGCGACCTTCCTCGGCACCATGGGCCTGCCGCACGTCCTGGTCCGCTTCTACACCAACCCCGACGGCAAGGCCGCGCGCCGCACGACGGTGCACGTCCTGCTGCTGCTCGGCCTGTTCTACCTGTTCCCGACGCTGCTGGGCGCATTGTCGCGGATGTACGTCCCGGAACTGCTGGTGACCGGGAAGACCGACGCCGCCGTCCTCCTGCTGCCGTCCGCGGTCCTGCCGGGGCTCTGGGGCCAGATCCTGGGCGCGGTGACGGCGGCGGGCGCGTTCGCCGCGTTCCTGTCCAGTTCGTCCGGGCTGCTGGTGAGCGTCGCCGGGGTCGTGTCCACCGACGTGCTGCCCGGCCGCGTCCGCGATTTCCGGGTGGCGACGGCGATCGTGGCGCTGATCCCGTTCGCGCTGGCCGTGCTGCTGCCGTCGGAGGACCTGTCGCTTTCGGTCGGGATGTCGTTCGCGCTGGCCGCGTCCACGTTCAGCCCGTTGCTGCTGCTCGGCGTCTGGTGGCGGAAGCTCAGCTGGCCCGGCGCGCTGGCGGGGATGCTCGTCGGCGGTGGCCTGGTGCTGACCGCGCTGGTGGTCAACATCGTCAGCAAGTACACCGGCGGCTGGGCGCCGTGGTTTTCGAACCAGCCCGCGCTGATCACCGTGCCGGCGGCGTTCCTGACCACCTATGTGGTGAGCCGGGCGACCGGCTACGGGCGGCCGGACGACGTTCACGGCGTGATGCTGCGGCTGCACGCGCCCGATCCGCTCGGCTTCATGCGCGATCGCGCGGTCGCCCGGTTCGGGCAGGCCGAAGAGAAGACGCGGACCACCGGCAAGGGCCGGCACCGGAAGTAATTCACCCGGTCGTGCTGCAACGCTCTACTCAGAGTCGTACCGTTCACTCAAATGGATTGCTCCTCTCTTGCCCTATGAGGGGCATGATCTTCCGTGACAACGAAATCACCGAATGGTTGCGGCAGGTGGGAGGTCCGACGTGAGCGACACCGATCAAGACCTCGGGTCAGATCCGGAATCCGACTGGGAAAAGGTGCAGGCGAGTCCGGAATTCACCGAGCTGCGACGACGTCTGCGGGTATTCGTTTTCCCGGTCACGGTATTGTTCCTGGCCTGGTATCTGCTTTACGTGCTGCTCGCCGACTACGCGGCCGGGTTCATGAGCACGAAGCTCTTCGGCAACATCAACGTCGGTCTCGTCTTCGGCCTGTTGCAGTTCGTGTCCACCTTCGTGATCACCGGCCTTTATGTCCGGTACGCCAATCGCAAACTCGATCCGCTCGCCGACAAGATCCGGCATGAGGTCGAGGGAGGCGAACGGTGACCACGCTGGCCGCGGGTGTCCAGGGCAGCGACCCGGTACTCAACATCACCATTTTCGCGGCGTTCGTCGCGATCACCCTGGTGATCGTTTTCCGGGCGAGCCGGAATACGAAGACCGCGTCCGACTACTACGCCGCGGGGCGCGCGTTCACCGGTCCGCAGAACGGGATCGCGATCTCGGGCGACTACCTTTCGGCGGCGTCTTTCCTGGGTATCGCGGGTGCGATCGCGATCAACGGCTACGACGGTTTCCTCTACTCGATCGGATTCCTCGTCGCGTGGCTGATCGCGTTGCTGCTGGTCGCGGAACTGCTGCGCAACACCGGCAAGTTCACCATGGGCGACGTGCTGGCGTTCCGGATGAAGCAGCGCCCGGTCCGCGCGGCGGCCGCGATCTCCACGCTCGCCGTCTCGTTCTTCTACCTGCTCGCGCAGATGGCGGGGGCGGGCGGTCTGGTGAACCTGCTGCTCGGCATCGAGGGGAGCCTCGGCCAGGACCTGGTGATCGCCGTCGTCGGCGTGATCATGATCCTGTACGTGCTGATCGGCGGGATGAAGGGCACCACGTGGGTGCAGATCATCAAGGCCGTCCTGCTCATCGCGGGCACGTTCGCGATGACGTTGTGGGTGCTCGGCAAGTACGGCTTCAACCTGTCCAGCCTGTTCCAGGCCGCCGTCGACAAGGGCGGTGCGACCGGTGAGGCGCTGCTCGGGCCGGGTAAGCAGTACGGGAAGACCGGCACGACCAAACTGGACTTCCTTTCGCTCGGTATCGCGCTGGTGCTCGGTACGGCCGGTCTGCCGCACGTCCTGATGCGCTTTTACACGGTGCCGACGGCGAAGGACGCGCGCCGTTCGGTGGTCTGGGCGATCGCGCTGATCGGCATCTTCTACCTCTTCACGCTGGTGCTCGGCTACGGCGCGGGCGCGCTCGTCGGCCCGGACGTGATCGCGAAGGCGCCGGGGACGACCAACTCGGCGGCGCCGCTGCTGGCGCTCGAACTGGGCGGTCCGGTGCTGCTCGGGTTCATCGCGGCGGTGGCGTTCGCGACGATCCTGGCGGTGGTCGCGGGCCTGACGATCACGGCGTCGGCGTCGTTCGCGCACGACGTCTACGCGAACGTGATCAAGAAGGGGAAGACCGCCCCCGACAGCGAGGTTCGCGTCGCGCGGATCACCGCGCTGGTGATCGGGGCGGTCGCGATCGTCGGCGGGATCCTCGCGAAGAACCAGAACGTGGCTTTCCTGGTGGCGCTGGCGTTCGCGGTGGCGGCGTCGGCGAACCTTCCGACGATCCTGTACTCCCTGTTCTGGAAACGCTTCAACACCCAGGGCGCGCTATGGAGCATCTACGGCGGTCTCGGGGTCTGTGTCCTGCTGATCGTCTTCTCACCAGCGGTCTCAGGCAAGCCCGTGGACCCGAAAACGAGTAAGAGCGCCTCGATGATCCAGGGCGTCGACTTCCACTGGATCCCCCTCGACAACCCCGGCATCGTCTCCATCCCGGTCGCGTTCTTCCTCGGCTGGCTCGGCACCGTCCTGTCCAAGGAACACAACCAGAAGAAGTACGCCGAGATGGAGGTCCGCTCCCTCACCGGCGTCGGCGCCGAAAAGGCCGTCAAGCACTGAGTTGTTTAGGTGAACCCGTCCGCGATCGCGTCGACAGTGCGCTGCCTTGCATACCTCTCGCCTTCACGGGCACGGCGCCCTGCCGCCGCGATAGCGGGGCCTTCGGCCGGGCGGGTTCACACGTCAAGCCAGTTCCCGAATCCGTCCTCAGCTCCGCCAATCGGCACTGAGTCGTTCTTCACGCGCGCGCAACGGGACGGGATGGGAAGATGGCAGGGTGGTGAGCCCTGCTGACATCCCGACCGTCGCCGTCCGTGATCTGCCCAAGGACGGCGTCGCGCTGCTCGACGTCCGCGAGGACGACGAGTGGGCCGCCGGGCACGCCCCGGGGGCCAAGCACATCCCGATGGGTGAACTGCCCGCGCGCGTCGGCGAACTCGACGAGCTGCCCGACGACCAGCCGGTCTACGTGATCTGCCGCAGTGGTGGCCGGTCCGCGCGTGCCGCCGCGTGGCTCAACGCGAGCGGCTGGGACGCGGTGAACGTGGCCGGTGGGATGGGCTCCTGGAAGCAGGAGGGGCGCCCGATGGTCGGCGACCATCCCGGCGTCGAACCCGAAGTGCTGTAACCGTGCAGCCTGGCCACTACCCGCCGAGGACACCGATGCCGCCGGTGCCGCCCGTGCGTCCGGCGCCGACGCAGCAGCCGCGGTACCAACCGGCGCGTCACCGCCTCCGTTGGGTCGCTTCGCCGCCTCCCGGCGCCTGGCCGCAGCGGCGGAAACCGGTGGCCGAGCGCTACTCCGGGCCGCCGTCCTACCCGGTCCCGCCTCGGTGGGGCTTCCCGAACCTGGTCTGGCGCCGTCCGACCGCGGTCCCCGGCACGGCGTCCGGCGAGATCACCGCCGGTGAACGGCTGCGGGTCATCAAGCGCAGCCTCCTGCCGGTGCTCTGGACCTTCGCCGCATTGGCGCTCGCCGCGTCGGCCGCGGAGATCTGGCGCTATGTCCTGCTCGTGCAGAGCCGCGACTCCGCGTTGTCGACGTCCGTCGTCACGGTTTCCGACAGCTTCGTGATCACCACCGGCCTGCTCACGACGATCCTTTCGCTGCTGCCGTCCGGACTCACCGTGTGGTGGCTGCTCGTGGCCCGGCACGCCGCCGCGGACGCCTCCGGCGAGACACCGCCGAGACGGCAGTGGCAGGTGCTGACGTTTGTGCTGGCGCCGGTGGTGAACCTGATCATGGTGCTGCCGGTCGTCGCCGAACTCGAACACGCCGTTCTGCGCCGGACGCGGGAAACCCGGCCGAAGCCGTCGCGGCTCGTGTTCGTCTGGTGGGGCGTCTGGGTGATCAACTGGGTGCTGCTCGGGCTCGTCATCGTCTGGCGGTTCCGTGATGGCGTCCAGGCGCTGGCCGATGGGGTCATGCTGGTCGCGCTGACCGATCTGGCGGCGGCGGGCTTGGCCGTGGTGACGGCGCTGCTCGTGAAGCGCATGTCCGGCCTGCTGTCGCCTGTGTCGGAGAAGCGGCTTCGCCTCCTCCGCGTGCTGAAGGTGGACGGGGCGCCGGACCCGGACCGGCGTGAGCGTCCGGCCACTTCAGTGCGCTGACCTGCGGTAAAAGCCTCGTGAGTGGTAATGACGGTTAGAACCGTCATTACCACTCACGAGGCTTTTAATCCGTGGTGACCGGTAGCGAGTGAAGGCCGCGGATCACGAACTCCGGCCGTCGTTCGGGTTTCCCGGCCGGCCGCAAGTCCGGCAGCTTCGTGGTCAGCGAGTGCAGCGCGGCCGCGATCTCCACCCGGGCGAGCGGGGCGCCGACGCAGTAATGGATGCCCATGCCGAAGCCGAGGTGCGCGTTCGGCGTGCGGCCGATGTCGAGGGTGTCGGGCCGGTCGAACACCGTCGGATCCCGTGCGGCGGCGCCGAGCAGCGCGCCGATCTTCTCGCCCTCGGCCACCCGGAACCCGGCGATCTCGACGTCGGCGGTCGCCGTCCGCTCGAACAACTGGAGTGGCGCGTCGAAGCGGATCAGCTCTTCGACGCACGGGTCCAGCAGCTCCGGGGACGCTACCAGCCGCTCCCACTGGTCGCGGTGGGTCAGCAGCGCGTTGACGCCGTTCCCGATGACGTTCACCGTCGCCTCGTGCCCGGCCATCAGCAGCAGGACCGCGGTCGCGACCAGTTCGTCCTCGGTGAGCTCGCTGCGCAGAAGATCACTGACGATGTCGTCGCCAGGGGAACTCGCGCGCTGCTTCGCTATGTCGCGCAGATACTCGACGAACTCCGCTGCGGCGGCTTCGGCGGCGTCACGCTTCTCTTCGGCGAGGCCGTACTCGTACATCTTCACGACGTGGTTCGACCACGTGACCATGCGTGGTCCGTCTTCGACCGGGACGCCGAGGAGTTCCGCGATGACCGCGACCGGCAGCGGCTGCGCGAGATGAGCGAGCAGATCGGCCGAACCGGTTTCGGCGATCTCGGCGGCGAGCCCGTCGACCATGCCGTCCGCGAGTTCGGCGACCATCGGCCGTAGCCGCTGGACGTGCCCGCGCCCGAACGCGCCCGCGATCACCCGGCGCAACCGGGTGTGGGCGGGCGGCTCGTTCTCCAGCAGCGAGTTGCGGTGCAGCAGGTTGAACGACGCGAACCGCTCCACCGGCAGCGCGTCCTGCCAGATCCGGCCGAGCCCGCGATGCCGCAGGACGGCGGCCGAAGCGGCGTGCGACACCGCCACGGCGATGCCGAGCCCCTCGTGACGGTGAACTTCACCGCGCTCACGCAGGTCGGCGAAGTACGGATAGGGGTTCGCGAGGAAGGAAGGATCGGCGAGGTCGAACACTCGCCGACTCTAACTCGGCCGGGCTCCGCGCCGGGGTCGTCCGCCCCGACGCGGAGCCCACGGCCGCAACTGGGCTAAAGCCCGAGGCCGAGGAGATGGCCGTGGTGCCAATGGTGATAGTGGTGATACGGGTGGTAATAGTAGTGATGGCTATGGCTGGAACACAGCAGCAGACAACGTGCCTGGTCGGCTGATCCGGACGAGTCCGCCGAGGACGTGGCCGAGGCCGTGCCCACGGCGGGCCCAGCCAGCAACAGCCCGAGTGCCACGGGCAACGCGGCCAAGGTGGCCCGGCGCTTGGAGATGCTCATCAGTGATCCTTTCCCTGCACTACGACACCCGGATGGCGTCATGATCATTGTTAGTCGTGGTGAGTGGAAAAGGGCAGGCTGGTCACCCGCGGTTCGATCGTCCGGATGGTGAAAACCCTTTTCGCTCACGTTTCCGTGACACCCGAATGGCCGCTGGAACCGGCCGATCCGGTCGATTCGAGCGAGACAGGGTGTCATCCGAGATGGTTCCGTTACCAGCCCCACTGAACCTGGCCTGGGTCCCGGCGTCTCTAGGGGTGTCGGAACGCGGAAGCGCGGGACGGCAAGGGGATTTCCGTGGCCGTCTGGTCCGGAAGTTGTTTCTGTCTGGGGTAATTCAGCAAGAGAACTGGGGTATTTCCATGCGTATTCGTCATGCCTTTTTCGCCGGTCTGACCGCCGCCGCACTCGCGTTGCTGCCCGCGACCGCGTTCGCCACCGAAGTGCCGGTCGAGGCGCCTGAGAAGCCGAAGGGCACCAAGTTCTGGGTGTCGCCGAAGACCGTCGAAGCCGGCGGGAAGGTGACCGCGCAAGGCCGGTGCGTCACGCCGCACGGCTTCTCGATCATCGCCCCCGACGGGTTCAAGCAGGTCTCGGACAAGTCGGTCAAGCGTGACGGCGGCACCGACGTGAAGGTGACCTACCAGGTCCAGCCGAGCGTGAAGCCCGGTGAGCACCTCTTCGTCATGCTGTGCGACACCGTCGAGCCCGCGGCGGCGGTGAAGGTCGTCCCGGCCGGCAAGAAGGAGCCCGTCAAGCAGGAGGCGGCCAAGCAGGTCTCGAAGGTGCCCGCCGGCGCTCCGCAGACCGGGGGCGGACCGGTCGAGGAGTCGGCTCCCGCCGGTTGGCTGATCGCCGGGGCGGCCGGAGCCGGGGTGGCCGGCGCGGGTGGGGCGTTGATGCTCCGCCGGCGTCCGGCTTCGCGGTCCTGATCGCACGCGGGAAGGGCGGGGGTCTTACGAGCCCACGTCCTTCCCGCGATAGCGTTCCCACCGAGCTTTGAGGAGGCTGACGTGGGCAAGGGTTCGCGCAAGAAGGGTCCCAAGACGACCTCGGACCGCAAGCCGAAGGTGCGCGACGTCTTCGTCGGCCAGCCCTTCGAGGGTCTCGCGGCGGAGACCGAGCTGATCGCGCTGCGCGAGTTCGTGCCCTCGGCGACGGCGTCGCTCAAGCTGGCGGGCTCCGACGAGAAGGTCACCCTCGGCACGGTGCTGCCGATGGCGGCGGCCGCGTTCGTCCGGTCCGACGGCGAGCGCTACATCGGGATGCAGGTGCAGACCCGGTCTTCGGACATCAGCCGCGACCTCGGCCGCGCGCTCCAGTGGGTACTGGACGCCAAGGAGGGTGACGTCCTGTCCGTACCGGACACCACGACGCCGCCCACCGCCGACGAAAAGGCTCGCCTGCAGGATCTGCTCGACACGAGCGTCGAACTCGACGTCACGCTCTACAACGACTTCGCCTGGTGGCTGCCCGAGGACGCCGACGCGAGTGGCGACGTCGCGTTGTCGCTCGAGCGCGCGAACGCGGCGATCATGCCGACCGAACGCCTCGGCGCGGGGGCGTACTGGGTGCTCGCCGGGGAGAAGGCGCACCTGCGCTGGGTCCGCCCCGAGCCGGAGAACCTGCTGTTGCAAGCGCTTGCGCGGCTGTCCGCGGCCGGTGAACTCAACCTCGGCGACGGCTCCCGCTACGCCGGTTCGTTCCGCGCGCACGGGCTGCTCGTGCCGGTGTGGGACCTCGACCCCGAGGCCCACGCGCGCGAATGGGCCGACGCGAAGGACCAGCTCGGCGTCCGGCTCGAAGCCGCGCTGAAGTCCCTCGACACCGAGCCGCTCAACGCCACCGAGCGCCGCTCGCGCGATGGCCTGATCGGCCGCCAGCTCACCATCCGCTGACCCTCGCATTTCGTCCTCTGAATGCGGTAGTTGCGCACGCAACCACCGCATTCAGAGGACGAAATGCGTCAGGATGGTCGCGTGATCCTTCATATTTGCGCCCAAGGTGACTGGGCGGCGGTGCCCGAAGGCGGCGTCTACACCACCCCGTCCCTCGACGCCGACGGCTTCATCCACTGCTCGGACCCGGGTACCGCGCACATCCCCGCCAACGCCGTCTTCCCCGGCCGCACCGATCTCGTGTTGCTGGAGATCGACCCGGCGCTCGTCGGCGCGCCCGTCGTCTGGGAGGACGGCGACCCGCCGCATCCGGCGGATATCCAGTTCCCGCACGTGTACGGACCGATTCCCCGTAACGCTGTGGTGGCCGTACACGAATTCCCTGTTCGGGGGGACGGTTCGTTCAGAATTCCCGACTCCTTGTCGAGACGTTGAGGCGGGCAACTCCTCATCCATATGGGCGTCTCTCGAACTAGTTCGCGGTCAGAGACAACCTGCGGGGGCGGCCATGCGTTTCGGAAGAGGCGAGCCAGACATGCCTGGCCGAGTGAACCCGGGAGGAGGCGATACGGTGACCGCTGCCGCGACGGTCATCTCGGGGACGGATGTCTGGGCGTCCGGCGAGACCCGAAGGAGGGACGTGCCGGGTGAGCTCACCGACTTCGGCGACTTCGTACGGGCGAGCCTGCCGGGTCTGCTGAGGTACGGTCACGCCCTCACCGGGAATCCGCACGACGCCGCCGACCTGGTCCAGACGGTGCTGGAGAAGATCGGCTCCCGCTGGTCCTACGTCCAGCACAAGACCGGCGACCCGATGGCCTACATCCGCCGTTCGATGGCCAACGCGCACGTCAGCCGGTGGCGCCGGACCAAACGGGAGAACCTGGTCGCCGACCTGCCGGACACGCAGCCGTACAGCCAGGCCGACCCGTTCGAGCACGAACCGCTGTGGCAGGCGTTACGCGCGCTGCCGCCGAGGCAACGAGCGGTGATGGTCCTGCGTTATTACGAGGGACTGTCCGAAGCGGAGATCGCGGACTCGCTCGGCATCAGCCAAGGCACCGTGAAAAGCCAGGCGAGCAAGGCGATCACGTCGCTGCGCACGAAGCTGGCGTTCATCGAGCCCAAAGACGAAGGGAGGGAAGCGGGATGAACATGTCCGAGGAGGATGTGCAGCAGAAGCTGCGCGACCTGTTCTCAGACGAGCGGCTGGGCGCGTCGTCCACGCTGAATCCCGAAACGATCGTGGCGGGCGCCAAGCGGCGCCGCCGTCGCCGTCAGATGATGCAGACGACGACCGGGATGGCCGCGGCGGTGGTCATGCTGGGTGGTGGGCTCACGGTCTTCACGATCCACGACACGGACAACGGCGCGGCCTTTCCCGGTGACCAGCTCAGCTTGGGGGTGTCTTCGCCGAGTCTGGCACCCCCGGGACCGGTGAGCCAGGTACCGCCTGCGTCCGCGCCGCCGCCGTCGTCGATCCAGGCGTCCGCGCCGCCGCCGTCGACGGCCCCCGGTGGGCCCGCCAAGCCGCCGAAGAGCACCGCGGCCACGAAGCCGCCCGCGCAGGGCAAGGTGACCACGGGCGCACTGCTGACCGCCACCGGCTTCGGCAAACTTCGGCTCGGCATGAGCGAGGCCGAGGCTGAGGCCGCCGCCGGACCGCTCCGGTCGAAGGAGGTCCGAGGCGCCTGTACGTACGGCTACGCGGAGGGATCCGCCGTTCCGGGGCCGACGTCGGTTTCGCTGACCGAAAGCGACGGGATCACCGTCATCAACCCGGCGGGTACGGTGCACACCCCGGAGGGGATCGGCGTCGGGTCGACCGAGGCGGAGATCCTCGCGGCCTATCCCGGCAGCACCAAGGACGGCGCCGCCTACGTCGCGCCCGCCGGCGCGGTGAGCGCGTACCGCATCTTCCTGTCCAAGGACGGATCCGCCGTCAGCATCCTGCTGACCAGCCTCGACCAGGGCTGCCAGTTCAGCTGAGCCGTCCCGAACGCGGAAAACCCGGGCTGCTCCAAGGGGGAGAGCCCGGGTTTTCCCTGTGGTGGGAGAGCGGTCAGTGCGTCAGAGCGCCCCGCCCGCGACCGGGGGCATCCCCGAGTCGGCGCCGCTGTCACCGATGGACTCGCGGTGCAGGTGGTTCTCCACCTCGAACAGGTTGCCGTCGGCGCGTTTGACGATGTTGAGCAGCGTGGACATCTGGGAGATCTCTTCGACCTGCTCCTTGAGGAACCACTGCGTGAACTGCTCGCCGATGAAGTCCTCTTCGGCGCGGGCGGCCTTGGCCAGCTGCTGGATGTCGGTGGCCACGTCCTTCTCCTGCTGCAGCGCGAGCTCGATGAGCTCGGTGACGTCGGAGAAGGTGTTGCGCACGTCGCCGGTGCCGGGGACCTCCACGTGGTGGTCGGTGTCCAGCATGTACTGGACCAGCGCCATCGCGTGGTTGCGCTCCTCGACGGACTGCTTGTAGAAGTGCTTCGCGAGCTGCGGCAGGTCCTCGGCGTCGAACCAGACCGCCAGCGCGATGTACTGCTGGGAGGCGTTGAACTCGTTGTGGATCTGCGCCTGCAGCAGTTCATAGAACTTCGAGCGCGGTTGCTTCTTGAGGAGGGCCATGCATTCGACAATACGTCATTCGTTATTCGATTTCCACTTTCACCTGGTGATCTGCCCCCTATTAGGTTAGTATTCCCTATACTAGGTCCGCCTCAATAAAGTAAGCCTTCCCTAATCAATGGAAATCAATTAGGGAAGGCTTACTTTTTTCCTGTTTCAGATGCTTTCGCGCCGGATCGGACAGGACATGCAGCGCGGTCCGCCGCGGCCGGAGCCCAGTTCGGAGCCGGTGATGGCCAGTACCTCGATGCCCGCTTCCTCAAGCCTGGCATTGGTTTCCACGTTGCGTTCGTAGCCGACGACGACGCCGGGGGCGAGCGCGAGCGTGTTGTTCCCGTCGTCCCATTGCTCGCGTTCCGCGGTGACCGGATCGAGTCCGGTGTCGATGACGCGTAGCCGGTCGATTCCCATCGCTTCGGCGGCCGCGGTGAGGAAGGGGGCCGGCCCTTCCACCTTCATGGAACCGTCGTCGGTCGGCCGCATGGTGAACGCGGTGAGCGAATCGCGCGAAAGCGGGTACATGACGACGGCGTCGGCGGCGACCATCGTGCAGACGGTGTCCAGATGCATGGTCGCGCGGGTCTGCTCGATCGGGACGGCGAGCACGGTGTGCGCGATCCCGTCGGCGAACACCGACCGCGCCAGTGATTCCGCGCCGGCCGCGGTGGTCCGCTCGCCGACCCCGATCGCCAGGACACCCGGCGAAAGCAGCATGACGTCGCCGCCCTCGATCGGCGCCGAATGCGCGCCGTACGCGCGCGACGCGTGGCGGAACCACGGGTGGTAGGCGTAGATCAGGTCCAGTACCGCGGTCTCGCGGACGCGGGCGGGCATGGTGAGCGAGGAGACCGCGACGCGGTCGCCGATCCACGCCGACGAGTCACGGGTGAACAGCAGGTTCGGCAGCGGATCGACGGCGAAGTCGTTCGGGTGGTTCATCAGCCGGACCAGCGAGACCCCCTCGGCGGCCGGCAGTTCTTCGAAGGTCATCCCGGCCATCAGTGCCTCGGCCAGCACCTCGGGGGAGACGCTCGACAGGTGGGAACGCAGCGAATCGGCCAGGTCGACGCCGAGCCGCCGCTCGTCGACGGCCGCGTGCACGCCGGCGGCGTGGGCACGGGTGTCGCCCAGCGCCGTGCGCAGCGCGTCGGCCAGCAGCAGCACCTCGACACCGCGGCCGCGGAGCACCTCGGCGAACGCGTCGTGCTCCTCCTGTGCGCGGTCCACCCAGGGGATGGAATCGAACAGGAGCTGGTCGTTGTTGCGAGGCGTGAGCCTTTTGAGCTCGTTGCCGGGCCTGTGCAGCAGCACCGCACGCAGGGGGCCGACTTCGCTGTCAACTCGGGGTGGAGTCGTCTCGTCAATCACCGGTTCACAGTAGCTAGGGAAGCCAGGAAACTCGCCCCTTGAGCAGCGCGTATCCGACGAAGGAGACGAAGTCGAGCGCGGTGTGCGCGGCGATCAGCGGCCACAACCGGTTCGTTTTCTGCCACAGCCTGCCGAACACCAGGCCCATCACGACGTTCCCGACGAAACCGCCGAAACCCTGATACAGGTGATACGAGCCGCGAAGCACCGAAGACACGACCAGTGAGGTGTTCTCGCGCAGCCCGAGCTGCCGCAGGCGGGTCAGCAGATAAGCGACGACGAGTACCTCTTCGGCGAACGCGTTGCCGAACGCCGACAACGTCAGCGTGATCGGACGCCACCACGTCTCGCCCAAAGTGGACGGTTGCACCGAGAGGCTGAACCCGAGGCTGTAGGAGAGGAAATACAGCCCCAGCCCCGGGATCCCGATCACCGCGGCGAGCAGGAGACCGGTGGCGATGTCGCGGCCGGGGCGCTGTTTGTCGAGCCCGATCTCCGCGAGCTTCATCCCGCCACGCCACAACAGGTACAGCCCGAGCGCGCCCCAGCCGACCAGCTGGCCCGCGCTCGACAGTTGCTTGAGCAGGTCGACCAGGCTCAGCGTCGCCTGGGGGACGTTGAGCTGGGCCTGCTGCTGCGCCAGCGGAACCGGCTGCAGCAGCGAGTCCACAAGAGACAGCAGGCTCCGCAGCCCGGACAGGCCGAGGGTGATGCCGAAGACGACGACCAGTTCGATGACGATCGCGCGGCGGCGCGCCGGATCCTCGACGAATTCCGGCAGCGCCGGGC
The DNA here is from genome assembly GCF_055575355.1 of Amycolatopsis sp. NPDC034160. Lineage (NCBI taxonomy): Bacteria > Bacillati > Actinomycetota > Actinomycetes > Pseudonocardiales > Pseudonocardiaceae > Amycolatopsis > Amycolatopsis sp. NPDC034160. Next base: position 201,688 of record NZ_JBVISU010000001.1, on the reverse strand, counting down.
GTTCGGGACGCAGCCAGCTCATTCGCCGCACGCTACCGTGTTGATCGCCGCGCTACCGTCGAGTCATGCCAAGGAGCATCGCGACCAACGAAACCGTCGACCGCGCCGCGCTCGTCGACTTCCTGACGACCCGCCACCGCGCCATCCTCATGACCACCAAGGCCGACGGCGGCCCGCAGCTCTCGCCGGTGACCTGCGGAGTCGACGGCGAAGGCCGTCTAGTCATCTCCACGTACCCGAAGCGCGCGAAGGTGGTCAACATCCGACGCGAGCCGAAGGTGTCCGCCTGTGTCCTCTCCGACGAGTGGAACGACCAGTGGGTGCAGCTGAACGGCACCGCCGAAGTCCTCGACCTGCCCGATTCGGTCGAGCCGTTGGTCGACTACTTCCGCGCGATCTCGGGTGAGCATCCCGATTGGGACGAGTACCGCGAAGCGATGGTGAAGCAGGGTAAGAGCATCATCCGCGTCACCATCGAATCGTGGGGCCCGATCGCCAAGGGCGGTTTCCCGGCGGAGCTGGCCTAGTCCTCCGAAAAGAACGGGCAGCCGATCAGACGGCGGATCTCGGCCGCGAGCTGCGGCGGCCCGTCGACCGGGCGCGAGAACGCGAGCCGGACGTCGTGGTCGCCGGAGTCGGCCTCGACCCGCAGCCGCAGTCCGTAGCGGTCCAGCCCGAGCGGCCGGATCCGCCCGCCGCGCAGCGCGGTGGGGACATGCTTGGCCAGCTGCTGGACGACGTCCGCGTGGTCGGTCTCCAGATGCCGCAGCCAGCCTGCCTCGTAGTCGTGGAACGGATCCGGTGGCGCGGCGCTGAACATGTGCGGCCGGAGCGAGTGCGTGCCCTCGGCGTCCGCGAGCACCAGCGACGCCGGGGTCAGCCTCAGGAGCGTCAAGCCGTGTCCGACGTCGAGCAGGCGCTCGTCCGGCCGGGTTTCGGCGATGGTGACCGCGCGGGCGCGGGCGGAGACCTCGGAGAGCGGGCGGAGCCAGCCGGTGATCCACAGCAAGCCTCGGACGGGTTCGCGCAGGTCGACCGGGGCCTGGTCGGTCAGCTCCACCATCACCGCGAGCTCGCCGCGCTGCGCCTCGTGCGAGCGTTTGACCAGATGGTGCTCGTCCGGCAGCAGGATGCTGACGCTGCCGCTCGTGTGCACGTGATGCAGGACGGGGATGACGCGGCCGTACTGCCCTGGCTGGTCACGCTGTTCGGCGGTCGGGGTCAGCGTCGCCGGTCCGTTGCGGGTGGCGATCGTCTTCGCGCGTTCCGCGGGGTTCGGCGCCGGCGGGCGGCGAATGGTCGTGGGTGTGGTCACGGCTCACCTCCTGAGTTAGGTGAGCCTAACCTGATTTGAGCGTGGTGCGGAAGTAGCCTCGATCACGTTCCGGCTCACGCGTATACGTTGACCAGGTGGAAGACCGAAGAATCCGGGGGCTCGAACCACCCGAAGGGATTCCGGCGAAGAACCTGCCGATCCTGGTGAACACGCTCGACCGTTCGGCCGTCACCGCGGGCACGCTGGCCTGCGCCGCCGGGCTGCTCGCCGTGCTGGGCGTCGTCCTGCTGATCACAAGCCGGTTCGGGACCGCGGTGCCGGTCTTCCTCCTCGTCTACATGACACCGGTTTCGGCCTACTACGGCTTCCTCGCCGTTGCCGGATCCTTGTCGATGCGGAAGCTCGTTCACCAGCCGTTCCGCCTGGTGAACGGGCTGGACGGGGCCGTCGTCGCCGGGGCGAAGGTGAGCGTTCCCCTCGACGGACGCTGGCTGGTCGTGCGGCTGCCCGCCCCGCTTCGCGCGCAACTCGCGGCCCAACGACGGCTGTGGGTGCTGGGCCGGTTCGTCCTGCTTCCCGGTGTCATCGCCGCCCGGCGCGGCTCCTTCCGCGACGCGCCGCCGAAGGGTTCGACGCCGTTGGGCGCGGAGCCGGTTTCGCCGGGACGCTTGCTTTCGCTGCAGCGACGGCTACTGGCGTCTTACTACCTTCTCGGAGCCGGGCTCGCGCTGGTCCCGGCCGCCTTCGCGGTCTGGGTGGCCGTCGATTTCCCGGACCGCGGCAGCGTCGTCGTGCCGGGCGCCCAGTTCCTCGCGGGTCTCTGCGCGGTGGCGGTGGTCGGTCTCGCCGTCGCGGCGCTCGTGCTGTCCAGGCCGGTGCCCGAACCGCGATGGACCGAACTGTTCGTGGTGTCCGGGCCGGCGTCGGTCAACCTCTTCGGCATGGTCCTCGTCAAGGGGCGGACGGTCTTGCCGGACGGCCGCGAGGTTTCGGTGCTGGCGGGCGGTTCCGATCCCTCGCTCGCCGCCAACATCGCCGTCACCGGACGGCTCTTCGTCCTCGGGATGCCGGTGGCCGGGAAGACCGCGAAGGCCGGAGTGCCTGGGCACGCGGTGTTCGGATCGGTCAAGTTCGGCTCGTGAGTGGTAATGACGGTTCTAACCCTCATTACCACTCACGACAATCCGGTCCGCCGCGTCGCCTCTTCGGTTTCGACCACGCCCCGCCGGATCCCTTCGAGCTGATCGCTCAGCTCGCCGATCGTGGTGGTGTCGAGCAGCGCATCGCCGGTGGCGGCCGACAATTCGGCCGCCCTGGCGACCAGACCGTCCAGGCCGAGCGCGCCGGATCGCAGCTGTGCCAGCAGTTTCCGCTGCGCGCTCGAAAGCCGGGCGTGGACGTCTTCCTGTGCCTGCACGGCTTCGAGCGACTGCAGCAGGTCGCCGCGGATGTCGTCGTCGGCCGTCTTCAGTTCCTTCCGCAGCCTGGCCTTCTCGGCGGCGACCGCGGAGGCGTCCACCCGCGCGAGGGCCTTTCCGGTGGCGGACGTACGACCGGCCAGCCGCCGGAGGGTGTCGACGGTTTCCCGTACCACCGGTGCCATCTCGGCGACCCGGTCGGCGAGCGGGCCGGTGTCCAGCGAAGCGGAGATCGACGCGAACCCGTCGGCCGCTGCTTCGGCACGCCGAAGCCACTCCGCCTCGGGAGAGCCCGGTTCGACGTCGGGAGGCACCCGCTCCTCGGGCTCGGAGGCGGGTTTTTCCCTGGAGGCGACGGCGATCCCGGCGCGGGCGGCGAGCACGGTCACGCCGACGCCGAGCGCGGCGACCACCGGTAGTTGCACCGCCCACGCCGCGCCCGCCGACGTCGCCGCGAGGAGCAGTCCCCACGGTTCGGCTAGCTCACGGACGAAGCGCATGACCGAGGATCTCAGAAATTCGAGATCACGGCGGTGAAGACCTGGTCGATCGAGTCCGGTTTGGACGAGTCGTACCCCACGCCCTGCGTCGTCTCGGCGATCTCCTTGAGGACGCCGAAGTCCGCGTCGGAGCCGTAGGCGATGGTGAACATCCGCACCGCCTCGCCACCGCCCTCGGTCCGCAACCGCCCGACGAGGTTGGGCAGATCGATCCCGCCCGGATCCTCGTTCCGGCCGTCGGTGAGCACGACGACGGCGTTGATCGCGTTCGGATCCAGCCGCTGCTTCATGAACTCGTAGGCCGCGAGCGACGAATCGTAGAGCCCGGTCCCGTTCTGCGGGGTCAACCCGTTCAGCCGCGACGCCAGCTCCTGCCTGCCCGCCTCACCGCCGATCGGGGTCACCGGCCGCAGCTCCCTGTAGTCCTTGTCGCCGTCCAGCCGCGTCGAGAACATCCAGAGCCCGACCTTGTCCGCGTCGCTGAACTGCGGCAACGACGCCACGGCCGCCTGTTTCGCGAGGTCCATCTTGTTCTTGCCGGTCCCGCTGACGCCGTCACCCATCGAACCGGAGACGTCGACGACCAGCAGCACGTTCGCCTTCTTCCGCAGGTCCTTCCAGGACTTGAGGACTTCGGCGAGCACCGGCGGACTCGGCGGCCGGATCAGGTTGAGCTTCGCGTCGGGCTGGGCACCGTTGTCCGAAGTGGTCTGCGAGCCGGGCTTGCCGTCGAACGTCCGGAAGCCGATGTCGCTGAACTTCTGCTGCGCTTCGGCGCCGCGAAGATGCGCGAGGAAGTCCGCCGCGACCTGCTTGTGGATGTCGTCGGCCCAGTTCAGCACGGTGAACGGGTGATCGGAGTTGAGCGTGCCGTCACTCGGGTAGATCCCGACGAGCGGCACCTTCGGCGGCGCGTGCTGCCCGCGTTTCGCCGGATCGTTGGTCGGATTGCCCTGGTTGTAGCCGACGAGCGAGTTCTCCTCGACCGTCACCGCCGAGATGTACGACAGCGCGGCCCCGCGGTCGTCGGCCTTCTGCAGGTTCGTCAGGAAAGTCAGCGTGTTGTCGCCGTAGTGGACGATGGCCTGCTCGACGTTCTGCACGAACGTCCGCGCCTCCGGCTGCGCGAGCGCGTTCGCGGTGAGATCCGAAGAGGTGCCCGTCGCCGCGTAGTAGGCGCCGATCGTGGCGTTGAGCCCGGAGGTGGAGATGTTCGGGTTCGTCTTGCCCAGCCGGAACTTCCCCCATTCCGGATGCCCGTACTTCGCCCAGCCCTGCGGATCGGTGGCGAGCGCGGCGAGATCCTTCCAGCCGATGCCCTTGCCGGGCCAGCCGAGCGCTTCGGCCATCGGCTTCGGCATGGCGACGACCAGCGGCGCGTTCGCGACCGACTCCGGGTCGCCTTCGGGCACCAGCGCGGGATGGTCGGTGCCGGTGAGCTGCTGGCGCAGCAGGTTCACCCAGCCCGACGCGGCAGGCGTCCAGACGTCCGGGCGCGGGCCGTCCACCGCCTCGTTCCAGCCGCGGCCGAGGGCCTGCATCGCGGTACCGGAGGACTTCGACTGCACGAGGACGTCGACGCAGCGTCCGGCCACCGTGCGACCGCTGTAGCCCTTGGCGATCTCCGTGACCACACCCGCCTTCTCCGGCGACGAGGACACCTGCAGCTTGACCGCGTCACCGGTCGTGCATTTCGCTGCCACCGGGTCTTCACCGGAATCGCCGGTGAGCGCGCGCAGTCCGACGATCAACCCGATCGCGACCACCGCCGCGGCCACGAACGCCAGGACCTTGCGGCCGCCGCGCGACTGACCGGGATTCACGACCATGGAGAACCTCCAGCGGTGGGAACACCGATTATCCGGAGGTTTCGCCCGGTCCGGGGCCGCGTTGCCGAACTGTTGCGGCCGTGGCGGTACTTATCCCGCCAACGCGACGCGTTTAGTCCTCTAAATGCGCACAGCATGCATTTAGAGGACTAAATGCATGGTCGCTAGGCGCCGGGGCCCCGGCCCGACCAAGTCCACGCGTAGCCGGGGTCCTCCGAAGCGTCGGCCGCCTCGCCAAGGTCCAGCGGCGCGAAGGTGTCCACCATGACCGCCGTCTCGTCGAAGAACTGGGCCCCGATCGAGGCCTCCGCCGCCCCGGGCTGCGGCCCGTGGGTGAAGCCGGACGGGTGCAGGGAAAGCGAGCCGACCTCGATTCCGGAACCCTTGCGCGCCTCGTAGTTCCCGCGGACGTAGAACATCAACTCGTCGGAATCGACGTTCGCGTGGTTGTACGGCACCGGGATCGACTCGGGGTGGTAGTCGACCTTGCGCGGGCAGAACGAGCAGACGACGAAGTTGGGGCCTTCGAAGGTCTGGTGCACGGGCGGCGGCTGGTGCACGCGGCCGGTGATCGGCTCGAAGTCGTCGATGTTGAACACCCACGGGTACAGGCAGCCGTCCCAGCCGACGACGTCGAACGGGTGGGTCGCGTAGGTGTAGCGCGTCAGCCCGGCGCGGTGCCGCACGAGGACCTCGACATCGGTGCCCTCGGCCAGCATCGGCTCCGACGGACCGCGGATGTCACGTTCGCAGTACGGCGAGTGCTCCAGGAACTGGCCCTTCGCCGACAGGTACCGCTTCGGCGGGCCGATGTGGCCGCGCGCCTCGATGGTCAGCAGCTTGACCCCGCCGTCGTCGTGGGGAAGCACGCGGTAGGTGCACGACGTCGGGATGACGAGGTAGTCGCCGTCACCGACCTCCAGCGCGCCGTAGATCGTCTCGACGGTCGCGCTGCCGCCCTGCACGTAGAAAAGCTCGTCACCGGCCGCGTTGCGGTACAGCGGCGAAGGGCGCGTCGCGTGGACGAAGCCGATGGTGACGTCGGCGTTGCCGAACAGCCGCCGCCGGTCGGTGACCGCGTCGGCGTCGCCGAACTTGAGGTCCTGGGTCTTGAAGGCGCGGGGCTTGAGCGGATGGTTCGGGCTGATCGGCCCGCGCTCGTCCTCGATCGCGACGGCGTCGACGATCGCGGTGGGCAGGCCACGGTGGTACAGCAACGCGGAGTCCGCCGAGAACCCCTCGACACCCATGAGTTCCTCGGCGTACAAGCCGCCGTCGGGCTTGCGGAACGCGGTGTGGCGCTTGTGCGGGATCTCGCCTACCTGCCGGTAGTAAGGCATCGGATTCTCCCCGGAACGTGTCCGTTGTGCGAACGATTTTGTCCTGATGTCGTACGCTACTAGCGTGTCAGTCGTGTCAAGCGCTGTGGAACTCACGCCACCCGGCCCCCGAGGAATCCCTCCCCTGTTCGCGCGGCTCGTCGACGACTCGGCGTTGTTCCCGCCCGGCGAGGCGTCCATGCCCGAAGCGCTGCGTGCGCACTTCGCGTCGAGGTCCGGTGAACACTCCGGCGTCCTCGGTGTGTTCCTGTGCCAGGCGTCGAGGCTGCCCGAGCTCATCACCGAACTGATCAAGATCAAACCCAAGGAACCGCTGCCGCTGTCGCTGATCATCGACACAGGTCTAGGCGGCGTCCCGAAGGCGATTTCGATCGTCGAATCGCGCAGCGAGATCCTCGCGTTGCGGATGGTGGAGATGCCGGCGCCGTCGGACGTCGACGAGGTCTGGCTGGAGCGCGTCTCCGAATTCGTGCCCGAAGACGTCATCCGGGTGGTCGAGCCGCGGCGCGGGGTCGGCTGGCTGGACGGCGTGCGGAAGGTGATCGAACACGGCAGCTGGCCGAAGATCCGCTGCGGCGGCAAGGCGGGCGAGAACTTCCCCAGCGTCGACGAGGTCGCCGACTTCCTGTCGGTGGTCAGCGGGGAGACGGGGGCGTCGTTCAAGGCGACGAACAGCCTCCATCGCGCCGTCCGGCACACCGACGAAACCAGCGGTTTCACCCACCACGGGTTCCTGAATCTGATCGTGGCGTCCGCACGGTGCCTTTCCGGCGGAGACGTGCGCGCCGCGCTCGAGTCGACCGACGGCGCCGCACTGGCCGCCGAGGCCAAGGGACTGTCGGACCCGGCCGCGAAGGCCGTTCGCGGGCTCTTCGCCTCCTACGCGGCGGCGTCGTTCGACGAGCCCGTCGCCGACCTCGGGGAACTCGGGTTGTTGTGACTCGCGAAGGGTCGCTGACCCTGGACAGGGGGCTGGCGCTGCTGCAGGCCGTGGCGGACGCCGGTGGTGAGGCGGCGACGATCTCCGAACTCGCCGTCGCCATCGGCGCGAGCCGTGCCGCCGTCTACCGGCTGCTCGTCCCGCTGTCCGAACGCGGTCTGGTGTGGCGCGACGGGAACAAGGTGCGGCTGGGCGTCGGCCTGCTCCGGCTCGCCGGGCAGGTCCTCCCGCAGCTGCGGGAGGCGGCCAGGCCCGTGCTGCGCGAACTGGCGGAGAAGGTCGGCGCGACGGCACACCTATCGGTCGCGCAGGGCGATCAGGCGCAGGCCGTCGCGGTCGTCGAGCCCTCCTGGACGAGCTTCCACGTCGCCTACCGGGTCGGCACCCGCCATCCGCTGTCGGCGGGCGCGGCGGGCAAGGCGATGACCTTGCGCCCCGGCGGCGAAGGCTGGGTGACCTCGACCGGCGAACTGGAGGCGGGCGCGTCCGGTGTCGCCGCGCCCGTGCGCGGGGTACCGGGACTGCGCGCCAGCGTCGGCGTCGTCTCGCTGGAGCCGCTGGAGGCCGGTGTGGTGGGTCCCGCGGTCGTCGCGGCGGCCGTCCGGCTGGCCGAGGTGCTGAAGCAGCCCGAGTAGCGCGTCAGCGCTTGCCGAGCAGCGGGCGCACCATCGTCGCCAGCAGCGTGAGGTCGACCGCGAACAGGAGCCGTTCGAACAGGCCGAGCGTGATCTCCTGCTGCGACGGCCCGGTGAGCAGTGTCCAGACGAACCCGCCGAGCACGATCACCACGGCGGCGAAACTGGCCACCGAGAGCCGCCGGATCGTCGTGCGGCGCGGCTCCCACGGGCAGCGCGCCCGGCCGGGGCGGGTCAGCACCCAGGCGGCGGCGGGAAGCGCGAGGAAGGCCGTCAGCGCGGCGTAGTTGTGGATCTGCCCGGCCAGCGAACGGGCTTGGCCCTCCGGATCGACGGGGACGAGCGCGAGGACGAACAGACCGGCGCACCACACGCCGAGCAGGGCGAGGACGGACCGGTAACCGGTTCGATGTGCCTTCGCGATGCCGCCGAGCAACGCGAGCGAACCGAAGCCCAGCGCCAGGCACATCGCGCCGAACAGCGGAGCCGCCGTCGAACCGGGCGAGAGGTAGCCGTAGACGTACTCGGACAGTGTCTGCCAGATCGGGCTGACCTGGCTGGACAGCCGCAGGTGCAAGTCGATCGAAATGGCGACGGCGACGGCCATGCCGAAGATCGCGAGCCTGCCGTGCACCGGGGAGACGGCACGGGCCGCGAGGATCTTGGGCGAGGTCACTTGCGGGATCTCCAGGCACGTCGGGGCGGGTGTTCACCTTTTCGTTCCCGAAAGGTTACCCGGCGAACCTGTGAAAAACCCGTGCGCCTCAGAAGACGAGCTGGGTCAGCGCGAACAGCGAGAAGCCGGCGAAGACGAACCCCGCCACGCGCTGGATGAGCTTGGGACGAATGCGGCTGCGGACCTTCGCGCCGATGAAGACGGCGAGACCGGCGACGGCGACCAGTGCGACGAAGGCGCCGAGCGCGACCGCGAACGGATTGCCGAAGCGGGCGGTGAGGCTGGCTGTCGCGAGCTGGGAGGCGTCACCCCACTCGGCGGCGAACAGCACGCCGAAAGAGGTCAGGGCCGAGCGGAAGAAGGTCGCGGGACTCGGCCCGGAACGGGACGCGTCCTCTCCGCCGTCCTTGCCGGGTTTGAACCCTTCGCGAAGGAGCATGTACGCGCCGACACCGAACATCGCGGCGACGATCGCGGTGACCAGTGCCTCCGGCAGCAAAGTGAGCACACTGCCGAACGTGGCTGCGATCGCACATTGCACGGCGAACGCCGCGGTGACCCCGGCGAATACCGGCCATGCCCGGAAACGGGTGGTGAGAACCAAGGTGGCCACCAGTGTCTTGTCCGGCAGTTCCACGGCCAGTACCAGGCCAAAAGCGCTGATGAGCGCCAGCATCGAACTCGACATGGTGATTGCCACCCCTTTCACTGCAACGATAAAGGGGTGATTCAGGAAAGGGCAAGCTGATGGCTTTTCCGAATTGCCGGGCATGTGCGAGCGAATTGTATTTCGCGGCGGGGCGGAAAGGAGGTTTCGGCAAACCGAATTCTTTTTTCAGGCCCGCTGGTAGCGTCCGGGAGCATGGACGAGAGAGCGCGGATCGAAGACGTGTGCAGGCGGCTGAAGGACCATTATGTGTTCCCCGACGTCGCCGAGAAGCTGATCGTGTTCCTGCAGGCGAGGCTGAGCGACGGCGCCTACGCGGGGCTCGACGACCAGGCGTTCGCCGTCACGGTCACGCAGGATCTGCAGTCGGTCAACGGGGACAAGCATCTACGGCTGCGTCATCACGTCGACCCGCTGCCCGAGGTGGACGGGGAGTCGTTCGACCCCGAGGAGTACCGGCGCGAGGCGGAACTGAACGGCCACGGCATAGCGTCGGCGCGTCGGCTGGCCGGGAACGTCGGTTACCTGGAGACCAAGCTGTTCTACGGGGCGGACATCGCCGGCGAGGCGCTGGCCGCGGCGATGACGTTGCTGGCGACGACCGACGCGCTGATCATCGACGTCCGGGAGAACCGGGGCGGCGACCCGATGGCGGTCGCGCTGCTGATCAGTTACCTGGTCGACGAGCCGACCCACTACAACAGCATCTATCTGCGCGACGGCGACGTGACCAACCAGTTCTGGACGCTGCCGTACGTACCGGGCCGCAAGTTCGGCGCGGGCAAGCCGGTGTGGGTCCTGACCGGGCCGACGACGTTCTCCGGTGCCGAGGACCTGAGCTACTCGTTGCAGCGACTGGGGCGGGCGAAGACGGTCGGCGCGGTCACCGGCGGCGGGGCGAACCCGCGTCGACAGTACAAAGTGGACAAACACCTGGATGTCACCGTCCCGGGTGGACGGGCCGTGAACCCGGTCACGGGGACCAACTGGGAAGGCGTCGGTGTGCGGCCCGACATCGCCGTGGACGTCGAGGCCGCTTTCGACACGGCATACGCGTTGGCGCTGGCCCACGTGCTGACACTGGAGGATTCGGGAGTGCGGCGGCAGGTCGCCGACGAGGCACGGCTCACGCTCGCGGGCCTCGGCTGAGCCAGACGCGGGACCTACGTCCCGGCGAGATCAGGACCACTTGAACTGGTGGACCCACCCCGGCGTGAGCAGGCTTGAGGCGTGGAGGTTCTCGATCTCGCTCGGTGGCAGTTCGGCATAACCACCGTCTATCACTTCCTGATGGTCCCCCTGACCATCGGGCTTTCGGTCCTGGTCGCCGGGATGCAGACGGCGTGGGTCCGGACAGGTGAGCAGCGCTATCTGAAGATGACCAAGTTCTGGGGGAAACTCCTGCTGGTCAACTTCGCGATGGGCGTGGTCACCGGGATCGTCCAGGAGTTCCAGTTCGGGATGAACTGGAGCGCGTACTCGCGGTTCGTCGGTGACGTTTTCGGCGCGCCGCTGGCGATGGAAGGGCTCGTCGCGTTCTTCGTCGAGTCGACCTTCCTCGGGCTGTGGATCTTCGGCTGGGACAAGCTCCCGAAGAAGGTCCACCTGGCCTGCGCCTGGGCGTACTCCCTGGCGACCGTGGCGTCCGCCTATTTCATCCTGGCCGCGAACTCGTGGATGCAGCATCCGGTCGGCGTCGAGTTCGTCGACGGGAAGCCGACGATGAACTCGATCTGGGCGGTGCTGACGAACAACACCGCGCTGGCCGCGATCCCGCACACGATCGCGGGCGCCTTCTCGGTGGCGGCGGCGTTCCTGGTCGGGATCGCCGGCTGGCAGTTGTGGCGCAAGCGTTCGGAGGACGACGAGCACCGCGCGGTGTGGCGTTCTTCGGTGCGGCTCGGCGGCTGGGTCGGCGTGGTGGCGTTCGCGGTGCTGGCGATCACCGGTGACGTGCAGGGCAAGCTGATGTTCGAGCAGCAGCCGATGAAGATGGCGTCGGCGGAAGCGTTGTGCCACACGGAAAAACCGGCGAGCTTCTCGATCATCGCGATCGGCGACGTCCGGAACGCGAACTGCGAGGACGTCAAGACGTTCAACGTGCCCGCCCTGCTCTCGTTCTTGGCGCACAACGACTTCTCGACCGAGGTCAAGGGCGTGGAGAACCTGGTGACCGAATACCAGGCGAAGTACGGCACGAACTACCCGGATGACCCACAGTTGGGCTCGCTCGCCGGCAAGCCGATCGACTACGTGCCCAATCTGCCGGTGACCTACTGGGGCTTCCGCGCCATGATCGGCTTCGGCGCGATTTCGGCGGGGATCGGGCTGCTCGCGCTGTGGCTCACCCGGCGGGGCCGCATTCCCGGGCAACGCTGGTTCCCGTGGCTCATGCTCGGCGGCATCGCGACGCCGTTCATCGGCAACAGCGCCGGCTGGATCTTCACCGAGATGGGGCGTCAGCCGTTCGTGGTGGTGCCGAACCCGACCGGGGTCGACGGAGTGTGGATGTTCACCGCCAACGCGGTGTCGAAGTTGTCCACAGGCGAGGTGTGGACGTCTTTGATCGCTTTGACGACCGTCTACGCGGTGCTCGGTGTCGTCGAGGTCTACCTGATCCGCAAGTACGTGCGCGGCGGTGTCGACGCCGTCATGCCACCCAAGAAAACAGCGTCTACCAGCAAGAACGGCGACCCCGAAGGCGGTGACAGCGATGACGAAGCACTCGCCTTCGCCTACTGATCGCCTCTTTACCTCACCTACCCAGCCCCCCGCCCTTCCCGGGGGACGGCCCCGCACCCAGCGTATCGGGAGTATCGCTCAGGTGGGTTACCCACAGGCGATCTGTGGACAACTCGCCCCATTGTGGATAACTCAGGGCGACGGGGGCTTGAGGGGCCGGTTCGGTCGGGCTCGCGTGGTAGCGGTGGGGGTGCGCGGTGGCGAGAGCGGCTTCCACAACGTCGCCCTGCGAGTCGCCGAAGACGCAACCGAAGCAAGCAGGAGCACCCGATGACCCTCGAAACGATCTGGTTCTGCGTCATCGCCCTCTTCTGGCTCGGCTACCTCTTCCTCGAAGGATTCGACTTCGGCGTCGGCATGCTCATGCCCGTCCTCGCGAAGGACAACACCGAGCGCCGCGTCATGGTCAACACGATCGGCCCGGTCTGGGACGGCAACGAGGTCTGGCTGATCGTCGCGGGCGGCGCGATGTTCGCCGCGTTCCCCGGCTGGTACGCGTCGCTGTTCTCGGCCGCGTACCTGCCGCTCTTGGTCGTCCTGCTCGCGCTCATCGGCCGCGGGGTCGCGTTCGAATACCGCGGCAAGGTCGACTCCGAGCGCTGGCGCCGCAACTGGGACCGCGTGATCGGCCTCGGCTCGTGGATCCCGCCGTTCGGCGTCGGGTTGCTGCTCGCGACCACCGTCCTCGGTCTCCCGCTCGACGCCGACGGCGACCGGGTGGGCGGCGCGTTCGCCGCCATCCGGCTCGAAACGCTGCTCGGCGCGGTCGCGGTCGTCGGATTCTCGCTGGTCCACGGCGCCGCGTTCCTCGCGCTCAAAACCGAAGGCGACCTCCGTCATCGGGCGCGGCACCTGGCCACGCGCCTCCTGCCGGTCGCGTTGCTGCCGTTGCTCGCGTTCCTCGTCGTCGTTCAACTGGGCTCGGGCGACCTGTGGACACTGCTCCTGATCGGCGTCGCCGTCATCGCCGCGGTCCTCGCCTGGTTCAAGATCCGCATGGGCCGCGAAGGACAGGCGTTCGCCGCGTTGGGCGGGGTCATCGCCGCCTCGGCGGTCGCGATCTTCGTCGCGCTGTACCCGAACGTCCTTCCGTCCACTGTGGACTCGGCGAACACGCTGACCATCGCGGGCGAGGCTTCGAGCCCGTACACCCTGACCGTGATGACCTGGGTCGCCCTGTTCGGTGCCCCCGCGGTGCTGATCTACCAGGGATGGACGTACTGGGTGTTCAGCAAGCGCATCGGCACCAAGCACATCCCACCGGTGCACGCACCATGACCGAACTTCCCGGCCGCGACACCCTTTCCGCCAAGGAGTCCACAATGGACCCAGCGCGACCGGGAAAGGGTCCGCTCGGCGCGCTAGCCCCGCTTTCGGCGGCGGCGCGCCGGGCGTTGATCCTCAGCGGACTACTTTCCTTCGTCAACGCCGGTTTGCTGGTGGGGCAAGCGTTCCTGCTGGCCGACGTCCTCTCCGCGGTGGTCCGCGGAGCGCCGGGGGACCGCACCGCCCAGCTGGCCGTGCTGCTCGCGCTCGTCGCAGGGCGCGCGATGACCGGCTGGGCGGTGCGGATCGTCTCCGCCCGCGCGGCGGCCCGCGCGAAGGAGGAACTGCGCGCCAAGGCACTCGACCACGCCTTGAAACTCGGCCCGGAATGGATCGCCCGCCGCGGCCACGGCGAGCTGACGTCGTTGACCACCAAGGGTCTCGACGCGCTCGACGCCTACTTCACCCAGTACCTCCCGGCGCTGGTCACCGCGGCGATCGTGCCGCTCGCCGCCGGTGCCGCGATCCTGTTCGCCGACTGGCCGTCGGCCGTGCTCGTCGCGATCACCGTGCCGCTGGTGCCGCTGTTCGCCATCCTGATCGGCAAGCACACCGCCGAACGCGTGGCCGACGCCGCCGATGCCGAACACCGGTTGTCGGGACATCTGCTGGAACTCGTCCGTGCACTGCCGATCCTCAGCGCGTTCCGCCGCGCCGAGGCGCAGGCCGAGACGGTCCGGAAGATCTCCGAACGCCATCGCCGCACGACGCTGAAAACACTGAAGGTCGCGTTCGCGTCGGCGTTCGCGCTGGAACTGATCGCGACGCTTTCGGTCGCGCTGGTCGCGGTGGTCATCGGCGTCCGGCTGGTCGACGGCGAACTGCCGCTGGCCATCGGGCTCGGCGTCCTGATCCTCGCGCCGGAGTGCTACCAGCCGCTGCGCGCGGTCGGCGCCGCGTTCCACGCCAGCGAGGACGGCGTCGAGGCCGTGCGCCGGGTCGCGGCGGTGCTCGCGGAACCCCTGCCGCCCCACGGTTCCGAGTCGCCGGCCAAAAGCGAGATCCACGTCCAGGGACTGCGTGTCGCCCGGAGGGGTGGATTCGCGCCCGACGGTGAGACCTTCGCGGTCCGGCCCGGGGAAATGATCTGGCTGCGCGCGCCCAGCGGTGGCGGCAAGTCGACGACGCTGTCCGCGCTGCTCGGCTTCGTGCAGGCCCACGACGGGACGATCACCGTCGGCGGCATCAGCCTCGCCGACGCCGACCTCGACCGCTGGCGTGAGAACGTCGCGTGGGTGCCGCAGTCGCCGGTGTTCGGCGGAGGCACGGTCCACGACGAGGTCGGCGCGGACGACATCCTCGGCGAACTCGGCCTGAGCGGTCTGGCCGAACGCCCGGTGGCGAAGCTGTCGCAAGGACAACGCCAGCGGGTCGCGGTGGCGCGGGCCTTGGCGCGGGTCCGGACGGGCGCGTGGCTGCTCCTGCTCGACGAGCCCACCGCCCACCTCGACGAGGTCAACGCCGGACTCGTCATGGCCGCGGTCGCCAAGGCCGTCGACGACGGGGCCGCCGCGATCATCGCCGCGCACGAACGCACGTCCGGTATCGACATGTCGACTACGCGAGTGGTCGACGTCGGCACCGCGGCCGAGGAGCCGACGATCCGGCCGCTCCCGTGGCGCGACCTGCTGCACCGCAGGTTCTTCGGCGGCGCCTTGCTCGGCGCGGCCGCCTTGCTCGCCGGAGTCGCGCTGGCCGCGCTTTCGGGTTGGCTGATCGCGAAGGCGTCCCAGCAGCCGCCGATCCTGACCCTGACGGTGATGATCGTCGGCGTGCGGACCTTCGGCCTCGGCCGAGCGGGACTGCGGTACCTCGAACGGCTGGTCACGCACGACGCCGCGTTCCGGATCGCCGGACGGTTGCGGGTCCGGCTGTGGGAGTCGCTGGTGCGGCTCGGTCCGGCGCGTGCGCTTCGTGCCGGTGAGGAACAGCGGCGGTTGGCCGGGGACATCGACACGGTGCGCGACCTGCTTCCTCGCGTGATCACGCCACTGGTCGTCGTCACCTTGGTGGCCGTGGGTGCCGTCGCGGTGCAGACCGCCGTGCTGCCGGAAGCCGGGCTCACGCTGGCCGTGGCCCTCATGATGAGCGCGTTCGCGCCGCTGCTCGCGCTGCGGGCGGAACGCCGCGCGACCAGTGCGCTGGCCGCCGGACGGCGTTCGGTGTCGGCGCAGGTGCTGAGCCTGTTCGAGGCCGCCGCCGAGTTGATCGCGTTCGGGGCCGACAAAGTGCGCCGTCGCCGCATCGCCACGACCGACGCCGCGTTGACCGCCGAAGCGCGGCGGCAGGCCTTCGGCGCCGGTGCGGCCGACGCCCTGATCATCCTGGCGACGGGTGCCGCCACCGTCGTGAGCACCGGGTTCGCCGTGCGCGCCGTCGCCGCCGGCGCGCTGGATCCGGTCCTCGCGCCGGTGGTCGCCTTGGTCCCGCTCGCGCTGGCGGAAGTGCTCTCCCTGCTCCCACCTGCCGCGCAGCACTGGGACACCCTGCGCCAGGCCCGTCTGCGCCTCGCCGCGTGTCATGCGGGGTCCCCATCAGACGAATTTCGTCCTATGGGGACCCCTCACGACACGGGCGGGGTGCGGATCCGCGACGCCGACCTCGGCTGGCCCGGCACCGAGCACCCGGTCCTCACCGGCGTCGACCTCGACATCGCGCCCGGTACACACGTGGCCGTCATCGGCCCGAGCGGCGCGGGCAAGTCGACCCTCGTCGCTGCCCTGCTCGGTTTCCTGAAGCCGAGCAAGGGCGACGTCGCCACTCCGGAGAACGTCGTCTGGGCGCCGCAAGAACCCATGCTCGTCTCGACCACGGTCGCGGAAAACCTACGCCTCGCCAATCCGACCGCGTCCGAGTCCGATCTCCGAAAGGCCTTGTATCAGGCCGTTCTCGAGGACGTCGAGCTCACCACGATGCTGGACAGCGCAGGCGCCGGGCTTTCGGGCGGGCAGGCGCAGCGGGTCGCGCTCGCGCGCGCCATGCTCGGCGCCGCCCAGGCCGACCTCGTCCTGCTCGACGAACCGACCGCGCACCTCGACGAACCCACCGCGCGCACGGTCCGCGAACGCCTGGCCGAGGCTCTGGCGGGGAAGACCGTCGTCCACGTCACGCACAACGCGGCCGAAGCTGACGGCGCCGACGTGGTCCTGGAGGTACGAGAGGGTCGCGTCACAGCGCGCGCACGGGCCGGAGCGGGCTAATGTCGACAGCGCTCATGGATCCCACACTTGCCGCGCGCGCACTGTCCGCCGCCACCGAGATCACCGGCACCGCCCTGTCCGGTGACGACCCGGGTGACGTGCTCGAGACGGTGGTCGCCCGCGCCGTCGAACTGGCCGAGGCCGACCTCGGCCTCGTCATGGTGCGCGCGGACGACGGCCAGGTGGTCGTCGAGGCCGCGCACGGAGCGACGACCCAAGGCTTACGCGGCTTGGCCTTTCCCGCCGATTCCGCCGCCGGTCAGGTCGCCCGCGGTGGGAAACCGGTGGTCAGCGAGGATTTCACCGTCGATCCCCGCACGGCGCCGTTCGTCCCGCCGGACCTGCAGGGCTTCGGTCCGTTCGCGGCGTCGCCGTTCGGTTCCGGCGGGCGCGTCCTTGGCGCGCTGACCGTGTACCGCCGCCACGGCGGGGCTCCGTTCTCCGACAGCACCGTCGAGGTCCTCACCGCCTTCGCGGCACAGGCGGGCGTCGTCCTCGCGCTGGCCGAAGGCGCCAACGCCCGTCACCGCGTGACGCTCTACCAGGAGCGCGAACGCATCGCGCGCGAACTGCACGACGTCATCGTGCAGCGGCTTTACGGCGCGGGCATGCAATTGGACCGCGTGCGCAAGAACATGCGGAAGCGGTTCGCGCAGGCCGACGGCGCGCGGCTGTCCGAGGCGATCGACCAGCTCGACCAGACCATCGAAGAGATCCGCGGCACCGTGCGCGCGTTGCGCAGCCCGGAACCCGCGAACGAGAAGGTCGTCGCCACCGACCTCGCCGAGTCCGCGCGGGGCGAGGTGCGCATCGCGGGCGAACTGCTCGGCTACCCGCCGACCCTCGAACTGTCGGGAGAACTGGCCGACATCCCCGCCGAACAGGCCGACCACATCCGCGCCGCCCTGCGCGAAGCACTGTCCAATGTGGTCAGGCACTCCGGGGCGAGCGAGACCCGCGTGACACTCAGCCGCGACGCCGACGGCGTCAAACTCAGGGTGCGGGACAACGGATCCGGCGTGCCGCAGGGCGTCGCCAAACGCGGGCTCCGTCATCTCGACGAGCGTGCGACGACTTCCGGTGGACGATTTTCGATCAATTCTTCGCCGAGCTTGGGTACTTTGGTGGCTTTCGACGTCCCGCTCGATTGACTCGTGGGATATTCACCGCATTTTGTCGCTCGAACGAGTGAGAATTCGCGGTTTTGGATTAATCCGTAACGACTGCGGCCGGTACGCGACTGTAGGGGTATCTAAAGCGCTCGGAGCGCGAATTCCCCATCGAAAGGCCTCCCCATGTCCTCGGTTCGTCGCGCCATCGGCACGGTCGTACTTCTCGCCGGATTCTCCTTGTTCGGCCCTGCTTCTGTCGCTTTCGCGCTGGCCGACGCGCCCGCAGTCGCCGACTTGAACTGCGGCGACTTCCAGTTCCAGGAGGACGCGCAGGCGGTGCTCGAAAAAGATCGATCCGACCCGCACGGCCTCGACCGTGACAAGGATGGAATCGCGTGCGAAACACTGCCGAAGCGCGGAACCGGTCCGACGAAAACGAGCACGCCGACCGTTCCGCCCATCGTCACGGAAACGAAACCGGCGCCCAGTAGTGCGAAATCCGCCGACAAGGACTGTGCCGATTTCCCCTCGCAGGCAGCGGCACAGGCCGAGCTCAAGAGGAACCCGAGTGACCCGTACAAGCTCGACGGCGACCACGACGGCTACGCCTGCGAGTCCCGCTTCGGCGAGCCTTCGAAATCCGGCCAGGTGAAGGTCAAGCCCGTGGGCGGCGTCGCGACCGGCGGCGGCGAGACCACCGAAGTCAACGGTGGGCTCCTCGAAATCGGCGCGGTCGCGTTGATGGGCGGGGTCCTGCTGGCCGCGACGGCCGCGGGCGCCTCCCTCGTCCTCCGGCGGCGTGCCGAGCGATGACCCACGTTTCTTCCTGGCGCCGATGGCCGCTTCCGCTGGTCATCGGCACCATCATCGGGGTGGTGCTCGCGGCCGCGCTGACCGCTTGCGCCGGCCCCTCGGCCACCAGGGTCGCGTCACCGGCACAGCCCACCACCGCGTCTTCCGCGGCCCCCTCGGCCGAGGCGGTCGCTCCGCTCGGACCCGCGAAGCCGGCGACGCTCGAAATCCCGGCGATCGGGGTCCGCACCGGCGAGATCATCGACCTCGGCTTGGCCGCGGACGGCAGCATGCAGGTGCCGCATGACGCGATCACCACCGGTTGGTTCACCGGCGGCCCGGCTCCCGGCGAAATCGGGCCGGCCGTGCTCGCGGGACACGTCGACTACAAGAAGGTCCCCGGCATCTTCGTGCGGCTGAAGGACGTCAAGGCAGGCGATGAGGCCGTCGTCCATCGCAAGGACGGCGTCACCGCGGTGTTCACCGTGTACGCCGTCGAGCGGCATCCGAAGGCCACCTTCCCGACGGAGCGGGTGTACGGCGACACGCCCGGGCCGGAACTGCGCCTGATCACCTGTGGCGGCGACTTCGACTCCTCGACCGGCCACTACCTCGACAACGTGATCGCCTACGCGAGATTGACGCGCACTTAGATTCGAGGGATGCGCACCGTCTACGTCGTCACGCATCCGCAGGCCACCCATCACGTCGATCGGCTGGTGGGCGGCTGGTACGACTCCGAACTCACTTCCGACGGCGAACGCGCGGCCGTCGCCATCGCCGATTCGCTGCGCGCCCGGGTGCCGGAGAAGGTCGAGCTGTACTCCTCGGACCTCCGGCGCACCGCGAGGACGGCGAAGGTGATCGGCGAGCGGCTCGGCGTCGAGCCGGTCCTGGACCGGCGGCTGCGCGAGAAGTCGTACGGGGAGGCGGGAGGACGGCCACAGGACTGGCTGAACCGGCGGTTCATCCCGCCGCCCGCGGTCGGGGAGCGACTGGAGCACGACGAGGGAATACCGGGCGCCGAAACCAAGGGCGCGATGGCCGGGCGCGTCTACGCGGCGATGGACTCGATCCTGGAAAGCCGTTGTGCGCACCAGATCGTGGTGACACACGGCGGCGCGCTCACCTTCGTCATCGCGGCGTGGATCCGGATGCCGCTCGAAGCGGCCGGGTACGTCGACTTCCGAGGTCCACCCGGCAGTATCACGGTGCTCCGTGAAGACGACTACTTCCACAACCGGCAGGTCGTGACTCTCGCCGGAGAATGACAAGATCTCCCCGGAAAGTCGATGAAGACGTGGGGAGATGACAGGCCGAGGTTCCTGCGAGCCGTCGCCGCCGCTGTGGCGGGAAGCACGGCGAGCGCCCCGTCGCGGTGTTCGACTGGGACAACACGGTCATCAAGAACGACATCTCCGATCAGACCGCCTTCTGGCTGATCCGGCACGACAAGGTCCTCCAGCCGCGGAACAAGGACTGCCGCACGACCAGCCGATACCTGACCGACGCCGGGGCGAGCGCGCTCGGCAAGGCGTGCGGCACCGACACCCCGGCCGGGAAACCGCTGCCGTCGAAGCGGCTTTCGATGGCTTGCCGCCACGGAATCACCGAGGCGCGCAGCGCGCCGAGATATTCGGGCACGCCGACGCTGAAGATCGCGGTGCTGTCCGCGTCGTAGGTGAAGACCAGCTGGACACGGCGATCGTTCTCGATCAGCGACAGGATGTCCAGCAGCCTGGTCAGCGTCGTGACCGTGCGGACGACGACCAGGACCTTCCGCTCGACCCCGATGGTGAGCCACTGATCGAACGCGGGGTCAACCGGGACTTCACCCAAAACGACGGGGGGTACCTTTTTCGCGCACTACCTGTCCCGGCGCGCGATCCATGCCGCGGCCTGCGTGCGGCGCTGCATGCCGAGCTTCGCGAGGACGGACGTCACGTAGTTCTTCACCGTCTTCTCGGCGAGGAACAGGCGCTCCGCGATCTCGCGGTTGGACATGCCCTGCCCGATCAGGTCCAGTACCTCGCGCTCGCGTTCGGTGAGGGAACCGAGTTCGTCCTCGGGCGGATGCCGCAACTTGTCCAGCACGCGCGCCGTCGACAGTGGGTCGAGCAGTGAACGGCCCGCCGCGACCTCGCGGACCGCGTTGACGACGTCCTGACCGCGGACCTGTTTCAGCAGGTAGCCGGCCGCACCGGCCATGATCGCGCCGACCATGGCCTCGTCGTCGTCGAACGCGGTCAGCATCAGGCACTGCGGCGGGTTCGGCTTCGACCGCAGTTCGCGGCAGAGCGCGATGCCGTCGCCGTCACCGAGTCGCACGTCGACCACCGCGACGTCCGGCTCGACGTGCATCGCCACGGCGAGGGCTTCGTCGACCCCGCTCGCCTCGGCGACGACCTCGATGTCGGGTTCGTCGGTGAGGAGGTCGCGCAGACCGCGCCTCACCACCTCGTGGTCGTCGATGAGCAGCACCTGGATCGGCATACCCCCACGTTACTTCGCGGCGGCCCAGTAAATCGCCTTGGCCACCTGCGAGTACAAGCCCTTCGGGTGATCACGGAACAGCGGCTCGGTGCCGAACAGCACCACGTTCCCGCCGAGTGCCGAAGTGCCCGAGACGACGGCCGCCTGGCCCGCCGCCTGCTGTGGTCCTCCCGTGCCGTCGTCCCGGGTCCGCCAATGCCCCGCGACCAGGGGATTCCCGCTCGCGTAACGCTGCTCGACACTGACCGAGGAACCGAGATCGGTGAACCAGAACGGCCCGTAGACGAACGAGTCCGGCAGCGCGCCCGCGCCGACCGGGCCGGTCCCGTTGACGACCGAAACCACGCCGTTCCCGTCCTCCCAACCGGCCACCGGACGCGCTTCGAGAAGTCCGACGTCGGCGTTGAAGCGCGCGCCTGTCGCACCGCGGGTGACGACGCCGCCGCGAGCGAGGAAGGCGCGTAGAGCGTCCTTCGCCGCCGGGTTGAGGTCGGTGTAGCGAAGCCCCGAAGACACGAACAGCAGGTCGATCCGCGACCAGTCGAATCCGGCGTCGAGTACCGCCGTCGACACCGGCCGGACGTCGAAGCCCATGTCCCGCAACGCCTTCAGCTCGTCCGGACCGACAGCACCCGCGATCGTCTTGCGGCCGAGCGGGGTCGCCGCGCCGCTCGCCTCGGTGAGCCGGACGCCGTAGCGGTCCGCCATTTCGGCGGCGACCGGGCGCGCCGAGGCGGGTACGACGATCGTGCCGTCGGCCGTGCGGCCCAAGGTGATACCCCGGTTCAGCAGGTCGTTGACGGCACTGACGTCCTTGCCGTCGACGAGCTTCAGCGCGAGGTCACGGCCGGGAGCGGCGTCGATGCCGCCGGTGGGCGACGCCGCGGCGACGTCGTGTGCCCGGACGTCGAGCCTGCCCTGGCGGACGATGTCGACCGACGCGCCCCACAGCAGCCGGTGACTCCAGCCGGAGATGTCGTACATGACCGGCACCTTCGCCGAGATGTCGCTGCCCTGCTCCAGCATCACGTTCGCCAGACCGCGCTTCGGCTGGTGCATGTCCACCAGGTACGAACCGGCCGGATACCGGCGCCCGGCCAGACTGAACGGACGATCGGCCCGCTTGACCCGGACGTCGTTGGCCACCAGGTGGTCGACGAGCCGGGAAGCGGCGACGGCCGAGCGCTGGCCGGCGCCGGCGGGGATGACGTACGCGCGCGGGAACTCCGTGCGGTAGCGGTCTTCCGGTCCGAATCCGGGCACGAACCCGTCGGGGATCTCGCGCTGCGCCTCGCCGGCGCCGCCGCGGCGGAACATCTCGATCTGGTTCGCGATCAGCTCACCGCGGTTGCGGTCGACGTAGGCCAGCGTGCTGCCGATGGTGGCCTCGACGACCTCGGTGTTGATCACCGCGCGCCGCTGGAGTTCCGCCACGGGCCGCGTTTCGTAGTCCGCGTTGTTGACCCGCATCGGGATCTCGATCGTGAACGACACCGCGCCGTGGTACATCGCGTACTGGGCGGTGTAGATCGGCGCCCAGCCGTCCCAGCTGCCGGGTTCGTAGTCGCGGAACGGGATCTCCGGCTTCGCCGTCTCCGGCCGCCCGAGCGCCTTGACCGCCTGCTCCATGCCGAGACCGTTGGCGTAGCCGTGCTTGAGGTAGAGGTCGAAGTCGTAGTTCTGGCCGTGCGGCGGCGTGGTCGGCTCGATGAGCGTGTTCTCGACGTACCCGTGTTCGTCCAGCATCATCAACGGCTGCTTGCCGATGGCGATCCCGCGCATGGCCCGCACTTCCGGCTGCGACGCGGTGACGAAGTCGCGGTTGGGGTCGAAACCCTGTGACGTCTGCCGCGTGCCGGCGACCCGGCCGTCCGGATTGGCCGTGACGTTGAAGTAGAAGCGGTTCCGTTTCAGCAGCTCGGTCGTTTTGGGATCGTTCGACGTCGCCAGCTTCTCGATGACGCGCAGCGCGCCGTCCGTGCCTTCCCATTCGTTGCCGTGGATGTTGTTGTTGATCCACACCGGCGCCTTGTAACCGTGGCGCAGGAACGGGTCGCGGGCGGCACGGGCCGGGTCGTTCTCGATCAGCGACCGCCAGGCGTCCTGCCGTCGCGTCTCGAAGGGACTTTCCGGCGCCGTGAGTGTCACCAGGTAGAGGTCGCGGCCGAGGCCCGACTGTCCGGCGATCTCGACGGAGATCCGGTTGCTGCGTGCCTGCAAGGCGTTCAGTTTCGGCGCGATCGCGTGATACGGCGCGAGCCCGAGCTTGATCGACTTGTCGCCCGGGTTCTCCGGGTAGACCCGCAGGTTGGTCTTGCGTGGATAGCCGGAATGGTCGCCCGCGACGTTCTCGCCCGCCGCGGCGCGCGCGGTGCTCATCGGCGGGTCTGTCGCGGCGATCTCGTTGCGGTCCGGTCCGTTGCCGGGGTCCCGATGCGTCGTCGTCGGCGGCGGCGCGGCGTACGCGGGCGCGGCGACCGCGCTCAGGGAAAGCATCAGTGCCAGAACCACGGTGCGAGCCGAACGCGACAAGGGCCACCTCCAGAGACGTCGGCACAGTCTTTCGGCTCGCTAACGACGTCACAAGACCCGAAAGGCGGCTAATCGGGCGCCGGGAAGCGATGCTCGTTCCGGTCGATCTTGGCGTTGGCCGCCTCGATCAGGTCGACGCCGAGACTGTTCGCCAGCTGGAGGAGATACAGCGTGACGTCGGCGATTTCGTCGACGACGTTGTGCGCCAGTTCCGGGTCGGAACGCCACTTCTCGGACTCCTCCGGGGTCAGCCACTGGAACAGTGAGGTCAGTTCGCCGACCTCGCCGGACAGCGCCATGACCAGGTTCTTCGGGGTGTGGAACGGTTCCCAGGCCCGTGCCGCGGCGAAGTCGCGGAGGCGCTGGTTGAGGTCGTCGAGTGTCACGTGCTGTGCCTACCAGATCGTCACGGTGCGCTAACGGCCGTATGGCGGACGAGCGTTGACGTGCAATTTGCAACTTGCATAGCGTCGCTCCGCGTCGGGGAATCGATCCGGAAGGAAAGCCTTGACGTACCAGCGAAGCCTTCGCTCTCGCATGCTCTCCATCGCCTTCGTACCGAGCGCGGCTCTGGTGCTCGTCGCGCTGTTCATCGGCGGATTCCTCGTCCACCAGGCCATCCAGGTCCGCGACGACGCCGAAAGCGGAGCCGTCACCATGGTCGAGGCGAGCCGGGGGATCGCGGCGCTGCAGCGAGACCGGGCGGTCGCGTTGAAGGCACCGGGCAGCCGTTCCGCCACCTACGCCGCGTACGCCGATCGCATCGACACTGCGCTTTCCTCCCTGCGGGAGATCGCGCGAGTCGCCCCCGACGCCGAGGTCGGCTACCAGCAGACGATCGCCGTCGAACTGCTCACCGTCGTCGAAGGGATGGACCGCAGCGACTCGCTCGCGGTCGCCGGAATCGACGACGAGGGAAGGCGCGACTACGCCGCGGCTGTCGGCGCCTACCGGTCCAGGCTCGACGCCGTGGCCGGAACGTTGACGGAGAGTAGCCGTCAGGTCTACCGGAATCTGGTCGGCAGCGAGGACTGGAGCCGGTTCGGCGCGGTCGAGAACGCGCTGAGCACGGCCACTCCGCCGCCTGTCGGGCAGGACGCCTGGCGCGCCGCGGCGGGTGTCGTCGGCCGGTCCCTCGGCGACCTCGCCACCCGGCAGATCGAGTACTCGGCGCAGCTCGCGATCGACGGGGGTCGCCGGGTGCTGAGCGGCGCCCTCGCCGCCGCCGGGGCGATCTCGCTGCTCGCGTGGGTGGTGATGGCGATCGTGATGCTGCTCGCCCGGCGGCTCCCGATCCCGATCATCCGCTGCCCGGCCCGCCTCGAAGCCGCGCTTCCGGAGTCTTTGGGCTGGTCACACCGTGTACACGGTTACGCCGAAAAGAGCACGCTGTTGGCCCACACGCGTCGGCGAACCGGTCGGGCAGACTTGTCCGGGTGAGTTCGACGACGGATCTGCGCCCCTACCTGCGCACCTTGGACGCGGAGACGCTGGCGGACCTGCTGCATGCCCACGCCGAGCGTGACCCTGTGTTACGGCAGGCCCTGGAGAACCGTTTCCACCCTCAGGGGAGTGATCTCGCCGAGGCGCACCGCCTTCTCGACACCGCCGTGACGGCGGGGAACGTCGAGTATGCCGCGAAGGTCGGCTCGGTTCTCGACACGCTCCAGCGGCTCCTCGACGCCGGTAGCCGCGCCGATCTGGCCCCGCTCGCCCGCCGGACCGTGGACGACATCAGCGAGATGCTGGAGCAGATCGACGACGCCTCCGGTGAGGTCGCGGACCGGCTGGACCGGGCCGTCGAGCTGTACGCGCGGGCCTGCGTCGCGCGCCCGCCGGATCCGGAAAGCCTGGCCGACTGGATTCTCGAAGTGGAGTTCGACGGGCCGGGCTGGCCGGCCATCGAGCTGTCCGACTTCGCTTCCGCGTTGGGAGACAAGGGAATCGCGCGAATCAAGTCTACTGTGGACACAGTGCTCGCGGAGCAGTCGTCCGGTGCGAAGCGCGAGACGGCCGAGCGGTTGCGTGAGGAACTGGCGGAGGTGTCCGGCGACGTCGACGCGCTCGTCGCGATCCTCGCCGCCAAGCCGCCGCGGGTCGACGTCAGCCTCAAGATCGTGCGCGTGCTGCGCGCGGCGGGACGGCACAGCGAGGCCATCGCGCACGCGGCGCGGGCGCTCACGCACGACAAGAAGGAAGAAGCACCTCCGGTCGAAGACGAGCCGATTCCCTTGTCTCGCAAGGAATTCGACGAGAGTCCCACCAGTACGACCTATCTCGCGCTGCGCGAAGAGGCGCTGGAAGCGGGGCGATGGGTCGCGCAGCGAAAGACCGCGCTGGCCCGGTTGCGTGAACTCGCCGCCGAGGGCACGGAAGCCGCCGACGAACTCGTCCGCGCGCTGCTCGGCGAGGATCGCGCGGACGAGGCCTGGCGGGCGGCAGTGCGTTTCGAAGCGTCTTTGCCGGTGCGCGTCGAACTCGCGGATTCGCGTTCCGTCGCCCATCCCGCCGAAACCATTCCCGTCTACCGGGACCATGTCGAAGAATTGATCACGCACAAAGATCCGAATTCCTACCGCGAGGCCGCCCGGCAGCTGCGCAAACTTCGCACGGTGCACAAAAAGGCCGGTACGGCCGAAGAATTCGGCTCGTACCTCGCCACATTGGTGGAAATACACAAACGCAAGACGCGACTGATCGCCGAGATCAAGGCGGCGAGAATCGCGATTCCGAAAACGGTCAAGGCGTAACCGTGGCCGTCGCCGGTCGTTATCCGAAGTGAACCGAGGAAACCCGGCGAAGTCGCGGTGGTCCTGAACCGGTGTCCGCCCGCGCCCTCCCCGCGACCTGGACCTCCGTTTCGCGCCCGGGACCACCGCGACGAGCCGGTCCGGGTCCGCGTGAAAACATGTGGTTCATGAGTCCGGTGAGTCGTGCCCGCAAGAAGGCAGCCCAGCCCGCCACTCCGAGTGTGACGGGCCTCTTCAAGGACGTCCTCCGGGACTTCTCGACCCTCGGCGCCGAACCCGAGGTGCTCGATGTCGAACTGCTGACCTCCGAGGTGCTCGGCCAGTGGTGGGAGATCGAGCTCGAAGAGGGTGAACAGCCGCTGGGCCTGGAGCTCATCGCCTTCGCGGAGCGGAAGATCACCCCCGCCGCGGCGGCGCTGCTCGCCGGCCTCAAGGTCTTCGCCGAGACCGAGGAAGAGCGCGAGGCGGCCGCCTCAGCGCTGGACACCGTGCTGGGCCGCGGGATCCCGGAGCCGGAGTGGGTGGCGGACCTGGCCGCGGTGACCGTGGGGGACTGCTGGCGGACCGGTGACGTCTTCGGGGACGAGTCCTCCCTTCTCTGCTTCTTCTCCCGCGGCGGTGTCGAGCACGGTCTGCTCGCGCTGGTCGACTTCACCGAGGGCGGCCGGATCCGCGACGTCGTCGTGGTCGACAAGCCGCACGACGTGCTGGCCGACATGCGGCAACAGGCCGCCGACGACCCGGAACTGGTCACGTTGGAGCGGGTGCTGCCCGAGCGCGCCCACCAGCTGCTCGCGGACGGGCTGGCCGCGACGGACGTCGTCGAGGAGCCCGACGTCAGCGAGGACTACGCGCGGTTCCACGCGCTCGCGCTGGCCTGGATCCGGGCCCTTCCCACCCCCGAGCCCTCGCCCGAGGTCACCGAATGGCCCGAGCAGGTGCGTGAAGAGGTCGTCGCCGACTTCATCGGTTCCGGGCTCGTGGAGGACACCGAAGCGACGCGGTTCTACGCGCGTCTCCTTGTCGACTACGGCTGCGAGACCGAGCCGGGCAGCCCGCTGCGGGTCGGCCCCGAGAAGCTCGCCCGGTTCCTCGAGTCCCTGCTGGACGGCGAGTTCGAGGTCGACGAGGCGTATGAGGACGCGCTGGAGCCCGCACTGCTCGGCTGGGTCACCTGGGCCGCCGACCGCGCCGGTCTCCCCGAAGCCGCCCGTGTGGCGCTGCTGGAAAGCGCGACGGAGTTCCTGGAGGAGTTCTCGCAGGAAGAAGATTCCACCCTCGACGTCTACTTCGACGGTTCCGAGGGGATCGAAGACCCGGCGGAACTCGCGGAGGCCCTCCAGCGGCGGATGTTCGCCGTCCCCACGGTCTACACGGAGATCGGTGACGAGGAGCTGGAACTCGAGCCCGCCGACCCCGAACAGCGCCGTCTGCTGGTCATCGGTGAGCACCCCGAATATCACGAGGCGCTGGCCGAGGAGACCTTCGACGGGGAGCCGAGGCTGCGGCTGGCGCTCAAGACCACGATCGTCGACCAGCTCTGGGCCGACGAGCCCGCCGAGGTCTGGCAGGCCGTGCGCCGGCTGAGCGAGAGCGGCCAGGAGCGCGACGAGATCTTCGACCGGCTGATCGACGCGCTGTCCGCTCAGCTGAGCGAGGCGGGCGAACACGAGATGGACTACGACATCGACGACTACCGTAAGGCACTCGCCGACCTCGGCTGACGTCGCTTTTTCACCGGTCACGATCTCTCCCGGCCTTGCCTTCCCACCCAGTCCGTCTAGTCTGTCTAGATGGAAGCAGCAACCTGGCAAGTGCAGGACGCCAAGCAGCGGCTGAGCGAGCTGTTGCGCCGGGCCGCGGCCGAGGGGCCGCAGTTCGTCACGAAACATGGGGAGGAGGTGGCCGTGGTGCTGGACATCGTGGACTACCGCAGGCTGGCCGGAGGCGGTGAAGCCGTCGATTTCAAACTCGTGCTCTCCGGCGAGCAGCACCATCCCGAATACGGGGAGGCGCTGGCCGACGTGCTGGAGGAGATCGCCGCCGAGCGTGCGGAGGATCTGCCGAGAGATGCCGCGGAGGTGAGCGGGTGAGCTTTCTGCTGGACACGAACATCGTGTCCGAAGCCCGGCGCCGCACGAAGAACCCGGGTTTCGCCCGGTGGTGGGGCGGGGTGTCGTCGAGCAAGCTCTACCTGAGCGCGCTCACCGTCGGAGAGATCGAGAGGGGGATAACGAAACTCAGGAATCGAGGAGACCGGGACCGCGAACGGGCGGACGCCTTGGCCGACTGGCTGGCCGGGCTCACCGCGCAGTTCTCGGAACGGATCCTTCCGGTGACCGCCGAAATCGCGGCCGAATGGGGCAGGCAGTACGCGCCGCGGAAAGTGCCGTCCATCGACGGACTGATCGCCGCGACCGCCCGGGTCCACGAGCTGACCCTGGTCACCAGGAACCTGGCCGATATGGCCGGGCTCGGCGCGCAGGTGCACAACCCGTTCGACTGAGCTGTATTCGACCGAGCTGTACAGGCTTCAGCCGGGTTCGGCCCCGGCCTCAGCTGAGCGGTGCCGCCGGGGTCCCCTTGCTCTCCGTGACGTCCGGCTTCTTCCAGCGGCGGTCGCCGCGGGCGTCGTCGAAGTCGACGACGAAGGCGCCGGCGGCCATGGCCACCAAGAGTGCGAGACCGAGAATCGAGCCGACCCAGGTCAAGATGATCGAGAGCATCATGACCCTCCTCCCTGCTCAAGGTCCGTTTAGAGACCTCTTGTTCCCCTGACACAAGGGTCACCTCGGGGGGCTGTAGCCGGTATCGGCCAACCGGTTACACGTACTGAGCGTGGATCGGCCGATCGGCCGAGGAAATCCGGCCATCGGTCGCGGCGTGCGACCGGACGGCGTCGGCGCCTCGCCGGTGGTGCGAAGGCTGCTGCTTGTGAGGGAACGGCCGGAATTCGTCCGGGTGATCGGCTTCCGGTGAAATGATCTTGGATGTCGTCGTGAAACGCTCGCCGTGAGTAGAGATTCCGTGAGTATCCGGTTACCCAGCGTCCATGCGCGGAGCTTGCCTCAGAGTTTGCGCAGCCGGACCCGGTTGATCGTGTGATCGGCGTCCTTGCGGAGAACGAGGGTCGCGCGGGGCCGTGTCGGCTTGATGTTCTCCATCAGGTTCGGCTCGTTGATCGTGCGCCACAGGTGGCGCGCCTCGGCTCGTGCCTCGTCGTCCGGGAGGCCGGCGAAGTGGTGGAAGTGTGACGCAGGGTCCGCGAAGGCGGTGTGCCGCAGTTTGAGGAAGCGCTCGATGTACCAGCGCTCGATGTCGGTCGTCGGCGCGTCCACGTAGATCGAGAAGTCGAACAGATCGGAGACGGTGAGCCGAGGGCCGGGCTGGAGGACGTTGAGCCCCTCGAGGATCAGGATGTCGGGACGCTGAACGACCTGTTCCTCGCCGGGAAGGATGTCGTAGGCGAGGTGTGAGTACACCGGCGCGCTGACCCGTTCCGCCCCGGACTTCACCTCGGTGACGAAGCGCAGCAGGGCCCGGCGGTCGTAGCTCTCCGGGAAGCCCTTGCGATGCATGATCCCGCGCCGGACCAGTTCCGCCCGCGGGTGGAGGAACCCGTCGGTGGTGACCAGGTCGACCCTGGGGTGATCCGGCCAGCGGGCGAGCAGTGTCCGCAGGATGCGCGCGGTGGTCGATTTGCCGACGGCGACGCTTCCGGCGATCCCGATGATGTACGGCACCTTGGTGCCCCGACTGTCTTCACCGAGAAAGGTGGTGGTGGCTTCGTGTAACCGTTGCCGGGCGGCGACCTGGAGATTGATCAGCCGGGACAGCGGAAGATAGACCTCAGCGACCTCGGCCAGATCCACCTGCTCGCCCAGACCACGCAGCCGCAGCAGTTCCGCGGCCGTCAGCGGCAGTGGGGTCGACCTGCGCAGCTCGCGCCACTGTTCACGGTGCAGCTCCACATAGGGACTGAGCTCACGGACCCGCGGCATCGCACACTCCTCGCCCGTCGCCTGCGCTGGCGCCGTACAAAACCGTGTTGACGAGTTCTCGGCGGGAAATGAGCCTCGAACCGGATGAATCCGCTTTAACGGTAGGGCTTACGGCTCGTGAACGCGCTGCGATGTGATGTAGCCCGCGTCGGGGCGTTACCGTCCGTTACGGGGGCGGGGAGTCGAAAAGACCTCGTCCCAGGCCGCGGCGACCTGCCGGGCGCAGGTGGCGGGTGCGACACCGCCGACACCGGTGCCGAGCCCGGGCATCGCGATCGTGTGCACCAGGTCACGGACCCGGCCCTGATCGACGCTGCCGTCGCGCCACTGCCGGAACACGGCGCGGGCGGCCAGGTACGGGTGCACGGTGTCGCGCGGGAGACGTTCGCCGGGTTCCCGCATCGTCGGAGCGCTGATCAGCCAGGCGGGTTCCGCCTCGCCGGTGGGCACGATCACCGTTTCCCCGATCGGGAGCTCCCCGCCGTGGTAGGCGAGTACGGCGCTGCGCACGTTCTGCTCGACCTCGGGGTAGGCGCGGGCGTAGACGGCGTCGATGCCACCGCGCATCCAGCCGTAGGAGTTCGCGGGGCTGACGACGGCCTGCGCGACGACGTCGAGCACCGACCCGCGGTGCACGAAGACCCGTCCGTCCACAGTGTCCGCGACGGTGGTCCAGGCTTGCGCGAGCAGGTCATCGACGGCGCACAGCACCAGCTCGGGGGTGGGATGGTCCGGCAGGGGAGCACGAGAGGAGCCGACATCCGCGTGGCTGGTGTGCGTGCCCGATTCGGCGGTCACGCGCTAAGCATGGCAAAAAAAGCCACCCGGCGTAACCGGTTCGCGTACCGGCTGTCCGAGTGAATGTCGCCACTCGCGGCGTGCGTAATCTGGCGAGGTGTCACGGATCGCTTACTTCGGCCCACAAGGAACCTTCACCGAACAGGCCGCACGCCGGCTCGCCCCCGGCGAGGAGCTGACCCCGGCGGAGACCATCCCGGCGGCGTTGGCCGCGGTGCGCGCCGGCGAGGCCGACGCGGCCTGCGTCCCGATCGAGAACTCGGTGGAGGGCGCGGTCACCGCCACCCTCGACAGCCTGAGCGACGCCGAGCCGCTCGTCGCGGTGGCGGAGGTGCTGCTGCCGGTCCACTTCAGCGTGCTGACCCGGCCCGGGACGACTGATATCCGCACCGTCGCCAGCCACCCGCACGCGCTCGCGCAGGTCCGTCACTGGGTCGAGGCGAACCTCCCCGGCGCCCGTCCGGTCGCGACGTCGTCCACCGCCGCCGCCGCGGTCGCGGTCGACGCGGGCGAGTTCGACGCCGCCGTCACCGCGCCGGTCGCCGTCGAGCACTATCCGCTGGAGGTGCTGGCCACGGAGGTCGCCGACGTTCGCGACGCCAAGACCCGGTTCCTGCTGGTCCGTCCGCCCGGCGAACTGCCGTCGCCGACCGGCGCCGACCGCACGTCGATCGTCGCCGCGGCGACGAACCGCACCGGCGCGCTGGCGGAACTGCTCACCGAACTGGCCGTCCGCGGAATCAACCTGACCAAGCTGGACGCTCGTCCGACCAGGAACAACTTCGGCGAGTACCGCTTCTTCATCGACTTCGAAGGGCATGTGACCGAGCCCCGGATCGGCGACGCGCTGGCCGCGTTGCGCCGCCGGTGCCGCAACGTGCGGTTCCTCGGGTCGCACCCGCGCGCGGACGGCGGCACGACCGAAGTCGAACAAGGCGCCGCCAATGAGGACTTCACCGACGCGATCGACTGGGTCGAGTCGGTCCGGAATGGAGTACAGGCGTGAAACTTCTCCTCGTCCGCCATGGCCAGACCGACGGCAACGTCCGGGGCGCGCTCGACACCGCTCTGCCCGGCCCGCCGCTCACCGAACTGGGCCGCGAGCAGGCCCGTGACCTCGCGACGAGGCTCGGCGGGGAGCCGATCGTCGCGGTCTACGCTTCGCAGGCGGTTCGCGCCCAGCAGACGGCCGCGCCGTTGGCCGCCAAGCTCGGCCTCGACGTCCAGGTCGTCGACGGTGTGCACGAGGTCGCCGCGGGTGATCTCGAGGGCAAGACCGACAAGGACTCGGTCGCGGTCTACATGAGCGTCGTGCGCCGGTGGACGCTCGGCGAACTCGACCCGCCGATCCCCGGCGGCGAGACCGGCGCGCAGGTGCGCGCCCGATTGCTCGACGCGGTCGCCCGGCTGCGCGCCAAGCACGAGCAGGCCGACCCCGACGGCACGGTCGTCTTGGTGAGCCATGGCGGCGCGATCCGGCTCGGCGGCGAGTGGCTCGCCGGGAACGTCACCGCCGAGGTCGCCAACCAGGGCCTCGTCCCGAACACCGGCATCGTCGAACTCGTCGCGACCGACGGTGGCTGGAATTGCCTGACCTGGGCGGACGTCCCTCTCGACCGCTGACCCGGGGCTCATGCGGTAATCCCGTTTGCCTCCGCTCCCGCCGGGGAATACACCCCACGAGATCAATTAACACCTTGTGGGGAATTAACCGGGGGAGCGCAACCCCGGTGCCGGACAAGACGTCTACTGATCGGTGGGTCACCCGGCTACAGGGAGGCGAATGACCATGGTTCGTTCGAAGACGATCTCCATCGGCGGTCTCATCGCGGGTACCGCCGGGCTCCTGCTGATCAGCGCGTGCGGTTCGGAAACCGCCCCGGTCGCGCAGAGTTCGTCCGCGTCGCCGTCCAGTTCGGCACCGGACACCTCGGCCGCGCCCAGCGCGAGCCCGTCGAGTTCCACACCGGCCCCGCAGCCCGCACAGGGCGGGGATCCGGCGCCGAAGAACGACGGGCTGTGCAAAGCGGGAGACGTGAAGCTGTCCGTCGCGGGCGGTGACGGGGCGGCGGGGACGGTGTACCGGCAGCTCGTCATCACCAACACCAGCGGACACGCGTGCACCATCCAGGGCTTCCCCGGCATCTCCTACGTGACCGGCGCGGACGGCCACCAGGTCGGTGAGGCCGCGTTCCGCGACGGCACCAAGGGCGAGCCGGTCAAGTTGAACACCGGCGAGAGCGCGTCCGCCGACATCGGTTTCGTGAACGTCCGCAACTACGACGAGGCGGTCTGCAAGCCCACCGAGACCCGGGGACTGCGGGTGTACTTGCCGCAGGAGACGGCGTCGAACTTCGTGCCGGTGCCTGGGCTCGGCTGCGCGGGGAAGATCCCCGGCAACCAGCTGACCGTCAAGACGGTCCACAAGGGATCCTGACGGGTCAGAGCTGGGTGCAGAGCTGTTCGGCCTGCGCCAGATGCCGCTGGCCGGAGATCTGGTTGAAGTGCAGGCTGAACACCATCCGGCTGACGCCGTCGATGTGCTCGGCCAGCGGCCGGTAGGTGTCGTTGGCGGCGGCCGCCGCCGCCGAGAGTTCGCGGGCGGCCGCCATCCGGTGCAGGATTTCGGGGGCCAGTACCGCCACGGGCCGCTGTCCCGGCGCCGAGTCGGTGGTGTCGGGGATGGTGCCGACCCTGGCCAGGGCCTGGCAGGCGTCTTGAGCGTCTTCGAGCGCTCCCGCGTTGACGCCCGAGAGCGCCCACAGCATGCCGATCACGCCGGCGCCGATGACGAACCCGGCGACCGCGGTGAGCACTTGCGGGCGTCTGGAAGGTCCTGCTGTTCCCACGCCGCCCTCCGGCACCAGTGTCTGCTGCATCGCGGACCTCCCTCACCAGCTGGCGGTGATGGGCTATTTCAGCACCAAAGGCCCCGGTTTTCACCGGTCTTGCTGGAGTACTCGCAAGGCCGTGGCCGATTCGTCATCGAAGGCGCCGGGGCGTAACGAGACGAACGCGAAACCGGCTACGCCGAACAGCAAGACCCCGGACGTCAGGAACGTCCGGGCCGGGGAACCCAGCGCGTGGGTGAGGACGCCGCCGAGCAGGGCCCCCACCGGAATCGCACCCCAGACCACGGTGCGCCACACACCGAGGACCCGGCCGAGCAGTTCCCCGGGGACGAGCGTGTGCCGCGCCGTCCCCAGCACGATGTTCACCGCGACCACGGCCGCCGCGAACAGGCCGAACAGTGCCGCTCCCGCCACCGCCGAACTCGTCAGGCCCATCCCGGCGAACGCCACGCCGCAGCAGGCCGTGCCCCCGAGGAGGACCGCGCGACGGCTGGACGTCTTCACCAGCCGCGGGGCGATGCCCGCGCCCAGTAACCCGCCGATGCCGCCCACGAACGCGAAGAGCCCGAAGGCCGCTTCGCTGAGACCCAGGTGCTCGATCGCGTACAGCACCAACTGCGCCTGTGCGAGTTCGCTGACCAGGCTGATCAGCCCGGCGACCACGACCAGGCGCGACACCAGCCGGTGGTTCTTCAGCCACCGGAAACCCTCCGCCAGTTCGGCGCGTAGCTCGGTCGACGCCCTTTCCGCGGGCCTCGGTCGATAGCTCCCGGCCAGTCCGAGCAGTACGGCCGCCGCGATTGCGAAGCCCACCGAGTTGAGCAGGAACGGGAACGTCGCGAAGAGCGCGAAGGTGGCGCTACCGACCGGCCCGCCGAGGAAGGTCTGGCCGACGATCTCGCAGGCCTGGAGTTTGCTGTTCGCGCTGTCGAGCGAACCCTTGTCGACGACCGCCGGGATGAGCACGTTCGCGGCGCTGTCGGCGACCACCTCCGCGAAGCCGATGAGCAGAGCGGCGGTGTAGACCACCCAGATCGTCACCCCGCCTGCCGCGACCAGGACGGCCATCCCGCCGACGACCACCGCGCGGGCGCCGTTCGCGAAGATCATCGCGCGTTTGCGGTCGATCCGGTCCAGCAGCGCGCCCGCCGGGAGCGCGAACAGCAGCCACGGCAGGAACTGGGTCGCCGAAAGCCCGGCGATGAGCAGCGGATCGCGGGTGAGGGTGACCGCGAGCAGCGGAAAGGCGACCTTGCCGATCCCGTCGCCGAGATTCGACGCCGCACTGGACGCGAGCAACCAGCGCAACCGCCGGTCACCCCTGCTGCGCGCCGTCGACTCGGCCATTGCACGCCTCCCCAGGCATTCGCCGGCGCCGGCCGACGACAACGTGGCGAAAAGTTTAGCGGGGTTGTCGCCCAAAGTGGCGGGCTTGTTACGCCCAGTTAAGAATCCGAAGAACCCGTGGTGTCCGGCGCACAAAAATCACCGACTACGCGGCCCTCGGCACGAAATCCGCCGAAAGGGAGCAAGGGACCTTTGCTATCGCCTGTGCCGCGGTTCAGCCCCAGCCGAGTTCGTGTAGCCGCGCGTCGTCGATGCCGAAATGGTGCCCGACCTCGTGGACCACCGTGATCAGCACCTCTTCGACGACGTCCTCCTCGGTGTCGCACATCTCGAGCAGCGGCCGCCGGTAGATCGAGATCCGGTCCGGCAGCACTCCGCCGTACTCGTGGGTCCGCTCCGTCAGCGCGACACCGTGGTAGAGCCCGAGGATCGTGGGGGATTCCTCGTTGTACTCCTCCACGAGGACCACGACGTTGTCCATCGCGTCCGCGAATTCGGGCGGGAGCTCGTCCAGCGCCTCCGACACCAGTTCCTCGAACCGCTGCTGGGTCATCTCGACGGGCACGCGCTCATCCTCCGGTCTTCGGGGCCGAAGAAGACGATGGCGGAGTCGACTGCCCGCCGTCGGACGGCGGGGCTTCGCCGTTGCCGACCTTGACGCTCCCGGTGACCGGTGCCAGCCCCTTGTTGTCCGGCAGGACCGCCGCCGCCTTGCAGTTCACCAGCGTCGACCCGGCGTCCCAGCTCTCCTGCTCACGGACGTCCCAGCTGAGGATGAGCTTCTTCGCCGCCAGGTCCGCGTTGCCGGAGTACTCCTGCGCCGCCGTCGAGCATTCGGTGTCCAGCCAGGTGTTCTGCTGCTCCTGTGACGGGTAGCCGTCCTTGAACTTCGTCTTGAGGTCGAGCATCGCGATGATCTCGTAGGAGTGCGGCTTGGCGCAGTCGATCGGGTCACCGAAGCTGTTGTTGAGCAGCGCGAGGCAGGTGCCCGCCTCCCACACCATGGACTGGTTCTGTTCCTTCGCCGGTCCGGTGGTCGGCTGCAGCTTGCCGCCGGGGCCCGCCCACTGCAGACCGCATCGCAGCTGCCGGTCGCCGTCCTCCCACTGCGCGGGCGTCGGCCGGAGCAGGTTCATGCTCAGCCTGCCGTAGGGATCCAGCGTGCGGCCGAGGTACGGCTTGACGTCGACGGTGCAGCGTGACCGGGCGATCTCCTGCCACTGGTCCAGGTTCGGGCTAGGCACGCCCGCCGGGTACTGCGCGCCGATGTCGACGACGCTGGTGACCTCGAACAGGTGGGACTCCGTGCACGGCACGCGCCGCGCGTCGGTGGCATCCGGGTTGTTCCAGGTCAGACAGGTGCCAGGGGGAGATTGGAACGCTTCGGTCGCGGCGGGCGACAGCTTGGGGGCACCGCCACCCACGCCGCCCTCCGGGCCGACATTCCACGAGAACGCCACACTCAGCGAAAGCGCGATGATCGCGCCCACGAACACACCGGCCATGATGAGCCGGGTGCGCAGGGTGCTCAGCGCGTTTCGCGGGTCACGGAACCGCTCGGCCTGTTGAGACATCCACTCCATGATGCCCGCGCCGCACGTAAGGTGCGCGTACCGGGTGGTTAGTGTTGGACACGGGTTCGTGCTGGCGGGCGATTACGGAGCTTCGATGACGCAGGATGACAACCGAGGGGGACAACCTCCCCAGGAGCCGCCGAAGCGCGGCTCGATGCGGTTCCAGGACGAGACGACGCAGGCGCGTCAGCCGTCGCTGGCTGAGCAGCGCGCGCGGCAGCAGGCGCTGGCGGAGCAGGAGCGGCAGGAGGCTCTTGCCGCCGAGGCCTCTCGTGCTGCCGAGAAGAAGTCGTCGACCAAGAAGAAGATCTTGATCGGCACCGGGGTGACCGTCGGGCTGGTCGGGCTGGTCGCGACGTTCTACACCGTCGCGAAGCCGGAGAACGTCACGGCCGTCTGCACCACCAAGGACGAGATCGTCGACAACGACCAGAACTGCGACGAGAACTACGTGCGGTCGCACGGGGGTCACGTCAGCGGCGGCTTCTTCTTCATCCCGATCGGCGGTTTCGGCGGGCCGATGCAGAGCTACCGCTACAACTACGGCGGCAGCGGCGCGATCGGGCAGCGCGTGTCCGGCGGTTCGTACACGGCGCCGCCGAACGCGAACGTCAGCACCAAATCGGGCAAGACCGTCCAGCGCGGCGGTTTCGGCATCAGCGGCAAGAGCGGCTCCGGCGGCAGCGGCAAGAGCGGGGGCTCGTAGGTGTACCGGGATTCCAAGCCGCCCCGGCGGGACTGGCAGAACATCGTCGAGGAGCAGGGCCTGGTCTTCGGCACGCCCGCCCGTGACGGGGCAGGCAAGTCCAGGCCGTACTGGGACGAGTCGGTCCACTACGTCTTCGAGATGGACGAGATCCTGTCCGTCGAGGCGGACGTGGAACTGCTGCACTCGATGTGCCTCGAAGCCGTCGACAACGTGGTGACCACCGAGCAGT
This sequence comes from Amycolatopsis sp. NPDC034160, assembly GCF_055575355.1. Classification (NCBI taxonomy): domain Bacteria; kingdom Bacillati; phylum Actinomycetota; class Actinomycetes; order Pseudonocardiales; family Pseudonocardiaceae; genus Amycolatopsis; species Amycolatopsis sp. NPDC034160. The sequence goes on along the minus strand of NZ_JBVISU010000001.1, from coordinate 163,950 downwards.
ACCACCGCTTCGGCATCCCAGAGTGGGTCTGGCCGCATATCGCCGAGTCGTGGAAGCGACAGGATCCGCACGTCTACGGCCGGTTCGACCTGCGCTACGACGGCAAGAGCCCGGCGAAGCTGCTCGAATACAACGCCGACACCCCGACCTCGTTGCTCGAGGCCGCGGTCCTGCAGTGGCACTGGAAGACCGCGGTCTTCCCGGAGAACGACCAGTGGAATTCGATCCACGAGAAGCTGGTCGAGCGTTGGGGCGAACTCGCCGACAAGCTGCCCTCCAACGAACTGCACTTCACCTGGTCGTCCGCGGATCCCTCCGGTGAGGACCACGTGACGACGGCGTATCTGCAGGAGACCGCCGCCGAGGCCGGACTCGACACCGTCGGGTTGTCGATCGAGGAGATCGGCTGGGATCCGGTGCTCAAGCGGTTCGTCGACCTCGAAGAGGCGCAGATGGCGACCGTGGTGAAGCTCTACCCGTGGGAATGGGTGGTCGACGAGGAGTTCGGCCGCTTCGCCGTCGAGACCATGCCGCGCACGCTGTGGGTCGAGCCGCTGTGGAAGATGATCCTCTCCAACAAGACGCTGCTCGCGATCCTGTGGGAGAACTACCCCGGGCATCCGAACCTGCTGCCCGCCTTCGCCGACGACCCCGGCCTGCTGACCGAGTACGTCCGCAAGCCGAAACTCGGTCGCGAGGGCGCGAACGTGCAGATCGTCGCCACCGGCTACGAGACGCAGACCGACGGCGTCTACGGCGCCGAAGGCTACGTCTACCAGGCGTTCGACCCGCTCCCGGAGTTCCAGGGTTACCGGCCCGCGCTCGGTGCGTGGATCGTCGGCGACCAGGCCGCCGGCCTCGGCATCCGCGAGACGGCAGGACTCGTCACAGACGACGGCGCGGCGTTCGTCCCGCACCGCATCGTCGAGTCGTGATAGAAGCAACCGCACAAACCTGACATTCCTGACCAGCTCGTACTTCTGGGAGAACCCTGTGACCACCACCCTTGCGCTGTCCGACACGTTCGGCTCCGACCTCGTGCGAGGGATCGGCGCGATCCTGTTGTACGGCGTCGTCGGCCTGCTGCTGATGTTCGCCGGCTTCTGGGCGATCGACTGGACCACGCCCGGCAAGCTTTCCCAGCTGGTCTCGCGCGGCCTGCCGAACGCGGTGATCGTCACCGCGTCGGGTCTGCTGTCGATGGCGTTCATCGTCGTCGTGGCGATCGCGAACTCCGCCAGCGACCTGACCGAGGGCCTCATCACGTCGCTCGTCTACGGCCTGCTCGGCATCGTGGTGCAGGTGCTGGCCGTCCGGCTGCTCGAGTGGGCGACGCGGATCGACGTCCGCTCGACCATCGAGAGCGAGAAGTTCGCCCCGGTCAGCGTCGTGGTCGCCGCCGCGCACCTCGCCCTCGGCCTCGTCGTGGCCGTCGGTATTTCGTAAATCCTTGTCGCACTGAAAACGGCATAGGCGCACGATTCCCACTACCGTGGGAGCCGTGCGCCTTTTGAGGACACCGGACGACCGGTTCTCGAACCTGCCCGACTTCGACTTCGAACCGCGCTACGCGGAACTCGTCGACCTTCACGGCGGCGTGATCAGAGTGGGCTACGTGGAGGCCGGACCCGAAAACGGGCCGCCTGTGCTGCTGCTGCACGGCGAGCCCACCTGGTCCTACCTCTATCGCAAGGTCATCCCGGTGCTCGCCGATGCCGGGCTGCGGGTCATCGCGCCCGACCTGGTCGGCTTCGGCCGCTCCGACAAACCCGGCGACATGGTCGACCACACCTACCAGCGGCACGTCGAGTGGATGCGCGCGTTCGCCTTCGACGTCCTCGATCTGACCGAGGTCACGATGGTCGGCCAGGACTGGGGTGGCCTGATCGGCCTCCGGCTGGTCGCCGAGAACCCCGACCGCTTCTCCCGCGTCGTCGCGGCCAACACCGGCCTCCCCACCGGCGACACCGACATGCCGGAGATCTGGCACAAGTTCCGCGAGACGGTCGAGAAAGCCCAGGTCCTCGACGTCGGCCGCTTCGTGCAGGGGGGATGCCAATCCCAGCTGCCGCCCGAGGTCCGCGCCGCCTACGACGCGCCGTTCCCGAACGAGATGTACAAGGCCGCGCCGCGCGCGATGCCGTCGCTGGTGCCGACCACCCCGGACGATCCGGCCTCGGCCGCCAACCGGGCCGCGCTGAAGGTGCTCGCCGAACTGGACAAGCCGTTCCTGGTCTCGTTCTCCGACGGCGACCCGATCACCGCGCCGTGGGGCCTCGAACTGCGGGGCGCGATGCGCGGGGCCCGCGAACTGGAGCATCCGACGATCACCGGTGCCGGTCACTTCCTGCAGGAGGACGCCGGCGGGCGACTGGGCGAGGTCATCGCGCGCTTCGTGAAGTCCTGACGCGCGCCAGGAAAGGCTCTTTCCTTGCAAAATTTGCAAGGAAAGAGCCTTTCCTGGCATCGGGCGGAGCTCGGAGAGGGCGTGGGTCAGGACACGGCCGCCAGCGCGTCCACGACGATCTCCAGCCCCTCCGCGGCCTCCTCCGCGGTGAGCGTCATCGGCGGCGCGATCCGCAGCACGTTGCCGTGCAGTCCGCCCTTGCCGATCAGCAGCCCCCGCGCCTTGGTCTCCTCCATCACCCGCGCCGCCGCCCGCGGGTTCGGCTCCATGCCGCCCGGCTCGACCAGCTCCACGCCGATCATCAGGCCCTTGCCGCGCACGTCCCCGACGAGCGGGTTCCCCGCCGCGCGCAGCCCGGCCAGCAGTTCGTTGCCCCGCGCCAGCGCGTTGGCCTGGAGATCGTGGTCGGCGATGTGGTCGAGCACCGCGGCCGCGCCCGCCATCGCGACCGGGTTGCCGCCGAAGGTCGAGATCGAGTTCGCGGTCAAGCAGTCGACGAGGTCACCGCGTGCCACGAGACCGCCGATCGCGAGCCCGTTGCCGAGGCCCTTCGCGAAGGTCATCGCGTCGGGGACGACGTCGTGCGCCTGGATCCCCCAGTAGTGTTCCCCGGTCCGTCCCCAGCCGGTCTGGACCTCGTCGGAGATGAACAGGATCCCGTACTGGTCGAGGACCTCCTTCATCGCCTTGAACAGGCCGTCCGGCGGTGAGCTGAAGCCGCCGACGCCCTGGATCGGCTCGGCGATCATGCAGGCGACATCACCAGAGGTGCCCGTCTCCAGGACGTCGACCAGGTCCGCGACGCAAGCGTCGATGTACTCCGTGTCCGACAGTGCGCGGAACGGGCTGCGGTATCGGTAGCCGCCGTGGACGTAGCTCACCTTCACCGGGCTGAGCGACGACGCCGACCAGCCGCGGTTGCCCGTTATGCCGACCGTCGCGAACGAACGCCCGTGATACGAGTTCCGCATCGCCAGCACCTGGTTGCTGCGCCGGTACTGCGTGGCGAGCATCAGCGCGGTGTCGTTGGCCTCGGTCCCGGAGTTGGTGAAGAACACCTTCGCGTCCGGGATGCCGGAGAGCTTCGCGATGCGCTCGGCCAGCTCGACCTGCGAGCGGATCAGGTACAGCGTCGACGTGTGGAGGATCCCGGTGTCGAGTTGCTTGCGTACGGCGTCGCTGATCGCCGAGACGTCGTAGCCCATCGAGTTCGTCAGGATGCCCGCGAAGAAGTCGAGATAGGTGCGTCCGGTCGAGTCGATGACCCGGCGGTCCTGCGCGTGCACGATCTCGATCGGCTCGTCGTAGTAGAGCGCCAGCCAGGACGGGAGTACCGCCTTGTGCCGCGCCAGCAGGTCCGCATCGGTCATCGGGTTTCTCCGTCCGCAGCAGGGAGATCTCAGTATGGGGACGGCCCGAAACGGGCGGCAACGATCAGACTGTCGGGTTATCCGCGCGGACCCGCACATTTTGTGCGGCTCGCACGGACTACTCTCAGCACTCGTGATTGACCCCAGGACTCTGCGCGATGACCCGGACGTCGTGCGCGCTTCTCAGCGCGCCCGTGGCGAGGACGAAGGAGTGGTCGACAAGCTGCTCTCCCTCGACTCCCGGCGCCGGTCTTCGATCGCCGCCGCCGACAAGCTGCGCGCCGAGCAGAAGTCGCTGGGCAAGCTCATCCCGAAGGCACAGGGTGACGAGCGGGCCGAACTGCTCGCCAAGGCGAAGGAGCTCGCCGCCCAGGTCAAGACCGCCGAGGTCGAGCAGACCGAAGCGTCGGAGGAGTTCGACCAGCTGCACCGCCTGGTGCCGAACCTGGTCCACCCCGACGCGCCCGAAGGCGGCGAGGACGACTACGCCGTGCTCAAGCACGTCGGCGAGCCGAAGAAGTTCGACTTCACGCCGAAGGATCACCTCGAACTCTGTGAGGGTCTCGGCGCGCTCGACATGGAGCGCGGCGCGAAGGTCTCGGGTTCGCGGTTCTACTTCCTCACCGGCATCGGCGCCCAGTTGCAGCTCGGGCTGCTGAACATGGCCGTCGCGCAGGCCACGGCGAACGGCTTCACGCCGATGATCACGCCGACCCTCGTGCGCCCGGAGATCATGGCGGGCACCGGCTTCCTCGGCGCGCACTCGTCGGAGGTCTACCGGCTGCGCGACGACGACCTGTACCTCGTCGGCACCTCCGAGGTCCCGCTCGCCGGCTACCACGCCGACGAGATCCTCGACCTGACGAAGGGGCCGAAGCGCTACGCGGGCTGGTCGTCCTGCTACCGCCGCGAGGCCGGTTCGTACGGCAAGGACACCCGCGGCATCATCCGCGTCCACCAGTTCGACAAGGTCGAGATGTTCGTCTACACGCGTCCCGAGGACGCCGAAGCCGAGCACGCGCGCCTGCTGGACTGGGAAGAGCAGATGCTCGCCAAGATCGAGGTCCCGTACCGGGTGATCGACACCGCCACGGGCGACCTCGGCACCTCCGCGTACCGGAAGTTCGACTGCGAGGCGTGGGTGCCTTCGCAGGAGACCTACCGCGAGCTGACCTCGACCTCGAACTGCACGACGTTCCAGGCCCGTCGCCTCGGCATCCGCTACCGCGACGACGACGGCCGTCCGCAGACCGTCGCCACGCTGAACGGCACGCTCGCCACCACCCGGTGGATCGTCGCGATCCTGGAGAACCACCAGCTCGAAGACGGTTCGGTCCGGGTGCCGGAAGCGCTGCGTCCCTTCCTCGGCGGAACCGAGCTGCTCGAACCGACATCGAAGTAGCGTTTCGCGCGGAAGGGCGGAGGGACAGGGGACGCATGCGGTTTCGGAATTCGCTCGCGATCGGACTGGCGGTGCTGGCGCTCGGCGGCTGCACGTCGACGATCGGCGGCTCCGCCTCGCCGGTGCCGGGACAGGGGCCGGTGATCACGAAGGCCGACCCCTGCGCACTGCTTTCGCAGCAGCAGGCGGACGAGCTGGGCGTCATGTACCCCGGCAAGGAGCGTCCGGCGAAACCCGAACAGAAGGTCCCCGCCGTCTGCCGGTTCAGCGAACTGGAGGACGCGCCCGACGGTGTCGCGCTCGAAGTGTCGCAGAGCCTGAACCTGTCGGCTGTCGACTACTACGCGGGCGCCCTGCCCGGTGAGAAGTTCGGCATCGGCGGGTTCACCTGGACGCGGTACGCGACCATCCTCGGCCCGAGCTACTGCTCGCTGGCCACGGAACTGGACGCGAAGACGTTCGTCGAGATTTCGAGCGACGCCCCGGGCGACGACAACAGCAAGGCGTGCGACCTGGCGAAGGCCGCCGCACCCGCGATCGCGTCGCATCTGCCCGGTGGTCAGCAGGATCCGCAGATCACCGCGCCGCCAGGGCAGAAGCCGATCGAACCGTCCGGGCCGCTGGTGAACGTCGACCCGTGCACCCTGCTCAAACCGGAGCAGGTGGCCCCGTTCAACCTGCAGCCCGCGCGGCCGATGAACGGCTCGTCGAGGGACCCCAAGAACGGCTGCCAGTGGGACGATACGGACGGCGACGCGGGCAAGAAGGCCCTCGACCTGTGGGTGTACACCGCGACCAAGACCGAGGACGTCCCGGGACTGGAAGGCACTCCGGCCGAACAGGTCGTGAACGGCAGGAAGTGGATCGTCTACTCGGCCGCGGACAGCCCGATCTGCGTCGCGCTCTTGCCGGTCACGGAGACGTCGTCGATCAAGATCGACACCGGTGACCTCACCGACAAGGCCAAGGCCTGCGAGATCTCTCAGGCCGTGATGCCGCTGGTGACCGCGAACGCTCCCGCGTCCTAGCCGACTTCCAGCTGGGTCGTGAGTGGCGGTTCGGGTTCTAACCCGAATCGCCACTCACGACTGTGCGTCAGGCCACCTCGTCGGCGATGTGCTTGGCGATCTCCAGTGCGCTGGTCGCCGCCGGTGAGGGCGCGTTGAGGACGTGCACCTGGTTACGCGCGGTTTCGATCAGGAAGTCGTCGACGAGCGCGCCGTCCGGGCGCAGCGCCTGTGCGCGGACCCCGGAGCCGTGCCGCACGATGTCGTCCTCGGTGACGGCGGGGACGAGCCGCGCGAGGCTTTCGGCGAAGCGGCGGCGGGAGAAAGAGCGGCGGACCTCGTCGAGTCCGGTCGGGTAGGCGTACTTGCGGGCGAGCCGCCAGACGCCGGGGAAGCGGGCGACTTCGGCGAGGTCCTTCGCGGAGATGTCGCGCCAGGTGTAACCCTCGCGGCGCAGCGCGAGCACGGCGTTGGGGCCGGCGTGCACGCTGCCGTCGAGCATGCGGGTCAGGTGCACGCCGAGGAACGGCAGCGACGCGTCCGGGACCGGGTAGATCAGGCCGCGGACGAGGTGACGGCGTTCGGGCTTCAGTTCGTAGTACTCGCCGCGGAAGGGCACGATCCGCGCGCTCGGGGTGAGCCCGGCGAGCCGCGCGACGCGGTCGGCGTGCAGGCCCGCGCAGTTGACGAGGGCGTCCGCGTGGATCACCTCGTCGCCGGTCGCCACCTCGACGCCGCCGGTGCGGCCCGCGCGGATGCCCAGGGCGGGTGTGCCGAGGCGCAGGTCGGCGTCGGACTCGTCGAGCAGGCGCACCAGCGCGGTGCAGACGGCGGGGAAGTCGATGATGCCGGTGGACTCCACGCGCAGCGCGGCGACGCACGACACCTCGGGTTCGTATTCGCGGGCTTCGCTCAGGGTGATCAGCTTGGCCGGGACGCCGTTGGCTTCGGCTCGTTCGGCGAGCATCTTCAGCGCCGGAAGCTCGGCTTCGGAGGTCGCGACGACCAGTTTGCCGCAGACCTCCACCGGCACTCCGTACTGCCGCGCGAAGTCCACAATGGACCGATTGCCGGCGGTGGACATCCTGGCTTTGAAGGAACCCGGCTTGTAGTAGAGCCCCGCGTGCACGACGTTGGAGTTGTGCCCGGTCTGGTGGGCCGCCCAGCGGTCCTCCTTTTCGAGCACCGTGACGTCCAGGCCCCGTTTGGTCAGTTCCCACGCCACGGCGAGACCGACGATCCCGCCCCCGATGACTACGACTGTACGCACGATCGACCAGGCTACCCGGAGCCTAACCTGACAACTGTCAGGTTAGGTGGTAGCGTACCTAACCGATGTCAGGTAAGCGGCTCAGCAAAGACGAACGCCGGGAGCGGATCCTCGCCGCGGCGGCGCGGGTGTTCGCCGCGTCCGGCTACGACGGGGCCGGGATGCGGGAGGTCGCGACGGCGGCCGGGATCAGCACTCCCGTGCTCTACGACCACTTCCCGTCCAAGGCGGAGCTGTACGCCGGGCTGCTGGAGTCCGAAGTGGACAGTCTGCTGGCCGGCTGGGCCGAACTTCCGCCGTCGGACACCGCCGAGGAATTGCTGCGTGGCCGGGTCGAGGCGATCTTCGCCTGGATGGAGACGAACGAACGCGGCTGGCGGATGATCTTCGCCGAGACGCCGTCCGACGAGGGCGTCGCCGAGGTGCACCGGCGCGGGCAGGCCAGGGCCACCGGACAGCTCACCGAGGTGTTCGCGCGGGTCCCCGGTCTGGCGCTGACCGCGGACCTGCCGCGCGAACGCGCGAACGAGGTACTCGCCGAAGCGGCGAAAAGCGCACTGAACGCCATCGCCACCTGGTGGTGGAGCAACCGCGACATCCCGCGGGAGCAAGTCGTCGCGATCACGGCCGATCTGTTGTGGCGCGGTCTGGGAGCCCTGATCCAGGAGGACACATGAGCATCGAAACCATCGAGCGGTACCGCCGGGCCCTGGAGACACGAGACGTCGAACTCGGGCTGAGCGCCTACGCGCCGGACGCGGTGGTGCGGTCACCGCTGACCAGCCGGGTCCGGTTCACCGGGCACGCGGAACTCCGGCCGCTGCTGGAAGTCGCCTTCTCGCATCTGCGCGACGTCCGCTTCAGCACCGACACCGGCGACGCGTCGACGCGCGTGGTCGTCTACTCCGCGCGCATCGGTGATGAAGAGATCGAAGAGGCGGCGGTGCTGAAGCTCGACGAGGACGGGCTCATCGCCGAAGCGACGTTGTTCGTGCGGCCGTTGCCCGGCCTCGTCGCGCTCATGGACGCCTTCGGCCCCGACATCGCGCGCCGCAACGGCCGCACCTTCGCGGCCCGGCTGTTGAGTGTGGCCACCAAACCGTTGCTGGCCATGGTGCGGTCGGGCGACCGCCGCGCCGTCCCCCTGGCCGGGCCCCGCCCCTGACCGCATTCAGAGGACTAAACGCGGTGGCATTTAGAGGACTAAACGCGGTGTGAGGCGTGCGGCGCTTCCGCATTTAGAGGACTAAATGCGGGAGTGGGGGCGGTGTCGTCGGGATCTTCGAGCACCTTCGGCACACCGCGCAGCGTGAACAACGCGCTGATCGCCAGCAGTGCCATGAGCCCCGCCGAACACAGCATCGTCAGCTGCAGCCCGTCGACGAACGCCAGTTTCGCGTTGGTGAGGACCAGCGCTCCTTGCTCGGGCGGCAGCTGCGCCGCGACCTGGACGGCACCACCGAGAGTGTCCGAGACCGCCTCGGGCGGCACCCCGGCCGGGACGACGAGTTCGCTCCGGTAGAGCGCGCCGAGCACACTGCCCAGCACCGCGATCCCCAGCGCTCCGCCGAGTTCCGTCGCCGTCTCGGAGATCGCCGACGCCGCACCGGCCCTGGCCTTCGGGACGACACCGAGCACCGTGTCCGTCGCGACCGAGAGGATCAGCGCCAGCCCGACGCCGAAGATGATCATCGCGGCGAGCAGTTCGGAGTAGACGATCGTCACGCCGATACCCGAGTACAACGCGAAGCCGACCGCCGAAAGACCGCATCCCAGCGCGATGGTGACCGCCCGGCCGAAGAGTTTGATCCCCAGCGGGGCGAGTACGCCGCCGAGGATCGCGCCGCCCATCCCCGGCAGCCCGGCGAGCCCGGACTTCAGCGGCGACCAGCCCGCCACCAGCTGCAGATACTGCGCGAACATCACGGAGACCGCGAGCTGCGCGAACATCGCCAGGATGGTGGTGCCGATCGTCGCCGAGAACGCGCGCTGCGCGAACAGTTTCAGGTCCATCAGCGGTTCGGCCAGCCGCGGTTGCCGCACCAGGAACGTCAGCAGAGCGCCGAGACCGACCACCGCGGCGACGGCGATGTCCCAGTGCCACCAGCCCTTGTACGCGATTTCCTTGATCGTGTAGACGATCCCGACCAGACCGGCGACGGACAGCAGCACGCTGAGCACGTCGATCCGGCCGGGTGCCGGATTCTTCGACTCGGGCAGGATCAGCGCGCCGGCGATCACCAGGACCACCACCACCGGAACGTTGACCAGGAACACCGAACCCCACCAGAAGTGGTCGAGCAGGACCCCGCCGACGAGCGGCCCCAGCCCGAAACCGAGGATCGTCAACCCGCTCGAAACCCCGATGGCGGCCGCGCGTTCCTTGCCGGTGAACACGTTCCGCACAATCGACAGCGTCGAGGGCATCAGCGTCGCGGCCGCGATCCCGAGCAGCACGCGGGCGGCGATCAGGAGTTCCGCGGTCGGCGCGTACGCCGTGATCACCGAAGCGGCCCCGAACAGCGCCGCTCCGATCAGCAGCAGCTTCTTCCGCCCGATCCGGTCGCCGACGTTCCCCATCGTGATGAGCAGCCCGGCGAGCGCGAAGCCGTACGCGTCGGCGATCCACAGCATTTCCGTCGCCGACGGACGCAGTTGTTCCGACAAGGACGGCAGCACCAGATGCAGCACGGTGAGATCGATCGCGATCAGCAGTTGCGCGAGGACGCAGACCACGAGCGTGCCGATCTTGCGGCCGCGGCCGATGGTCATCGCGTCACCCCGAAGGTGAGTTCCGGCGAGTGACGCGCGGTGCCGTTCTCCCCGTCACCGAGGTAGAACCGGGTGCTCATGGTGCGGGCCGCCGGGTCGAGGACGCTGCGCCACAAAGTCCGCCACGGCGCGCCCGGCTCGATCGCGAAGGACACCGCGTCGAGCGCGCCACGCGGTCCGGCGTCCGCCTCCTTGGTGAGGGTGCGCAGACGCTGGTAGGTGCGGAAGCTGTCCGGGGTGTCCTCCGGCAGCGCGTCGAGGTCCGGATGCCGGTGCAGCGGGTGGTTCGTGACGCACAGCGGCCCGTCGGCGACCTCGACGAAGTACTCGACGTCGTGCTCGCCGCGCTCGTAGACGAAACCGCGGCCGGAGGCGTCGGCGACGATGTAGTGACACGGCGCGCCGTGCGCGTACTGCTTGGCGAGCATCAGGGCTTCTTTGGCCTGGTCGACGTTCTCGCACGTGTCCAGCAGGTACCGGCACACCTGCGTCACCGAAAGACCCGCCTGCGGGCCGGGGTCGTCCCTCAGCGGCGCGGCCGTTTCGACGTCGGCCATCAGCAACGCGACGACGAGCCCTGCCTCGTTGACACCTTCCATCGCGCCGTCCATTGTGGACATCGAAAGCGACGTCGACGCGATGCCGTCGCCGGGGATCGTGGTCAGGACGTAGGGTCGCGAAGCCATCGGCACGGTTCCGTCGTCGACGGGTTCCTCGCCCGCCATCACCGCGCCCAGCTGGCTCCAGCTCAGGGTGAAGAAGTCGTAGTTCCGGCCGAGCGCGCTGCCCGTCCACAGCGCCGAACAACCCGAACCGGCGGGCAAGGCGCTGGCGTCGTCGAAGGAGACCGCCGCGTCGGCCGGGAACCCGTAGGCCTCGGCGAACCCGGTCGTGCGTTCGGCGTACTGCGGCCAGTTCCTGGCGAACCAGGTCCGCCGTGCCTTGGCGGTGATCGGGTCGATCGGCGGCGGCGTCCACTCCGAAAGAGCCTTCGTTTCGGCGCCGAGGGCGTGGCCGATCTCGGCCTGCGTGCCGCGCAACGTCAACTGCCGCACGGCGAGGAAGTCATCGGGAGATCCCGCTAGGTAGGTCATGGCCGGGAGCGTGACCGCCACCGCTGACCGGCCGCGCACCGAACGCTGACGGCTCGTGCTTGTCATCGGAATGTCATGTGCTCCGCGCGAAGCTTTCGGCACACAGGAACGAAAGCGAGGGATTCCATGCTCGGCAACAAGGTGTACATGATCGCCGGAGGCGTGTTCAGCGTCCTCTTCGTCGCGCTCGCGATGATCGAGTTCTCCACCGGCTACCCCGAGGACGGTCTGCAGGACCTGTTCTACGCCGCCCTGAGCGCGGGCGCGGGCGTGCTGCTGTACGTCCTCGACCGCCGTCAGCGTGAGCGCCGCGCAGCTGCCGAAGCACAGCGTGATGCCCGATGAGGAACATCGACGGCGGCTTTCTCGCCGCCCCGGACCAGGCCGTGCTCGAACAGCGGGACCGCGACATCCGCAAGGCCAAGCTCGCGCTGGCTTTGACCGTCGTCGGCGGCTTCGTCACGCTGATCGCCGGTTACCAGGTCTTCGTGGACTTCTCCCCGGGCGCGCTCGTGGTGACGTTGATCGCGCTGGCCGTCGCCGTCGGCGGCGGGATGCTCACCAAACAGCTGAACCGCACCGTTCGATTCCGGGTGCACAAGCCGAACGCGGGGCTGGTCGCCGCCGCGAAGCTGACCGGAATCCTGGTGGTCTTCTTCGCGATCGCCGCCCTGCTCGGCTCGATCGACGCTCCCGGTCCGCTGCGCCTCGTCCTGATCGCCGGAGTCTGCGGTGTCCTCGCCTACGTGCGGTCGCTGCACGACCAGCAGTGGGTGCTCTTCGAACTGGACGCGGTCGGCGTCCGGGTCGAGCGGACGGTCGTGCCGTGGCGCGACGTCACCCGGCTCACCATCGATCCGGTCGGCCCCGGCATGACCCGGCTGGGCGCCGTCCCGGTCAACGCGGAGCCGCTGTACGTCGCGGTGCAGGACAGCGAGCTGGACTCGCGGCTCCTGACCGAGGCCGTCGCCCGGTTCGCGCCGAGGGGAGTCCTGCTGACCGGCGTTCAAAAACCCGTCAGTTGAGCGGCGTTCCGCAGGCCGAGGCCCCGGCGGTAGGCCCGGTCGAAGTCGTCCCCGAGCCGCTCCCGAACGGTCGCCCGGAGCAGGGCGGCGTCCAGATCGACGGCGAACGGGGTGCCCCGCACGGTCACCGCGGCGCCGATCAGGACCGCCGCCCGCTCGGGATCGCCCCGGAGCAGCGCGACCCCGGCGAGTCCTTCGACGGCGCAGGCCATGGTGGTGCTGTCGTGCCACCGGTCCGCCGAGACGAGCGCCGACCGGTGCAGTTCCTCGGCACCGTCCGCGTCACCTTCGGCGGCCGATACCCAGCCCAGCGAGATCCTCGCTCCGGCGCGGACCCCTTCGGCCGCGAACGAGCCGCCAGTGCACTCCGAAAGCGCGAGTTCGCTCAGCGCGCGGGCCGTGGCCAGGTCACCTTCGTGCCGGGCGAGGAAGGCGAGCCCGATGTACCCGGCCGCTCGGCTTTCCGGCATCCCGGCGCGACGCGCGATCTCGACGGCGAGTTCGAAATCCGCCCGCGCCCCCGCCGCGTCGCCGTACAGCAGCTTGCTGCCGCCGCGACGGCACAGCAGGTCCGCGTTGTCGTCCGCGGCCCCGAGTTCCCGCATCAGCCGGAGCGCCTCGTTCATCGTTTCGAGTGCTTCGGCCTGCCTGTCCGTCCAGATCAGGATCTGTGCCAGGTGATCGAGCGCCATCGAGAGCCCCCAGCGTTCCCCGAGCCGTCGGAACGCCGCCGCCCCCTGGCGCAGGAACTCTTCCGCCGGCTCGAGATCGCCCCGCATCAGCGCGCGGAGGCCGTACCCCGTCGGCGCGAGGGCGAGACTCCAGGCGTCGCTGTGCGCCAGCAGGGCCTGACTGCGTCTGATCAGCGAGTCGTCGTCACCGGGCGGACCGGTCACGACTCCCATCAACAGCAGGAGTGCCGGATTCCGCGGCGCCTTGGCCAGGTCGCGCACGAGATCGTCCACCGCCGGGAAATGGCGGTCGAGGGCTTCGTGGCCGCGGAGACCGGCGGCGGCGTTGAGCACGCAGAGCTGGTACTCCTCTTCGAGCCCTTCCGGCGGTCGTGAACCGAGCTGTTTGACCACTTCCAGGCACAGCGTCGAGCCTTCGAACCGGCGCCCGCGCATCCACCAATACAGCACCATCGAGGCCGAAAGCCGCAGCGCGATCCGCGCGTCCGCCTCGGCCGACCACCGCAACGCGGCCAGGAGGTCGTCGTAGGCGTCGTCGACGCGGTCCAGCCAGATCAGCTGCTCTCCGGTGCGGATGAGCGGCTCGGCCTTTTCGGCGAGGGTGAGGAAGTGTTCGGCGTGCGCGAGTCGCATCCGCTCGGTCTCGTCGGCTTCGGCGAGCTTCTCCGCGAAAAAGGCTCGGATGGTTTCGAGCATCCGGTACCGGTTCCCGGTGCGTTCGACGAGTGATCTGTCCACAAGGGACGGAAGCAGCTCCTCGGTGTCCGGCACGGCGCAGACCGCATCGGCGTCGGCAAGGGTGGCGCCGCCCGCGAAAACGGTCAGCCGCCTGCCGAGCCGTCGTTCGTCCTCGTCGAGCAGATCCCAGCTCCATTCGACGACGCCGCGCAGCGTGCGATGCCGGTTCTCGGCGACGCGGCTGCCACGGGAGAGAAGGGCGAAGCGGTCATCCAACCGGGTGGCGATCTCGCCGACCGGCAGGGCCCGGACGCGCGCCGCGGCGAGTTCGATGGCCAGCGGCAGCCCGTCGAGCGCGGCGCAGACGCGCTGGACGTCGCCCGCGGTGGTGTCGTCGACGGCGAAGCCCGGATCGTTGGCCCGCGCGCGCTCGGCGAACAGCCGTACCGCGGCGAACTCCATCGAACGCGCGGGCGGCGTCCCCGGCGGCGGTACGGCGAGCCGCGGCACCGGGGAGACGACTTCGCCGGTGATGCCGAGCGGTTCGCGACTGGTGGCGAGCACGCGCAGTCCCGCGGCCGCGCCGAGCAGCCGCGCGGCCAGCTTCGCGGCGGCGTCGACCAGGTGCTCGCAGTTGTCGAGCACCAGCAGCAGCGCCCGGTCGGCCAGCGCGTCGATCAGCCGCTCGACGGGTTCGTTCTCCACCGGCGCGGTCGCCACGCCGAGCGGGGTGGTCCGCAGGCCGAGCCCGGTCAGCACGGCCTGGGCGACGTCGGCGTCCTCGGTGTAGGGCGCGAGTTCGACGAACACCACGGGCAGGTCCACGACGGCCGCGACCTCGATGGCCAGCCGGGTCTTGCCGGTCCCGCCGGGCCCGGTGAGCGTCACCAGCCGGGAGCGGTCCAGCGTGCCGAGTAGGTGCCGGAGGTCGTCTTCGCGCCCGATAAGGCTGGTGAGCTGCGCCGGGAGCGGCGTCGTCGTTTCTTTGGCGGGAGGCGCCTCGCCGCGCAGCACGGCCAAATGCGCGGCCGCGAGCTCCGGCCCCGGATCCGCGCCGAGTTCGTCGGCGAGGACCCGGCGGGCGTCCTCGAACGCGGTGAGCGCGTCGGCGTGGCGTCCGGAGGCGTGCAGCGCGCGGATCAGCAGCGCGCGCGGCCGTTCGCGCAGCGGCTGGGCGGTGACGATCTCGCGAAGGTCGGTGAGGACGTCTTCGTGTCGTCCCAGCTTGAGATCCGCTTCGGCGCGGTCCTCGATAGCCGACATCTTCAGTTCGACGAGCCGCGTGATCTGCGGCTCGCGGAACGGCGCGTCGGTGATGTCCGCGAACGCAGGGCCACGCCAGAGACCGAGAGCGTCGCGAAGCAGTTCAGCCGCCTTCGTGGCGTCTCCGGCCGCGAGGACACGACGTCCTTCGGCGGCGAGCTGTTCGAACCGGTGGACGTCGACGTCGGCCGGGTCCACGGCCAGCCGATAACCCGCCGGAGTGAATTCGACCGGCGCGAGATCCTTCAGCGCACCGCGCAGCCGGGAAACCTGCGATTGCAGCGCGTTCGCCACTCCTTCGGGTGGTCGTTCGCCGTAGAGACCGTCGATGAGCCGCTCGGCCGGGACGACCCGGCCCGCCTCCAGCGCGAGCAGCGCGAACAGCGTCCGGACCCTGGGCCCGCCGATCGGCACGAGAGCGCCGTCCGCACGGCGTACCTCCGTCGCCCCCAGAACGCCGAATCGCATGGGTCAGAGATTAGGGCGTCACTGACCTGGGTGGATCCAGCCCGCCCGAACTACGCCGATCGGCGTCTATACACTTCGCCGGGTCCCCACGCAACGGGAGTGGTATGTCTGAGCTCGAACCTGTGGTCCTCGGTCAGCCGACCGTCGGCGACGAAGAACTCGCCGCGGTGGCGGAGGTGTTCCGGTCCGGCTGGCTGGCCGGCGCCGGTCCCGCGTGCCGCCGTTTCGAGGAACGCTTCGCGAAGACCGTCGGCACCGCGCACGCCCTGACCACCAGCAACTGTGGCTCCGCACTCTTCCTCGGGCTGCGTGTACTCGGTGTGAAGCCGGGTGACGAGGTCATCGTCGGCGACTACACCTTCCCCGCCACCGGCCACGCCGTGCTGCAGGCGGGCGCGACGCCGGTGTTCGCGGACATTCGCCCGGACGTGTGGAGCGCCGACCCGGCGTCGATCGAAGCGCTGATCACCCCGCGCACGGTCGGCATCCTCGCCGTCGACGTCGCCGGGCAGCCCGGTGACTTCGACGAATACCGCGCCATCGCCGACAAGCACGGCCTGTGGCTTTTCGAAGACGCCGCCTGCGCCGCGGGCGCGACCTACAAGACCCGGCCGGCGGGCAGCCTCGCCGACCTGGCCGCGTTCTCCTTCCACGGCCGCAAAGGCATCACCGCGGGTGAAGGCGGCGCGCTGGTCTCGGACCGCGAAGACCTCATCGCGCACGCGCGCAAACTGCACACCTACGGCATCGAGCCCGCCATCACCCGTGAGGGTTCCCCGGAGGCGGGGGTGGGCCCCCGAAGGGGGGCTGGAATCAACACAGCCCTGCCGATCCCGGAGTTCCACGAGCTGGGCTACAACTTCCGGCTCTCGGACGTGCAGGCCGCGATCATGAACGTCCAGCTGGACCGGCTCCCGGATCTGCTCTCGGCCCGCCGGTCGGTGGCCAAGCGCTACCACGAGGCGTTCGAGAATTTGCCCGGCCTCGACGTCCCGGTGGAACTGCCGGACCGGGAGCACCCGTGGCAGGCCTACATCCTCACCGTGGCCCCGGAAATCGACCGCGACGCGCTCGCGCTGCGAATCCGCGAGCAGGGCGTGCAGTGCAACTTCGGCACCTACGCCTCGCACCTCCAGCCCATCTACGGCAAGAAGCAGACCTTGCCGGTCTCGGCGGACCTCTTCGCCCGTCATCTCGCCATCCCGATGCACGCCAACCTCACCGATACTCACGTAGACCGGGTCATCGAGACCGTCAGCGCCGCGTGGGCGAACTAGGAGAGAAATGCCCGACAAGAAGGTCCTCTTCACCGGGGGCGGCGGTTTCATCGCCGCGCACGTGATCCCGATGCTGATCGAAGGCGGCTACACCGTCCGTATCTTCGACAACATGACGCGCGGCGACCGCGCCCGGGTGAACGACTTCATCGCCACCGGCAAGGTCGAACTCGTCGAGAAGGACGTGCGCTACGGCGGGGCGGTGCGCGAGGCCATGCGCGGTTGCACGCACGTGATCCACTTCGCCACCGTGTCGATCAACAAGTCGGTCGCGGATCCGCACGAGTCCATCGACATCAACATGGTCGGCAATCACAACGTCTTCGCCGCCGCGGCGGACGAAGGTGTCGAGCGGGTCGTGTTCGCGTCGACCGCGTCCGTCTACGGCGACCCGAAGCGGCTGCCGATGCACGAGGACGACGAGCTCAAGCCGCTCACGCCGTACTGCATCTCGAAGCGCGCCGGCGAAGACATGCTGGGCTTCTACGAGCGCACCAAGGGACTGTCCTGGAACGCGCTGCGGTTCTTCAACGTGTACGGCCCCGGCCAGAAGATCGAGGCCTACTACACGTCGGTGATCAACCACTTCATCCAGCGCCTGCGCGCCGGTCAGCCGCCGGTCATCGACGGCCGCGGCGACCAGTCGATGGACTTCGTACACGTCACCGACCTGGCCCGTGCCGTCGTCGCGGCGCTCGAATCGGAGCAGGGATGCGTGCCGATCAACATCGGCACCGGCATCGACACCTCGATCGCGACGCTGGCGAAGATCCTCATCGATGCCGTCGGGGTCAACGTCGAGCCGCTGTTCAACGAGCGCGACGTGCTGGTTTCGCGCCGGGCGGCGGACATCACCCGCGCCCGCGAGATCCTCGGCTGGGAGCCGAAGATCTCCGTCGAAGAGGGAATGTACGAACTGGTGAAGGCTTCGGAGTGACTTCCGCCGGGCCAGGGGAGAGCCGCCCCATGCGCATCGCGGTCGTCAACAACTTCTTCCCGCCGAGGGTGGGCGGAAGCGCGCACATGGCGGCGTCCCTGGCCGAGCAGTACGCGGCGCGCGGGCACGAGGTGCTCGCGATCACCGCGGCCTACGCCGACGCCCCGGCCGACGAGACGAAGGACGGCTACCGCGTCGTCCGCCTGCCCGCGGTGAAGATGCCGCAGCTGGGCCTGTCGATCGACTTCGACATGAGCTTCGCCTCGCTGCGGCCGGGGAACTGGCGTCGGCTGTGGAAGCTGCTGAACGAGTTCAAGCCGGACGCCATCCACTTGCACGGCCAGTTCTTCGATCTGTCGTGGCTCGCCGGGCTGTACGCGCGGCGGCACAAGCTACCGATGCTGCTGACCATCCACACCCTGCTGATCAGCGACAACAAGGTGTACGGCGGCGTGTTCCGGTTCCTGGACACCGTGCTGGTGAACCCGATCCTGCGCTACCTCAAGCCGCGGTACGTCATCCTCGACAAGCTCGGGGTCGATTACTGCGTCGAGCGCTACGGAACCAGCGACGCGAACTCGGACTACTTCCCGATCGCCGTCGACACCGGGAACTTCGAGAAGCCGCTCACGCTCGACGTGCGTGCGGAACACGAGCTGGGCGACGGTCCGGTGATCGTGTCGCTCGGGCACGTGATCCCGCTGCGCAACCGGCTGCCGCTGGTCGAGGCGCTTCCGTCCATTTTGGACAAGCACCCTGACGTGAAGGTGGTCGTCGTCGGCCGGGTCTACCACGACGTCTTCCTGAAGCGGGCCGAAGAACTCGGCGTCGCCGACGCCATCATCGTCACCGGCGCCGTGCCGAAGGCGGACGTGCCCGCGTACTTCGCCGCGGCCGACATCGTCACGCACGACCTCAACGGCGGCTGCGGCACCGCGTCGCTGGAGGCGATGCTGTCGGGCACCGCCACCATCGCGTCGGTCACCGAGGACAACTACCCGGGCATCGAACTGCGCAACGGCGAGAACATCCTGCTGGTGCGGCCGGACGACAGCGAGGCGGTGGCGGAAACCGTCATCGAACTGCTCGACGACCCCGAGAAGCGGGCTTTGGTGGCACAGCGGGAAAGCGCGATGGTGCGGGCCAACTTCGGTCTCGACGTCGTCGCCGACGAACACCTGCGCACCTTCGAGAAACTGGTGACCGAGGCCGATGTTCTTCGATGACGAGCGCAGCAACCGGCTGCGCCCGCAGATCCTGACCGAACTCGTTTCGCAGTACATGAACGACGCCGAGCGCGCGAAGTTCTATGGCCTGCCGGAGACGACACGGGTCCGCGAACGGGTCAAGATCATCAGCCCGGAGAACCTGAAGATCGGCGAGCACTGCTGGATCGGCGAAGGCGCCGCGCTCGACGCGAGCGGCGGACTGGAGATCGGCGAGCACACCAGCATCGGCCTGAACACGCTGATCTTCACGCATTCCAGCTGGCTCGCGAACATGACGCTGCAGAACCACTCCGGCAGCGACCTCATCGAACGCAAACCCGTGAAGATCGGCAAAGGCTGTTTCATCGGCGGCCTCGTCGTGATCATGGCGGGCGTCACGATCGGCGACTTCGCCACCGTGCAGCCGAATTCCGTGGTCGCCAAGGACGTCCCGCCGCGGACACTGGTCGCGGGCAACCCGGCGCGCGTGTTCCAGAAGTACGACGACGACTACATCCAGTCCGAAGTGGAGCGTGTGCGCGGCGAGAACGCGCGGCGGCGCGCGCTGGCGGAAGAGCGCGGGGACACCCCCGGGTCTTGGGGCGCCCCGGCAGGGGACTTCACGGAGTAGTCAGAGGCGCTGCGCGAGGAGTTTCGCGATCGTCTCGTAGGTCTCGGGCCGGGTTTTGACGATGTCGAGGACGGCGAGCCGGACTTCTCCTCGACTGAGCTTGCCGACGAGCAGGACGGCCTTGGTCGGGTCCTTGCCCGATTCGCAGTACACCGTCTTGTCTCCGACACCACCGACAACGGTCAACGGTTCGCGGCAACTCGCCTTCGCCGTTTCGTCCACGGACGCGACGCTGGTCGAACCGGGCTTCAGCGGAATGACGATCTGCAGATGTGGTGCGACGGCGGCCGATTGATCGGCGTTTTCGTACAGGCAGCCGTATCGCTTTTCCACGGACCCACCTACGTGCGCTTCCTGTTCCAGTGGCTTGATCTCGGCGGAGATACCGGTGAACTGAGCGACCTCGGCGACCGCGAGGAACGGGCAGGCGTCGAGAACGAGGGCGGGCGACGCGGGCAGCGGGGTCGTGGGAACGGTGGTCTCGTACGGAGCGGGCGACGGCGAACGGGCGGGCAACGTGATGGTGACGGTACAGGCGGTGACCGAAAAGAGCAGGCCGACGACCAGGAACCCCCAGGTTCTCTTCATCGCCACAATGTATCCGACCTGCGGAAACTTACGTAGTGGCAACTTGGCCCATCGACTTCTCGCTACCGTGTGTAGCGCTACCGTTTCGGCGAAACCGTGGGAAGATGGTCTGGCGATCACCGGCGAAGGAGGAGTTCGATGAGTGTCGTGCAGTGGCCTCACCGCCTCCTGACCCTCGACGACTGGGCCGCGTTGCCGGAAGACCCGGAACACCGCGCAGAAGTCGTCGAAGGAGTCTTGGTCGTGGCCCCTCGGCCGATGTCGTTCCATCAGCTCGCGGTCACCCGCCTGGGATACGTGCTCAACGAGCAACTGCCTGAGTCCCTCATGGCTCTCTCGGAAGCCGAGTTCGTCGTCGCGGAACTCCCGTTGACGGTTCGCGTCCCGGACGTCCTCGTCGCGGCGACCGAGCTGGTGGAAGGGAATCCGGCTCGTTATGCCGCTCAAGACGTGCGTCTCGTCATCGAGGTCCTTTCCGAAGGCTCGGTCCGCACCGACCGGGTCACCAAGTTCTCGGAGTACGCCGAAGTCGGCATCGAGCACTACTGGATCGTCGACCTCGACGACCCGCCGAGCATGATCACCTACCGTTTGGTCGACGGCGAGTACGAGAACTTCGGCGAGCACACCGGCAAGGTGTCACTCGACTTCGAGGGCACCCCGGTCACCCTCGACCTCGACGCCCTCACCACCCGCCACGCGCAGCGCCCCTGAGCACCCCTCGCGAGTGGTAATGACGGTTATTGAGAAGAAAGACAAAGGTGTCGTGGTTGCGGGCGGGCCTGTTCGCCGAGGTGAGGGGCTAGGCGAAGGCGTAACGCGCGTGCTCAGAGACGTAACTCGCGTGCCTGAATTCCGCACTCGGGTGTTACGTCTCCAAGCACGCGAGATCCGGCTCCAAGCACGCGAGTACGGCGCCACGTCACCCAAGCCACCATCCCGCCCGAACACGCCACGTTTGCCTTAACCCTCGTTAGAACCGTCATTACCCCTCACGAGGCTCGTGAGCTGCCGCGTCCGGCCACTAGGCTCACCGTGGGAATTTCCGCGTGAAGGGTGTCTGATGAGGTTCAAGCGGTTCGGTGCGTCCCTGCTGGTCGCCGGGGTTGCTCTGCTGGGTGCCGCGACCCCGGCGATGGCCCACACGGAGCTGAAGAGCAGCGATCCGGAGAGCGGCGCTTCGCTCGCGACGCCGCCGACGCAGGTCCAGCTGACGTTCTCCGGCCCGGTCACCCTCACCGACGACCCGATCCAGATCACCGGGCCCGAGAACGCTTCGTGGACGGTCGGCCGGGCGGAAGTCGCCGGAACCGTCGTCACCGCGCCGGTACAGGCCGTCGGGCCCGCGGGCGAGTACACCCTGCGCTACCAGGTGGCCTCCGAGGATTCGCACGTCGCGAGCGGTTCGGTGAAGTTCAACCTCAGCTTCCCCGCGTCCTCGCCGTCGTCCAGCAGCGCGGCGGCTCCGGCGAGCAGCGCGGCCCCCGCGACCAGCGCCACCCCGGCCCCGCAAGCAGAGGAGACCACTCCCGAAGGCCTGTTGCCGGTCTGGGTGTGGATCGTGCTCGCGGTCGCCGTGGTGCTCGCCGGTCTCGTCGTCGCGTTGCGCCTCACTCGACGCAAGAACTGACCTCAGCCGTGGCCGACATCGGGGTTGCCGGCGGGCAGCTTCTTGCCGGAGGCGTCGAAGGCGGCCAGCTTCAGCGGGTCCGCGGCGGAGTCGAACCAGAACACGACGATGTTCGGGTCCACGCTCCAGGCGGCCTGGTGCGCGGTGACGGTCTTGCCGTTCACCTTCGCGGTGATCTTCGCGGCCGGGCCCGCGTAGTAGCCGAAGGACGGGATGCCGTTCAATCCGCCGGACACCGCGTGGAAACCAGGTGACTTGTCGGGGCCGGAGTACTCGTTGGTGACGGTGCCGGCGGTCACCTTGCCGTCGGCCGACCGGTGCCCGGCCATGATCCCGAAGGTCGTCTGCGGGAGCTGCTCGATGTCGATCTTCACGCCGTAGAACACCAGCTCACCGCCGTCGCCCTGGACGCCGGTGCCGATGACGTCACCCCACGGTGTGTTGGCCGGTTCCTCGGCGTCCCGCACCGGAACGGGTGCCTCCACGACCTCCGCCGCCGGTGCGGGCGCGGGTGCCGGTGCGGGTGCCGCGTTCGCGGTCAAGGTGGTCGAAAGGACGACCGCGAGGCCGACGGCGGCGATTCCGCCGCCTGCCAGCGTCGTCCGCTTCCCGGGTGATTTCATTTGCGGTGCCTCCCAGTGGTCGAAGATCATGCGAAGACCTCTACGGGGGAGCGGCCGAAAAGGTTGAGGCAACCTTTCGGGTGGTCAACCGTCGAACGGAGATGAGGACCAGCGTGGCTCGCGGCGATGACGAGTTCGTCGAGTTCGTGCGGAACTCGTCGACCCGTCTGCAGCATGCCGCCTACCTGCTGACCAGCGATCGGCATCAGGCCGAGGACGCCGCTCAGACCGCGCTCGCCAAGACGTACGCCGCCTGGTCGCGGGTACGCCGCAAGGACGCCTACGCCTACGCGAGGCAGGTCCTGGTCAACCACATCATCGATGGCTGGCGGCGCCCGATGCGCGAGAACGCCACCGAGGAGGTTCCCGAACGGCCGAGCGGCGCGGACGTCGCCGGGGCCGTTGTCCAGCGGAAATGGTTGCTTGACGCGTTGCGTACGCTCACAGACCGGGAAAGAGCGGTTGTGGTGCTCCGGCACTTCTTCGACCTGAAGGAGTCCGATGTGGCCGGCGAGCTGGGGGTCTCGGTGGGCACGGTGAAGAGCACCAACTCCCGCGCACTGACGAAGCTGCGGATCACCGCGGAGGACGGAACGGAACTGATCGGGGGGCTGGGACGATGACCGACCTCGAGACGCTGCGCTCGGCTCTGCGGGAACCGCCCGCCGAGGAGTTCGCCGCGCCCGACCTCGCCGCGATCATGACGAAGGGCAGGCGCATCCGCCGCCGTCGCCGTCTCGCGACGGGCGCGGGCGGGGTCGCCGCCGCCATGGTGACGGTGCTGGTCATCGTCGGCGCGGTCGCGCTGAAGGAACCACCGCCCGACCGGCAACCGCTTCCACCCGCCGCGAGCGCGACCGTCCCGGCGTCAGCGCCGGTTCCGGCGCCGACTTCGCCGGCACCGTCGGCCACCACGGCGCCGGCGGACCTGCCCATGGGCGACGTGATCTCGCTCGGCACGCGCGGTGAGGGCGGCCGGGAACTGGTGATCTACGCGTCCGCGCTCGACGAGCCGGTTCTGCCGGACATCCGGTTCAGCCTGCAGGTCGCCTACCGGAACGGCGACGGCACCTTCGAAGCGATCATGAGCACCAACGAGTACAAGGGATCCGACCGGTCCTTCGGCTTCCACGCCACGGACGGCGGCGAGGTGGTCGGGGGCACGTTCGTCCCCGTGTTCGGCTACTTCTCCGGTGCCGCGGCGCGGATCACCAGCACCGTGCGGGGAAAGTCGGTCGAAGCGAAGACGGCCGTCTGGTCCGAAGACCCGGCGGTCGTGATCTTCTGGTTCGACCCGGCCGACGTGGAGTCGGCGAGCGTCCTGAGCCCGCTCGCCGCCTACAACGTGAAGGGCCAGCGCCTCACGAAATAACGCGTTCAGTCCTCTAAACGCGGTAGTTGCGCTGGGCAACTACCGCATTTAGAGGACTGAACGCGAGAGATCAGGCAGCGGCCTGGGTCAGCACCTGGTCGACGACGGTGTGCGACGGCAGGATCAGGTCACGCTCGGTGTCGGCGTCGACCTTGCCTTCGAGCAGTTCCAGGAACCGGTCCAGCTGGGTCGCGAGCGGCTCGCGCGCGGTGACCAGTTCCGGGATCTCGATGACGGTCTGCTGCCGGTAGCCGAGGCCGTCGGGGGTGACCGAGTCGTGCGAGACGTGCCGGTAGATGGTGACGTCGCGGCGGAGCAGGTCGATCTCGATCATGCGGTCCAGTTCGGACACCCACAGCGAGCGGACCTTGCGCTGGCCGAGGCGGGACGCGGAAACCGTGGCCAGCCCGGACTCGAACGACAGCACCGTCTCGATGGTGTCTTCGGCGCCCTCGACCGAATTCGGGTGGAAGTAGCCGGCACCGGAGGCGACCCGCGCCGGGGTCGCGCCGCCGAAGAACTGGATCGCCAGGTCGACGTCGTGCACCAGCAGGTCCCACGCCACACCGGTCTTGATCCGCGGCGCGTACGGGCCGTGGCGGCGGGCCATCAGGTGGATCGGCTCGTTGATCAGCGCCCGCGCGGTCATCACGGCCGGGTTGTAGCGCTCCAGGAGCCCGCACATCAGCGGGATGTCCTTCTTCGCCGACAGCGCGACGATCTCCTGGGAGAATTCGAGGCTGTTGCAGACCGGCTTCTCGACCAGCAACGGCTTGTCCTGGCTCAGGATCTCCTGCGCCAGCTCGTAATGCGCCTCGGTGGCCGAAGCGAGCACGACGGCGTCCACATCGGACAGTGAGCCGATTTCGGGCGTCCACTGGGTTTCGTAGCGTTCGGCGACCTTGCGGCCGGCCTCTTCGCGCGGGTCGATCACGCGCACGAGGTCCACGCGCTCGTTCGCGGCGAGGACACGGGCGTGCAGCGAGCCCATGTTCCCGGTGCCGATGAGAGCGATCTTGTGCGTCGTCATGCGCCGAGTACCTCGCGAACCGTTTCGATGATGGTGTCCAGGTCGGACTCGGAAAGGTGCGGGTGCACCGGCAGGGAAAGCGCCTGCGCGGCGACGGAGGCGGCCACCGGGAAGTCCTCGACGCGCGCGTCGGGGATCAGCGGGTTGTTCCGGTAGCAGTCGTAGTCGAAGACGATCTTCGGGTAGTAGATCCCGTTGCCGATGCCCCGCTCGGTGAGCGCGGCGGCGAGTTCGTCACGGGAGAGGAAGGCGTGCGGGCCGACCAGCACGGTGTACTGGTGCCACACGTGCTCGCGGCCCGGGAGGACCTGCGGGAGGTCGAGACCCGGGGTGCCGGCGAGGCCTTCGGTCAGGCGCTTCGCGTTGGCCTGGCGGGCGGCGGTGAGCTGGTCCAGCTTCTCCAGCTGCGGGATGCCGACCGCGGCGTGCAGATCGGTCATCCGGTAGTTGTGCCCGGCGACCTCGTACTGGTACCGGGCGCGCATGCCCTGGTTGCGGAGCACGCGCAGGCTGTCCGCGAGCCCATCGTCATCCGTCGTGATGACGCCGCCCTCGGCGGTGGTGACGTTCTTGGTGGCATACAAGGAGAAGCAGCCGATCCCGAAGGATCCCGACGGCTTGCCCCCGAACGACGCGCCGACGGCCTGCGCGGAGTCCTCGATGACCTGGAGACCGTGCTCGGCGGCCAGCGGCGCGAGCTTGCCCATGTCCGCGGTCTGCCCGTACAGATGCACCGGCATGAGGACCTTGGTGCGGTCGGTGATCACGGCGCCGACGGCGTCCGGGTCGATCGCGAAGTCGTCGCGCCGGATGTCGGCGAAGCGGACGGTCGCGCCTGCCTCCAGGATCGCGTTCAGCGTCGCCACGAAGGTGAACGGCGAGGTGATGACCTCGTCACCCGGCTGGAGGTCGAGCGCCTGGATGGCGGCGACCAGCGCGGTGGTGCCGTTGTTGACGGCGATCGCGTGCTTCGTGCCGGAAACGTTCGCGAACGCGTCCTCGAAGCGCTTGACCATCGGTCCCTGTGCGATGGCGCCGGATCGCAGCACCTCGACGACGAGGTCCTCCGCGTCACGGACGTCGACCACGGTAATGGGGATCATCTGCAAGTCTCTCTCGACTGGGCATTCGTGAATCAGGCACTGCGGTGCGTCCGGTACAGTGAACCGCCGGTTCTGCGCCCGGCCGCCCTCTCTGGCGCGGGCCACACGTTACCGGGACCGCCGAAGCGCCCAATACCCCAGGCTGCCTCCAGCAACGACGAACGGATCTTCACGTGGCGAACCGCATCCACCCGACAGCGATCATCGGCGAGGGTGTCGAGCTCGGCGACGACAACGTCATCGGACCGTTCACCCTCATCGTGGGGCCCACGCGGATCGGCGACGGCAACTGGATCGGCCCGCACGTCACCATCGGCACCCCCGGTGAGGACCGCGGCCGCGAGCACCCCGCCGCCTGGGAAGCCGCGCCGAACGGTGATCCCGATCACGACGGCCACGGTGTCGTCATCGGCAGCCGGAACCGGATCCGCGAGTACGTCAGCGTCCACCAGGGCACCTGGCGCCCGACCACCGTCGGCGACGGGGGCTACTTCCTCCGCGGCTCCCACATCGCCCACGACTGCCTGGTCGAGGATGCCGTCACGGTCGCGTCGAACGTCGTCACCGGTGGCCATTGCCACCTCTGGTCCGGGGCGAACCTCGGCATGGGCGTGATCCTGCACCAGCGGGTCGTGATCGGCCCCGGCGCGATGGTCGGGATGAGCTCCGCGGTCCGCAAGGAGGTGGGCGCGTTCACCATCGCGGTCGGCAACCCCGCCCGCGTGACCGGCGTCAACACCGTGGGCCTGTCCCGCCGAGGGCTGGACGAGGCCACCATCGAGGCACTGGGACCGTGGCTGAAGGGTAAGGCCGGTCTCCCTGAGGACGGGCTGACCGACCGGCTGCCCGGCGACCTCTCTACCTTGGTGAAGGCGTGGGACGCCCGTCCACGCGACGATCATTAGGAGTACGGACATGGCGGAAGTCGCCGGCAAGCTGCGTGAGGTCTTCGTCGAGGCGCTGGACCTCGATGGTGACGTCGACGTCGAAAACCTGAAGTACCGCGACATCGAGGCGTGGGATTCGGTCGGTCACATGGCGCTGGTCGCGGCCATCGAGGACGAGTTCGACGTCGAGTTCGACACCGACCAGGTGATCGACATGTCGAGCTTCAAGGTCGCCGTGGACATGGTGACCGACCTCCAGTCCAAGTGATGCTGGACGGTAAGACAGCCCTGGTCACCGGGGGTACCCGGGGCATCGGGCTCGCCACCGCGCGGGCGCTCGCCGAGGCGGGCGCCACCGTCGTGCTGACCGGCCGCGACGAGTCGAAGGCCAAGGAAGCGGCGGCCGCGGCGGGTGCCGCGAGCGGGCTCGCGCTGGACGTCACCGACGCCAAGGCCGTGTCGACGCTGATCCGCGGCGTGGCCAAGGAGCACGGCAAGCTCGACATCGTGGTCGCCAACGCCGGGATCATGGAGGACGCGCTCCTCGGCATGATCCGCGAGGAACTGGTCGACACCACGCTGAGCACGAACGTCGCCGGCACGCTGCACACCGTCCAGGCCGCGGCCAGGGCGATGATGCGCAAGAAGACCGGCGCCATCGTGGTGCTGGCGTCGATCGTCGGCGAGCACGGAAGCGCCGGTCAGACGGTGTACGCGGCCTCGAAGGCGGCGGTGGCGAACATCGCCCGTTCGGCGGCGAAGGAACTCGGCCGGTCCGGGATCCGGGTCAACGCGGTGGCGCCCGGCGTCATCGACACCGATCTGACCTCGGGGCTGAGCGAGGACGCCAAGGCCGAGAACATCGGCAAGACGCCGCTCGGACGGCTCGGTACGCCCGAAGACGTGGCGAACGCGATCCGGTTCCTCGTCAGTGATGACGCTTCGTTCATCACCGGGCAGGTGCTGGGCATCGACGGAGGCTTGGTTCTCTGATGACCCTCTTGGGTGTGGGTGCACGGCTCATCGACGTCACGAGCGGCAAGACGCTCGCGGGCGAAGAACTCGACACCGAGGTCACCCGTGTGGGGGCCGCGTTGTCGGAGCTGCCGCCGGGCGCGCTGTTCGCCCGGATGTCGGTGGACCTCGACAGCGTGCTGAACTACCTCGGCGCGTTCGAGGCAGGCCGCGCGATCGCGCTGATCGACCCGGCGCTGGACGCCGACGTCCTGTCGGGGCTCATCGAGCGCTTCCGCCCGGCCGCCGTGCTGTCGGCGCCCGACGCGCCCGCGCCCGAGGGGTACGGCGTCACTGACGGACACTGGGTCCGGAAGTCCGCCGAAGGTGTCGAGCCCCATCCTCAGCTGGCTGTCCTGCTGCCGACCAGCGGATCCACCGGCAATCCCAAGCTGGTCCGGCTCTCGCGCGGGGCGGTGCTGTCGAACGCCGACGCGATCGCGGAGGTGCTCGGCATCGACCGCGACGAGGTCGCGCCGACCAGCCTGCCGCTGCACTACAGCTACGGCCTGTCCGTGCTGAACTCGCATCTCGTCCGCGGCGCGACCGTGGTCATCGAGCCTTCCGGCGTCCTCGGGCGCGGGTTCTGGGACGCGGTCAACGAGCACGAGGTCACCTCGCTCGCGGGCGTGCCGTACCACTACGAGATGCTGCGGCGGCTCAAGTTCGACCCGGCGAAGTACCCGTCGCTGCGCACGCTGACCCAAGCGGGCGGCAAGCTCCGCGACGACCTCGTCGCCCAGTTCAACGACAAGATCCGCGCGGTCGGCGGACGGATGTTCGTGATGTACGGGCAGACCGAGGCCGCGCCGCGGATGACCACCGTCCCGGCGGAGCGGCTCGCGGAGAAGCTCGGTTCCGCCGGTCCCGCGCTGCCCGGCGGCTCGTTCGCCGTCCGGCGCGAGGACGGCTCCGAGACCACGCACCCGAAGATCGTCGGCGAGGTCGTCTACCGGGGGCCCAACGTGATGATGGGCTACGCCGACGACGAGACCGGGCTGGCCGCGGGCGACGAATGCGGCGGCGTGCTGCCCACCGGCGACCTCGGCTACCTCGACGAGGACGGGTTCCTCTACATCACCGGACGGCTCAAGCGGATCGGCAAGGTCTTCGGCAACCGGGTCAGCCTGGATGATCTCGAGCACGCCGTGCGTTCCGCTTCGGTGGGGATCGACGTCGTGGCCGCCGTCCCGGCCGGGGACAAGGTCGTCCTGTTCGCCGAGGCGGCCGACAAGGAGATCTGCAAGGACGCCGCGAAGGCGCTGTCCGAACGGCTGCACCTGCACACCAGCGGGTTCGACGTCCGCCCCATCGACACCGTGCCGCTGCTGGCCAGCGGCAAGATCGACTACCGGTCGCTGGAGGCCCAGGTATGAGTGTGTTCACGCTTTCGCAGGCTGAGCGCGAGAAGCAGTTGCTTCCGCAGCTCGCCGAACTGACCGCGCACCATCGCGAGAACTCCGTGGGTTACGACCGCATCCTGTCCTCGCTGGGCATCGCGCGGGACGCGGAGTTCGCGTCCATCGCGGACCTGCCCTGGCTGCCGGTGCGGATGTTCAAGACGCACGACCTGCGCAGCATCCCCGAGTCCGAGATCTTCAAGACGCTGACGTCCTCGGGCACCACCGGAGCGGGCGCGTCGCGGATCTACCTGGACAAGGCCGCCGCCGGGGCGCAGACCAAGCAGCTCGGCGCGACGCTGCAGGAGGTCCTCGGCGGTGAGCGGCTGCCGATGCTGATGGTGGACACCATCGGCATCATCAAGAACCGCCGTTCGTTCTCCGCTCGCGGCGCGGGTGTGCTCGGCATGGCGAACTTCGGCCGCAAGCACACCTACGTGCTCGACGAGAACGACCAGCCGGACGTCGAGGCCGTCAAGCAGTTCCTCGCCACCTACGGCGACAAGCCGTTCCTGATCTTCGGCTTCACCTTCATGGTTTGGCAGTACCTCTACGAGGTCGCGCGCGAGCACGAGCTGGACCTGTCCAACGGGATCCTGATCCACTCCGGCGGCTGGAAGAAACTGATCGACCGCGCGGTCGACAACACCGAGTTCCGCCGCCGGTTCAAAGAGGACACCGGCCTCACCCGGATCCACAACTACTACGGGATGATCGAGCAGATCGGCACCGTGTTCCTCGAAGGACCTTCCGGGAACTCCCTGTACTGCCCCGATTTCGCGGACGTCGTGATCCGGAATCCGGAGACCTGGGAAGAGCAGCCGGTCGGCGAACCCGGCGTGATCGAGGTCGTCAGCACGTTGCCGCACTCGTATCCGGGGCACGTCCTCCTCACCGAGGATCTGGGCGTGTACAACGGGATCGACGACGGCGACTGGCCGGGCAAGCATTTCTCCGTGCACGGCAGGCTGCCCAAGGCCGAGGCCCGCGGCTGCTCGGACACCTTCCAGGGGGCGGCGGCATGAGCATGCTGAACCAGCGTTTCCCGCTCGGCGACGGCATCG
This sequence comes from Amycolatopsis sp. NPDC034160, assembly GCF_055575355.1. NCBI lineage: Bacteria > Bacillati > Actinomycetota > Actinomycetes > Pseudonocardiales > Pseudonocardiaceae > Amycolatopsis > Amycolatopsis sp. NPDC034160. The sequence continues at coordinate 133,738 of NZ_JBVISU010000001.1, read as the reverse complement.
AGGTCTCCTCGTTGGTCGAAGAGCTGCGTGCCGAGCCCGTCGGTGGACGGCTTCGCGTCGGTGACCCGCGTGTCGTCGAGTTCCTGACGAAGTTCGCGCGCAAGCTCCTCGCGCCCGCCATCGCGCGCCGGTTCCCGGAACTGGCGTCGCTCGGTTTCTTCCTGCGCAAGGGAGAGATCGCCAAGGCACTGTCCACTTTGGAGACATCGGGTGACGCGCTCCGCTTCCCGCGCGGGCTGGTCTTCCACGTCCCGCCCGCCAACGTCGACACGATCTTCGTGTACTCGTGGGCACTTTCCGCACTGGCGGGCAACCACAACGTCGTCCGCGTGTCGTCACGTTCGGCCGGCGCCGCCGAAACGGTGCTGGAGGCGCTGAACGCGGCACTGTCCGAAGTGGACGCCGACACCGCCGCCGCCATCACCGCGACACAGCGCATGGTCACCTACGACCGCAGTGACGCGATCAGCGGTGCGCTGTCGGTCGCCGCGGACCTGCGGGTCATCTGGGGCGGCGACGCCTCGGTCGCGGCCCTGCGCAAGTACCCGCTGGCGCCGCACGCGCGCGACCTGACCTTCCCGGACCGGTCGTCGTTCGCGGTCGCGTCGGTACGCGGCTGGCGGAACGCCTCCGAAGCCGAACGTCGCGGCGCCGCCGAGGGCTTCTACAACGACTCGTACTGGTTCGATCAGGCCGCCTGCTCGTCACCGCGCGCGGTGTTCTGGGTCGGCGACGAGGACGGCGCTCGCGAAGCCGGACAGGAGTTCCGAAAGCTGCTCGCCGAGGTCTTGGCGACCAAACAGCACGTCACCGAGCCCGCGATGGCCGTCCAGAAGCGGGTTTCGGCATACGGCGCGGCCGTTGACGGGCTCGTCAACGGCATCGAGTTCCAGGGCAACGGCATCGCGACCCTCGAACTGGCCGACCCCGCGATCTTGCCGCGCGAGTGGCTCGGCGCGGGTACTTTCGCCAACGCGCGGGTCGACACGCTTTCCGACCTCGTCCCGATCGTGCTCCGCAAAGATCAAACCGTCGGTCAATTCGGGTTCACCAAAGAAGAATTGACGGAATTCGTGACGGAATTGGCGGGCCGTGGTGTCGACCGTGTCGTTCCCTTCGGATCGGCCCTGACGTTCTCCGCGATTTGGGACGGCTACGATCTGCTGACCGAGTTCAGCCGACTGGTGACCGTACAGGTCTGACCAGCGGCGACAGCAGTACAGCGGAGGAGGTTCAGTGACGACCGTCGAAACGCCCGAGGAGGAGTCTCCGGTTGCGGTAAAGCAACCGAAATCCACCAAAGCGAAGATCCTCGACGTCGTCCGCTGGATCGCCATCATCGCGGTAGTCGGTTTCGCCGCGAAGACGCTGGTCGTCAATTGGGGCGAATTCTGGCGGACGTTGTCCGACGTCGCCTGGGAATCCTCCACGTTGAGCCTGCTCGCGCTGATCGCCGCGATCATGGTGTCGACCTACGGCTGGCAGGTCATGGTCGACGACCTCGGGAAGCCGATCGGCTACGCCCGCGGCGCGCAGATCTGCCTCGTCGGTTCGCTCGGCAAGTACGTGCCGGGTTCGGTGTGGGCGTACCTGCTGCAGATGGAACTGGGCCGCAAGGCCGGGCTCGCCAGGGCCCGGATCTTCACCGGTTCGCTGATCCAGCTCGGCGTCGGCGTGGTCTCCGCGTTGGTCGTCTCGCTGCTCGCGGCTCCCGCCGTGTTCAGCAACAGCCCGCGGGCGCTGTGGTTGTTCGTGCTGATCCCGGTCGGCCTGGCGATGCTGCATCCGCGCGTGCTCACCTGGGGCACGTCACTGGTGCTGCGGATCCTGCGCCGCCCGCCGCTGGACCACCGGCTGAGCTGGTCGGTCGTCGGCAAGGTCTTCGGCTCGTCGACGGCGGCGTGGGCGCTGCAGGGCGTGCACCTGTGGCTGCTGGCGAACTCCGTCGGCACGCCCGGCTTCAGCGGCTTCGTGCTGTGTGTCGGCGCGATGGCCGTCGCGATGACCGTCGGGACGTTCGCGTTCATCCTGCCCAGCGGGGTCGGTGTCCGCGAGGTCGCCCAGGTCGCCGTCCTCACCGCGTCGGGGCTCACCGTCGTCCAGGCGACGGCGTTCGCCATCGCTTCGCGCGTCATGTTCACCGTCGCCGACCTGATCACCGCCGGCGCCGCCGCCCTCTCGGCCCGCCTCGCCACTCGCTCCACCCCACGCGTTTAGTCCTCTGAATGCGGTAGTTGCACGCGCAAGGACCGCATTCAGAGGACGAAACGCATCAGGGGGTCAGCCGGTAGATGACGGCGTCAGCGTTGCGGTAGACCTCGGTCACGAAGTTCAGGCCGTCCAGATCGCGTAGCCCGGCCTGGCGCGGCGCGCCCGGCGGGTAGCCGTACTGCCCGAGGATCACCCAGCGCACGTTCAGCCGCTGGACGGCCGCCCGGACGTCGGGATTCGCCGGGTACTCGCGGAAGTGCCACTCCAGCAGCCGTGCGTCCGACGGCGACAGCGTCTCGTCGAAATGCGCGGAAGTGGTGCGGACGCCGGAGAGCGCGTAGGTCCACACCGTCCCGTCCAGCCGGTCGTTCACCGCGCGCTCGCCGGGCTTCACGAACTCGGCGAGCTTCTCCATCGCCACGACCTCGTCCGGGCTCACCGGCAGCTTGTGCTGGTTGATGCCGGGCGTGTTCGCGTAGCCGGGCGCGACCATCGCCGCGTTCGACCGCGCGTAGAAACCGTTGCTCACGAACGCGAACCCGACGAAGACCACCACCGCGACGACGAACGCGGGCATCTTCCGGTGCGCCACGGTGTCCCGCAGCCACGCCTGCGTCTCGGCGAGCCCGTGCGCCGCGATGACGGACAAGGGGATCGCCGCCATCGCCATGAACCGGTACGGGTCGTTCCACCATGGCCGGGACAGCGTCAGCACGACCGGCTGCTCCGACGACGTCACCGCGATGTAGGCGAACCCGGTGAGCAACGCCGTCACGCCGATCCACCGCAGCGTGCCGGCCCGCGCGAAGAAGATGAAGCCCAGCAGCAAGGCCGCCGAAAGCCAGATCTGCGGATAGGGCGAGTGATGCTGGAAGCCCAGCAGCGCGCCGAGCGCCGTCGTCGCCCGCCACTCGACCGGCCAGCCGCGGTAGGGCACCTCGCCATTCGCGAGCCCGAGTGCCCCGAACAGCTGCGGCCAGGCCACGACGATCGCGAGGACACCGACGATCGCCAGCGCGCGCAGGTCCAGCCCGATCCGGTGCCACCGCTCGCCGGGCGCGACCCAGCGTTGAAGCAGCAGCGGGCCGGCGAACAGGAACGCGCCGAACAGCGCCGACGAGTGCACGCACAGCAGCCCGGCCGCGCCGAGCAACAGCACGAAACCGGTGTCGGGCGCGGGGCGGTCGAGGTACCGCTTCACCGCGACGGCGGCCAGCGGGGTCAGCGCGAGCCCGAGCAGGAACGGCAGCAGCGGTCCCCGGTTCATCGATTCGTACAGGCCCATCGACGGCGCGATGGAGACAAGCGCGACCGCGCCGGCGAAGACCGCCCGCCCCCGGAACACCCGCACCATCGTGACCAGCGACAACGCCAGCAACGCCGGGAGCAGCGCGGTGTGCACGTCCAGCGTCAGCGGGATGCTCGCCGGGCTGAGCAGGTACACCACGGACGCGAGCAGGTGATAGGCGTTGGGGTAGAACACCGGTGCCGCGTCGCCGTACCAGTTGACCTTGCCGGTGCCGAACAGGCCGCCGTCACCGGTTTCGGCGAGTTCCCGGACGCCGTTCGCGTGATAGACCGCGTCGAAACCCTGTGGAATGGCGTCCAACCTGCCCATGCCGCGCACGACTGCGTACATCCCGATGGCGGCCGCGACCAGCAGACACGCTACGACGGCGAGGTGGCCGGTCCGCTCCCACAGCGGTTCCTCCGGCGCGGGAGGCCACCGTCGCAGGGTGAGCCGTCGCAGACCGTAGGCGACACCGGCGAACAAGGCCGTCGCCACCGCGTACGTCACCGGGGTGAACGGGATCCCGAGCGCGGCCGCCCACGGTCCGGCGAGACCGCCGACGGCGTAGCTCAGCAGGGGCGCCATCCCGGCCAGCACCCAGCCGCGCAGCCCGGCGGCGAGGCCGGTGAGCACGCCGGGGAGGCCGATGACGAGCAAGGCGACGCAGACCGTGACGACGTCGGTCAGTGCGGAGGTCTGGGTGGGCACGAGCTTCCTCGGGGCTGGGGAAACCGCACAGAACCCCCGAGGTGCGGAACGGAATGGACAGCCAGATTAACCCGCGGGGACCGTTACTCGAACAGGTCACATCAGGATGGGGAAATCGCGGGCGAAATCGCCTACTCCCGGCAGACTCCACTCGCCCATTCGTGTCGAGTCACTGCGCCAAAAGAAACACCTTGGCGCGGTGATCGATACTTCACCGTAGTCTTTTCGCCAGGGGAGACGCTCGGCCCGGAAGGGTGGGGATCAGGTGGTGGTCGCGGTCGTCGGCGCCTGGCTTGTGGTCGCCGCCTTCGTCATCGTGGCCTGGCCCAAGATCAGCGTCGACGAGAACTGGCGCGCCGCCGCGCTGGCATTGACTCTCGGGTTCTCACTCGTGCACCAGCTGGTGTACTCGACCGTCGCGGAAGACGCGTACATCACCTTCCGTTACGCGCAGAACATCGCCGACGGCAACGGTCCGGTGTTCAACACCGGCGAACGGATCGACGGTTACGCGAATTTCCTCTGGATGATCGCGATCGCGTTGCCGAAGGCCGCTTTCGGGGCCGATATCGAGACGTCGGCGATCGTGCTCGGAATCCTCGCCACGCTCGGCGCCGTCCTGCTCGCGTACGTGACGGTGAACCGGGTGGTCGCGCGGGCGGCAGGCGAGCCCCGTCCGGCCTGTGGCGTGGCCGCCGCGGTGCTCGTCGCGGCCGCCGGAGGGCTCGCCGCGTACGGCGGATCCGGCACCGAGACGCCGCTGTTCGTCCTTCTCCTGCTCGGCGTCTTCGCGTCGCTCGCGGCACGGCGTCCGGTGGTCGCGGGCGTGCTCGTCGCCTTCGCGATGATGACGCGCCCGTCGGGAACGTTGCTCGCGGTGCTCGTCGGCTGCTGGCTGGTCATCGCCGCGCTGCGCGGCCGGTACACCTGGTGGTCGCCGGTGGGCTGGCTGCTCGGCGGGCTCGTCTTCGTCGCACCGTGGACGGCGTGGCGGGCCACCTACTACGACCACGTCCTGCCGACCTCGGTCCTCATCCCCTTCGACATCGGCATCCCGGCGCGGATCGACCGCGGCTGGCAGTACCTGTCGGGATTCTCGGTGGTCCACCAGGGATTCCTGTTGCTCGGCCTGGTCGCGGCGGTGGCGCTGCCGCTGCGTCGCAACGGCCGTCCGCCCCACGAGGCCGAGGCCAGAGCACTGATCTGGCTGATGTTCGTCACCGCCGTCGTGTTCACCGGGTTCGTGGTCTTCTTCGGCGGTGACGCCGCCCCGGCGTGGCGCCTGCTGGCACCGATCCCACCGCTGCTGGCGGTGGCGGCGGTCTCGGTCTACGGCGTGCTCACCGCGGCTCTGAAACCGAGCCCTCGCCCGAGGCTGTCCGGACGGCGGCTGATGCCCGCCGCCGCGGTGACGTTGTCCGGGCTCGCGGTGCTGGCCTCCGTTTTCAGCCCGGACATGCTGGCCGGCGTGCGCGCCTGGCACGACCACGGCGCGCAGATGGAGGAGATCGGCCGCTGGCTCGGCGTCTATTTGCCGCCCGGTTCGGTCGTGAGCACGTCCGAACCAGGGGCGTTGTCGTATCACGCCGGGACGCAGCTGCAGATCGTCGGCGTCCGCGGGCAGTCCGAGGAAGCGGGCGAGGCCGTCGTCTCCCGGCGGCATCCGACGATCGCCGTCATCACCGACAGCGGTTACTCGGCGACGCAGTTCTGCGTGATCGACCCGGCGTACGCGGCGAGGTACCGCGTCGCGACCTTCGTGCGCGAAGGCACGTCGTCATGGCTCACGGTGTTCTTGCGGGCCGATGTCGAGCGATCGGTCACGCCCGCCCTCGACTTCTCGCCCGAATTTCGCCACGTACCGTGCCCTTCGTGAGTGTCGACGAACGCGTTTCCCCCGGCCGTCCAGCAGCGCTCGAAGCGTCCTCGCGGCTGTTCGGCTTCGGCGTGTTCGCCGCGGCTCTCACCGTGCTGCTGGTCCGCTTCCTCGTGCCGAGGCCGGTGGCGATGTCCGACAACGGCGACGGCTTCCGGGTGCTGTGTGGCGCGGGCATCCCGTGGAAGGGGAAACCGGAGCCGTTCGTGCGGCTCGAGTACACCGTCCCGGCGGGCGAATGCGACGCGACGTATCTGCTGAGCCAGAGCTGGTTCGCGAGGATCGCCCGCTCACTCGGCGGACTGCTCGGGCTGGATTCGACACTCAGCCTGGTCGTGCTCGGTGTGCTCATGAGCGTCCTCGCCGCGGCGGCGGTCGCGCTGATCGTCGTCGGCCTGCCGTACTCGCGGCGCGTCCGCGCCTTCGCGACCGCCGGGCTCTTGGTGGTCGTCGCGGACTCCGCGTTCTTCGGCTACTTCGCGTCCGTACTGGGCGAAGGTGCCGCGTTCCTCGGTCTTCTGCTCGCCGTCGGTGGCCTGCTGGTGGCCGCGCGGCCAGGTTGGTGGCGCTACGCGGGACTGGCCGTACTGCTGTTCGGCGGCATCATCGCGGTCAACGCCAAGGTGCAGACGCTGATGATCCTGCCGTTGCTGGCGCTCGCCGCCCTGCTCGTCCGCCCGGCGGGCGTACGAGGCCTGAAGCGGTGGCTGCCCGTGGTCTTCGCCATCGGCGCGCTCGCCGGAGGAACGGCCTACGCGCAGCAGACCGTCGAACCGGCGAAGCTGCCCGACGGCTCGATCGCCGAGCGCCCCGGTGACGATTCACGCGAGATCAACATGTTCAACACGATCTTTCTGACCATTGTGGACGGTCAGCACGACACCGAAGCCGACCTCGCCGCCTTGGGGCTGCCCGCCTCGTTCGGTCAGTACGCGGGCAACGGCTGGTGGCATCCGCGGCCCGCCACGCTCGATCCCGAGTACCCGAAGTATCGCGAACAGATCAGCAGGCGCAACGTCGTCGAGTACTTCGCGACGCATCCCCTGCGCACCATCGGCATCCTGCACCGCGCGGCGGGCGACCTGCTCACCGCGCGACCGCCCTACCTCGGCAGCTTCGACCGCTCGGCCGGATTCGCGCCCGAAGCACAGGAATACCGGGTCCCGGTGGCGTCCACCCTCACGAAACTCTTGGCGCCCTTGGGTTTCTTCGCGCTGTTGCCGACCTGGTCCCTGATCGCCGCACAGGGCTGGAAGACCCGGCGCGACGCGGTGGGCGTCGCGCTCGGGTTCCTGCTCGCCGTCGCCGCCGGGCAGTTCGCGCTGGCGGCGCTGGGTGACGGCCTGGAGAACGTCAAGCACCAGGTGATCGCGCTGTACTGCACGCTGCTCGGCGTCGTCCTGGCGCTGGTGACCTTCGCGCGTCAGAAGGACTTGCGTTCCCCGACGTCCAATGTCCCTTGATGCGGCCGGAAACCGTTGAAGCCCTTGCCCCCTGCCCAGCGCGGTGTTGCCGGGAACGACACCAACGCGGCGAAGATCAGTAGTGCGACGGCGTCGACCCAGAACACCGCGGCACCCCCGACGAGCCGCAGGTTCACCGCGATGTAGAGGAAGAACAGCGCGCCCACCCAGAGCCGCCGTCCCTCTCCTCGCTGCTGGTCGAGCACGACGGCGGTGAGCGCGACGATCAGCGGCGCCATCATCACGAACACCCGCGAGGTATCGGTCGCGACGAGCCGCCCCGCCAGACAGCAGGCGAACAGCCAAACGCTGGAGGTCAGCAATTCCGCGCGCAGGCCATGGCGACGGTACTGCTGGTAGAGGCCGTAGCCGAAGATCAGCCAGAAGAAGTGGAACGTGGTGAACAGTTCGACCTGGCCGGTGCCCTTGCTCGCGTTGAGCGCGAAGCGGATGTTGTCGAGCAGGCCGCTGTTGGACTGGCCCGCGCCGAAGCCGTAGTCGCCGCCGATGAGGTTCTGCGCCCAGATCCGGTAACCGACGTAGATACCGGTGGCGACCACGAACACGCCGATGCCCCCGAGGACGTCGCGATCGCGGAAGGACCGGCCGCGCGTCCACGCGATCAGCGGGTACAGCGGCGCCAGCAGAAGCGTCGTCTCCTTGTTGATCGCGCCCAGCACGATGACGACCGCGAACGGGATCAGCTTGCGCTTGAGGATGAACCAGATCGCGAGCAGGTAGAGCAGGTTGTTGAGCGGGTCCACCAGCCACGGGTTGCTGAAGGCGTACGGCGCGTACCAGAACGTGCAGGCCAGCGCGACGGAAGCGAGTACGGCGGTGAACAGCTGCAGCTTCAGCTGCGAGCGCAGGAATTCGAAGAAGACGATGATCGTGGCGAGCGTGAGCACGAAGGTGAAGCCGACCCAGAGGACATCGAGGGAGAGCCCGGTCAGCAAGTTGCCGCGGTGGACGACCCACGGGCTCAGCATCCGCAACGCGAACGGGTTGTCCACGGCCGCGCCGGTCTGTTCCGACATGCGGTAGTAGTTCACCGCGTCGCCCCAGGCCTGTTCATGCGGCTTGGGGAACTTGGGCATGAAGGAGATCAGGTTGATCAGGGAAACCGTGCCCAGCGCGAGATACGCCCAGAGACGCTGGGCGCTGGGTCTGCCGCGCGGCATAAGCGTGATTTCGGTGGTCTCGTGCGTCACCGGGCCCAGTTTAGGGGCAGTGACCTGGGGTGATGGCGCGAGTCCGCGCATGTGACCTACGCGACCGTAGGTTGGTCACCCTACGGTCGCGTAACCTGAACGAATGGCTGAGCTCGTTTACCCGCCCGTCATCATGGCGGCGAAGTTGATGTTCCGGGTGCTGGACAACCGCATCCGGGTGGAGGGAGCCGAGCACATCCCGGCCACCGGTGGGGCGGTCATCGCCTGCAACCACGTGAGCTACCTCGATTTCATCTTCTGCGGTCTCGGCGCGCAGCCGGCCAAACGCCTGGTCAGGTTCATGGCGAAGAAGGAGATCTTCAGCAACCGGATCGCCGGGCCGCTCATGCGTGGGATGCACCACATCTCCGTCGACCGCGGCGCGGGTCTCGCGTCGTACCGTGAAGCCGTCGAGCGGCTGAAGGCCGGAGAGGTCGTCGGGGTGTTCCCCGAAGCCACGATCAGCCGGTCGTTCACCGTGAAGGACATCAAATCCGGTGCCGTGCGGATGGCCGCCGAAGCCGGCGTCCCGGTCGTCCCGATGGCGCTTTGGGGCACGCAGCGGCTGTGGACCAAGGGCCGCCCGAAGGATCTCACCAAACGCCACGTCCCGATCTCGATCCTGGTCGGCGAGCCGATCCACCCGAAGGCCGACGACGACGCCGAAATCCTCTCGAAGGACCTTCGCGTTCGGATGTCCGCGCTCGTGGACCGCGTTCAGGCGGACTACCCGGAGAAGCCGGGTTCCGACGACGAGCGCTGGTGGCTCCCCGCGCACCTCGGCGGCACCGCGCCGACGCCGGAAGAGGCCGCCAAGCTGGACCGCGAGCGCCGCTAGAACCAGCGTTCGAGCACCTGCGCGACACCGTCCTCGGAATTCGGCGCGGTCACCTCGTCGGCGATGTCCAGCACGTCGCGGTGTCCGTTGGCCATGGCCACGCCGTGCCCGGCCCAGCCGAGCATTTCGAGGTCGTTGGGCATGTCGCCGAACGCGATCACCCGCCCGGCCGGGACGCCCAGCCGGGTGGCGACCTCGGCCAGCCCGGTCGCCTTCGTGATGCCGTGCGCGGCGACCTCGATCAGGCCGGAGTTCGTCGAATAGGTGATGTCGACCGAACCGTCGAGCACCTCGCGCGCCGCCCGCGCCATCTCGTCGGAGCTCATCCCGCGTCTGCTGATCATCAGCTTGATCGCCGGATGCCCGAGCACCTCGGCCCTCGGTGCCTCCGTGCCCTCGTGCTTGCCCCAGGGATTGTGATAGTCCGGCTCGATCACGAAATTGCGCATCTCCGGGTCCCGCGCGGACTCGCCGATCCGCTCCGTGGCGTACCGGCAACCGGGAAGAGCGTGATCAAGAGCACTCACGGTGTCGTGCAGCAGCTGGGGTTCGAGCAGGCCGTGCACCGCCACGATCCGGTCCGTCCCGATCTCGTACAACACCGCGCCGTTCGCGCAGACCGCGTAACCGGTCAGGTCGAGCGGTTCCGCGATCGGGGCGATCCAGCGCGGCGGACGGCCGCTGACCAGCACGAACGGGATCCCGGACGCGGTGACGCGCCGGACGATGTCCACCGTGCGTTCGGTCAGGACCTCCATCGGGCCGAGCAGGGTGCCGTCGACGTCGGACGCGATCAAGAGCGGTTTCTCCACCGGCACATTGTCCCCGAAGATCCGCCCATCGGGCGAAGTGTCGGACGAGACCGCTACCTTCCGGGGTGTGCGCGTAGGCATCGTGATCCTTCCGGAAGATCGTTGGTGGGCGGCAGAGCCGAAATGGCGGGCCGCCGAGGAGTACGGCTTCGACCACGCTTGGACGTACGACCACCTCGGCTGGCGGACCCTCGTCGACGGCCCCTGGTTCAGTGCGATGCCGACGTTGACGGCGGCCGCCATGGTCACGTCGCGGATCAGACTGGGCACCTTCGTCGCCTCGCCGGTCGCCCGGCATCCCGTGCCGTTCTCGCGTGAGCTGCTCACCCTGGACGACGTCTCCGACGGCCGCTTCATCCTCGGTGTCGGCGCCGGCGTGCCGCACACCAACTACGACGCCGCGGTCCTCGACGGGCCGGAACTGTCGGCGAAGGAGCGAACGGACCGGTTCACCGAGTTCGTCGAGGCGCTCGACGGGCTCCTCATGACCGACGGGTTCGACTTCGAGGGCGAGTACTACCGGGCCAAGGGCGCGCGGAACCTCCCCGGTTGCGTGCAGCGGCCGCGACTGCCGTTCCTGGTGGCCGCGAACGGACCGCGCACGATGACGCTCGCCGCGCGGTTCGGCGCGGGCTGGGCCACCACCGGCGTCAAGGCGGAGACCCAGGACGAGTGGTGGAAGGGCGTCGCGGAACTCGTGAAGACCTTCGACGAGCGGGTCGAGGCCGTCGGCCGGGACAAGGCGAGCGTGCACCGGTTCCTGAGCCTCGACGCGGCGCCGGTCTTCTCACTCTCCAGCGTCGGCGCGTTCACCGACGCGGCAGGGCGGGCCGAAGAGCTCGGATTCACCGACATCGTCACGCACTGGCCTCGGTCCGGCGACTACTACGTCGGCCGCGAGTCGACGCTCGAAGAGGTCGCCGGCGACGTACTCCCGGTACTCCAAGAAAAAAGTTCTTAGGCCGAACGGGTGACGTCGGCGGCATGGGTAAACCGGTTCCGCCTAGCGGTCGTCTGAAGAGGAGTACAGCGAGTGGGCGCGGCCGACGACGGCTGCCCCTCATGGGTCACCCCGGGGGTGAATGGGGGACGAAGGCTCGCGTGGTCGCGGCAGGGGCAGTCCGCGACCACGCGAGCCTTTATCTTTGGCCGCGATTCGCGTGTCCGGACACGGGAGTCGCGTGCTTGAAGGCGCAACTCGCGTGTCTGGACGCCGAACTCGCGTGATGCGGCTTCAAGCACGCGAGGTGCGGGTTCAAGCACGCGTGCGCGGCTCAGCGCGAAGCGGTGTCAGCGGGTCAGGGTGTAGATCGACGCGCCCGGGTTGCTGTAGTCCTTCCGCAGGAAGTCCAGCCCGTCCAGATCCCGCAGCCCCGGCGCCGGTGGCTCACCGATCTTGATCGGCGTGCTCCCGATCAGCACGTGCTTGACGTTCAGCCGCCTGACCGCCGCCCGCACCTCCGGGTCGGTATCGTAGTCGCGGAAGTGCAGCGCCAGGTACTTCGCGTCCGGCGGCGGCACACCCGGGTCGTAGTGCCCGGCCACCGGATGGATGCCGGTGAGCGCGTACAGCCACGCCGTCCCGTCGAAGCGCTCGTTGAGCACCTTCTCGTCCGGCCCGATGTTCATCTTGGCCAGCTGGTCCATCGCGGCGAGTTCGTCGGCGCTGACCGGCGGCGTGACCTCGCCCTCGGGTCCGTTGTAGTACAGGAACGACACCGCGTGCGCGTTCGACTCGGTGTAGAAACCCTTGGTCAGCACCGCCGAGGCGGCCACCACGAACACCGCGGTCGCCAGTCCGAGCCGGGCGGGCAGGGCAGGCCTGCTCTTCACCCAGGACCGGCCGCTCGCCCACTTCGCGAACCAGCGCTGCAGCTCCGCCATCCCGTGCCCGGCGAGCAGGCAGAGCGGGATCGCGGCGAGCGCCATCAGGCGGTAACGGTCGTTCCACCACGGCCGCGACAGCGAGATCACCCACGGTTCGGCGCCGAACGAGGCGACCAGCACGAACAGCACCGAGAAGCCCAGCGCCGAGAGCCCGATCCAGCGCATCCTGCCGAGCTTGAACAGGCTCAGCACGCCGATGACCAGCAGCACCGTCAGCCACACCTGCGGGGCGCTCAGCACCTGCCGGAACGTCACCAGCAGCGCGAGCGACTTCACGACCGGCAGGTCCGAACCCCACGCGTAATAAGGGTATGAACCCGAAGTGAATTTCAGGGCGCCCAGGATGTGCGGTGCCGCGAGCAGCCCGCTGGCCACCATCACCGGCACCATCTTCCCGACGTCGCCGCCGATGACCCGCCAGCCGCCGCGGCCTTCCGGCACGCCGTCGAGCGGTTTGTGCCGCAGCGCGCGGTACCAGCGCTGCACGACCACCGGGAAGGCGAACAACAGCGCGCCGAACAGCGCCGACGAGTGCGCCGCCAGCAGCCCGACAGCGGTCAGCGCGAGCACGTAGCCGGTGTCGAGGCCGGGCCGAGCGAGGAACCGGGCCAGCGCGACGACCGCCAGCGGGGTCAGCACGATGCCCAGCGCGAACGGCAGCAGCCCGCTGGACACCGACTCGTACGCGCCGGTCGTCGCGGCCGCGGCCACCAGCGCCGCGCAGCCCGCGAACACCGCCCGTCCGCCGAGCTGGCGGATCAGGGCGACCATCGACAGCGCGAAGATCCCGGCGACCGGCATCGTGATGGCGTTCAGCGTGACCGGGATCGTCGTGCCCGAGATCGAGTACACGAGCGAGCCGACCAGGTGATACGCGTTCGGGTAGAACGAGCCGTCCGGGTACCAGTTGATGGTGCCCATGCCGGTCAGCGAGCCGTCGCCGGTCTCGGCGATGTAGCGGATGCCGTTCGCGTGGAACACGGTGTCCCAGCGCTGGAACACCGCCGTCGTCCCGCCGCGGGCCGAGAGCACCACGAGGATCGAGATCCCGATGGCCAGCGCCACACAGGCCGCGACGGCGTAGTGCGCGCGCGGATGCCACTTCGTCGGCGGCTCCTCGGCGCCCGGCTTGCTCCAGCCGAGCCTGGAGCCCAGTCTCCGCAGGCCGAAGCCGACGCCGGCGAGCACGGCCGTGACGGCCGCCACGGTCAGGGGGTTGTACGACACGCCAGCGAGTGCCAGCCACGGACCGGCCAGTCCGGTTACCGTGTAGGACAGCAGCGGGGCCAGCCCCGCCAGGGCCCAGCCGCGCAGGCCGGCGGCCCGGCCGACGAGGCCGCCGGGGATCGCCAGCACGGCCAGGTAGGTGACGGTCGCGCCGAAGTACGACCAGAAGGTGTCCGGAGTAGGCACTGCTTCCTAAGTGTTTCGAAGGTGAAAACCGGTGCTCGGTGCAGGGCACGGAGGCGACGTGCGTACCCTCGACGCCCGTGAGCGCGCACACGAACCCCGACAAGATTACTGAAGCCGATTTCACCGGCTACGACCTCATCGTGGTCGGGTCCGGTTTCTTCGGGCTGACCGTGGCCGAACGGGCCGCGGCCGAGCTCGGCAAGAAGGTCCTCGTGCTGGAGCGGCGCCACCATCTCGGTGGAAACGCCTACTCCGAGGCCGAGCCGGAGACCGGAATCGAGGTGCACCGCTACGGTGCGCACCTGTTCCACACGTCGAACAAGCGGGTGTGGGAGTACGTCAACCGCTTCACCGAGTTCACGAACTACCAGCACCGCGTGTTCGCACGGGTCAAGGACCAGGTCTACTCGTTCCCGATGAACCTGGCGCTCATCAACCAGTTCTTCGGCAAGTCGCACACGCCGGACGAGGCCCGCGAGCTGATCGCGAAGCAGGCGTCGGAGTTCGACACCGCGGACGCGCAGAACCTCGAAGAGAAGGCGATCTCGCTGGTCGGCCGCCCGCTATACGAGGCGTTCATCCGGGGTTACACGGCCAAGCAGTGGGAGAACGACCCGAAGAACCTCGGCGCCGACATCATCACCCGGCTCCCGGTCCGCTACACCTTCGACAACCGGTACTTCAACGACACCTACGAGGGCCTGCCGGTCGACGGCTACACCGCGTGGCTCGAGAAGATGGCCGAGCACGAGAACATCGAGGTGCGGCTGAACGTCGACTACTTCGACGTCCGTGAGCACATCCCGGCGGGCACCCCGACCGTCTACACCGGTCCGCTGGACCGCTACTTCGACTACTCCGCCGGCCGGTTCACCTGGCGCACGGTGGACTTCGAGTCCGAGGTCGTCGAGACCGGCGACTTCCAGGGCACCTCGGTGGTCAACTACAACGACGAGGAAGTGCCCTACACCCGGATCATCGAGTTCCGGCACTTCCACCCGGAGCGCAAGCACTACCCGAACGACAAGACGGTCGTGTTCCGCGAGTACTCCCGGTTCGCGGGCGAGGCCGACGAGCCGTACTACCCGATCAACACCCCGGACAACCGCGAGAAGCTCGAGGCCTACCGCGAGCTGGCCAAGAACGAAGCCAAGGAGCGCAACGTCCTGTTCGGTGGGCGGCTGGGCACGTACAAGTACCTCGACATGCACATGGCGATCGGTTCCGCGCTGACCGCGTTCGAGAACAAGATCGCGCCGCACCTGACCGATGGCGCGCCTATCGACGGGTCCCTCGATGCTTGAGAAGGGCGCTCCCACCGGCGAGGTGGCCATTCTCGCGAAAGCACAGGGCGTCTTGAAGAGTGACGTCACCGTCAAGGCGGCACGGGGTCTTTCGCACTTCGGCGAGCACAGCGCGGGATGGTTCGCGCTGGGGCTCGTCGGGGCGGCGGTGGACAAGAAGCGGCGCAAGGACTGGCTGGTCGCCGCGGTCGGCGTCGTCGGCGCGCACGCCGCGTCCATCGCGGTGAAACGCGTGGTCAGGCGGCCGCGGCCGGATCACCCGAGCGTCGAGGTCTTGGTCGGGACGCCGAGCAAGCTGAGCTTCCCGTCCTCGCACGCCACCTCCACTACGGCGGCGGCGGTGCTCTACTCCGGATTGACCGGGCGTAACCTGGTGCCGGCCCTGGTACCGCCGATGCTCGCCTCGAGGCTGGTGCTCGGCGTCCATTACCCGACCGACGTTCTGGCCGGAGCAGCCCTGGGGGGCCTCGTCGGTGGTCTCATACGACGGAAGCTGAAGAAACGACAATGAGCGAAACGACCGAGAAGGCCGATTCCAAGCCTGAAGACGTAGGACCCGTGGCCGGGGCCGCCGAACCGAAGAAGGTCGCCGGCGGTCTCGTCGGCGGCATCATCAAGACGGCACGCCCGCGCCAGTGGGTGAAGAACGTGCTCGTGTTCGCCGCCCCGTTCTTCGCTTTCTCCAAGTCGACGGATCGAACCGGCCTGCTGATCGCCGCGCTGATCGCCTTCGCGGCGTTCTCGCTGGTGGCCTCCTCGGTCTATCTCATCAACGACGCGATCGACGTCGAGGCGGACAAGGCCCACCCGACCAAGCGGAACCGGCCGATCGCGGCCGGGATCGTGCCGGTCCCGGTGGCCTTCGTCGCGGCGGGCTTCTTCTTCGCCGCCGGTCTCGGCATCTCGTTCCTCGCCAGCTGGCAGCTCGCGATCGTGCTGGCGGTCTACGAGGCCGTCCAGCTCGGCTACTGCTTCGGGCTCAAGCACCAGCCGGTGGTCGACCTCGCCATCGTCGGTTCGGGCTTCCTGATGCGGTCGATCGCCGGTGGGGTCGCCGCCGGTATCGCGCTTTCGCAGTGGTTCTTGCTGGTCACGGCGTTCGGCTCGCTGTTCATGGTGGCCGGTAAGCGCTACGCCGAGATCATGCTCTTCGAGCGGACAGGGGCGAAGATCCGGTCTTCGCTGAAGAAGTACTCGGCGAGTTACCTGCGGTTCGTGTGGGCGACGTCCGCGGCGATCCTGATCATGTCGTACTGCCTGTGGGCGTTCGAGATCCGCCAGGTCGAGCACAACTCGGTCTGGGCCGTCGTCTCGATGGTCCCGTTCGTGGTCGCCGTCCTGCGCTACGCCGTCGACGTCGACGGCGGCAACGCGGGCGAGCCGGAGGAGATCGCGCTCAAGGACCGCGTGCTGCAGGTTCTCGGCGCGAGCTGGGTCGTCACGCTGTTCCTGTCGTTCTATCTCTGAATCGACAGGTCAGGCACAGCGCATCCACAGGATGCGCACGCATTCTCGGTGACGGGGGCGGGCACCGCGCCCGCCCCCGTCGACCGAGGAGTGAAAGATGAGCGACCCGCAGCGGCCGTCCGAAGACGAAGACAAGACGGTCGAACAGCAGCAGGCTCCGCCCGCGAAGGGCGGTTTCCGCCGGTTCGCCGGGCACCGCGCGACGCAACTGGTGGCGGTCGGCGCCCTCGGCTTCATCCTCGGCGGCGGGATCATCGGGACCGCCGTCGGCCTCGCCTCCCGCGACGCGGACCGGCCCGGTTTCTCCCGCGAACACCATGGGTCGGCCGGTCCCGGCGGGCACCGCGACTTCCGCGACGGCCACGGCGACCGTGGCCGTCGTGACGAGCCCAACGGACGGTAGATAACGGAATCATCACGGCGCCGTGTACGGTGTTCGGGATGCGAAGCGCCTCCGCTGAATTACCCAAGGCCACCGGTGCGCTGCCGGTAGCCGCCGTCCTCACTCGTCCCTGGGTGCTGCCTGCCGGGGCGGCGGTGGCGTCGTCTCTGGTGTTCGTCCTGGTCAGCGGGCATTTGATCGACGACACGTACATCACGCTGTCGTATGCGAAGAACCTCGCCTTCCACGGCCATTGGGGACTGATCGAGGACGGCACCGCCAACACCGCGACGTCGCCGCTGAACGTCCTCGTGCTGGCGCTCCTCACGTTCATCGTCCGGGACGCCGTCTTCGCCGCCGGGATCGTCTTCGTCGCGAGCCAGGTACTTCTCGTGCTCGGCCTGCGTCGTATCGGCACCGCGACCGGCCTTCCCGGCGGGTTCGCCCCGCTGGCGCTGGGCCTGTTGCTGGTGAATCCGCTGCTGCTGTCGTCGGTCGGACTCGAAGTCGCCCTCGGCGCGACGGCCGTCGTCTGGCTGATGGTGTTCCTGCACGAACGCCGCCCCGCCGCCGCGGGTGCGGTGATCGGCCTGATCGCGCTCATCCGGATCGATCTGCTGCTGATCGCCTTCGTGCTGTTCCTCGCACGCCGCGAGTTCTGGGCGGGTATCTGGCGCATGACGTTCGCCGCGCTCGCGGTGATGCTGCCGTGGTTCGTGTTCAGCTGGCTCGCGCTGGGTTCGGCGGTGCCCGACACCCTGGTCATCAAGATCATGCAGCGGTCGTGGGGACCGTTCAGTTTCACCAACGGCCCGCTGTTGTACTGGCGTAATTTCCCCGTCGCGTCGACGCTCGCGTTCCTGCCGCTCGTGATCGGCGGCCTCGCCGGTCTACTGTGGACGTTCCACTACCGGCGTGGTTCGGATCGGGCGAAGCGGCTCGTGCCGTTCGCCACGCTCGCGATCGCCGGCGCGGCGCACTATCTGGCTTACTGCTGGCTGAACGTTCCGCCCTACCACTGGTATTACGCGCCGAGCATCATCGGCGCGACGATCTTCCTCGCCGCCGGTGCCTGCGCGGTGCCTGGCCGGGCCCGCATCGGGACGGGGATCCTCACCGGTGCGTTCCTCCTCGTGAGCGTCGCCGCCTACGCCACCCCTGAGCTGCCGCGCCGGTTCGCGCCCATCACCAGCAACCACGCCGCGTCCGACGAGTACCGCGAGATCGGCTCGCAATTGGCCGCACTCACCAAGGGGCGCAAGGTGGAAAGCGCCGGCGAGGTCGGCGCGCTCGCTTACGCCTGCGACTGCGACATCGTGGACCAGTTCTCCGACCGCGGCTCGGTCGACCCGGCGATCGTCGAGACGAAGAACCGCAGCGGCGATCTCGGCAAGGCGCTGCTGGAAGCGAACTTCCGGTACTTCGACCACAGCGTCCCGCCCGCGACCCCGGATCTGATGCTGGCCACCACCCGGAAGACGCCGCCGCCGAACGCGCTGGCCGCCTGGACGATCAGCTCGCCGTGGATGGGCACGCAGCAGCTCTATCTCCTGTCCGCGCGGTAGAACCCCGTCACGAACGGGCGGACGACCTCGCCGCCGAAGCGGTCGACGACCAGGTTTTCGATGGCGTCGAGTATCCGCACGCGCTCTTCCGGCGGATGACTCAGCACGAGTGCCATCGAGGCGTACAACGTGCGTAGCCGGACGGCGTCCATCCGTGCTTCGGAGCGGATCACCTCGCCGTGGAAACCGGTGAAGCCCGCGGCGGTCAGGTACTCGCGATGGGCGTCGATGTCCAGCTGGAACGGCGGCCCGCCCGGATCCATCACGGTCCCCGGTGACATCCCGAGGATCTCTTCGGCGGCCGCGTCGAACTCGTGCGGCCGGGCCGGGTCCTCGAACATCATCCACCAGAGCGCGACATGTCCGCCCGGCTTGACGATCCGCCGCAGCTTCGCGGCGCCGACGTCGGGCTCGACCCAGTGAAAGGACGTGGCCGCCACCGCGAGGTCGAAGGCGTCATCGGGGAGTTCGGCTTCCTCGAAAGGGGCGGTGATGACGTCGAGGGCTTCGGTGGGGTGTGCGGTGCGAAGGAAGTCGGCCAGGGGAGCGCTGGGTTCGACCGCGGTGACCGTGGCCTGGTGGGCGAGCAGCCGGGCGGTGACCAAGCCGGTCGCCGGTCCGATCTCGACGACGCGTGCGCCGGGGGCGAGGCCGCACTCGGCGGCGAGGATTTCGTAGACGCGGTCGGGATAGTCGGGGCGCCCGGCGTCGTAGGACTCGGGGTCCTGGCCGAAGAGGTGCCTGCCTTGCCGCGTGCTGAGGGGCTTTCGCAACGTCGTCTCCGCGGCGGACCGGATCGGGTCGAGGGGGTCGTGAGTGGCGATTCGGGTTCTAACCCTATTCGCCACTCACGACGGCCGCCTCGTGCCGTTCCCTAGATCGGCAGCTTCCGGAAGATCGGCCTGGGCACGTGTCGCAGAGCCGACATGACCAGGCGGAACGGCGCGGGAGCCCACACCAGTTCCTTGCCCGCCCGCGAGGCGTTGACGGCGATCTCGGCGACCTGCTCGGCGGTCTGCGCCAGCGGGGCGTCCTTGAGGCCCTCGGTCATCTTGGTCTTCACGTGCCCGGGCCGGACGACGGTGACCTGCACGCCGGAAGGCGCCAGCGCCTCGCCGAGGCCCAGGTAGAAGCCGTCGAAACCGGCCTTCGTGGAGCCGTAGACGAAGTTCGACCGGCGGACCCGCTCACCGGCGACCGACGACAGCGCGACGACCTTGCCGTGGCCCTGCTTCTTGAGCTTGTTCGACAGCGCGACCCCGACCGAAACCGCGGCCGTGTAGTTCACGGTCGCCGCCTCGACGGCCTTCGCGTGGTCCTGCCACAGCTCTTCCTGGTCGCCGAGCAGGCCGAACGCCACGACGGTGACGTCGATGTCGCCCGCCTCGAACGCCTTGTCCAGCACGGCGGGGTGGGTGTCCATGGCCTTCGCGTCGAAGTCGACAGTGGACACTTCGGCGCCCTTGTCCTTCAGACGCTGAGCGGCGGCGTCGAGCCGCGGCGACCGACGTCCGGCCAGCACGACCCGGAGAGGCTTCTCGGCCAGGTACTTCTCCGCGATCGCGAGCGCGATGTCGGAGGTACCGCCGAGCAGCAGCAGGGACTGGGGGTTGCCCACAGCGTCGATCACAGTTCCAACCTTCGGGACATGTCAGAGGCGAAAACGCCTTCGGGGTCTACGGAAGCGCGGACCTTGCGCCATTCCTCGAGCCGCGGGTACATCTTCGCGAAGTTCTCCGCGGAGGTGCGGGAGTCCTTCGCCGTGTACAGACGGCCTCCGAGCGCGAGCACGTCCTCGTCGAGTTCCTGGCAGAACCGGCTCAGGCCGTCCTTGATCGGGAAGTCGAGGCAGATCATCCAGCCGGGGTGCGGGAACGACAGCGGCGCCGCGTTGCCCTCGCCCATCCGCTTGAACACGTTGAGGAACGACACGTGCCCGGAGTCGGCGACCTTCTGGATGATCCGGCGCAGCGGCTCGTGCGCGTTCAGCGGCGTGCTGAACTGGTACTGCAGGAAACCCTTGGAGCCGTAGGCGCGGTTCCACTCGCCGAAAAGGTCGAGCGGGTGGTAGAACGCCGTCAGGTTCTGGATCTTGCCGACGGCCTTCTTCGGCGTCTTGCGGTAGTAGAGCTCGCCGATGGAACCGAAGGTGAGCTTGTTCGCCAGCCCGTTCGGGAACACGTCGGGCAGCGTCACCAGCTGCGGCGCGTCGAACTTCAACGGGTCGGCACGCAGCTTCGGCGGCAGCTCGTCGAGTTTCGCCAGCGAACCGCGGCCGAAGGCGGCGCGACCCAGCTTCGAACCGGTCGAGATCGTGTCGAACCACGCCGACGAGTAGGTGTAGTCGTCGTCGGAGCCGTTGCTGACCAGTTCCAGCGTCTCGTCGAGGTTCGCGGTGCGCTCAAGATCGGCCTTGAAGTAGGCGGTCTCGGTCTTCGTCATCCGGACCCTGGCCCGGACGATGATGCCGGTCAGGCCGATGCCGGCGACGGTCGCCCAGAACAGTTCCGCGTCGGGGCCGTCCGGCGTGATCGTGCGCACCTGCCCGTCGGCGGTGACCAGGTCCATCGACACGACGTGGTTGCCGAAGCTGCCGGCCGAGTGGTGGTTCTTGCCGTGGATGTCGTTCGCGATCGCGCCGCCGATGGTGACCTGGCGCGTGCCCGGCAGCACCGGGACCCACAGGCCGTAGGGCAGCGCCTCGCGCATCAGCTTGTCGAGGCTGACCCCGGCGTCGAGGTCGACGATGCCGGAATCCGGGTCGATCGAGTGGATGCGGTCCAGCGCGGTCATGTCGACGACCAGGCCGCCCGCGTTCTGCGCCGGGTCGCCGTACGACCGGCCGAGACCGCGCGCGATGACCCCGCGTGCCCCCGCTTGCGTCACCGCCCGCGCGATGGTTTCCACGTCGGGCGTGCTCAGGACGTCCGCGATGCTCGGCGACGTCCTTGCCCAGCCCATGAGCGACTGCCGCTGTGTCTTGGGTGCTTGGGTCACGCCGACCAGGGTAACCACGCCGAACACTGCCCGGAACGTGACCCTGAAGTGGCCGCTTCTACACTTTGACCACCAGCCCCAGTAGTTTATGAGGTAGAGCAGTGGTGGCGACCGACCCGCAAGCCGGCCTGACGGCAGCAGCGCCGTCCTCTCCTGGGCTGCTCGGGCAGCTCATCCGCTTCGGCCTCATCGGTGGGTTCTGCGCCCTGATCGATTTCGGCGTCTACCAGGGGCTGCGTGCCCTCGGCATGGACGCGACGCCGTGGGTGGACATCGCCCGCGCGCTCAGTTTCATCGTGGGCACCACGACCGCCTTCTTCTTGAACCGCAAGTTCACCTTCGCCGGTGGCCGCCAGGAGGGCGCACGTCAGATCGGCGGCTTCGTCCTCCTGTACGCCGTGACGTTCCTCGTCGCCGTGGGCGTCAACCGGACGATGCTGCACGTCCTGCCGGAGTCGTCCTGGAAGGCCACTTTCGGTTGGGTCGTTTCGCAGGCAACCGCGACCGTGATCAATTTCGTCATGCTCAAGTGGGTCGTCTTCCGTGAGCCCCGCGCCACCGCCATAAGCACAGAGGAGAACTGAGGATTCATGCCCGGTAAAGCCGCCGTCACCGGAGAGGCCCCGAGCGCCATGGTGAGCACTATCGACGACACCCGCTTCGCGGAACGCACCCCGCAGGGCCGTCTCACCGCGCAGCGAGGGCTCTACGCCGGCCCGGCCCCCATCGTCAGCAAGGACCTCTACGCCGAACTCGAATGGGGCTCCGCCGTGCGCGAACGCGCGGGCATCACCATCGAGCCGGCGTCGAAAGTGTCCGGCAACACCTACTTCGGGCGCTTCCCCGCGAGCTACTGGCAGCGTTGGACCGACGTGACCGAGGTCGCGGTCGAGGCCGTCGTCACCGGTGACGGGCAGCTGTCCGTCGGCGCTTCCGACGTCGAGGGTGACTCGCGAGTCGTCGCCGCCGAAGTCGTCACGGGTGCGAAGCAGCAGAAGGTGTCGCTGACCGCGAAGTTGGACAAGTTCTACGACGGCGGCGCGCTCTGGCTCGACCTCGAAACTGAGGGTGGCCAGTCGCTGCGCGTCGAGAACGTCCGCTGGACGGTCGAGGCGCCGGAGAAGATCCGCCCGACCGCGGTGACCATCTGCACGATGAACCGCGCCGACGACTGCCTGTCGAACCTGCAGGCGCTCGCGGCCGACGTCTCCTCGCTGGAGACGCTCGACGCGATCTACGTCGCCGACCAGGGCACCGACCTCGTCGAGTCGCGCGAAGGCTTCGAGCAGGTCGCGAAGGACCTCGGCGACAAGCTGCACTACATCAAGCAGCCGAACCTCGGCGGCGCCGGCGGCTTCACCCGCGGCCTGTACGAGGTCGCCGGGCACACCGAGACCGAGCACGCGAACGTCCTGTTCATGGACGACGACGTCCTGCTCGAGCCGGACCTGGTGATCCGGATGACCGCGTTCTCCAACCGCACGGTCAACCCGGTCATCGTCGGCGGGCAGATGCTGAACCTGCTGCACCCGAACCAGCTGCACGTCGGCGCCGAGTACGCCCGGCTGAACACGCTGGAGCCCGGCCAGCCGGTGACGCACTCGCTCTCGACCGCCGACCTGCTCGGCGTCGACGAGGAGACCCTCAAGCCGAACCGCCAGGAACGCCGCCTCGACGCCGGGTACAACGGCTGGTGGTCGTGCCTGATCCCGTACGAGGTCGTCAAGGCCACGGGCTACCCGCTGCCGTTCTTCTTCCAGTGGGACGACGCGGAGTACAGCTACCGTGCCCGCGCGCACGGCTTCCCCACGGTCACCCTTCCGGGCGCCGGCGTCTGGCACGCCGACTTCCACTGGAAGGACTGGGACGAGTGGCACCGCTACTTCAACCTGCGGAACTCGATCATCACCGCCGCGCTGCACTCGCCGTTCAACCTGAACCTGCTCTCGCGCGTGCTCATCGCGCAGCTGGTCCGGTACCTGCTCGGCATGCAGTACGGCCTGTCCGCCACGCTGATCAAGGCCGTCGAGGACTTCCTCGAAGGGCCGGAGGTCCTGCGTGACGGCGGTGTCGCCGCGATGAAGGAGATCCGCCGGATCCGCGACGAGTACCCCGAGACCAAACGGCACAAGGCCACCGACGTCCCGGGCATCGCGTCCAACGACATCGGCATCGTCAACAGCGCGCCGCGGCCCAGCATGCAGCGCCTGGTGCTGATCAAGCGCGTCCTCGACCGGGTGCTCGGCCGCAGCCGCCACTCGCTCGGGGCGATCCCGATCGACGAGGCCCACTGGTGGCACGTCGCGACCTTCGACACCGCCGTCGTCACCGACGCTTCGCAGGAAGGCGTGCGGGTCCGCTCGTACGACCGCGCGAAGATGTTCGACCTGGCCCGGAAGGGCGCGAAGGTCATCCAGCGGCTTCGTAAGGAAGGCGCCGCGGTGCAGGAGCAGTACAAGCGCGCCATGCCCGAGCTGTCGTCGCGGGACAACTGGAAGCGGCTTTACGAGCTGTAGGGCCGCTTCGCTCTCTGAAGTGTCATGAGGGGTCCCCATCGGACGAGATTCGTCCGATGGGGACCCCTCATGACATCCGGCGGCACCTAGTGGAGACCGAAGACCCGCGTCTTGCGGTTCAGGTCGTCGATGTAGGCCGCGGCGACGTGGGAGAAGTTGATCGCCACTTCGGAGTCGTCCTTCGTCTTGACCGTCTGCACCGAACCCGTGCGGACGAAATGCGAAAGGTCCTTGGTCAGCCGTTCGGTTTCGTCCGTCGTGAGGGCGAAGAGCAGTGGCTCCCCACCGGCGACGAGATGAAGTACGAGCGCGGGTTTCTGGTCTGCCATGAACCCATCGCACCAGCCGTGATCACGGCCGGGCAAGCGGGTTCGCTGCGGGCGTACCGGGTGAGTGGACTACGTTCATCCCGACGAACAAGACACCCGCGGGGGGAAAAGGCGATGCCGCATTCGTTCTCGCTGTCGCTGGCGGCGGTGGACATCCTGCTCGAACACGGCAGGCTCGGACCGGCTCCGGTTCCGTTCGATGTCCCGCACATCGGCACCACGACCGACCAGCGCGCGATGGTGCGCGAGGCCGTCTTCCGCGATCTCGAGGGCCGCGGCCTGATGCGCGGCGGCAGGCTCGACGCCGACGTGGAACTCGCGCTCGCCACGTTCGTCCAACCGCAGCTCGCCGTGTGGGCGGTCGCGCAGATGGACAAGGACAAGCAGCTGTTCGCGAGGGCGGCGACGAACGGCCAGTTCGCGGTCCTCGCGCGCCAGGACGAAAACCTGCTCGTGTTCGAGGTGACCAGGCCGACCGCGATCGTCGCGTCGATCGTCGACCTGCTGCCGCTCACGCCGCCCGGTCCCGGCCAGTCCGTCACCATCGCGAAGCCGGCGAGCACGCCGAAGCGCTCTCGCAACGACGACGCCTACGACCCCTTCGCCGGTGTCAGCGGCCCCCGTTCCCACGGGTCGAACCCGCAGCAGCGGCAGGTGGAACGGATCTTCGAGAAACCGAAGACGCGGGTAGGCCAGTTCAGCGTGTTCATCCGCGGTGGCCAGGTGTTCCCCCCGCTGGCGTGGTTCGACACCGAAGCGGGCCGATTCATGATGACCTCGCGCCAGGCGGCCGACGGGCAAAGCTGGCTGACCTACGCTCCCGCCGACAACGCGAGGATCGCGCAGCAGCTGTACGCCCAGCTCGAAGGCCAGTTCTGAACGAGCCGGAACCAGGGCGACGCCCGTTTCGTCACACTTGCCGGAGCGGTCTTCGGTGATCGGAGAATCACCGTTGCGCTGAGTGCCCGGCTAGTAGACTGCCGGGCGGTACGCACGGGCTGGAAGACGATGCAGTGGGGCGGGCGATGGCTTTCGAAGCGGACGGCGGACAGGCGGCACCGAACTACGCGATCCGTGACCTGGGGGCCGCGGTGGGGGCGGCGGCCAACTACGTCGAAAAGGGCGGCCTGAACGAGGCGGCGGTCGCCAAGGTCAGCGCCGAGACCCAGAAGTTGGTCTCCGCCGCCAAGAACGGCGGCTTCACGATCACCGAGAAGGGCGTGGAACCCCTGCGCAAGGCGCTGGCGGACATGTCCGAGCACCTCGACACGCTCAAGGCGAAGACGGTGCACCTTTCGCAAGCGCCGAAGCTGGGCGGGCACCCGTACGGCAAGGCCGTGGCGGCGCACGACCAGAAGGGCGCCTCCGAGTCGGCAGGCTCCGCCGCCGTGGTGCTCGAACAGTTCGCCAAGGTGGTCAAGGACGCCGACGAGGCGCTGGCCAGGGCGGCCGGGCTGTACAAGGGCGTCGAAGATCGCGCGGTCGAAGCCACCAAGAAGATCCAGGCTTGAGGACGATGAAGAAGTTTTACGCCTTGCCGCTCGTCGCGGCCGCACTGGTACTCGCCGCCTGCTCCAGCGAGAAGCCCGGCACACCCACCGCCGCGCCGACCTCGGCGCCGGGGCAGCCGGCGTCGTCCGCCGCGCCGCCGTCCACCGGCGGCGGGAACACCGCGTCGCTGGACCCCTGCTCGCTCGTCAGCGCGGCCGACCTGTCTTCGTACGGGACCTTCAAGGCGCCGGAGACCGGTGAAGACGGCGGAGCCCGCACCTGCACCCTCACGAAGGACAAGGCCACCGCCAGTGAGGAATCGCTGAGCGTCAGTGTCGGTGTCCGTGACTCGCAGGGGCTCGACAGCGTCAACGACGCCGGCAACGGCAAGACCAACGGCAACGTCCAGGGCCGCAAGGCGGTCCTGGTCCCGACGCCGCCGACGAACTGCCTGATGGCGCTCGAAGCGGGCGCCACCGCACGGGTGGACGTCGTCACGGTGTCGACCGATCCCGAGAAGGCCTGCGGGATCGCGGAGAAGGTCGCGGACATCGTCGCACCGAAGCTTCCGAAGAGCTAAGGGGAATCAGGGATGACCAAGACACCGAACCTGAGCGAGAAGCAGGTCGCCGACCTTTCGCCCGCGGCACGTGACGCCTATTTCCAGCAGAAGGCGAACGAAGGCGTCGACCCGAGTGACGGCTGGCTCTTCGGCGCCGTCAAGCAGTTCATCGCCACCGGACAGGCGCAGCAGCAGGCGCAGGAGGTCGGCGACAAGAACGTCGATCAGCTGACCAAGAACGGCGAGGTCCAGTACGTCGAGGGGCTGGAGCCGTCGAACGCGGATTACCAGGGCTACGACCACGAGAAGCTCAAGCAGTTCGTCAGCAGCGACTTGAACGTCGAGCAGGTCACCCAGGTTTCCACCGCCTACCACGACATCCACAAGGCTTTCGAAAGTTTCGCGAACACGATGACCCAAGCGGTCAACGCGTCGCAGGGCACCTGGGACGGCGAGGCGGCCGCCAACGCGAAGGGCTATTTCCAGAGCCTCAGCAAGTGGTCCGAGGCGAACTCGCAGAACGCGAAGCTCGCGTCCGAGACCATCTACGACC
The DNA here is from genome assembly GCF_055575355.1 of Amycolatopsis sp. NPDC034160. NCBI lineage: Bacteria > Bacillati > Actinomycetota > Actinomycetes > Pseudonocardiales > Pseudonocardiaceae > Amycolatopsis > Amycolatopsis sp. NPDC034160. The sequence goes on along the minus strand of NZ_JBVISU010000001.1, from coordinate 106,862 downwards.
AGGGCACCGCGGCTTCCAACGTGAAGAACGTGATGCCCGAGCCGATCCCGTTCAGCTGGAAGGACGAGGTCGGCGGCTGGATGACGTCGAACCCGTTCAACCTCGGCGAGAACATCGACAAGTCCATCCAGAAGCAGCAGGACAGCCAGGAGGCACACACTCAGGCCGCCTCCGCCATGCACGAGTACGACAAGTCCTTGTACGAGGCCGCGTCGAAGCAGCCCGTGTTCGCCGAGCCGCCGAAGTTCGGCACCGGCGGCGGTGAGGGGACGGGCGACCGGAGCGACATCTACCGGCTGCCTCCCGGGTCGAACCCGCCAGGCTCCACCCCGCCCGGCAACACCTACATCCCGCCCGGTAACGGAGGCGGCGGTGGTGGCGGAGGCGGCGGCACTGGGGGCGGGGGCGCCGTCATCCCGCCGGGCACGAGCCACATCCCCGGCCCCGGGTCCACCACGGGGTCCGGCAGCATTCCCTCGGGCACGACGCCTTCGGGTTTCCAGAACACCCCGCAGCCGATCAGCACGCCCGGGCCCAACAACAACATGAACGCGATGCCGATGAGTCCCATGCCGATGTCGCCCATGATGGGCGGCGGTATGGGTGACTCCGACCACAACAGCCGGACCGGCCGCGGCGGTGGCGGCAGCGGGTTCGGCCCCGGTAGCGGCGCGAGCTCCACGCCCGGTTCGGGTTCCGCGTCCGGCGCGGCCCGTCCGGGTGGGGTCGGCGCGGCCGAAGCGGCGGCCGGTCGCGGTATGGGCGGTCTCGGCGGTGGCGCCGGCGGCCGTGGCGGCCCGGGTATGGGCGGCGGCATGGCCGGCCGCGGTCAGAACGCCGAGGGGGACGAGGACACCGAGCACCAGCGTCCGACGTACCTCGTCGAGGGCGACCCGGACGAGGTCTTCGGGACCGACATGCGCACCGCACCGCCGGTCATCGGCGAGTAGGGCGGCTCACGACGAAAATGCCATGAAAGGTCCTTTCCTTGCAGAATTTGCAAGGAAAGGACCTTTCATGGCAAGTGGGGCCCGCCTCAGTAGCGGAAGAACTTCTCCTTGCGGCCCTGCCGCACCAGCTTGAGCCACTGCAGGAACGCCTTCGGATCCCGCTTCACACCGATGAAGTACAGCCCGAACCGCGCCACTTCGAGCGCGCCGATCTTGCGCATGCCCGGCTGCGAGAGCAGGTACCCGCGGTTGCGGTAGGTGTAGTAGCGCTTGACCTCGTTTTCCGGGTCCTGCGCGTGGAACCGGCCGCCGAGCATCGGCTTGAACTCGTCCGAGCCGTCCGGGTGCAGGTACGCGGTCTTGAGCGAGGTGCCGAACGGCAGCCCCGAGCGCACCAGGCGCCGGTGCAGTTCGACCTCGTCGCCGCGGAAGAACAGCCGCAGATCCGGCACGCCGACGACGTCCAAAGTGGACGCGCGGAACAACGCGCCGTTCATCAGCGAAGCGATGCCGGGCAGGAAGTCGACGCCCAGTTCCGAAGACGAACGCTTCCAGGTCAGCCCGCGCCGCAACGGGAACGCGAGTTTCTCCGGTGAGTCGATGTTCGTGACCACCGGGGAGATCTCGGCCAGATCCCGTTTCTCGGCCTCTTCCAACAGGATCGCGAGGACGTTCTCGTCGGCGGGACGGCCGTCGTCGTCGGCCAGCCAGATCCAGTCCGCGCCCAGCGACAGCGCGTGCAGCATGCCGAGCGCGAACCCGCCCGCGCCACCGAGGTTGCGGTGCGAAGGCAGGTAGGTGAAGGGAAGCGGGTAGTTCTCGACGATTTCGCGCGCCGACTGGTCCGGCCCGTTGTCGACCACGACCAGGTGGTCGACCGGCCGGGTCTGGGTGGCGATGACCTTCAGCGATTCCGCGAGCAGCTCCCGCCGATGGCGCGTGACGACGACGCCGACGACGGCGCCTTCGGGCAACTGCCGGGTCTCGCTGGTCATCCTTGACCGCCGTTCGTCGTGGCCATCGGCTCGGGTTCGACGCCGAACCGCTCCAGCGTCTCCTGGCTCATGTTCTCGAACGGGTCGCGCCCCTTGTAGCCGGTGAGCACCTCGCGCAGCGAACCGCGCTGCTTGACGTGCCCCTCGTCCATCCAGATGGCGGAATCGCAGAGTTCGAAGAGGAACTCGTCCGAGTGGCTGGCGAACACCAGGATGCCCGACCGCTTCACGAGGTCCTTCAGCCGATCCTTCGCCTTGGTGAGGAACGCCGCGTCGACCGCGCCGATGCCCTCGTCGAGGATCAGGATCTCCGGGTCGATCGACGTGACCACGCCCAGCGCCAGCCGGACGCGCATACCGGTCGAGTACGTCCGGAGCGGCATCTGGAGGTAGTCGCCGAGTTCGGTGAATTCCGCGATGTCGTCGACGCGTGCTTCCATCTGTTTCGCGGTCATCCCGAGGAACAGACCGCGGACGATGATGTTCTCCAGCCCGGAGATCTCCGGGTCCATGCCGATGCCGAGGTCGAAGACCGGCGCGATCTTGCCGGAAATCCTCGCCGAGCCGCGCGTGGGCTCGTAGATCCCGGACAGCAGTCGCAGCAGGGTCGACTTCCCGGCGCCGTTGTGGCCGACCAGGCCGACGCGGTCGCCTTGTTTCAACGAGAGCGTCACGTCGTGGAGGGCTTCGATGATCGGCACCTTGCTCTCGGTGCCGATCTTGCCGCCGACCTTGCCCAGCACCCGTTTCTTGAGGGAACGGGTCTTCGCGTCGAAGATCGGGAAGTCGACGTAGGCGTTGTGCACATCAATGCTGACCATCTGTCACACCCAATAAGAGACGCGGGAACGGTAATTGCGCATCGCGACCAGGGCGAGACCCCAGCCGACGATGGTGATGCCACCGACGACGACCCAGCTGTAGGGGCTGACGGCCTGTCCGATCATCGGTGCGCGCACGATCTGGATGAAATGGAACAACGGGTTGCCGTAGACAAAGGGCAGCGCCCACGAGGTGGCGGCCCGGAAGCCACCCGCCATCAGCTGGTCGATCGGCCACACGATCGGCGTCATGTAGAAGAGCAGCTGGATGATCGAGTTGATCACCTGCGGGATGTCGCGGTACCGCGTCGAGATGATGCCCAGCAGCAGGGTCACCCAGCCGGCGTTCAGTGCGAGCATGAAGAAGCCGGGGATCGCGGTGAGCGAGTACCAGCCGATGCCCGGGTGGCAGATCCCGGAGAAGTTCGGCTCGCAGACGCCGCTGTTCAGCGTGTACTGGTGGTTGAGCGAGGTGAAGAAGATCGCGATGACGATGACGTAGACGATCAGGTTGTGCACCAGCATCAGGGTCTGGCGCCACACCGTTCGCAGTACGTAGACCGAAAGTGGCGCGGGGAGCTGTTTGATCAGCCCCTCGTTGGAGATGAAGGTCTCCATGCCCTCGGACAGGCAGCCGCTGATGAAGCCCCAGATGATGAAGCCGGTGCTGATGTAGGGCAGGAACGTCGCCGTCGGCATGTGGAACAACTGTGAGTACAGGAGTCCGAGGCCGAGTGCGATGACACCCTGGCTGATGGTGATCCAGAACGGGCCGATCACCGAGCGGCGATAGCGCTGCTTGATGTCCTGCCAGCCGAGGTGTCCCCACAGCTCTTTGGCGGCGAAACCGGTCTTGATGTCGGCGAACGCGCGCGAAAAGGTCTTGCTGTCCGAAATCGGCGGAACCGAGGTCGGCGCAGCACCGTCGGCGGCGTGAACCGTGCTGGTGGCATGCACGGGAACGAGGGTACCGATGGAGCCGATGGTGCCTGGGCCGCCCCGGTCTGAGCCCGGGACCCGTCCGGCTCTGGTAACGGCGGGTGCGGCGTTACGATGCACGAATGCCGGTCCCCGACAGTACGGCTCCGGTCCCGGAGCCTGCCCGGCGCGCGTTGTATTACCTCGTCGCGCCGGTCGGTCACCCCAATTACGGTGACGAGCTCATCGCCGCGAGCTGGCTCCGGCATCTGGCTGAAGTGGCCCCGGACGCGGACGTGTGGGTGGACACCCACTCGCCCGGCCCGGCGGCCGTGCTGCTCGACGGCCTGCACCCGCGCGCGAAGTTCACCGACACCCTCTGGCGGCTCTGCTGGGAGGTCGCTTCCGAGGATCCTTGGCAAGCCGCCGCGTGGGTCCGGGAGGCCGTCCACAACCCGGGGATGATGCCGAGGCTGCACCATGGCATCGAGCTGCTGGCCGAGGTGGACGTCATCCATGTCGTCGGCGGTGGCTACATCAACAAGCTCTGGCCGAAGCAGATCGGTCTCTTGGCAGGTGCCGCCGCGGCCGTCGAACGGTCCGGTGGCCGCGCGGCCATGACGGGTCAAGGCCTGCTGCCCGCCTGCGACGACGTCGCGCCGTTGCTGCGCGCGCTGGCCGACCGGTTCGAGATCGTCGAAGTCCGTGACGACGCCTCGGCGGAGCTGCTGGACGTCCCGGTGGGGCTCGACGACGCCTTCATCGGCATCGGCCCGCACCTCTACGAGGCCGCCGAAGACCTGCCCGAGGTCATGCTCTGCCTCCAGTCCGACCTCGTCGAGGTGGGGATCGGCAAGCTGGCGGGCACGGTGCTCTCGATGCTGCGCTCGTGGAAGATCCCGCCGGAGAAGGTCGGCGTCGTCGAAGGGGTCCCTCGCGTCGACCGTGAGGTGTTCGCGCTTTTCGAGCGAGAGCTGCCCGGCGCCCGCTTTTATCCGTTTTCGCACATCTGGACCCACGGGCTCCCGGTCGCGCCCCACCAGACCTGGATCTCCACCAGGTTCCACCTGCACATGCTGGCGTCGGCCGCGGGGGCATCGGGGGTCGCGGTGTCGATCCGCCCCGACTACTACGCGACGAAACACCGTTCCTTGGCCGCGCTCGGTTCCAACTGGACCCTGCTGGAAGACCTGAACCAGGTGCCGGATCGGCCGAAGGCGGGCGGTTACGCCCCCGAGGTGCTCGCGAACTTCAAGAGAGCGAAGGTGGAGCTGGCGAAGTCCGTTTACGCCCCCGTGATCCGCCCCGAGCCGGAGCCCGAAGCGCCTGCGGAAGAACCCCCGGAGGCGCCCCCACGACGTCGGCGCTGGTCTCGCATCATCCGAGGTTGAGGACCGTAACCGTCCTCGATCCTCCCTAACGTCGGCTTCATGACCGAAGACATCACGCCGTTCGAGATCGCGGTCCCGCGGCGAGACCTCGACGATCTCGCCGCCCGCCTGGCGAACACCCGCTGGCCCGATCAGCTCGACGGGGTGGGCTGGGGTCTCGGTACACCGCTCGGGTACCTCCAGGACCTCGCCGAGTACTGGCGGCTCCGCTACGACTGGCGGACGCACGAAGAGCGCCTCAACGGCTTCCCCGGCTTCATGACGAACATCGACGGCGCGAACGTCCACTTCCTGCACGCGCGGTCACCGGAGCCGGACGCGACGCCGCTCGTGCTCACGCACGGCTGGCCGGGGTCCATTGTGGAATTCCTCGACGTCATCGGGCCGCTGTCCGATCCACGCGCGTACGGCGGCGACCCCGAAGACGCGTTCCACGTCGTCGTGCCCTCGCTGCCGGGGTTCGGGTTCTCCGGACCGACGACCGAGGCGAACTGGGGCCCTGACCGGATCGCCGACGCGTGGCCGGTACTGATGTCGCGGCTCGGCTACGAGCGCTTCGGGCTGCACGGCGGCGACTGGGGCGCGATCGTGTCGCGTCAAGTCGGCGTCCGGTCCCCGGAACGGGTGATCGGCGCCCATCTGACGATGCTGCCGAGCGCGGTGCCGGAAACGGAAGCCGATCTCGAAGGACTCACCGGCGGCGAACGCGCGCGGGGTGAGGCCGCGCTGGCGCGCGGGCGGGAGTTCCAGTACGGCGAGCTGGGTTACGCGATGATCCAGGGGACCAAGCCGCAAACGCTTGCCTACGGGCTCACCGACTCGCCGGCCGGGCAGCTCGGCTGGCTGGTGGAAAAGTTCAAGTCCTATTCGGACTCACGTGACGTTCCCGAAGACGCGATCGACCGCGACGATCTGCTGACCAACGTGATGCTCTACTGGCTCACCGGCACCGCGAACTCGTCGTCGCGGATCTACGCCGCGCTGGGCGGCGCATGGGGCGAGGAGCCGCCGAGGTCCACTGTGCCCACCGGGGTCGCCGTGTTCCAGAAGGACACCGGCCTCCCGATCCGGCGGCTCGCCGAGCGGACCGACAACATCGTGCACTGGTCCACTCTGGACCGCGGCGGTCACTTCCCGGGGCTGGAGGTGCCGGACCTGCTCATCGGGGACCTGCGCGCCTTCTTCGGCCCGCTGCGCTAGCCCCGGCCGCAATGAAGGGGCCTTTCATCGCAAAATTTGCTATGAAAGGCCCCTTCATTGCGCGCTGGTGAGGTGTCAGCGGTCCGGTGACACCTCAGAGGTACTGACCCGGCCCGTGTGACTCGCCGGGACCGGGTCCGCCCAGGGCGCCGCCGGCGGAAGGCCCGGCCGGGAGCCCGCGGCGCATCTGCTCCAGCTGCACCCGCGCGGCCATCTGCTGCGCGAACAGCGCGGTCTGAATGCCGCTGAACAGCCCTTCCAGCCAGCCGACCAGCTGAGCCTGCGCGATCCGCAGTTCGGCGTCCGACGGCGTCGAATCCTCGGTGAAGGGCCGGACCAGCCGCTCCAGCTCGTCCTGCAGCTCCGGTGCCAGAGCCTGCTCCAGCTCGCGGATCGAGGTCTGGTGGATCTCGCGCACCCGCGTGCGGCTGGCGTCGTCCAGCGGTGCGGCGCGGACCTCCTCCAGCAGCTGCTTGATCATCGTGCCGATCCGCATCACCTTGGCGGGTTCTTCGATGAGGTCGCCGACCGACTCCTCGCCACCGCCCTCGCCCTGCTCTCCGGAGGAGGCGAGGCGCGCGGTGCCGACCGGAGTGCCGTCGGGACCGACGACCACCACGTGGGGTGAGGAGTCTCCGCCGCTGTCACCGGGGGAGTTCGATTCGCGGGAAACTGGGTCGGTCATGTGCTCCATCCTGGCTTACGTCGGGCACAAAGCGCAGCGCGGTTTTCGGCGTCGTCTCCGAGCGTAGCGGGAATCGTCGCACCCCGTGGTCGGGCACCCAACCCCGGGTAAAACGCCAAACCGCACGTCCGTACGGTGTCCCCATGGCGTTCGACGTCGCTCGTATCCGTGGGTTGTTTCCCGCGCTGGGTGACGGCTGGATTCACTTCGACGGCGCCGCCGGAATGCTCGTGCCTGAACAGGTCGCTTCGGCCGTATCCACGGCCATGCGCGCTCCGGTGTCCGGACCGGGCGGAGCGTTTCCGGCCTCCCAGCGCGCGGAAAGCATTGTCACGGCCGCTCGCCGGGCGGTCGCCGACCTCGTCGGCGCCGACCCGGCCGGAGTCGTGCTCGGGCCCAACGCGCCCGACCTCATCCGCCGTCTCGTCGACGCGATGGCCGACCGCTGGACGATCGGCGACGAGGTCGTCGTCTCCCGGCTCGACGAAGAGGCCAACCTCGCGCCGTGGCGCCGCGCCGCCAAACGCGTCGGCGCGGTCGTGCGCTGGGGCGAGATCGACATCGAGACCTGCGAGCTGCCCGCGTGGCAGTACGAAAACCTCGTCTCCGCGCGCACCAAGGTCGTCGCGGTCACCCTGGCGTCCGGTTCGGTCGGCACCCGGCCCGACGTCCCGACGGTGATCGAGTTCGCCAAGCGTGTCGGTGCGCTGGTCGTCGTCGACGCGACGTACGCGGCGCCGTTCGTGCCGCTGGACCTCAACGCGCTCGGCGCCGACGTGATGGTGGTTTCGGCGCAGGCCTGGGGCGGGCCGTCGGTGGGGGCACTGGTCTTCCGCGACCCCGAACTGCTCGAACGACTGCCGTCGGTCTCGCTCGACCCGGCCGCGCGCGGCCCGGCCAGGATGGAGCTCGGGCCGCACGCGTATCCGTTGCTGGCGGGCTTGATCGCGTCGATCGACTATCTGGCCGGTCTGGACGACGCCGCGATGGGCTCGCGGCGCGAGCGGCTGGTGACGTCGCTGGGGTCGGCGAAGTCGTACCACGCGGGACTTCTGGCGCAGCTGTCCACGGAGCTGCGTTCGCTGCGGCACGTCATGGTCATCGGCGACGCCATGCGCCGGATCCCCGCGCTGGCGTTCGCCGTCGCGGGCAAGAAGGCGCCCGAGGTCGCGGAGTACCTGGCGTCCCAAGGGCTCTGCGCGTTCGCCGACGACGGCACCAGCGGCGTCTTCGGCTCGCTGGGCGCCGCCGAAGTCGGCGGCGCCGTGCGGATCGGCCTCGCGCACTACTCGAACGTCTTCGAGGTCAATCAGCTCGTCCGGGTGCTGGAAGAGATCCGCTAACTCTTGGCGGCGAGCAGAACCTTGCCGAATACCGTGCCGTCTTCGAGCGCGCGGTGCGCGGACGCCGCTTCGGCCATCGGGAGGACCTGTCCGACGATCGGCTTCACCGAACCCTGCTCCACCAGCGGCCACAACCGTTCGCGGACGTCGGCGACGATCGCCGCCTTCTGCGCCAACGGCCGCGCCCGCAGGCCCGCGCCGTACAGGCTGCAACGTTTGCCCAGCAGCTTGCCGATGTCGAGCTCGCCCTTGACCCCGCCCTGCATGCCGATGATCACCAGCCTGCCGTCCATGGTCAGCGCGTCGACGTTGCGGTCGAGGTACTTCGCGCCCATGTTGTCGAGGATGACGTTCGCGCCGCCGGTCTCGGCGCGCAAGACCTCGACGAAGTCCTGCTCCTTGTAGTTGATCGCGATGTCGGCGCCGAGCTGACGGCAGCTCTCCAGCCGCTCCTCCGACCCGGCGGTCACGGCGACCGTCGCGCCGAGCGCCTTGGCGACCTGGATCGCGTGCGTGCCGATCCCGCCGGCGCCACCGTGGACGAGCAAGACCTCGCCCTCGGACAACCGGGCGTGCATCACCACGTTCGCCCAAACCGTGCACGCGACTTCGGGCAGCCCGGCGGCCGCGAGCAATTCGACTTCGGCGGGAAGCGGAAGCAGTTGTCCGGCCGGGACGGCGACCTTTTGCCCATAGCCGCCACCGGCGAGCAAAGCACAAACCTCGTCCCCGATTCGCCATCCTTCGACGCCTTCGCCGATTTCGGCGATCGTGCCCGAACATTCGAGGCCGAGAATTTCGCTGGCACCCGGCGGGGGAGGGTAGTGACCCTGGCGTTGCAGCAGGTCAGCCCGGTTGACCGCGCTCGCGGCGACGTCGATGACCACTTCGCCTTCACCCGCGGTGGGATCAGGCACTTCGGTCCATTCGAGAACGTCGGGATCCCCGGGCTCACGGATGGTGATCGCATACATACAAACGACCCTATCCCGGTGTCGTAAAGTCCGCCGAACGTCGGTTGACCTGTGGCACAAACCACATGAAAGTGACGCCCATGTCATATTCGCGAAGAAGCATTGTTCCCTCGATCGTGGTGATGGCCACCACCGCGCTCACGGTCGGGATGGCTCCCGCTGCGACCGCCGCCACGGGGATCGACGGACCCGCGCTGGCCAAGCAGCTCGTCACGAAGGTCGACGTGAACAACGTCAACCGGCACCTGATCGCGTTGCAGCGGATCTCGGACGCGACCGGCGGCCGCCGCGCGGCCAGCACCGAGGGCCACAAGCGGTCCGCGGAGTACGTCGCCACGAAGCTGGAGCAGGCCGGGTACACCGTCACCCGGCAGGAATTCCCCTTCACCTACGCGGAAACCCTCGCGGAGAAGCTGACGGTCGCGGGCGCCGACGTCCCGGTCATCATCATGTCCTACAGCCCGTCCACGCCCGCCGGTGGCATCACCGCCCCGCTCGCGGTGGTCCCGGTCGACGACACCAGCGGCTGCGAGGCGGCAGACTACGCCGGCGGGGTGACCGGCAAGATCGCGCTGATCCAGCGCGGCGGTTGCTCCTTCGCGCAGAAGCAGGCGACAGCCGCCGAGGCGGGCGCCGTCGGCGCGATCGTCTACAACAACGTTCCCGGTCCGGTCAACGGCACCCTGGGCGACCCGGCCGCGGGCAAGATCCCGACCGGTGGCATCACCCAGGCCGACGGTCAGGCGCTCGCCTCCAAGAACGGCGCCTCGGTCACCCTCGACCTGCGTGCCCTCCAGGAGGCGCGGACCAGCTACAACGTCATCGCCGAGACCAAGACCGGTCGCAAGGACAACGTCGTGATGCTCGGCGCCCACCTCGACAGCGTCACCGAGGGCCCCGGCATCAACGACAACGGCACCGGCTCCGCCGCGCTGCTGGAAACCGCGCTCCAGCTGGGCAGCAAGCCCAAGGCCAACAACGCCGTCCGCTTCGGCTGGTGGAGCGCCGAGGAGTTCGGGCTGGTCGGCTCGACGCACTACGTCAACTCGCTGAGCTTCGAGCAGCAGCTCGACATCGCGCTCTACCTGAACTACGACATGATCGGCTCGCCGAACGCGGCGTACTTCGCCTACGACGGTGACGACTCCGACGGTGTCGGAGCGGGCGCGGGCCCGTACGGCTCCGCGCAGCTCGAAAAGACCCTGGTGGACTACCTTGAGAAGGGCAAGGGCGTCCCGGTCGAGGGCACGGACTTCACCGGTCGTTCGGACTACGGCGAGTTCATCGCCGTCGGCATCCCGGCGGGCGGCCTGTTCACCGGCGCCGAAGGCGTGAAGACCGCGGCTCAGGCGGCGAAGTGGGGCGGTAGCGCCAACGTGCCTTACGACAAGTGCTACCACCAGGCCTGCGACAACCTCGGCAACGTCGACCGCGTCGCGCTGGAGCGCAACTCCGACGCCGTCGCCTGGGCGCTGGGCGTGTACGCGACCAGCACCGAGAACATCAACGGTGTCCCGGCGGGCAAGGCCGCGAAGGCGACCGCCGTTCGCGCGGCCGAGCGGTCCGCGCAGCGGAGCATGACGGCTTCCGTCCACGCTGACGACCACCATGGTGTGGTCGCCGCGTAGTAGCTCTCTCAAGTGCAAATGAAGGGGCCTTTCATCGCAAAATTCGCGATGAAAGGCCCCTTCATTGCGTCTCCGAAGCGCGAAACTCAGCCCAGGCTGTTGGTCGCGAAGGTGTCGCACCGCGCCGGCTCGCCGGTCTGGAAGCCGGTGGTGAACCACTTCTTCCGCTGCGCCGACGTGCCGTGGCTGAACTGCGACTCGTCGACCCGGCCGCCGCCGAGTTTGGACTGGATGTAGTCGTCACCGATGCGCGAAGCCGTGTCCAGCGCGGAATTGACGTCTTCCTGGGTGATCTCGCTGATCAGCGGCCGCCCGGTTTCGGTCGGCGTGGTCGTGGCGTGGTTCGCCCAGACACCGGCGTAGCAGTCGGCCTGCAATTCGAGCCGCACCGATCCCGACGTCGGCCCGCTTCCGGTGCCCTTCTTGGAAACGCCGGTCAGATTTTGGACGTGGTGGCCGTACTCGTGTGCCAGCACGTACGCCTCCGCGAACGGCCCGCCCTGCGCGCCGAACTTGGTGCGGAGCTCGTTGAAGAACCCGAGGTCGATGTAGACCTCCGAGTCGCCGGGGCAGTAGAACGGTCCGACGTCCGAAGTCGCGTTGCCGCAGTCCGTGTTCACGCCGCCGTTGAAGAAGTTCGTGACGGCCTTGCGGTAGGTCGAACCGGACCGCTGGAACTCGCTTCCCCAGTAGTCCTGGATCGAGTTGATGATGGCGACGATCGCGCAGTCGTGGTTCCGGTTCGCGTCCGCGCCGGTCTTGCATTCCTGCGACAGCGTCGTGTTGTCCACCTGCTGCCCGGAACCCACGTCGCCAAGACCGCCGAGCCCACCCGAGGACGGGTCGAGGCTCACGCCGCCGAACTGGGAGATGAGGAAGTAGATGACGAGGCCGACCACGCCGAGCCCGCCGCCGCCGAGCGCCACCCGGCCGCCGACACCGCCACCGCCACCGCCCCGCATGTCCTCGACTTCGGAAGTGTCCAGGCCCGCGCCTTCGTCGAATCGCACGAGGAAAGCGTAACCGGAGTAGCCCGGATATGCCTGGGTGCGGCCACTTCGCCATGGCCGCACCCAGTACTACCGATGTTGTCTTGCTCTGATCGTCGGTCGGCCGCGATCACCGGGCCGGCGTCCGGCACTGCCGAGGCGGTCGAAGAGGCCGCAACCCGAAACAGGCACGAGTGACGCCGAATGCGCGAGAATTGTCGAGCGCATCTCCAGATGCCCGCGCTCGTCGCTGTTCACAGTCGCGACCGACCCGGATCTTTGCCGTTCCGGTCGCGGGACACAGCAGGCGGTCAACCGCGAGAATCACCCGCCATACCACCACCTGAACCTTTCCCGGCTGGGAGCAGGTCCGGCGCCCTTCCTACGGTGCGCCCGGTACTTGCCCGACCATCCGCTGACAAGAAGAATGCGCCTTTTCTCGCCGAGTCTCAACCTTTTCGTAACCCTCCTTCGGGCGAATGTCCCGTCGGATTTTTCAGGGACCGAAAAGTGACCGGTGGGTCTGCGCCTCGTTCGATCAACGATCTACTCTGCGTGGATGGCGGTGGAGCAGAAGAATGTGCGGTGGCTGAACGAGTCCGAGATGGTCGCGTGGCGCTCGTACATCGTCGCCACCATGCGGCTGCGACAGCGCCTGCACCGCGAACTCGCCGAGCGTCACGACGTCACGCTCGCCGACTACGAGGTCCTCGTCTGCCTTTCGCTCCAGCCCGACGATCGGATGCGGATGTCGGAACTGGCGAGCGTGCTCGGCTCGACCAAGAGCAGGCTTTCGCACCAAATGGTCCGGCTGGAGGCCGAGGGGATCATCCGCCGCACCCGCGACCCGGCGGACAAACGCGGGGTCGTCGCGGAGCTGACCGAACGCGGCAGGGAACTGCTCCAGGGCGCGGCACCGACGCACGTCGAAGGGGTCCGGGAGCACCTGATCGACCTGCTGAGCCCGGAAGAGCAACAGGTGCTGGGGCAGGTCTTCGGACGGGTGCTGGATCACCTGTCGGAGATCGACGGTCTTCCGCGCTTACCGCCGGTCACCTGACCACGGTGCTCGACGAACCGCCCGGTCTTCTCGAGCCTGAGGCGAATGGGTGATTTCATCCGACCTCAAAAAGGATCGCGGGTGAACATCAGTCGAATGATGTGCCGGTCAGCGGTAAAAATCGGCCAGCTGATCTTCGCGTCTGGTGCGCTATACATCCGATCTCTAGGCTTCTTATCGCGAGAAAGTGTGAGTCCATCGCGAAAGGAAGAGCCCTTGTCCAAGGCGAAACGGCGATACGCCGGCCTGCTGGTGACCGTCGGCCTCATCTGTGGCTTGTTCGTGGGGGAAACGGCCGGGGCCGCCCCCACCGGCGACTTCGCCGCCAAGGACCACAGCAGACCCCTGCCACCCGGAGCGGCCCCGGTGGCCCCGCTCGCTCCCGCCGTCGCTCAGGCGCAGATCGCCGCCAACCCGGTGATCTGCGAGGGTGACGGGGTCTCCGGCAAGCGCGTCGAGCTGGTCTACGTCCGGGAGGCCGGTCAGCCCGACCGGTACGCGGCCGTCGTGCCGTCCCTGCGTGCCTACGCGTCCGGGATCGACGACGCGTTCAACGACAGCGCAGCGGTGACGGGCGGCAGCAGGCATCTCCGTTACGTGACGACCGCCGGCGCGGGCTGCGAGGTCGCCGTCGGCAGCCTCGTGGTCCCCGACGGCACGTACAGATCCGGCGCGATCCGCGAACGGGCCATCGAAGCGGGCTTCCACCACGCCGATCGCGACTACATGCTGTTCTCCGACAATCCCCTCACCTGCGCCGGCACCTGGGGCGACAACGACGACCAGCCCGGCCCCGCCAACGCGTTCAACAACGGCAGGCACTACACGGAGATCGCCGTCCCCTGCTGGGGTGTCAACGCCGCCGCCCACGAACTGGGCCACATGCTCGGCGCGGTACTCCCGGGCGCCCCGCACTACCAGGGCGGCGGGCACTGCTCCCAGGAATGGGACCTGATGTGTTACGGCGACACCCAGTCCTTCGACTGCACGCAGCGCGATTTCGATCGGCTGCTGGACTGCGGCAACGACGACTACTTCAGCACCGCCCCCACCCCCGGCAGCTGGCTCGCCACCCACTGGAACGTCGCCAACAGCGCCTTCCTGATCAAGAAGGACAGCCCCGACAACGACGACGGGCATGCTCAGGGCGGAAAGACCTACGTCATCACCGGCAGCAGCGGCAACGCCATCGACGTCGTCGGTTCGTCGACGGGCGGTCTCGTCAAGCTCAGTCAGCGGGCCCGGAACGACTCACTGAGCCAGAAGTGGATCCTGGGATACGACACCGGTCTCCAGGTCGTCAACGCCAACAGCCAGCTGTGCGCCGACAGCGCCCAGAGCGGGACGGCACCCGGCACGCAGATCCTCCAGTACAACTGCAACGGCCAGAACGGCATGCGGTGGGCGGTCCAGCCGCTCGGCAACGGCCGCGTGGCGATCTTCAACTACCTGACCGGCTACGCGATCACCGACGGCGGCGCGTATCCGGCCCCGCTGGTCCAGCAGCCCTACACCGGGGCGGCCAACCAGCAATGGACGCTCAACCCCGTCGCCGACCCGGGTCCGAAGGCGGGCAAGAAGTACTACCTCTCCGTCGCCACCAACGGCAACAGCGCGGCCGTGGTCGACGGCTCGACGTCGGCCGGGGCGAAGATCACCAACGTGGCCAGGCAGAACGACAACGGCCAGAAGTGGAAGCTCACCGACGCGGGTGGCGGTTACTGGAAGATCGTCAACGAGCGGAGTGGTCAGTGCCTGCGGCCGGTCTCCGGCAGTACCGCGGAAGGCGCGCACCTCGAACAAACGCACTGCGGTTCGTCCGGCGATCAGCAGTGGAAGCTGCTCCGGAGCGCCGACATGCGCTACGGACTGGTGAACCGGGCGAGCAAGCTGGCGGTGCGGCAGGTCGACGACGGCACGGCTTCGCTCCTGGAGCAGCGGCCCTTCGTGGGTGGCCGTAGCGACGAGACCGTCTGGGCTCTCGTGCCCGCGTGATCCGGTGCCGGAAGGCGAAGCTCCCCCGGTCCGCGGGCCTGGGAGCTTCGCTTTTCGGAACCGGCTTTCAAGACTGGCGGTAGCGGTGGGATTCGAACCCACGGAGGACAGAGCCCTCGCATGTTTTCAAGACATGTTCCTTCGGCCGCTCGGACACGCTACCGCCGTCGAGGATATCCGACGGCTTGCGCCCGGACCTTTCGGATCTAGTCGAAGTCCCAGTCGGTCGAGATTCCGATGATGACGACCAGCAGCGCGAGACCGACGATGATCGCGACGCCGATGTAGCCGATGATGATCGCCGCGAGCGCCATCCCCTGTCCGCCCGCTTCACCGCGTTTGGCCTTGGAGTGCGCGACATGCCCCATGATGACGCCGATCAGCGACGGCAGCCCGCTGCAGACGACCAGGCTGGCGATCGACACGACCAGCGCCGCGATCGCCAGGCCTTGTTCCTGCGGCGGCATCGGCGGGCCGTATCCGTAACCCGGCTGTTGGTACGGCTGTCCGTAAGGCTGCTGCCCAGAGGGCTGCTGCTGGCCGTAGGGATCCTGCGGATATGTCACCGACACACCGTAACCGCCCCAGCGCGGTTCAGGAGGCCGGACTCTTCGCGGCTTTGGCGGCGATGCGTGCCTGAACCTCCGGACGGCGCAACGGTGGCACCGTCGGCGGCGGCTGACGGCGCGCGGGCAGTTCGGAGAGCAGCCGTTCGGTGATCCGGGTGACCTCGGCGACGGCGGCCTCGAACGGGTCGCGCGTGGCGTCCGAGAGGCTCTGCACCCCGGTCACCTTGCGTACGTATTGGCGGGCGGCGGCCTCGATCTCTTCCGGCGTCGCCGCCGGCTCCAGGCCTCGAAGCGTGGTGATGTTCCGGCACATGCCCCGATCGTACGTCCGGCCACCGACGCTTCCGGGCGCTTCGATCACACAGTCGGTTAGAAGCTGCCCCGGTTCGTTGACGCCGAAAAACGCGTTTGGGCACTCTCGGCGGAGTGCCCCTCAGATCCCGCTCGCTACGCCGTGCCCCCGTCGAGCCGACCCCCGAACCGGCCGAACCCTCATCGATACCCGAACAGGTCTGGCAGCGCGTCCCGATCGACGCACTGATCGACCTGGTCACCGAGATCTTCACCGCGCACGATCTGCCGTGGTCGCGTGCCCGCATGGCCGCCGAGGCGGTGTGCCACGGCGATCTCACCGGCACCCCGGAGACCGGGGTCGCCGAGCTGACCCGGCTGCATCTGCCGATGCTGGTCAACGGCATGGTGCGGCCGAGGGCCGAACCGCTGATGATCGCCGACCGCGGCGCCGCCGCCCTGATCGACTATCGCCGCGCGCCCGGACTGTGGGCCGTCGGCGACGCGATGGACCGGGCGGTGACCCGGGCGGGCCGGTACGGCGTCGGGCTCATGTCGGTCCGCGGCGTCGGACCGTTCGGCCGCGCCGGGCATCATGCCGCGAGGGCGTTGCCGCACACCATGATCGGTCTCGTCATGGCGGCGGGCGGGGAACGCGGGACGGCCGCGAATCCGCTCGGCATGGCCGCCCCCGCCGGCGCGTATCCCGAATTCGTCCTCGATCTGGACACGCTGACGGACGTCGACAGCGCCGCCATCGCCGGATTCGCTCTGCTGGTCGAGATCTTCGCCGGGGTGCTGTCCGGCGTCGGCGATCACGACCACGACACCGGCCTGATGGTGATGGCCATCGCGCCGACGACGCTGCGCAGCGCCGACGGTTTCTACAAGGCCGCGAGCGCGTTGTTCGGGAGCCTGCTCGGCTGGGAGGGCGGGACGCCGGTCCGCTATCCCGGCTGGCGGGAGGCGCAGTACCTCGAACAGTGTCAGGCGCTGGGTGTCCCGCTGAACGAGCCGGTGCACCGCGAACTGGAGGAACTCGCCAGAGCGTTGCGCCTGCCGCCGTTGCAGGGCCGCTAGACCCCTAGGTCAGGACGACGCGGCCGCCTTCGCCGCCGACCTCCACGACGTCGCCGTTCGTCAGCTGCCGACCGCGCCGGACCTCCACCTCGCCGTTGACCGTGACCTCTTCGGCGTCGAGGAGGTCTTTGGCGTGTGAACCGTCTTCGGCGAGGTTGGCCAGTTTGAGGAACTGGCCGAGGCGGATCGGCTCGCCGGTGATCGGGACGTCGTGGATGCTCATGGGGAGATCATCCCCGTGCGTCCATCTTCCGGTACAAGGTGGCGACGTCGGTGTCGAAGTAGCTGCTGTAGGACGTGTCCGGATCGTCCCCGCCGTAGAGGTAACCGCCGATCACCCCGACTACCGTGCCGAGTTCGGTCGTCGGGTCGGGGTTCACCACCCACGGGCCGCCGCTGGTGCCGGTCGTGAAGCCGGGGCAGTCGACGCGCATCTGGTAGGTGTCGGCCTGGCCGCTGGTGCCGTGGCAGACGATCGGCGCTTCCCGCTCGTCGGGATAGCCGGTCAGGGTGATCGTGTGGGCGAATCCGCCGCTCGCCAGCAGGGTGTTGGCGCCGGTGACGCTTTCGAGGGTTTTCGGGTTGCCGGCCTGATGCGCGGTCGCGAACCCGACATCGAGGTCCGGATCGGACGAGTCGGCCCAGCCGTCGGGAACCTGCGGGTCCGAGACCTCCCAATAACCGTAAGGCGCGACGCCGTCGTGATAGCCGGGCGCGAACGAGATCCCCGTCGCGTATTCGCCGCCTTCGCCGTCGTGGAGGCAATGAGCCGCGGTGAGCAGGAGATCGCCAGGGCCGCTGTGGACGACGCTGGCCGTGCAGAAGTGGGAGCCGTCGAGGAAGAGCGCGCCGATCGCCGGGTTGTACCGAGGCGAGGCGGGGGTGACTTCCACCGGCGCGGCGGTGTCGTCGGCCGCGGGGCCACCGGGGTCCGACGCGGCGGAGCAAGCGGTCAAAACGACACAGAGCACGACCAACAGGGCGCGGCGCATCGCCTTCCTTCCGCTCGTCCACGGCTGTCTTGGCTACAGATCACCATAAGCGGCCCGCTGACACAGCCCGAATCGATCAACGCACAGCAAGCTCACAGCCGTAGTATGTGTTACTTCCGGTAACGGTCGAGCTGGATGGGATGGAGCGGGCATGAAGTCGTTCACGGACAAGGTCGCGGTGATCACGGGCGCGGGCTCGGGGATCGGCAGGGCGCTCGCGATCGAACTGGCGGGGCGCGGGGCGAGGCTGGCGCTTTCCGACGTCGACGCCCTCCGCGCGGCCGAAACCGTCGCGCTCTGTGCGTCCGCCGCCGGAAAGGCGGACGCGAAAGCCTACGAACTGGACGTCGCGGACCGTGACGCCGTTCTCGCCCACGCCGAGGAGGTCGCGGCCGATTTCGGGGGCGCCAACCTCGTGGTGAACAACGCCGGGGTCGCGCTCGGCGCGACGGTCGAGGAAATGACCTGGCAAGACTACGACTGGCTGATGGGGATCAATCTCGGTGGCGTGGTCAACGGCACGAAGGCTTTTCTGCCGCAGGTGATCGCTTCGGGCGACGGGCACATCGTGAATCTTTCGAGTGTGTTCGGCTTCATCGGCGTGCCTACGCAGAGTGCCTACAACGCGGCGAAATTCGCGGTGCGCGGGTTCACCGAGGCGCTGCGGCAGGAAATGCTGATCGCCCGGCATCCGGTCGCGGTCAGCTGCGTGCATCCCGGCGGCATCAAGACGAATATCGCCCGCGACGCGCGCGGCGGGGCCGAGCAGGATCTCGACAAAGCCGCGGAGGGATTCGAAAAGATCGCGAGGACGACGCCGGAACGGGCCGCGCAGACCATCGTGCGTGGTATCGAACGGGGGACGCCGCGCATCCTGATCGGCGCGGACGCCTATGTCATCGACGCGATTCCCCGCGTGCTCGGGTCTTTTTACCAGCGGCCATTGGCACTTCTGGGCCGGTTGGGGATGCGGAGGGTGCAGAAATGAGCAACCTCTGAACGGAGTAACCCTCCGTGGTCCGGACGGCCCGGCATAACTCGATCGGGGTGCATTACTTACGGCGGCGTCGGAAATGCACCACAATGCTCACGTTCGTGATTCCCCTTCCGGAGGTCCCCATGCCGCGCGCCGCCCAGCGCCGTCCGTCGGCCGATGCCGCTTCCAGCGCGGCCGTCGAGACAGTCGAATTGCTGGACCGGACCGGGATCATCGCGGCGAGCCTGCCGAAACGGCGGCGCAGCCCGGAGAACGAGCGCGAGCCGGAGCCGCTGCCGATCCGGCCGCCGGTCTGTGAACCGGTCGTCGACAAGGATCTGCGGCCCAAGGCCGTCGTCATCCACCGTCGGGCCAGGTCGTGGTTGGTCGGCGGGGCCGGGGTGGCGCTGCTCGCGATCGGCTGGGTCGCCGGTATGACGACCCTCGCGTCGCCGGTCGACGACGCCCTGTCCGAGCAGCCGTTGCCCACCGTCGCGACTCAGCAGGCCGCGCCACAGCCGCCCGTCGCGCAGCCCGCGCCGCAGCCCGCTCCGGTGACCGTCTATGTCCCGGTCACCGTGAAGCAGCAAGTGCCCGCGACGACGAAGAAGAAGGACGCCAAGGAACAGGTCGTCGCCTTGCCGCCTGCCCGGACGAAGGCGCCGGAGCAGCCCCGCGCCGACACCGGGTCGTCGGACAAGGCCGCGGAAGACTTGCGGAACATGATGGATCCCACCGTGGCGAGCTCGCTGGCGGTGCGCATGGCGCAGGGGATGATGACCTACAGCTCCGGTCGCTGAGATCTCTTTCGGTCCAGATGGTCGTGAGTGGCGTTTCGGGTTCTAACCCGAAACGCCACTCACGACCAACCTGCGCGTCCGGCGTAAATCGAGCCTCCACAAGGGACACTGACCGTTGTCGTGGGCCGGATGGATGCTGACACAGCGGAATTGATCGACTACCGTGAGCCAAGGGGAGGGGCTCATGGAAGAGGGGGATTCCGCACGGGGCACCGCGTTCAAGGCCGCTTTCGCGGTGGGCGAGTTCCGTGCGCTGTGGGCGGCCGAGGCGCTTTCGCAGGCCGGTGACCAGCTGGCGAGGGTCGCGTTGTCGGTGCTGGTCTGGGAAAGGACGGCGTCGGCGGGGCTGACCGGGCTCACCTACGGCCTGACGTATCTGCCGACGCTGATCGGCGGCACCCTGTTCGCCGGGCTGGCCGATCGGTATTCGCGACGGACGGTGATGATCGTCTGCGATCTGCTGCGGGCGGCGATCGCCGCGCTGATGGCCGTACCCGGGACGCCGCTGCTCGTGCTGGCCGGGCTGCTGGTGATCCTGACGATGGCAGGCGGACCGTTCCGGGCGGCGCAGCTCGCGTTGCTCCCGGACGTCCTCGAAGGCGAACGGTACGTCGCCGGGCTCGCGGTGCGCACGATCACCATCCAAACGGCACAGCTGGCGGGTTTCGGTGGTGGCGGACTGGTGATCGGGCTCGTGACGCCCTACTGGGGACTGGTGATCGACGCGGTGACCTTTGTGGTCTCGGCGCTGCTCGTGTCCACAGGGGTCCGTCGCCGGACACCGGCCGTCACGGAATCCTCGGTGAAAAGCCGGGTAGGGCGGGCATTCAGTGGTGAGGGTGCCCGGGAACTGTGGCGGGGCAAGGGAATCCGGGTGCTGTTCGGGTTGAAGATGCTCGCCGGGTTCGCCATCGCGCCGGAAGGGCTCGCTGCGCCGCTCGCCGGTGAACTCGGGGCCGGGAGTTTCGCGGTCGGTCTCATTCTCGCCGCCGATCCGGTGGGTTCGGTAATAGGATCGTGGATCTTCACGAAATGGGTTCCGGCGCGGCGGAAAACGCGTATCGTCGGTATTCTCGCCATTGCATCCGTTGTTCCATTGCTCTTTCTTTTCTTTCGTCCTCCGCTGCTGGTTTGTCTCGCCATGATCGGGCTGAGCGGGGCCTGCGCGGCGCCGTACCACCTGCAGGCCGTCGCGTTGATGGCCCGCGCGGTCCCGGATGGTGTCCGGGCGCAGGTGATGGGCCTGACCTCGACGAGTTTGGTGACGGTGCAAGGGATCGGGATCATGCTGGCGGGCGGGCTGGCCCAGTTGACCGGCCCGTTCGTGGCCGTCGGGGTGGCCGCGGCGGTCGCCGTCGCCTCGGCGGGTCCGATGGCGATGGCGTGGAAACGTGCCATCGCCACCGGGTCCGATGTATGGCTCCCGGCCGGGAGCCGAACGGGTTGATTCGATGGGATCAGTCCTCGCGACCGTTCATGATGGTCCTCCCTCCCACTGCTCCATCTGTGTGTTCCGGAATTGACTCAAGCCACCCTCAGTACCACCTCGGATACATTGAAATGCGTACGGAAGGGGGACCGGTGACGATGATTATGGGGGATGCGGAACTCGCCGGAGAAGGGGCCGGTACACGTCTGAGAGCCTGGGTCGGACACTGGGAATTATGGTCCGGACCACGCGGCGTACCCGCGATTTTTCTTGTCGTGGAAGGACTCGCGGCGGCGGTCGCGGTCATGGCCCTACTCCGGTCGAACTACGAAGTTACGGAATTCGTCCGATTCGGAACACTGCTCGGCCTCGCTTTCGTCCAGGCCGAGCTTTCCCGTTCGGTGGAACGGTTGCGTCGTACGCTCTGTGACCGGCCACACATCAACATGACTTCGGTGTGGACGTTCGCGGGGGTGCTCGTCCTCCCGTCTGGCCTCGCCGCCACCCTCGGCCTGCTCATCTACCTGCATCTTTGGCTCCGGGTGTGGCGGGGGATGAGCCACCGCCCGGCTTACCGTGTCGTGTACTGCGCGGCGGCGATCGTGCTCTCCTGCCTGGCTTCGGGAGTCATCGTCGCCGGCTGGAACGGCTTGCCGGTCGGGTTCACCGGATCGCTGCGGATCGTCGAGGCGGCGGCCGTGTTCACCGCCGCGAACGCGGTCATCGTGGCGCTTTCGGTCTATCTGCACACGGGTGGCCGTTCCCCGCGCTCCCTGTTCGGCACCGGTGACGACAACCTGCTGGAAGTCACCACCCTGGTGCTCGGGACCTCGACCGCGCTGGGCATCGTCCACGCGCCCGCGCTCGTCCCGTTCGTCCTGCTGCCGGTGCTGGTGCTGCATCGCAGCGTGCTGGTGCGGCAGCTCGAGATCGCGGCGAACATCGACGGCAAGACCGGGGTGCTCAACGCGCACGCGTGGCATCTGCTGAGCGAACGGGCGCTTTCGTCGGCGGCCAGGACGAAGAGCAAGCTCGGGGTGCTGATGCTCGACCTCGACCACTTCAAGCAGGTCAACGACGGCTACGGCCATCTCGCGGGCGACGACGTGCTCAAGGCCGTCGCGACGACGATCTCCGAGCACGTACGCGATTACGACTCCGTCGGGCGCTTCGGTGGCGAAGAGTTCGTCGTGCTGTTGCCCGGCGCGACGGAGACCGAGGTGATCCCCGTGGCCGAGCGGGTCCGGCAGGCGGTGATGGCGCTCGAAGTCGAGGTCGCGACGGCTTCGGGGCCTCGGATCGTGCGAGGACTTTCGGTGTCGATCGGCGTCGCGGTCTACCCGTCCGGTGGGACCGTCCTGGAGCGGCTGCTGCACGTCGCCGACACCGCGCTTTATCAGGCGAAGAACAGCGGCCGGAACCGCGTCGTCAGCTTCGCCGCGGCCTGAAGACCGCGCATCAAGACCTCGCGTTTAGTCCTCTGGATGCGGTAGTTGCACACGCAAGGACCGCATCCAGAGGACGAAACGCGGGACGTCAGTCCACGTCCATCGCGTTGGGGTCCTTCTTGCCGGTGTCGAGCGGGCCGAAGCCGCCGGCTTCGAGCTTCTCCCAGTCCTCCTTGGTCGGCTTCTTGTACGTCTCTTCGTGGATCCGGTCGACTTCTTGTTCGTAGGTCTCGCGGTTCTGCCGCTTCATCTCCTCGGGCCAGTCCCCGTCCCGGATGGTGTCCCGGGTCATGTGCAGTTCCTTGACGTCGTGGCTGCTCAGCGGCGGGGTGGTCGCGGTCGTGCCCGGGCCGGTCGAGTAGGTGAGGCCCTTACCGCTGGCGTGCGCGTCGTCGATCATCTTGTGGTACGAGTCGTCCGAGATCTTCCCGTCGAGGGTGTTGTCGGTGTTCTTGAACCCGTCGCGGAAGGCGTAGTCGAGCTGGTTGAGCTGGATCGCCGTGTTCGGGTCACCGCCCTCCAGCGCGTTGCGCTCGGAGTCGCGGTACTCCTGGCTGTTCTTGAAGCCGCTCGGGTTCTTCGAACCCTCCGTCAGGTCCTGGTCACCCTTGTTGCCGGTACCGATATGCGACGCGTGCGCGGGTTTGGCCTCCTGATAGGCCCAGGCGTGGTTCTCCAGATCCTTCTGGTCGTCACCCGAACCCCGCTTGCCGCCACTGCCGCGGCCGATCGCCTCGTAAGGGACCGGGTGCTCGGACTCGTGGGACTTCCCGGAGACCTTCTCCCGGCCGTCGTTCTTGAGTTCGTTGTCGTACTTCGTCGTGAGCCGGTTCTGCTCACGGGTCTTCGCGCCGTGCGTCCCGTCGAGGTAACTCTGCGGAGGACGCCGCGGCTTCTTCGGTCCCGGCGTCGGCTTCGGCTTGGTGACGCGGTTGCCCGAGGACTTCGTCTTGCCGCCACCACTACGGCCCGGTCCCTTGGGGCAGGGAGCCTTCTGCGGCCTCGTCGGGGCGAGTCCGAGCGGGTCGATCATGTCCGTCGGGTTGCCCACGTACGCCAGGGAGTCCGACGCCGGTTCGAGGCCGAGTGGGTCGTGCGAGAGGTACCGCCCGGTGTCCGGGTCGTAGTAGCGCTTGAAGTTGTAGTGCAGTCCGGTTTCCGGATCGTGGTACTGGCCGGGGAAGCGCAACGGCGTGTACGCCTGCCCCGGCGGGGAAAGCACCTTGCCCCACAACGACGTGTGCAGATGCCAGGCGACATTGCCCGCCTCGTCGAGCAGTTCGCTCGGCGAGCCGACGAGGTCGGTGACGATGGCGTGGAAACGGGCGTCGTGGCCGGACATCCGTTCGACCTGGGTGATCGGCCGTTCCGCGCCCGGTTCCCAGTCCCAGACGACGGCGGTGCCGCCGCGGATCTCCTCGGCGAGGTTCGTGCCGTCCCAGGTGAAGTCGATCTGTTCGAGGATCCGGCCCTGGGTGTCGAGATGCTGTTTGGCGATCCGCCGCCCGAGCGCGTCGTAGTGGTAAAGCCAGCGCTCACCGTCAGGGGTGACGACGCCGGTCAGCCGGTCGTCGGAGTTCCACTGGTACGTCCAGTCCCGGCCGAGTTTGCGGCGGGCGATCGTGCGGCCTTCGCTGTCGTGCAGGTACGACGTCGAACCGGCACCGGTCGTCAGGGTGCCCTGGTAGCGCCGCGGTCCGACGGCGGGATCCGCGCCGGGCCAGCCGGCCTGCGTGATCGCGCCCGCGAGGTTGTAGGCGTAGCTCTCCCGCCAGCCCTGCCCCTGGATGTCGACGACGCGGCCCGCGCGGTCGACCTGCAGCGATCGCGGTCCGGACAGCAGGTCCGCGATCGACGAGACGAGCCCGTCCCGCAGATAGCCGTACTCGCGGCGCTGCACGATTCCCCGGTCGTTCGAGACGATCTGCGAGGTCAGCCTGTCGGCGGCGCCCCAGTTCTGCCGCAGTTCCACCGACGTGCCGTCCAGCCGTCGCAGCACTTCACGGCCGGAAGGGTCGTATTCGAAGCGCAAGGTACGGCCGGCGGTCCGGAGCGCGATGGGGCGATTGGCGGCGTCGTAGGCGAAGAACGACTCGGCGCCCGACGGCGTACGCCGCGCGACGCGACGGCCGACGGCGTCGTATTCCGAGTGGACGGTCCGGCCGTTGAGGGATTCCGCGACGATCCGGCCCAGCGCGTCGTAGGTGATGGTGACTTCGGAATGCGCGTTGCGCGCCGAGGTCATCCGGTCGGCCGCGTCGTAGGTGAACGTGGCGACGTCGTCGCCTGCCCGGCGGCTGACGACCCGGCCGAGCGCGTCGCGTTCGATGGCGACCGTCTGGCCGAGACTGTTGGCGCGCAGCACCAGTTGCCCGGCCGCGTCGTAGCCGTAGCGAGTGGTGCGGCCGTTGAAGTCGGTCTCGCTGATCAGGTTCCCGGCGGGATCGTAGTCGTAGCGCCAGGAAAGGCCGTGTTCGTTGGTGACCGACACCAGGCGCAGCTCGGTGTCGTACACATAGGACAGCCGGTCGCCGTCCGGGCCGATCTCGGCGACGGGCAGGTCGAATTGCGAGTACTCGGTGCGCACCGCGAGTCCACGGGCGTCCACGGCTTCGTCGGTGTAGCCCTCGGTGGTGCGGTTCCAGCGCCAGACGGAGCCGTCGGGGTCGATCTGTTCGGCGATTTCCCCGAAGCCGTCCCACTTCGTCCGCGTGACCCCGCCGAGCTGGTCGGTGACCGAGGTGGTCTGGCCGAACTCGTCGTAGGTGTACCGCGTGACCCCGCCGAGCGGGTCCGTGACGGCGACCGGCAGACCGGCCGCGTTGGACTCGATCAGCGTGATCCCGCCGAGCGCGTCGGTCACGACCGCGACGTTGCCCGCTTCGTCGTAGCCGTAGGTGGTGGTGGCGCCGGTCGGATCCGTGGTGCGGACGAGCTTTCCGCGAGTGTCGTACTCGCGGCGCCAGACCGCGCCGTCCGGTCCGGTCATGCTGGTCCAGCGGTTCAGCGCGGAGTACTCCGCGAGCGCGCGGCCGCCGTCCGGCTGGATCACCGCGACGACGTTGCCCTCGTCGTCCATCTCCCACCGCGTCGTGCGGCCCAGCGCGTCGGTGCGGCTGAGCAACTTGCCGAAGCGGTCGAGTTCGTAGCGGGTGGTGTTGCCCAGCGGATCGGTCTCCGCGACGACGCGGTGCAGTTCGTCGAGCTGATAGCGGGTGACGTGCCCGAGCGAGTTCGTGACCGAGGTGAGCAGGTTCTCCCGGTCGTACTCGATGCCGACGTCGAGGACGCCGTCGGAGCCCTGCGCGCGTACGACGCGGCCTTCGGAGTCGAAGCCGTAGCGGTACCAACGGCCGTTGACGTCCTCCCAGCGCACGATCCGGCCCTCGGCGTCATAGGTGAACCGCAGGGGCGAACCGGCGGCGTCGACGATCTCGACCAGCCGTCGCCGCTCGTCGTACCGGTAGTTCTGCAGCGCGGTTTCCGCGCCGGGCAGCCGAAGCGCGGTGACGAGTCCGTCCTTCGACTCGATGAGCAGGCGGTAGCCCGCGGTGTGCACCAGTTCGCTGGGGACGCCGTTGTCGTCGTAGTGCAGGAAGATCCGGTGCCCGTCACCGTCGGCGATCGCGCGCAGCGGAAGGGTGTTCCCGGTGCCGGAGAAGAGCAGGACACCGTCCGGTGTGGACACGACGTATCCTCCGTCCACTTTGGACAGCGCGAGTCGCTGCCCGAAAGCCGGGTAGACGGGGGAGTCGGACACCGGGACCGGGTAGGTCAGCAGTGTCCCGTCGGCGAGCGCGAGATGCAGGCCGTCGTCTTCGACCTCGATCCGCTGGTCCACAGTGGACGCCCAGGACGAGCCGAAGAACCGGCCGTAGCCGTACGAAGAGAGATGTGTCCGCGACAATGTCAGCGGCAGGACTCCGGCGAACACGACGTCGTCCTGGGTCAGCATCATCGAACCGGTCGCGACGTCGATCGGGTCGCCGCAGTCGTTGCGGTTCTTGGGCGGGACGGCGTTCCCCGGATCGGTGTTCCCGTCCTTGATGCGCTTGTCCGGCGGCGGTGTCGGCCCGCCCCGATCCTTGGGCCGCGGGGGCGGCGAACCCGAGGGCGTGGTCGGCCCGTCCGTGGTCTCGTTCTTCGGTGGTGGCGGCGGATCCGACTTCGCCGGCGGCGGCGGATCGTTCTTCGGCGGCGGCGAGCCGGACGGTGTGGTGCCGTCACCGCCGCCCGGGCTGCTCTTGGGCGTGGTGCCTTCGTCCAGCTTGTTCGGCTTGGGCCCGGGCGCACCCTTGCCCGGCTGCAACTTCTTCAACGCCTTGGCCGCGTCGCCGAACAGGTCGTCCGCCCGCTTCAGCAGCGGCATCAGCGCCTGCAGCGCCTTGACCGTCTTCTTCGTCAGGTTCGCGATCTTGCTCGCGGTCTTCGCCACGGCGTTGACCACCTGCGGGACCACCCAGGTCAGCCCGATGCCCAGGGTGAACAGCACCTGCAACGCCCAGCTGATCATATGCCCGATCAGTTCGGCGATGATGTCGCGGACCAGCGCGCGTACGGCGGCGACGACCTCGCCCGCCGTCTTCACTCCGCTGGAAGCGCCTTCACAACCCTCCTTCGCCGCGTCCAGCAGCGTGACCGTGTCCTTGGCGCGGCCACGGTAGGCGTCGGCAGCGACCCCGGTCCAGCTCTGCAGATCGGCGGAGACCATCCCGGCCAGATCCGCGCCGACCGCGCCGAGTTCGGTCGCGATGTTCTTCCAGGTCTCGGCGTTCGCGGCGATCTCGTCGGCGTTGCCGGTGAGCGCGTCGAGCGCCTCCTTGAGCGGCCCGACGTGCTCCATCAGCCAGCCGACGCCGTTCGCGAGGATCGCACCGAAGGGATCCATCGCCATCGACAGCGCGTCGAGCGCGGTCCCGACCGCGCCCAGCGCGACCGAGGCCCAGTCGCCGCTTTCGATGGCCGACTTCAGCTCGAACGCCGATTCCAGCAGTGACGAGCCGGTGTACGCCTTCGTCGAGTCCTTGACCTCGGCGACCAGCGGGTTACCCACAACGACCTTCTTCGTGGTTCGGGAAAGAAGGTCTCACCAGGGTGAGTTGCCTTCGTCTTCCGGGGCTTCGTGACGCTTCTCGCGAGGCGCCGATGACGGCGGAGTGTCGGCGGGGGGAGCGGGTGGCGGAGGCTCTTCCTCTTCCATCTCGGGGAAGCGGCTGCGCAGGGTGCCGATCATCAGCGACCGGGTCTCCTGGTCCTCGTCACCGAGCGTTTCCTGCATGACCTCGGCGACCTGGCTCGCGATCCCGGACTGCGCCTGGTGCATGGTCGCGAGGATCTGCCGAGACAGCTCCTCCAACGGGTACGTCCTGGCCTTGTTCCCGAATTCGAGATCGGTCACGCCGCCGTCCGCCCCGACGGTGACCTTGACGGCGCCGTCGGAGCTGGCCGCGGTCAGCCGCAACTGCTCGGTTCGCTCTTGGGCGGCCGCGTAACGCTGGGCCTTGTTCTCCAGTCCTTCGGCCCACTGGTCCAGCTTGCGCTGAGCCTCTTCGGGGTCCCGCATGAGCTCCCCGAGCCCGTTCGCGCCGGTCACTTCACTCCTCCGATGTGCAAGGCCTTGAAGTCGGCCTCGAACGGTTCCGCGTTGTCCTTGTCACCGTCCACATAGGACTTCGACGCGGTGCGGACGTTGTCGGCCAACGCCTGGATGCCTTCCGCGCCCGCTTTGATCGCCTCCGCCGCGCGTTCGCCGGTCGGGTTGACGATCGGCGGGAGGAACGCGCACAGCAGGCCGTACGCGTCCGCCGACATCGCCGAATCGGTCGCGCCGTGCGCGGTGCTCAGCCGGTCCACGAGTCCTTCGAGGTGGCTCGCGTGCGCGCTCAGGTCGTCCGGATCGACCTCGAACGAAGCCGTCATTTCCAGTCCTTGTTCTTCCAGTCACCGATCACCGGCGGTGCCACCACCTCGTCCGGGGCGAAGAAGGACGGGTCGTCGGACTCGACGTAGTCGGCGACCTTGTGTTCCTTGTCGTCCTCGCCCTTTCCCCTGGCGCCGCCGGGTGCCATGCCGCCCATCGGGCCCATGGCGCCGGGGGTGCCGGCCTTGCTGGAACCGGCCGCCCGGGCCGCGGCCGCTTCGGCGTCCATCGCGCCCGCGCCGACGGCTCCTCCCATCCCGAGTGCACCCGTCGCCCTTCCGGCCCCGGCGAGGCCGCCGCCACCCGCGCCGGCGCCGCCACCGCCGATGCCACCGAGGTTGCCGCCGCCGCTACCGCCGCCACCCGGGATGTTCGGCATGGTGGGGAGCTTGGGCGGGGTGTACGGCGTGCCCTTGTACGAGCCGCCGTCCGGGATCGAGGGCAGTCCGCCGAGCCTCCTGCCGATGTTGTCTCCCGAGCCGCCGGGGTTCCCGAGCGGCGGGATCTTCGGCATGACAGGCCCGCCGGTCGGCCGGTTCGGGAGGGGGATGTTCGGCGGGGTGTACGGGAGGCCGCCACCGGGACCGGTGCGCGGACCGCCGCCGTCGGGGATGGTCGGCATCTGCACGTTGGGCGGCTGGTACGACGGGGGCTGGAGCGACGGCGGCGTGTAGCCCGTGGTGTGCGTCCCGTCGTCGAACTTGGGCAGGTTCGGCATGGGGCCGGACGCCGCCGCGGGACGGTAGCCGTCACCACCGGCCGGCAGGTCCGGGACGGAGATGCCGGGCGGATTCGGCTGCGAACCGGGACCGCCGCCACCGGGGAAGCCGCCAGGGCCGCCACCACCGGGTGTTCCGCCGGCGGGACCGTTCGGCGAGTTGAACGGCGACACGCCGCCGGGACCACCGGCTCCGCCTCCGTGTGTCGTCCCGTCCGTCGAAGCGGCGATGCCGTCCGGGCCCACGCCGTTCGAGCCCACCTCGAAGGGGCTGGGACGCTGCGTCCCGTCGGCGTTCTCGGGCGAGTCGGGGTCGCGAAGGGCACGGGCTGGCGAACCCGCGCCACCGCCGGCCGGAGTCCCCTGCAACTGCCGGGTCGCCTGCGCGGAAGGCAGCTTCGGCGGAGGCGGGAACGCCGGGGTCGCGATCGCCGAGCCGACCGTGGTGTCGAACTGCGTCATCACCTGAGCGGCCCGGTCACGCGCGTCCTGCTGCTTCTTGAAGGTTTCGAGATCCTTCCCGAGCTGCGACATGTACTGGTACGGGTCGGTGATCGTCTGCAGGTTGGCGTTGGCCTCCCGCACGTCGAACGGCACCGGCGGATTCGCCGCCATCTGCTTCTGTGTCTCGTTCAACGTCTGCGAGTGGATCTGCTGCTGGCGTCCGGTCAGCGTCGCGCCGTTCGCGGTCGAGCCGAGCCATTTACCGACTCCCGCGAGGTGCTCGCGTGCCGCGTCACCGCCCTCGCCCTGCCAGTTGGCCGTGCTGGCGTTGATCGCCTTGGCCAGGTTGCGCTGGTGCGTCGCGAGATCGTTGCCGACCCGAACCCATTCCTCGGAGGTCTCGCCCACCGCGGCCGAGTCCGCGTCGTCCACGATCGCGGCCTGCATCTGCTCGTGGGTGGCGTTGGCCCAGACCGTGGACGGCGGCTGGCCGGGGTTGCGGAGCTCGAGGTCCTTCTCGAGACCTTGGCGTGCGTTCTCCAGCTGCTTCTCGTACATCCGCTGGGTGAACATGTCCTTGAACCCGTTGAGCGCGGTGTCGCCCCAGCCGAGGATGTCGAACAGCAGATCGGTCCCGACCGCGGCGCCGGCGCGGATTTCGTCACCGGACGCGGCCTTGTCCGCCAGCGGACCGACGTAGTACTCGGACGACGAGTCGGCCGTGACATCGTAGAACGGGCTGTTCGGGTCGTAGTCCTTGGAAGTGGGATCAGAGACCTTCGTGGTCTTTTCTGCGGAGTCGCTCACTGGTCTCCCCTAGATCTCCGTGTCGATCCGCGTCAGATTGCGCTGGTTCTCGTCGTCGCGTTCCCGGTAGTTCCGCTTGGCGAGTTCGATCGCCTCGATGTAGGTCGGGAACTCGGCGCGGGCCGCCTCCAGCTGCGTGAGCAGGCCCTGCGCGTCGGTCGCGGTGCCCCGCATGTGCCCGGACACCCAGCGTGCGGTGGCGGTGCCGCTCATCGGTGGTGACTTCTGCAGCTTGGTCAGCGCGACCCAGCGCTCTTCGAGGCTGTCGATCACCCCTTGGAGCGAGCGGATCATCTCCGCGCCGGTGGTGTCGTCGACGGCGAAGCCACCCTGCTTGGCCATCCGCATCAGTTCCCGGCCCGCGAGCATGCGCATAGGCTGGAACGGCTCCACTGGTTGTGCTTCCTCGGTCAACAGAGGATCCTCTCGCCGGGTTCAGGAAGGTCAGTAGATGTCCGCGATGGCGTCCCGGATCGCGTTCGCCACCCGGGACTGGCCGGCCGGTTCGTAGTGCCCGACCACGGCGCCGGAGGCCTCGTCGGTCTCGGTCCAGACCAGGTACCGGCCGTCCTCGGTGTCGAGCCAGCTCAACGGCGTCGACCGGAGCCGTTCGCCGCGGCGGCCGATGCCGCTCACGATGATGTGCCCGCCGCCGAGGCGGGTCCCGGACAGCACCTTCTCCAGGACCGCGACATCGCCTTCTTCGCCACGCGGCTGAGCCGGTGGCTCGGGCCGGGCACGGACGACGCCGGTGAACTGGAGGTTGCCGAACGCGTCGGTCTCCTCTTCGTCGAACTCCGCCTCGGCCTGACGGCGCGCGGCCATCGCGGAGACGGCGCGCTCCTCCTTCCGCACGATCGTGCGGCGGCCCGTCGACGCGGGCCGCATCCGGGGCAGGACCCCGGCGAGCACCTCGACCAGCTCCTCGTCCGCGAACAGCGCGAACTGGAGGACGTCCTCCCCGTGCGCCTGCGTGATGCCGAGCGCCTGCGCGCCGTCGGTGACGGTGAGGACGGCGATGTCCTGGCCGATGCCGTCGATGCCGTTGATCGAAACGGTGATCCGGTGGTTCGCGAGCAGCGCGAACGCGGTCCGGATGGCGGGGTTCAGCTCGCCGTTGACCGACAGGCGGCGCTGTTCGAGATCGGTATAGACCTTTCGGATGATCGCGGTGTAGCGCTCCGGGTCGATCGAAGTATTGCGGACGCGTAAGGGAAACAACCGGACATCGACGCCGAGCGCCTGCCCGACCACGGTCGCCTCCACCGTCCCCAGCGCGAAATCGGCTCGTTCAGCCATGCTTCTGCGCTACTCCCTCACGGGGGTGCGACCCCGTCCCGATCGGCTGACCTGCAAAAAGAGGGCCGACTTTGTTAATGGCGAAAACAAACTAGCACAGCGCACGACTGTACGGAACCATACGACCACCGTGCGGCCGATGGAATGGATCACAGTGCCCGATCGGGTAGCTTTTCTTGCCCCTTAAGGAAAACTGGTCACCGGCGGTAGGAACCGGGAGGGCGCGGCGGAGGGTGGCGGCGGCCGTTCGGAACAGGTGGTCGTGAGTGGCGATTGCGGCCGTGCCGTTCCCCTCACCGGCTCGGCCCACCACCACCAGCTTCACCCCTTCCCCATCCTGTACTGGGGGGAGGGGGGAACGTGGCGCCGTATCTCGCGTGCTTGGAGCCGTATCTGGCGTGCTTGGAGACGTAACACCCGAGTGCGGGGTCCAGGCACGCGAGTTCCGTCTCTAAGCACGCGCGTTACGCCTTAGCCCTGCCCCTCACCTCGGCGAACAGGCCCGCCCGCAACCACGACACCTTTGTCTTTCTTCTCAAGAGAACGACCCAAATCACTCACGAGCTACTCACGGCGGGGGCGTAAGTCGACATCCGGCGGGCGACGTCCGTCCGCGAACGCGCGCCGAGTTTCCGCAGGACCTTCGCGACATGCTGTTCCACGGTGCGCGGGGACAGGAACAGCCCGTCCGCTATCTCGCGGTTCGTGCGCCCGTCGGAGAGCATCCTCGCGACTTCGAGTTCCCGGGGCGAAAGTTCCTGGCCGTAGCCGCGCCGCCCGCGTTGCGAAGGCGCCCACGCGCCATGCTCACGCAGCTGATGGCGGCATCGCCCGGCGTCCCGGGTCGCGCCGAGTCGTTCGTAGGCCTCCGCGGCCGCGGCGAGGTCCTCGATCGCGGGGCGGTCGCCAGCGGTGAGAAGGCCCGCGTTGAGACGACACAGTGCTGCCCTCTCCCGGGCGCCGATGGCCTGGTACGGCATCGGCAACGCTTCGTAGCGCGCCGCCGCCTCGTCGAAAACCGTTGCCGCGGCGGGATGTTTGCCGCGCGCGTCGAGCAGGATCGCCTGTCCGGCGAGCAGCGCGGCCCCGGAGACGGGTGAGTCCTTGCCGTCGACGCCGCGGGCGAATTCCTCGACCACGGCGTCCGCCTCCGACCAGCGTCCGGCCCGCGTGTAGGCCTCGGCCGCGGCGGGGACCAGGCCGGCCGCCCACACCCAGACGCCCTTGCGCCGGGCCGCGGCGACCGCGTTGTCGGCCGCCGCGCACGCACCCTCGACGTCGTCCGTCGCGAGGAGTACCCGGATCAGGACCCCCGCCGCCGAAAGGACGACGGGGATGGGCCCGTGTTCCGGAGCGTGCACACTCGCCGCGGCCAGATGTCGTTGTGCGGCAGCGAATTCCCCGCGGACGGCGGCCAGGCCGCCGAGAACGAGCGAGGACTCCATGACGATCGGGCCGAGGTCCGGATAAGTGTCGCGAAGCCGTTCGGTGGCCTCCGCGAGCCCGGACCACTCGCCGCGCACCCAGTCCAGTCGGACGCGGGTGCCTTGCGCGAGTCCGGCGGCGTAGAGCGCGCCGGCGTCGGTCGCGCGGCGGATCCCTTCGGTGACCAGCTTTTCCGCCCTGGTCAGATGTCCGGCCCAGGACTGCGCGTCGGCGAGGTTGCACCACAGCCGCGCGAGCTGGACGCGTTCGGCCACGCCGCTGCCCTGGTCGGGCAGCTCCTGGAATTCGGCCCAAGCCGAGCCGTCGCCGATATGCGCCCTGGTCGAGATCCGGTCGCCGATGAGCGCCAGCCGCAGTTCCGGGTCTTCGAGCCGGTCGAAGACCTCACGGGCGCGTTCCATCCAGACTTCGTGCCAGGACAACGGGGTCAGCCCGTCGATCGGCTGGGCGAGCAGGTTGATCCCACGGGCGGCCAGTGCGGGCTCGTCGACCAGTTCGGTGATGGCCTTCTCCACCTCGACCCGGCCGCGGCCGAGTCGCCCGATCGTGCGGACCAGCAGCATCCCGAGGCTGAGCCGGATCGTCCCGCGCACACTCGGGCGCAGGTCGGTGAGGTCTTCGAGGATCCGCTCCAGGGTCTCGATGACGTCCGGGCGGAATCCGCGCAACGCGACCTGGCTGAGTTTCGTGGCCAGCCGGGCGATGTCGTCCTCGCCGAGCCCCGCCTCCGCCAGTACGGACTGGAGCAGGTCGATCGCGCGGGACGTGTCACCGTGGGCGATGGCCTCGTCGGCGGCGGCCTCGGCGTAGTGGCGCCACTGTTCGGTCCGTCCGGCCGCGCGGGAGTGGTTCGCCAGCAGCGTCAGCGGGGGAACCGACTGGCCGGAAAGCACTTGGATGGCGCGTGCATGCAGCAGGGTCCGCTCGGGCCCGCTGATCGTGTCGTAGACGGCCTTGCGTGCCAAGGGATGCCGGAAGCCGTAGCGGTCGCCGCCGAGTTCACCGAGTACCCCGCCATCCAAAGTGGACAGAAGAGCCGAGCGGAGGTCGTCGCCGGTGAGGCAGGCGAGTTCGCCGAGCACCGAGGGTTCGGACGGGACGGCGAGCACCGCCGCCGCGCGGGCCAGCCGGATCGCGGGTTCCGGCAGTGTTTCGAGCCGTTCGGTGATGGCCTCACGCAGGGAGATCGGAACTTCGAGGCTTTCCAGCAGCCGGTCCGAGAGCACGTCGCCGATGGGCAGCCGTCCGGCGGTGTCGCGCAAAGCGCGCAGGGTCTCCTCGGCCACGAACGGGATCCCGGCGGTGCTTTCGTGGAGTTTCGCGGTGAACGACGCGGAAACCCTCGGCAGGTCCAGCAGTTCCTCCGCCAGCTTTCCGACGGCCTCGACGTCGAGCGGGCCCAGTGTCACGCGCGCGGTCTGGACGTTTGGCGGGGTGCGGAACGGGATGCCCGCGCCTCCGTGCCTGGACGGCGAGCCGGTCCGGTAGGCCGCGACGACGGCCAGTTCGGCCGGCATGGCCGCGGCGAGGAATCGCATCAGGTCACGGGTGCCCTCGTCGGCCCACTGAAGATCGTCGATCAGGACGAGCGCGGGTCCGCAGGCGATCAGGAGTTCCCGGACGGCGCGGAACTGGCGGTGCCGTTCGGCGCACGGGTCGGCGAGTGGTTCCGGTTGGGGCGGAAGGCTTTCCGCGAGTTCGGGCAGCAAGGGTCTCAGCACCCCGGCGACCGGGCTGAGCGGGCCGAGCGGCCGGTCGCCCGCCGACCGCAGCGCTTCCAGCACCGGCCCGAACGGGAACGGTTCGCGCATCGGCTGACACGCGCCGAAGAGCACCCGGCCGGCCGCGAACTCGCGGCGTCCCGCCAGTTCTGCGAGCAGCCTGCTGCGGCCCATCCCGGGTTCGCCCTCGATCAGCACGGCGGCGGGACGGCGCAGCAGAATCTTCACGATCGCCGAGACCTCGACGTCGCGGCCCACCAGTGCCGTCGATCCGGCGCGGACCGAAACCGAGGTCGGGCGAGGGGTGGCAAGCCACATCATGCGCTCCTCGGTTGGGAGTTCCCGGTGAGCCCGACACGATCTTGTGCGTTGTCCTGCGGAGCCTAAGCACTGCCTACCTGGTCGTAAACCTCCCAACCCGGACAGCACGGGCACCCGATGAGGCTGTCCGCGGACGCACCGTCACCGGTTGGCTGACGGATCGTCGGTTGGAAAATCACCGGGCACCCGAAACATCGGCGAGAAACCCGATTCGGCGATTCATCCCACGTTCAGGGGGTGACAATGACTACGCACGGTATTCGCTCGAAACCCTACTTACGGACGTGTCCGTCCGGGTGCCATCTCTAGGTGACCGCCCCTGGAGCAGGGGATACGGCTCCCGAAGAATGGGTATACCTATCCCGCGCCGACCCGGATTGCGGGCGGTCTCCGGTTCCAGAACTCTCACCCGTCAGGGGAGGGCAATCGCATGGCGAACCGGAGCCGTGCGTGATGACGAGGGAGAAGCATGAAGATCACGAAGCTCCTCGGTGTGGCCGCCACGGCAGCACTGGCCACCGGCGCGCTCGTCACGGGTACCCCCGCGGCGGCGTCCTCGGACACCCTGCTGAACGCCGAGATGGTTCCCGCCCTGCAACGGGACCTCGGCCTGACCGCCGACCAGGCACTCGCCAGGATCCAGAGCGAGACCGCCGCCGGCACGCTCGAACAGAAACTCGCTTCGGCACTCGCCGGCAGCTTCGGTGGCGCGAGCTACAACGAGGCCACCGGCAAACTGCGCGTCGGCGTCACGGACGCGGCGAAACTGGGCCAGGTGCTGGCCAGTGGCGCGGAGGCGGAACTCGTGCGCTTCTCGGCGACCCAGCTCGATTCCACTGTGGACAAACTGAACGCGGGTGAGCGCGCGGCGGACGGCGCGATCACCGGCTGGGGCGTCGACACCAAGACCAACCGCGTGACGGTGAACGTCCTGCCGGGCAAGAGCGGCACCGTCGACTCGTTCCTGGAGAAGACCGGCGTCGACAAGACCGCCGTCTCGGTGGTCGAGACCGCGGGGGCACCGACGTTGAAGTACGACGTCCGCGGTGGGGACGCCTACTACATCAACAACTCTTCGCGCTGCTCGATCGGCTTCTCGGTCAACGGCGGCTTCCTCACCGCCGGGCACTGCGGCCCGGGCACGGTGACCGGCTCCAACCGGGTCGCGATGGGCTCGTTCGCCCGCGTCAGTTTCCCGACCAACGACTACGGCCACGTCCGGGTGAACAGCAACTGGGTGCCGCGCGGCGTCATCAACAACGGCACCCGGGTGAGCGGCTCCAGCGAGGCCGCGACCGGCGCCTCGGTCTGCAAGTCGGGTTCGACCACCGGCTGGACCTGCGGCACCGTCGGCGCCAAGAACCAGACCGTCCGCTACGCCGAAGGCACGGTCTACGGCATGACCGCCACCAACGTGCGCTCCCAGGCAGGCGACTCCGGCGGCTCGTTCATCGCGGGCAACCAGGCCCAGGGCATGCTGTCCGGCGGTAACACCTCGGTGACGTACTTCTTCCCGGTCCGGCCGGCGTTGTCCGCGACCGGGACCACCCTGGTCCTTGGCTGACCCCACCCCTGGCCACCGAGAACCACCGAAAAGGACGAAGGGCGGGCCGAGTGCCTCCAGCGCACTCGGTCCGCCCTTCGCCTTTCCTCTACCGCGGGCTGCTCTAGACGTTGCTGATTTCTTCGATCAGCGCGTCGATGTCGAAGTACTCGCTCTCGGAGCCGAGCGGGACCAGGTCGCACGTGGAGTCGAGGAAGGACTCGACGTCCTCGCGTTCGAGCTCGAACGACGCATAGCCGTCGGGTGACTCGATTTCCAGCGTCAGCATCGCCTCGTCCTCGGAGAGATCGGGGCGGACGCGGACGTCACCCAGTCCGGCGGGGTCGGTGAGACCGGCGGCGAGCAACTCACGCGCGAAGGTCCACTCGACCCACCGGCCGCGCTCGGTCCGGAACGACACGGTGACGGCGTAGGGCTCGTCGACGTGGAAGGACAGGCGGGAGAGAACGGGCGTGCTGCTGTTGTTCAGCAGTACGAACTGGCTCTGGTGAACGGCGTCGGTGTGCACGGCCACTCCTAAGTGCTCGTGGTTCGCGCGGCGCGAACTTTTCGTCTCGCCAAGGAGATGCCCGGGCACACGGCGAATGACGCGACTACGGGCACGTTCACGCTATCGGCTGCACATGTCCATAGTGGTGTAACGCCGGGCACAGACCCCTTGCGTTCAGGTCGATACCCGTTGTGGCGGCTTGTCCGGCAGCCTTTTCTTCAGGCCGAGGAGGGCGGGAACGGCGAGCAGTGAGATCGCGGTGAGAGACGTCCACAGTAATGGCCCGCTCACGGAGAGCAGGCCGCCGAGGATGGCCGGGGCCAGCGCCATCGGCAGTCCCCACGACAGCTGGAACAGCGCACTGGCACGGCCCTCGGCTCCGCGTGGCGCGGCTTCGGCGGCGGCCGCCGTGGACAGCGGCGCGAACATCGCCTCGGCGACCGAGAAGGTCGAGCTCGTGAAGAGGATGAGGCAGATCGCCACTTGCAACGGGACCGAGGTGACCGGAATGAGCAGCGCGAACGAGACGGCGAAGACCGCGGCGGCGGCGATGAGCCCGGTGGTCCTGGAGTATCCGGCGAGTACGCGGATCACGAGGTTCTGGCCGAAGACCACCGTGACCGTCCCGATCGTGATCGCGGTTCCGGCGATCCACTGTGGACCATGTAGGAAGTCGCGGACCAGGATCGGCAGGATGGCGAACTTGCTCGCACTCGCCAGGGTGAAGCTCATATGCGTCAGGCAGAACCCGACGTAAGGGCGGTCGAAGAGAACGGCCTTCCATCCCGCTGGGCTGTCCTTTTCGGACACACCGGCCGCGGCGGGCAGGAACCTGATGAGCACCGCGGCCACCGCGAAGGTGGCGGCGTTGACGTAGGCGATGAGGTGGAACGCCGCCGGACTCGTGATCTCCGGCAGCACCGCGCTCGCCGCCGCGCCGACGCCCGCACCGGCGAACCGGCCGACCGTCTGGGTACCGAGGACGCGCTCGGCGTCGCGGCCGGTGGTGAGCGCGGCGACCATCGGGGCATTGCAGGTCCAGAACAGCCGGTCGCCGACGCCTGCCACGAGGGTGACGGCGACGACCTGCCAGAGCGAGGTCAGCAGCGGATAGCAGCCGAAGGCGGCCAGTCGCAGCAGGTTGCCCGCGATCAGGAGCGCGCGCGGGCCGAACCGGTCCATCGCGGCTCCCGCCAGTGGCCCGGTCGCCAGCGCGAGCAGACCGCCCGTGCTGAGCGCCGTACCGGCTTCGATCAGGCCGAAGCCCTGGCCGTGGACGAGAAAGAGCAGCCCGAACGGGAGCCAGATCCCGCTGCCGAGCGCGTCGATGAAAGTGGCGGTGAGAAAGAGGCGGAGCTGTCTCTGCATGGCGGCTGTGGTCCTTCCCCAGAAGGCAGCAGGCCAGAATAGCGAAGATCGACTCCCGGTCAAGGCTCCAGCGGCAGCGTCAACCCCGTCTTGACCCGGTCCATCGCCACCGACGTCGTGAAGTGCCGCACGTTCGGGTTGTCGAAGAACATCCGCCGCGTGAACGCCTCGAAGCCCGCCATGTCCCGGCAGGTCACCACGAGCACGAAGTCCGCGTTGCCGGTCACGTAGTAACACTGCTGGACGTTGTCGTCCGCGAGCACCTGCCGCCGGAACCCGTCGAGGACCGCGAGGCTCTCCCGTTCCATCTCGACCATCACCACGAACGTCATC
Source organism: Amycolatopsis sp. NPDC034160 (assembly GCF_055575355.1). Lineage (NCBI taxonomy): Bacteria > Bacillati > Actinomycetota > Actinomycetes > Pseudonocardiales > Pseudonocardiaceae > Amycolatopsis > Amycolatopsis sp. NPDC034160. The sequence continues at coordinate 67,897 of NZ_JBVISU010000001.1, read as the reverse complement.
GTCAGCCCGAGCGCCTGCGGCGACAGCACCGCCACCTCGCGCTCGATCACCCCGGCCTCGCGCAACCGCTTGATCCGCCGCTGCACGGCGGCGGCGGACAGCCCCACCTTCGCGCCGATGGACTCGGCGATCGTGCGGGCATCGGCCTGCAGGCAGGAGAGGATGGCCACGTCTAGGCGGTCGAGGTCGGGTGTGTGCACCTGATCAGGCTAACCGGACGACTCTCCGGGCCGCCCGATCTCCGGCCGCGCGCCACGCGGTGTGCCCCGTCACCCCGTCCGCCCAGGTCAGTCGTGGTTGCCGCTGGTCCGCCCACGACGCGCCGGGAAAAGTGAGAATTCTTTGAAATGTGACCCGGAACACAACTGACGGGTCTACTGAATGGTAGCGCTTACAAGTGAATGACAGACCTCTCTTTTTCCGCGCGAAAGGATTCCTTGGTGCCCTCATCTCAGGCGGCCGTTATCGCCGGTCTCGGCTCTTGGCTGCCGCCGCGCGTGGTGGGCAACGAGGAGATCGCCCAGCGGCTGGACACCTCCGATGAGTGGATCCGCTCGCGTACCGGCATCGCCGAACGCCGGGTCGTCGATCCCGGAACGTCCACTGTGGACCTCGCGGCCGAGGCGGGGCGCCGGGCGCTGGCCTCGGCGGGGGAGGACGGCGCGGACGCCGTCGTGCTCGCGACGTCGACGGCCGACCAGGTGTGCCCGGCCAGCGCGCCGCAGGTGGCGACCAAGGTCGGGCTGAACGGCGTCGCCGCGTTCGACGTCAACGCCGTCTGCAGCGGGTTCATCTACGGGCTGGCCACCGGCGCCGGGCTGATCGCCGCCGGGATCGCGCGCCGCGTGCTGGTGATCGGCGCGGACGTCTTCACCTCGCTCGTCGACCCCGACGACCGCGGCACGGTGCCGATCTTCGGCGACGGCGCGGGCGCGGTCCTGCTGCGCGCGGGCGAAGCCGGCGAACTCGGCGCGCTCGGCCCGTTCGACCTGCACAGCGAAGGCGCACTCGCGGAGCTGCTCTGGGTCGACGCCGGCGGCGCGAAGAACCGCCGCTCGGACGACCCGCGTGACCACTATCTGGTGATGCAGGGCCAGACCGTCTTCCGGCACGCCTGCGCCCGGATGGCGGAATCGGCTCGCACGGTGCTGGACTCTGCGGGCTGGGGAGTCGGCGACATCGACCGGTTCATCGGGCACCAGGCGAACATCCGCATCCTGCAGACCTGCGCGAAACAGCTCGGGCTCGCCGAGGACGTGATGTATTCGAACATCGAGAAGGTGGGCAACACGAGCGCGGCGTCGATCCCGATCGCGCTGGCCGACGCGGCCAAGGACGGGACCCTGCAGCCGGGGCACCGCGTCGTGATGGGCGCCTTCGGGGCCGGGCTGACCTGGGGTTCGACGCTGCTGCGCTGGCCGGACGTCATTCCGGGCTGAGCGCGCTCGCCGCCCAGGCGTGCGTGGGTTCCCGGCGGCCACGCAGCTCGAGTTCCGCGAACGGCTCCCAGTGCGAGCGCTCGCTTTCCAGTGCCGCCTTGAGCACCGCCTCGCTCGCCAGGATGCGGCCCTCGGCGGATTTCGCGTACTCGGTCAGGCGTGCGGCCTCGTTCACCGCGTCGCCGATGACGGTGTACTCGAACCGGGTGCTGGTACCCAGCTGACCGGCGAAGACCCGCCCGCTCGCGACGCCGATGCCGAGGTCCAGCTCGCCGGTCTCCTGGACGGCGTCCCGGATCGCCCGCGCGGCCGAAAGCGCGGCCGTCGGCGCGTCCGCGAGCCGGGTCGGCGCACCGAAGACGCAGAGCGCGGCGTCACCCTGGAACTTGTTGACCAGCCCGCCGCGCGCCCCGACGGCGTGCACGACGCTGGTGAAGAACCGGTTGAGCATCTTCACCAGGTCTTCGGGTGGGGTCCGGCTCGCCAAGGCCGTCGAATCGACGACGTCGACGAACAGCGCCGTCACCTCGCGCACGTCACCCGAAAGGGAGGCGCCGTACTCGAGGGCGTGCCGGGCGACTTCGTCCCCCACGTGCCTGCCGAACAGATCGCGCATCCGTTCCTGCTCGCGCAACCCGGCGGCGAGGTCGTTGACCGAGCTCTGCAGCAGACCGATCTCACTGGAGTCGTCGACGTCGACCACGATCTCCTTGTTGCCACGCGCGATCTCGTCGAGCGCGACGCGGAGCCGGTGCAGCGGGGTCGCGACGGCCTTCGCGAGCAGGCCCGTGCCGATCGCGCCGACGCTCAGCCCGATCACCGAAAGCATGATCAGGCTCGCGACGTGGTCACCCTGGCCGAGGTCCGGCGGCGTGGCCACCAGCAGCACACCGAGGAACGGGACCCCACTCGCCAGTGACCAGGTGACGACCACCCTGGTCCGCACGGTGACCCGGAGCGTCCCCTTCGGCGGGGTGACCTTGAGCGCGATCGTCATCACCGGACGCGCGACCCATTCCGCGGCGAGATAGGTGAGGCCGACCGTGGTCAGCCCGCCGAGCCCGATGACCAGCGCCATTCCGAGGGAGTCCATCCACGACCCGAGCACCCTGGCGAGTGAGCCGAGCACGACTGTGGCGATCAGCCAGAGGGTCCCGCTGACGATCGCCATGTCGACCGGGAGCCGCAGCGCCCGCTCGGCCTCGGCCTTCGTCGGCGGGCGGCCGAAGACGAACCAGACCGCCGTGCGCCGCTGCAGCCAAGCCGTCCACAGGGTGCCCACGACCAGCGACAGCGCCACTATCCCGGCCGCGGTGACCGAGAGGATCCAGCCGCGATCGCCGACCTCGCTCGGCAGACCCTGCACGAGCAACAGCAACGCCACGACTCCGGCACCGCACACGCTGGACCCGATGCCGAGCGCGGCGAAGCCCAGGCTGGTCCTGAGCACCAGCCGGAACCGGCTCGACATCGTCTTCCCAAGCACCCGGTGATCGTAGGACCTCCGGCGGAAAACGGTTGGCCAGTTCTCGCGTGCGATGGCTACCTTGCAGACATGGAACCGCTGGGCCAGGACGAGATCAGGGCGTCCTTCGTGAACTGCACGCGTGGCGAGGCCAAGGGGGTCACCCTGCCCGCACGGCCCGACGAGATCCCTTGGGAGAAAAGGGAATTCCTTGGCTGGCGCGATCCGAAAGCGACCTCCCGCGCCTATCTCGTGTTGCCCTACCAAGGGGAAATCGTGGGGCTGTCCCTTCGTGCCGCGCCCCGGCCGAAGGGCCGGGTCCTGCTGAGCAACATGTGCGGACTGTGCACGACGACACATCCGCTGTCCGACATCGCGCTCTTCTCCGGCCGCCGGGCGGGGAAACCCGGGCGCGAGGGCAACACGCTCGGCATCTACGCGTGCGCGAATCTGGCGTGCAGCCAGTACATCCGCGGCGAACTGACCTCGGACGTGCCGCAGCCGTTCGAGTCCTTGACGCTGGAGGAGCGCGTCTTCCGGCTGGAGGACAAACTGCACCGGTTCGTGGAGCGAGTACTGGAGTCCCGCTGACGCCCGGCGGTAAAACGCATTTAGAGGACTAAACGCGTTCTACCGCGCCTCAGAACCGGAACCGCAGGATGCGTCCCATCTTCTTGAACGCCGGGATCAGCCCCACGAGCCATAACTGCGCCCGCATCGACGCCGAGAGACGCTCCTTCGCCTCAGGCGTCGCGTAGTCCGTCGCGTCGAGCTTCGTGACCAGCGTCAGCCCGAGCCGTTCCAGCTCGGAGATCTCGTCGATGCCCCAGTACAGCGTCGCGTTCGCCTTACGGACCACAGGATTCAGCTTTTGCAGCTTGATGCCGAGCCTGCTGAAGGTGTCGAAGACCATCTCACCGCCCTGCGGGAAATGCGCGATCAACCGCCTCAGCAGCTCTTCGCCCTCGGACGGCCGCAGATACATCGTCAGCCCCTCCGCGATCACCAGACCGGGCTTGTCCGACGGGATCTCGTCGATCCACCCGAAGTCGGTCACGGACGAGCCGATGGTCCGATATCCCTCCCGGTCCGGATAGATCCGGCCGCGCAGGGCGACGACGTCGGGGTAGTCGACGTCGAACCAGCGCACGGAAGGCGGCGGGTCGACCCGGTAGACGCGGCTGTCCATCCCGCAACCGAGTTGCACGACCGTCGCGTCCGGATGCTTCCGGAGGAAGTCCGTCGCCCACTCGTCCATCGGCTTCGCCCGCAGCGCGACGGTCAAGCCCATGTCGCCGGTGACGCCGAGTGTCGAGAAGTCGTAGTCGATCTGCTTCACGGCCTCGTCGGCGGCCTGGTCACCGAGGATCGGCCGGTCGCTGCGGGCGTCGAGCGCGCGGCCGTACAACGTGGCCAGCATCGTCGCCTTCTCTTCGGTGAATCGGACCTTCTCCACCGCGCACCCCTATCAGAAGTTTCATAATCTTCTGAAAACTCTACTCGCGTGGTCTCGGGTCCGCCATCAAGGAAGTGTCAATCCCGCGTCGTGTAGTCGTGGACGTAGGTCTTGGCGTCGAGCAAATGCTTCCGGGTGATCTCCCGTGCGGCGGCCGCGTCCGAACGGCGGACCGCTTCGAGGATCGCGCGGTGCTCGTCGACGGCTTTGCGGATCTGGCCGGGAAGCCGCAGCGCCGCCCGCCGTTCCTCACCGACCAGCGAGAGCACCGAACGCAGCAGGTCGGTGACGTCGTCGTTGCCCGCGTTGCCGGCGATCACCCGATGGAATTCCGCGTCGGCCGCGATCACCCGCAGCATGTCACCGTCGGCCGCGGCCTGCTCCATCTCGTCGACGGTGCTCTCCAGCCGCGCGAGCACCCGCGGCGTGTGCTGGAGCGCGAGCCGCTCGGCGAGCGTCGGTTCGACGGTGGTCCGCAGGTCGAACAGCTTCTCGACCAGTTGCTCGTGTTCGGAGAACCAGCCGCGCAGCGGTTGTTCGTCGAGGTTCTCGCGGACGTACGTGCCCGAACCCGGCCGCACCTGCACGTAGCCGATGGAGTCCAGCACCCGCAACGCCTGCCGCAACGAACCGCGGCTGATGCCGAGCTGCTCGCAGAGCGCCCGTTCGGCGGGCAGCCTCGACCCGGCGGGGAGCCTGCCCGAGTCGATCATCGAGCGCAGATGATCGACCGTCGCGCTCCACACCTGCTCCGCGCGGACTTCGCGCTCGTCGTCGGCCACGGCCCCATCCTCGCAGGTTCGGCGAACCGGCCGGGATTGTCGGTGGCCGGTGTCATCATCGGACGATGACTGGGGTGGCAGGGCTGATCAAGGCATGGGTGCACGGCTGGGCGCTTTCCCGCGGCGTCGGGCTCCCGGTGGCCGAACCGGACGGCTACCGGCTCGACGTCGGGCGTCCGGGGCATCGCGTGAGATACGTGCTGGCGGACGCGGAGTCGGCCGCTCACCGGGCTCGCGCGCTGACCGAGCCCGGCACGTGGCTGAAGGTGAGCGGTTCTCGTGAAGAGGTGGCGGAGACGGTGCCGCCGAACTGGCAGGTCGGCCCGCCGGAGTATCTGATGAGCACCCCGCTCGCGATGCGGCCCGTCATGGCCGCGCCCGAGCCGTACCGGGCCGAACTGGTGGGCGACGGCGTGGTCACCGACGTCGTGGTGCGCGCGCCCGACGGCTCGCGCGCCGCCACCGGCCGGGTCGCGATCGCCGGCGGCACGGCGGTGGTGGATCAGGTGGTGACGGAGCCCGAACACCAGCGGCGAGGGCTGGGCCGGTTCGTCATGCGACGGCTCGACGAAGTGGCGGTCGCCGCCGGGGCGGAACGAGCGGTCCTGGTGGCGACGGAAGAGGGGCGGGCGCTGTACCTGGCGCTCGGCTGGACGGTCGCCGCGGAGATCACCGCGGCCCATCTGCCGGAGGAGGACTCGAAGACCCGGCAGGCGACGGATTCCGCGTGGCAGCGCCGAACCGGGGCATAACGGGCAGAGGAATGTTCGACTAGACACATCCAGAGCGCGAAAGGAGGTAACCCTGTTTATGGTGCGCGAGTGAGTGCTTTATGACGTGGTGGCACGCGGTCCTGATCTTCATCGCGGGGCTTTGGGCGGGCACGATCAACACGGTCGTCGGCTCAGGCACGTTGGTGACGTTCCCGGTCCTGGTCGCGCTCGGCTACTCGCCACTCACGGCGACGACGTCCAACGCGATCGGCCTCGCCCCGGGCACCGTCAGCGGGGCGATCGGTTACCGCCAAGAGCTCAAGGGTTACTGGCCGGAGGTCGTCAAACTCGCCGTGGCGTCGTTCTTCGGCGCGATCTGCGGGACGATCCTGCTGCTTTCGCTGCCCAAGGACGCCTTCGAGACCGTCGTGCCCGCGCTGGTCGGGCTCGCGGTGGTGCTGGTGATCGTCCAGCCGCGAGTGTCGGCCTGGGTCGCGAAGCGCCGCGAGGAGAACGGGAAGGTTCACAAGATCGGGCCGCTCCTGCTGTTCCTGATCTTCTTGATCGGCATCTACGGCGGATACTTCACGGCCGCGCAGGGCGTGATGATGGTCGCTGTGATGGGGATGTTGCTGTCCGAGTCGCTGCAACGGCTCAACGGCGTCAAGAACGCGCTCTCCGCCGTGGTGAACATCGTCGCCGGCACGATCTACGCCTTCATCGCGCCCGTCAGCTGGCCGGTGGTCGCGTTGCTCGCGGTCGGGTCGACGATCGGCGGCCAGATCGGCGCGAAGATCGGCCGCAAGCTCTCGCCGAAGGTGCTGCGCGGCGTGATCGTCGTGGTCGGCCTCGCCGCGATGGTGCAGTTGCTCCTGAAGTAGGAAAGCCCGCCTTCAGTGTCCGCGTGGGGTCGTGGGGGGGGAGTCGGGGTTTCACCCCCAACGCCACCCCCCAACCCCCCCAGCCCTCCCCGCCCCGGCTCTCCCCGTGTTGGGAA
>NZ_JBVISU010000001.1:7415-61035 GCF_055575355.1 Amycolatopsis sp. NPDC034160 | reverse complement strand
GGCTTGTGGGGTTTTCCCCCTTCGGGGTGGTTCGTTTTCTCCGGAGGGAGAAACCCCATCTTTAGGTGTCTGTGTGTGGTTGTGGTGGGAGGTGCGGTTCCCACCCCAACCCCCCCCCCACGACCACGCCGAGCCTTCACGGCCCGGTCGCTCCTAGCGCGGGAAATCCCCCGCCGCTTCGAGGAAGAGGTCGTTCTCCTCAGGCGTCCCGATGGTCACTCGCGCGCCTTCGCCCGCGAACGGGCGCACGATCAGCTTTCGCTCCAGTGCGTGCTCCGCGAACGCCGTCGTCCGCTCGCCCAGCGGCAGCCAGACGAAGTTCGCCTGTGTCTCCGGAACCTCGTAACCCTTGGCCAGCAAGGCATCCCGCACGCGGGTCCGCTCGGAGACGATCTCCTTGCAGCGCTCCAGCAGTTCGTCGGCCGCGTCGAGGGAGGCGATGGCCGCCGCCTGGGCGATCATGTTCACCGAGAAGGCGACGTACACCTGCTTCAGCGCGATGGCGATCGGTTCCGGCGCCACCGCGTAACCGACGCGGAGACCCGCGAGGCCGTATGCCTTCGAGAAAGTCCGAAGTACCGCGACGTTGTCCTTGCCGCGCGCCAGTTCGACACCGTCCGGCACCTCGGTGTCGGTCACGAATTCCTTGTAGGCCTCGTCGAGCACGACGAGCACACCGGCGGGCACGGCGTCGAGGAACCGCTCCAGTTCCGCGCGCCGCACGACCGTCCCGGTCGGGTTGTTGGGGTTGCACACGAAGACCAGCCGCGTCTTCGGTGTGATCGCCGCCAGCATCGCGTCGAGATCCAAGCCGTGCCCGTCCGTCAGCGGCACCTTCACGCTGACGGCGTTCGCCACCTGCGTGACGATCGGGTACGCCTCGAACGAACGCCACGGGAAGACGACCTCGTCGCCCGGTCCGCAGAGGGCCTGGATCATTTGCTGGCAAAGGGAAACCGAGCCGCAGCCGATGGCGATGCGCTCGGTCGGCTCATGCAGTTCGCGGGCCAGCCGCTCGACGAGCCCGGACGACGTGATGTCCGGATACCGGTTGATGCCCTGTGCCGCTTCGACTATGGCCTGCGCCACACTCGGCAGCGGTCCACCGGGAACCTCGTTGCTCGCCAGCTTGATCGCACCCTGGATTGTCCGGCCAGGGACGTACTTCGGCAACGATTCGAGATCCGCACGCGGCGAAACAGGGGACATCTTCGGCGCTCCTACGTCTGGGGGACGGCTCCGACACCGTATCCTCCCGCGCCGGGGCAAGCCCCGAATATTTACCTAAGAGTGGTCTGATGGAGGAATGACCCTGACGACCACCGTGGAACATCAGCACGTCGACGGCCACACGCTGCGCCTGACCTTCGCCGAACCGGAAGGCGTCGTCCGTGGCGGACTCGTGGTGTTGCACGAGGAAGCCGAAGAGGTCGAAGAGGGTTTGGGCCTGTTGCTGGCGGGTCTCGCCGGCGAGGGCTGGCTCACCGTCACGCCGCATCTCGATCGCGACGACCTCACGCAGCAGGATCTGCTCGACGCCACCGACGCGACGCTCGCGTGGCTTTCCGAGCGCGGTGTCCAGGCGGATCTCGTCGGTGTCGTCGGTTTCGACCTCGGCGGGACGGCGGCGCTGGTCGTCGCGTCGAACCGCAGGCTGGGCGCGGCCGTGAGCGTCGGCGGGCAGGGAGTCGCCGAACTGCCGGTCCTCGTCGAGATCGCGGGACGGCTGACCAGCCCGTGGCTCGGGATGTACGGCGACGCGGGTGACGAGGCCGGAGGTGCCGAGGTCGAGCAGCTGCGTGACGCGGCGGCCTCGGCGGGGGTCGCGACGGACGTCGTCCGCTACCCGGGCGCCAACCACCGCTTCGACGCCGACCCCGACGCGGCCGCGGAGGCCTGGCAGCGCACGCTGAATTGGTTCGACGCCCACCTGCGCTGACTCATCCGCGCTAACATTCCCCTTCGGATGTGACAGGGGAGGGTCAGATGGCACAGTCACCCAAGGTGCCCGTGACGCCACAAGCCGCGTTCGGCGCTTCGGCGCCGGCCTTGGCGCCGGTGGCGGGTCAGATCCGGGACACCAAGACCGATGCCAAGAAGGGGACCGTCAAGGTCACCGAAGACGCCGCCAAGAAGCTCGTCGACGCGCTGCTGAAGGCACGTCACGAGCTGAACGCGCTGATCAAGGACTCGACGGAGTTCAAGGCGCCCTTGAAACTGGGCGACAACTTCGTCGGGCACACGATGAGCGAACGGTTCCAGGGCGCCGCGACAGAGGGCACCGAAGCCGCCGTACCCGTCCTCAACGACTTCGCCAAGGTACTCAAAGACTTCCAGCTCACCGTCATGGCGGCGCGGAAGATGTACGTCGCCGCGGACGAGGAAGGCCAGGAGCAGCTCGAGCGGGTCGCTCGCCGCTTCGACATGGAGGACATGGTCGAACACGAGCGGAAGGACGAGCACTGATGCGGATCATGCCGACGCCGTGGCCGCCGCCCGAGCCGGAGCCCCAGCCCGGCCCCGATCACCTCAACGCCGACATCGACTGGATGAGTTACTCGCATCGAGAGCTCTACGAGATGGTCCACAACGAGCTGGACCTGGCCGGCGCGGAATCCGTCGCCGCGCAGTGGGCGAAGATCAGCGCGTTCCTGGACAGGGTCGGCTCCGAGCTCAGGGCGGCCATTGTCGCGACCGCCGACGGCTGGACCGGCGAGGGCGCCGACAGGGCTCGCGACGCCGCGATCAAACTCGTCGACTGGGCGGGCGAGACCGGCTGGCGCGCCGAGAACGTCGCGAACTGCTTGCGCCGCCAGGCGGATATCGCCGATACCGCGCGGCGCACGATGCCGGAGCCGCCGGGATTCTCCCCGCGGCCAAAGGCGCCAGAGGCACCGAAGCGTCGTCCCATCCCGATGTCCGATTCGACGCAGGCCATGTCGACGTCTTCGCCGCCGAAGTCCGACTTCGCCGAGGCAGGCCGGATCGTCGCCGAGCCCACCGACGAGAGCTCGCAGGATCTGCACCGCCAGGCCGCCGACGTGATGACGCGGATGCAGCGGAGTTCCGGCGAGGTCTACGAGAACGTCCCTCGCTTCACTTCGTACGGCAAGCAGCCGCAGATCCTCAAGACGCCAGAGAAGCCGGAGTCCGAACCGAAGCCCGTCCCGCAGCCGGAACCGGAAACGCCGCCGGACGACTCGACGCGCAGCAGCGGGGTCGACGACGTCGCCCCGATCCAGGTGCGGGAGCCGGCCGAGGCACCACGCTCGCCCGGCGCGAGCAGCGGCGCGTTCGTGCCGCCTCCACCGTCGTCCGGCACCTCCGGCGGAACCCACGAGCAGCTCGGCCAAGGCGGCCGATCCGGCGTCGGCGGCTTCGGACCGTCGGGCCAACCCGGCCAGGTCGCCGGTGCCGGATCGCGGGCGGCGGCCGCGGGCATGGGCGGATTCGGCGGGATGCCGATGGGAATGGCGCCTCAGCAGGGCAAGCAGGACGAGGGAGAACACAAGGCGCCGGATTACCTCGTCGAGGACTCCGACGTCTGGGGGCTGGGCGGGTACGTGACCCCGCCGGTCATCGGCGAAGACCCGAGGGGTGGCCGCTGATGGACTGGATCCGGCTGCACATCGGCGAGTTGTTTCTCCTGTGGTCGGCGCACGGACGCGACGAACTGCCCGCGGTGCTGGAGGTGCCGCACGTCGGGCGGACGCCGGAGTTCCGGGCCGAGCTGGCGGCGACGGCGAGCCGGACACTGTCCGAACGCGGCCTGGGCACGGTCGAGGCGCCTTCGCCCGAACTGGTGGGATTGCTGCACACTCTCGCGAACAGCGAGCTGACACTGGACCTGCGGCTCGACGGCGACCCGTCGTACCGGGCCGTCGGCTGCGTGTCCGATCGGGGCGCCGTCGCGATCGGCGTCGCCGGCACCGACGTCGAACTGGCCGCCCTGCGGGAACCGCTCGTCGCCGCGACCCTGCTGCAGGCGTTGCCCCCGTGCGAGCAGGGGCGCGGTCTCTCGGTCAACCTGCGTGTCGACGACTACACGGCGGCGTGCGAGGCGGGGGAGCGCGGTGGGCAGGCGGCGTTCTCCGACGTCCTGCGCGATGCCGGGCTGCGGGAACCCGAGGTCATCGTGCTGGTGAGGATCGCGACGCAGCGGATCCGCAGCGGGCGGCTGGGCGCGACCAGGAAGTCGTGGGAGGGCCGCTGGGTGCGCGGCGAAGGCACGCTGACCTGGGTGGACACTCATGACGGGCGCTACGGACTTCGTCGTGACCGAGGTTGGCTCACGGTGACCCCGCTGGACGCGGCGCGGCTCAAGACGATGGCGTACGAGCTGTTCACGGGGGCTCGCTAAGTCGGTTAACGGGGGTTAACATCGCGGGGTGACGCACACCGCCGACGCCCCAGAAGTGCTCTGGCGCCCTGAGCCGAGCCGCCTGTCCGACACCAAGATCGACGCGTTCCGCCAGTGGCTGCGCACCGAACGCGGCGTGGAGGTCGACGACTACAACGCGTTGTGGGAGTTCTCCGTCCGGCGCGGGCCCGAGTTCTGGGCGGCCGTCGCCGATTTCCTCGGTATGCGCTGGCACGACCGACCCGGCGAGGTGCTCGCCGGTGAGATGCCGAACGCGCGGTGGTTCGCGGGTGGCACCTTGAACTACGCCGAGCACTCGCTCATGCCCGGCGTCGCGGGCGCCGCGAAGGCCGACGACGAGATCGCCGTGATCTTCCACCGCGAAGACGGTCTCTCGTCGCAGTTGACCTACGGCGCCTTACGTTCCGCCGTCGCCGCCGCGCGAGAAGGCTTGCGGAAGCTGGGAGTGTCCAAAGGGGACAGGGTCGTCGCGCTGGCGCCGAACTGCCCGCAGACGCTGATCGCCTTCCTCGCCACGGCGAGCCTCGGCGCCGTCTGGTCGTCGTGCTCGCCGGACTTCGGCGTCCGGGCGATCACCGACCGGTTCGCGCAGATCGAGCCGAAGGTGCTGATCGCCGTCAACGGCTATGTCTACAATGGACGGTGGTTTGACAGCCGGTCGACGGTGAACTCGTTGCGGGACGAGATCTCCACGCTGGAAGCGACCGTGCTCGTCGACTACGCCGGCGGCCGCCTCGACGGCACCCTCGACTGGGACACCCTGCTCGCCGACAACGGCGGCGCGGAACTGGCCTTCGAGCCCGTCGAATTCGGCCACCCGCTGTGGGTCCTGTACTCGTCGGGCACCACCGGCCTGCCGAAGGGCATCGTCCACGGGCACGGCGGGATCACCCTTGAACACCTCAAAGCCCTTGCCCTGCAAAGCGATATCGGCCCTGGCGATCGGTTCTTCTGGTTCACCACCACCGGCTGGATGATGTGGAACTTCCTCATCTCCGGGTTGCTGACCGGCACCACGATCGTGCTGTTCGACGGCAGCCCGGGATATCCGGACCTGAACGTGTTGTGGCACCTGGCCGAACAGCACCGCGTGACCTACTTCGGCACCTCGGCGCCGTTCATCCAGAGCTGCCTGAAGGCCGGGATCGAACCGGCTGAGCGGTACGACCTCACCGCCTTGCGCGCCTTGGGATCCACCGGTGCGCCGCTGAGCGTCGAAGGCTTCCGGTGGATCGTCGACGAGGTCGGCAAGCGCGTCCAGATCTGCTCGGTGTCCGGTGGCACGGACCTGTGCGCGGCGTTCGTCGCGGCGGCCCCGGACGTCCCGGTCTGGCTGGGTGAACTCTCCGTCCGCGCGCTCGGCGCCGCCGTCGCCGCGTTCGACGAGGAGGGAAAACCGGTGGTGGAGACGGTCGGTGAACTGGTCATCACCGAACCGATGCCGTCGATGCCGGTGTTCTTCTGGAACGACCCGGACGGTTCGCGGCTGCGCGAGGCGTACTTCGAGATGTACCCCGGGATCTGGCGGCACGGTGACTGGATCCGGATCACCCGCCGCGGCTCCGCGGTCATCTACGGACGCAGCGACTCGACGCTCAACCGCGGCGGCGTCCGGATGGGCACGGCCGAGTTCTACCGCGTCGTCGAAGCGTTCGACCAGGTCGCGGATTCGCTGGTGATCGACACCTCGGCGGCGGGGAACGAGGACGGGCAACTGCTGTGCTTTCTCGTCCTGGCCGAAGGTGTCTCACTCGACGAAGTCGAACCCGCCCTGCGCAAGGAGCTGCGAGGGGCCCTCTCACCGCGGCACGTACCCGACCGGTTCGTTCAGGTGAGCGAGGTACCGCGCACCCTGAACGGCAAGAAATGCGAGGTCCCGGTTAAGAAGATCCTTTCGGGTGTTTCACCTGACCGCGCCGTCAGCAGGGATGCGCTGCTGAACCCGGACGCCCTTGTACCGTTCGTAGAGCTGGCAAGGAGTTAAACGGGGGCCGAATTTGGCGGGCGCGTGGCGGGTGGCTGGTGCCACCTCGGTGCTGGTGATCACCTGGGTGACCCGGCTGGCCGGACTGCTGGCGTTGGTCTCGGTGCTGGTCCCGGCCGGGCGGCGCACCCTGCGCGGGCACGTCGCCGAATGGCTGGAACTGCCGCACGAGGCCACGGTCGGCGCGGCGACGGTCGTGCTGGTGACCGGCGTGCTGCTGGTGCTGCTAGCCGCCGGCCTCAAGCGGCGGAAGCGAAGGGCCTGGCAACTCGCGGTCGCCGCCGCCGTATTGCTGACGGTGTCGCACCTCGGACTGCGCCACGTCCTCGGCGCCGGGCTCGTTTCGCTCGCGCTGCTGATCGCCCTGATAACGACAAGGCGCTACTTCATCGCGCTCCCCGATCCGGTGACCGGCCGGTGGCGCGCGATCCGGGTGTTCCTGCAGTTGGTGCTGGGCGGAATCGCGATCAACTTCACGCTGCTGTCGTTCGCGCCCGTCGCGGCGAGTGTCGGCGACCGCCTGGCGCAGTCGATGTCGGCCCTCATCGGCGTGAGCGGTCCAGTGGTGTTTCCCGCGCTGTGGCTGGAGGACCTGTCGGCGGCCGTCGGCGTGCTGTTCGGCATCAGCGCTGTGTTGCCGGCGGCGTACTTCCTGCTGCGGTCGGCCGAACCCGCGCCGGAACTGACCGACGACGAGGTCGAGCGGCTCAGGGCGTTGCTGGACGAGCGAGACTCGCTGGGGTACTTCGCCCTGCGTCGGGACAAGTTCGTGGTCTTCTCGAAGTCGGGGAAGGCCGCGGTCACCTACCGGGTGATCGCCGGTGTCGCGCTGTGCTCGGCGGACCCCCTCGGTGACCCGGAAGCATGGCCCGGCGCCATCGAGGAGTACCTGGACATCTGCCGTAGGTACGCCTGGACCCCGGCGACCATGGGCTGCTCGGAACTGGGCGCCACCGTCTGGGCACGCTTCGGCCTGGAGGTACTGGAGATCGGCGACGAAGCCGTCGTCGACACGGAAACCTTCACCCTCGACGGCCGCGTCATGCGCGGCGTCCGCCAAGCCGTCTCACGCACGAAACGTGCCGGCTACACCGTCCAGATCCGCAAGGCCGAAGACCTGTCTCTCGCCGAGTTGGACGAACTCCGCACCCTGGCCGCCACCTGGCGCGGCACAGACACCGAACGCGGCTTCTCCATGGCCCTCGGCCGGATGGGTGATCCAGGCTCGGTCCTGGTCACCGCCGAGCACGACGGCGCCGTTCGAGGCGTCCTGCAGTTCGTCCCCTGGGGCGAGAAGGGCCTGTCCCTCGACGTCATGCGCCGCGACCGAACCGCCGACAACGGTGTCAACGAGCTGATGATCTCCGAACTGCTCCTGACGACCCCCGCAAAGCACGTGTCCCTGAACTTCGCCGCCTTCCGCGCCGTTCTGGAACAAGGCCAACGCATCGGCGCCGGCCCCGTCGCACGCCTGTCCGCGAAGACACTGCGATTCTTCTCACGCTGGATCCAGATCGAGACCCTCTACCGCTTCAACGCCAAGTTCCAGCCCCGCTGGGTCCCGCGCTACCTGGCCTACCCCGCGGCCCGCGACCTCCCCCGCGTCGGCGTCGCCGTCTTCGAAGCCGAAGGCCTCGGTGGCCGCCCATCACGCCTGCTCAGAGCGCTGCAGCGAACCTAAGGGGGGTCCCTTTCGCGGGGGTTCGGCGAGTGTGTAACCTATCTGGGCAGTGGTCGTTCGACCTGGGAGGCTTCGCCTAGTCTGGTCTATGGCGCCGCACTGCTAATGCGGTTGGGGGTAACCCCCCCTCCCGGGTTCAAATCCCGGAGCCTCCGCTGGCCCCTGTTCCGGCAGGTGCTAGATTGATAACTGAACAAGCGCCCGTAGCTCAGCTGGATAGAGCATCTGACTACGGATCAGAAGGTCAGGGGTTCGAATCCCTTCGGGCGCACGTCTGGTTGAGACAGCACTAAGGCCCTCCCGTTCGCGGGAGGGCCTTTTTGTCTGTCCTGTATGGATTCTTAGCGACGCCGCCGCGCGGCCAACGCACCGCCGACCGATCCACCGCCGAGTAGTCCGGCCGCCGCCAGACGAAGCGCGTTGGCCGTGCGGGGTGTCGTCAGAGATCGTCTGTGTGAACCAGTCGCTTCGCCGCCGGGTCACCATGAGTGCTCCCGCGTCGGCGCGCTCAATTCACGCCGCAGCCAAGGCGCCCGTGCCAGAACTCTCAGCGCGTAAGTGCCCGGCGCCCGGTGATTCGCGGGGGGGAGATGTGAATGAAGAATTGAGTTCGCTTCCCGCAGAGTCCCAGAGGACAGGAACCTAATGGGTCGAGTGGTGGCACGAGCTTGTGCTTAGGTGTGACTTCGACTTCAAGGTAATACTGAGACACGTCAGTATTTCCCCTACTGCAGTGCGAATATCTGCGGTATCGCTGCGAGGTAGCCGAGGCGGTTGTCGTGGTCGGCGATTTGCTACCGTCGCAACATTATCGAGATGGGGTCAATTATGCCGCTCGACGGCGTCGTCGTGGTGCATATCTTCAGCTCGTAAATCTCCCGTGCCGGATCCGGCACCAGATGGCATGGAACTAACTATCCCAGACAGTGTTCTCGGTTAGCTACACCTTCCGTTCGGTGAGCTGCGCTGGCTTGCGACGGGGCTGTCTTCTTCCCGTTAGCAGTTCGGACACGCGGCTTGTCACACTCTGAACAGGCCGGAATTACACACTGTGTACAGCGGTGGTGGCATCGCATGCTCGCGGCACAACCGCCAGTGCTTGCTTCAACGCAAGCGGAGGTGTCGTGTCGTGGAGACCTGGCGTCGACCTGCCGGTATGATCACCCGAAAGGATGGTCTATTCATCACTTTGGGCGGCTGTTCGAGTGCTTGAGAGGAGCGGACCTGTCTAGGCCTGGGGCACCGGAGGTCGACAAACCGGCAGCGCCGTTTGCTGATCTCCATGTCGCAGACCTGCTCATCGATGGCTTCTATCCGGGCGGCTTGAGCGGGCATTCTGGCGACGACCCGATTGCGAAGTTGGTCCCCGGTGTAGGCAACCAGGGCGGCTTTCGATACGTCGGTTCACCGCGCCGCGGCACCGTGCGCCTTGCAGTCCTCTACACCACGGGTAACCAGCCAGACTGGCCAGACGCTCTCGACCTGCAGACCGGCCTATTCACCTACTACGGAGATAACCGCACCCCCGGTCACGAACTGCACGACACCAGCCGGGGAGGTAACCTCCTGCTCCGCGATGTCTTCAACGCGGCACGCGGCACACCTGAGCAACGGCTGGCTGTTCCCCCTTTCCTGTTGTTCGAAAAAGCCAACGCTCGTGGCCGAGCTGTCCGGTTCCGCGGTCTGCTCGTACCAGGTGGGCCGGCGCTGACGTCGGACGACGAACTGCAGGCAATCTGGCGGACCACGCGCGGGCAGCGGTTCCAGAACTACCGCGCACGCTTCACCATCCTGGACTGCGCTGTCATTCCTCGGACCTGGCTTCGACACGTCTCCGCGGGCGGCAATCCACTTGGCGACGATTGTCCCCGTGCGTGGGCCGCCTGGATCCAGGGACGCGCGTACCTGCCCCTAACGGCACCGGCAACGACGGTAGTCCGCACCAGGGAGGAGCAGTTGCCCCAAGACGCTCAGGGCAGGCAGATCCTGGAGACCATTCGTGAGTATTTTCGTGACCGAGAGCACGACTTTGAAGCCTGCGCCGTGGCGCTCTGGCGTCTGACGGCCCCGGCTACCGGTCGCTGCGACGTCACTCGTCCAACTCAGGACGGGGGGCGTGATGCCGTTGGTCAGTACCATCTCGGCCCCGCTGCGGACCGGATTGCCATCGACTTCGCGCTTGAGGCAAAGTTCTACTCAGCCGACAACTCAGTAGGAGTCCGAGAGGGAAGCCGCCTTATTTCCCGGCTCCGCCACCGGCATTTTGGAGTTCTTGTGACCACTTCGTATTTCAATCGACAGGTGCAGCAAGAGATTCGCGACGACCAGCACCCCGTGGCCCTTATCTGTGGTCGCGACATTACTGACCTGCTCTATCAGCATGGCTACTCTACAGTAGGTTCAGTTAAGCAATGGCTAGAGCAACAGTTCTCTTGCTGATGTCAAAAAACGAAATTGACTTAGAATCATTTGTAGCTGAGGTTGTTGTGATCGACACTCGCTGAAGATGCGGGCAAGAATTACTTGCGTCGCCCGACAGTAAGACCTGAGTAAACTATCCAAGCGGAACATCTCACGCATGGTGCATCCATTGTGCTCGATTACACCTAATAAGACAAGTCAAACGTGAGTAGTCTGGGAGAATGCGCGTTGATTACCACTGCAGACGAAGTTTGCTCCTTATTTCTGTCGGCGCCAGGAAGCCGGGCGGCCTATGACAGCTGGTGCAGTCGAAGTCGCCTGCGGCGCGCTGGTGTAATTCAGACTGTGCGTAACCATAAGTCAAGAGCACTCTATTCTCTTAGTGTCGACGATCTTAACCAGACGTTCCAGCAGAGTGACCATCCCCTCGGTGAAATAGACCGGCGGGTAGCTGAGAGTATTCAAGCGGCGAGAAACTGGAATCCGTCTTATGCCTTTACTCATCTCCTGCATTTCTTGCTGGAAAAGATGGGTAAACTGCCAACATGGCAAGAATTCCATCACTTCTACACTGCGACGGAAGAAGGCTGGGCAATGCTCGGCAAAGAAGCTGCGGAGCTTTTGTGGAAGCTTGAAAAAGATGGGGCTAAGCGGTCTGTGGTCAAAGACGCCTTGACTTGGCGCGTTGGGAATGCTTATTACGGGATCGTCCGAGACATTTATACGCTGGTGCATCTCCGTACATTTAGTATCGATGCACGTGCACATCCTCTTGCTGATGCGCTATTCAGGACTGACTGCTGGGTTGGTCGCCATATCTTGAGTATTCGCGTAGGCAACTCCGAATTTGCACTCGGTTCGCAAGGGAGGAAAAAGTCTCCGGTACTGCTACTCAAAGACGCTGAACCAGCCTTCACATTCAGTGACATCGAACTTGCGCCCGCAGTGGAGTACGGGACTGTGCATCTGCCAGCGGTAGAGAGCATTGCTGAACATGCGAACCGGCTGGCACGTCTGCCAGGCGCACAGTAGGA
Organism: Amycolatopsis sp. NPDC034160; assembly: GCF_055575355.1. NCBI lineage: Bacteria > Bacillati > Actinomycetota > Actinomycetes > Pseudonocardiales > Pseudonocardiaceae > Amycolatopsis > Amycolatopsis sp. NPDC034160. Next base: position 49,534 of record NZ_JBVISU010000001.1, on the reverse strand, counting down.
GCTCTGGACATGGTTGGAGCTCTGTTCGAGGGTCACGTGCAGGGCTCTGACATCGTCCGTGCCTGAACCGATTGCCTCAACAAGGGGAGCTTTCGCAGGTCAGAGTTTGTCAGCCAAGGCGCAGTGAAGATCCCGGTCATGAATCGACGCGCGCGTGACAGCCCGCCCGATGCCGGATGCTGGCGCTGCGCCCTCTCCGTCATAGCTGCTCTTGCGATTGGAGGACGAACTGTCGTGGGCCTGATGACTAGTGACTTAGCTGCTGGGACGGTGTACGCGTACGGCGGCACTGGTGCCACTACTTGCCGAAGCAAGCTTCGGCGGCGTACGGTGCGAAGGTCACTTCGCGTGCTTCGGAGGTAGTGGTGTCTTCTGACGATGCTGGGGCTAAGCCTGACTGGAGGAACCCGAATCTGGGGACGCGGGTGAGGGTCGCGCTCTGGCTCGCCGATGAGGTGGGTGAGGGCGGGCGCTTCGTGAAGCGGCAGCTTCGGGAAGCGATCCCGGGAGTGGAACAGATTGACAGGCGTATGCGCGATCTCCGGCCTGCCGGATGGTCGATCCTGACCTATCGCGATCGTGGTGGCCTTGCTCCAGGTGAGCTTCTTCTGGAGAAGATCGGAAAGCCGGTATGGGAAAAGGAGCACCGCGCCGCGGGGTTGAGGGTCATCACGGCTGCGACTCGCCGGAGGGTGTTCGAGCGGGACAACCACCGGTGCGTTCGCTGCGGGATCTTGCCAGGAGAGCTCTATCCCGATGAGACGGAAGCGGCGGCGCGGCTGACCATCGGTCATGTCGAGCCGCACAAGTATGGATCCGCTTCAGGCGAGGAAAATCTCGTGACCGAATGCTCGCGGTGCAACGAGACGGCCAAGCATCTGGCGTCTCCCAGGTTCAGTGAGCGCCAGGTGTGGGACGAGATTACGGAACTTCCTCGTAAAGACAAGCAAATGCTGCTTGCCTGGCTTGTTGCTGGAAAGCGGGAGCAAAGCCGGGTTGAGCGGGCGATGTCGCATCTTTGGCAGCTTCCTGGTGCTCAGCGCGAGGAGATCATGCGACGGTTGGGGCGCTCGCTTTCCTCTTGATCTCAGGTGACACAATTTTTCCATTCAATTTCTTGAGGGGGAATTAATGCTTCCTGGGCTGTCTGACCTTGCCGCCGCTGATTCCGAGGTGCTGGCGGTGAGAGATGAGCTTTATCGAAGAGATCCTTCTGGGGACAGGGTTGCTGCGGTCCTTCGGGACACGCTCGATCAACTTTATGATGGTCAGCGTACGGGCAGATGGTCCTTTGACCAATTGCACAAGACCGAAAAGACCTATATGGGAACACTGATTGAGATCAATCTGCATCGTGAATTCGGGTTCGAAGACGGCGCCGTGATGGACTACAAGATCGCTGGTATCGACGTCGACTGCAAGTATTCGATGTCGAAAGGTTGGATGCTTCCGCCCGAGGCAGTCGGTCATATTTGCTTGCTTCTTTGGGCGGAAGACTTAAAGCAGTCTTGGTCCGCCGGGCTGGTCAGAGTTCGTCCTGAGTGCCTCAACCGCGGAGCAAATCGCGACAGCAAGAACACGCTCAACAAGGCCGGAAGGGCTGCAATCCTTCCGCTGTGGGAAGACCACAAAGTACTAGAGCCCAATCTGTTCCTTGAGCTTCCCGCCGACAAGCGTGAGCGGATCTTTGGTGCGCGAGGTAGAAGGGGTGCTAGTGGTCAGGCAAGGATCAACGAACTTTTCCGGTTGGTGCAGGGAAGGATCGTCAGGCGGGCTGAAATTGCCACTGTCGCGCAGCAAGACGATTCGATGAAACGTGCCCGGGACTCAGGTGGTGCTCGTGATGGACTTCGTCCTGAAGGCATCCTCGTACTGGGCCATCAGGACCGCGATCCACTGGTGGCCCGTTCACTTGGGCTGCCTGTTCCGAAGAAGGGGCAGGTCGTCGCGGCCCGGGTCGTACCAGCCGACTTGGGGGAGAAGCGGCCGACAGCTGAGATTGAGGGAAGGTTGTGGGTCGTGGCGAGCGACGACGAGGAGTCAGTCGTTCCAGCGCCCATCGTTCCCCGCAAGCGCAAGGCGTCGGTGGAGGAATAGATCTCATGCCACAGAAGAAGCGTGTTTTGCCGAAGCCCGGATCGCCAGATTTGGCGATTCTGCCAACTGAGTCACACCGGGTGCTGTACAAGTTCTTGTACGAACGCCGGGGTAATCCGCCGACTATGCGCGAGATTCGTGCGCACATCGCCGAAGTCCTTGGCGAAGCTTTGTCGCAGACGGACCGTAGGGTCCGTGATCTGCGTGATCACTTCCAAGTTCTTGCTGTTCGTTCTGGCTCTGAGCATCGGTACCGGCTTGAGGGCTGGTCTGAAGTTAAGAAGGACGGATCCAGGAAAGCCCTGAGCAGGAGGATCAGGGCTGAAGTCCTCTCTCCGAAGCGTTGTGCTCAGTGTGGAAGAACGCCGCTGGACCATGGGGTGGTCCTCGATGTCGACCACAAGGTTCCTCGCGAGTGGGGTGGAACCGACGAACTGGATAATCTCCAGCCGCTTTGTGTCGAGTGCAACTCGGGGAAGAAGGACTTTTACGCGACCTATGACGCATACGCCGCGGAGATTCGTGCCGCCTCCGCTCACGCGGAGCCGCATGGGCGGATCGGTGAGCTGCTCAAAGCGTTTCGAGGTGACTGGGCTCCGTCTAGCTTGATTGGTGTCGTTGCGTCGATGCATCAGTACCAGGAGGACTGGCAGCGACGCCTTCGTGAACTTCGTTTGCTCGGTTGGAAGATCTCTTCAAGGCGAAAGAGAGATCCCATCACCGGCCGAACCAACACCTGGTACCGCGCGGAAAGCTGGAAACCTTGGCCTCCGGGCTCCATCAGGGCCGAGGTGGACCGGCTTGCGCCTTATACCCAGCGCGTCCGAGGATGAACCGGAGCCGGGCCCGCATCGAACTGCGGGCCCGGCCCGGCATCAGCTGATCTTCGCGCGGTGCTTCAGGAAGAGATCGTGCCGGTCGTGGTCTTCTTGTCCTACAAAGGCTTTGAAGTTACCGAGTTTGTAGGCGGTCTTAGCGTTAGAGGTATCGATTTCGACCTCGAAGTCGCGACTGAGCAGGCCGATCCGGCGTTCGAGTTCTGCGGGATCGGTGAGTCCGACGAGCTTCATCAGGCGTTCGGGAGTGAGGAAGCCCTCGGCTTCGCGGAGAGCTTTGTAAACCGGATCGCGCTCGGCGCTCTCCATCTTCTTGGGCTCGCCTTCCCGGTTGAACGCACGGATGATCGCTTCGCCAACCGCGCGAGCGACCGGCGGGGGGAAGGCGTTGCCGATCTGCCGGTACCTGGACGTCTTCCGTCCAGTGAATTCCCACGGGTAATCGTCAGACCAGCCCTGGATGCGAGCGACCATTTCCGTCGTCAGCTTCGGGATGAAGTCCACAGGGTGGTCCGACGTTGGAGGAGCATCAGCGACTCCGAGCGCGTCTACACCTATTTCGGCCCAGGCGCGTTTTGCGCGTGTCGGGCCCAGATCGGCTCCGCCGTGTTTCTTCGAACCGCCGACGATGGTCGGTGCGATCTTGTTTGCCTTCTTCGACCACGCCTTGGCGCCCTTCCAGCCATCTGCGGCCATCAGGTCGATCAAGGTTTCGCCGACCGTTGGAGGCGTCCCTGTGTGTTCCGGCCAGTGGAAGTAGGGAGCATCCTTAGCCTTGAGCGCGATGAGGATAAAACGTGGACGTAACTGCGCTACACCGAAATCCGACGCGTGCAGTAGCCGCCACTCGGCGATGTATCCGAGCCCTGCCAGGCGGTCGAGCACATGCTGGCGATACCCGGCGAAGCGGGGCATGCTCAGCCCCCGGACGTTCTCGAGCATGAGCGCACGAGGCTGGATCACGGTGACTTGCTCCACCGCCCAGGCGAAGAGGTCGCGTTCGTCGTTCGCGCCGAGTTGCTTGCCCGCGATCGAGAAAGGTGGGCAGGGTACGCCGCCGGCCAGCAGTGATACGCCCTCATAGTCGGCTGGGCGCCATTCCGAGTGGTCGGCTACGTCGGCTTCCACGACCTTCCAACTGGGCCTGTTGGCTCGAAGTGTGTTGCAGGCGTGTGTGTCGAGTTCCACGGCAAGGGCATGCTCGAACCCGGCCTTTTCGAGGCCCAGGGCTTGCCCGCCGGCGCCTGCGCAGATCTCGACCACATCGTATGTGCTCATCGATGCTCCTCTCTATCTGCGCGGGTGGGCGGCCTGTCGGTATCTTGCCTCACGCGGGACGCAGAGCTGTGATTGGTCTGGTGGTTGGTGAACGTGTCGGAGAGTGATGGTGTCGAGCCGGCCCGGCGGGAGTCCGGGCAGCGGCGATCTCCCGCGCCGCTGAACGCGGGGCGATCGCGCAACATGCGGGCGAATCGTCGGTCTGATACCAAACCTGAGGTCGCGCTGCGTCAGGCATTGCACCGGCTTGGCTTTCGCTACCGCAAGGACCATCGGCTCGACTTGCCAACCGGTGTTCGTGTGCGGCCCGACATCGTGTTCACGCGGCGTAAGGTCGCTGTCTTCGTCGATGGATGCTTCTGGCATGTGTGCCCTGAGCATGGACGTGAGCCCACACGAAACGAGTGGTACTGGACACCGAAGCTACGGCGGAACATCGAACGCGATCGGTTGGCTGACGCGGCCCTGGGTGAGGCCGGGTGGCGGGTCGTGCGCATCTGGGAACACGAGGACGTGGAGAGCGCGGTGGGCAAAGTGCGAGAGGTTGTCGAACATGGGTTCGATGCTACGGATCGGGTCTGACACTTTCCGTTAGTCCCCGAACACGCTCCTCAGCGCCTCCCGGATCAACCCCGGCAGATCCCCCTCCCCGCCAGTTTCGGCCCACCGCACCAGCGCCACATGCGCCGCCCCCAGGCAAGCCATGGCCGTAGCCCGCACCCGAAACTCCTCATCGGCGGAGGAACAACCGAGAGCCGCCACGATCGCATCGGCTGTCGCGTACTGGCTGTCCAGATGCCGCGCCCGCAGCGCCGGGACCGAGATCATCAGCCGTAGCCGCGCCAGGAGGAACGCCTTCTCCTGCGTAGAGCCCAAAGCGGCGGTCGCCTCCAAAGCGCCGCCGATGCGCGCGGAAAGCGACAGGGAAACAGGCTGCTCAAGTACGGCAGAAGCCGTCACAGGGTCGTATTCGTCGTAGAGAACCAGGTCTTCCTTCGTCGGGAAGTGCCGGTAGACCGTCATCGCCGAGACCCCGGCGGCCGCGGCGACGTCGTTGACGGTGGTGGCGTCGTAGCCGACGTCGGTGAAGAGGCGGATGGCGTGGGTCTGGATCACGAGCCGGGTTTCGGCGCGCTGGCGGTCGCGGAGGCTCACATGGTAGACACTACCAAAGTGTTAGTCACTAACATCTGGGGTGCGTATGAAGACCGCATTGGTGACGGGAGCTTCGCGGGGGATAGGGGCGGCGATCGCGCGGAGGCTGGAGAGAGACGGCATCCGAACGATCAAGCGATCAAGCGAGCAGGCCGACTTGTCGACCATGGAAGGTGTCGACAAGGCCCTGGAGGGCATCGAGACCCTCGACATCCTGGTCAACAACGCCGCGGCTCCGCCGGCAGGGCCGATCGAGACGGACACGCCCGAGAGCTTCGATCACTTGATGGCGGTGAACGTGAAAGCGCCGTACTTCCTCATCCAGCGAGCGCCGCTGAACGACGGCGGCCGCATCGTCAACATCTCCTCGGTCGCCACGCGGATGGCCAATCCGGCGCAGACCTCGTTCGCGATGACCAAGGGCGCCCTCGAGACCATGACCCGCACGCTCGCCCAGCAGCTCGGCCCGCGCGGGATCACGGTCAACGCCGTCGCGCCGGGCGCTACCAGGACCGCGGACAACGAAGCGATCTTCACGCCGGAGCTGGAAGCAGCCATCAAAACCCTCACCGCACACCAAAGGCTCGGCACCGCACAAGACATAGCGGACGTCGTGGCGTTCCTCGCCTCCGACGACGCCCGTTGGGTGACCGGCCAGGTCCTCGACGCGAGCGGCGGGTTGTTTCTCGGGCCGCCGACGCAAGGGGTTCAATAGGCCGGTGACGTGGTTCAGCGAGGACGAACTCCGCAGGCAGGCAGGTGACGTCTCGTTCGCGCGCGGGGTCAAGTACCTGGAGTCGGTCGAGACGCTGGACGACGTCGCGGGCGGGGTCACGGCGGTGGTCAGCGGCACCGACCGGTACACGGTCCGGTTGCGCAACGTCGACGGCGAGCTGGTCGGCGAGTGCTCCTGCCCGCACGCGGCGGATGGCTTCTTCTGTAAGCATTGCGTGGCCGTCGGCCTGCTCGTCCTCGAAGGCGCGGCGGACGGCGGCGCGGCCGACATCCGCGGATACGTCGAAACCCTCACCCGTGCCGAGCTGGTCGAACTGCTCGTCGGGCACGCGAACGAAGATCCCGTCCTGTTCCGCAAGCTGTCGCTCAAAGCCGGCCGCGACGACCTCGACGCGTTGCGGCGTCATGTCGAGGGGACGTTACGACTGCGGGGTTTCGTCGGGTTCCAGGGCACGCTCGCGTACGCCGAGAAGGTCCGCGAAGTGCTCGCCACCGCCGAGGAGGTCATGGACGGGCCGCTGTTGTGCCGCGTCGTCGAGCTGGTCGTGGAGGCGCTGGACTTCGTCGACGACTCCTTCGGGACGCTCAGCGACGAGGTGAGGAGGGCGCTCGCGTTGTACGCCGAGGCCTGCGCGGACTCGCCGCCGGAGCCCAAGGAGCTCGCGGAATGGTTGCTCCGTCTCGATCTCGACGGGTCGGGCCGCGTCGACGTGAGCATCGCGGACTTCACCGCAGGGCTCGGCTTCGAAGGCCTCGCGGTGTTCCGAGCCGGCGTCGAGGAGCGGTGGCGCCTCGACGACGGCGAGGACCCGTACCGCAGCCGCAAACTCCAGCGGCTGCGCGAGGGCTTCGCGGCGATGCGGACCACGCCCTAGTACTGCTGACGGTGCCGGGCGCCGGAGTTGCGGTACAGCTCCTCCAAATCCCGTTGCCCGGCCTCGTCGCCGGTGTCGGCGGCCGCGCGGAACCAGTGCTCCGCCTCCTGGAAGTTCCCGTGGTCGGCGGCGAGCCTCCCGAGGTTGGTGTAGGCGGGGACGCTGCCGAGTTCGGCGGCCTTCCGGTACCAGGCGGTGGCTTCGCCGGGGTCGTTCCGGTCGTTGGCGAGTACGCCGAGGTTCGTCATCGCCGCGGCGTCGCCCCGTTTCGCGGCCTTCAGATACCAATGCTCGGCGGCGTCGAGTTCACCGCGCCGGTGCAGCACCAGGCCGAGGCGGACGGCGGCATCGGGAGCACCGGCCGCCGCGGCCGCGCGGTAGCAGCTTTCGGCGCGCGTGAGGTCGTCCCGTTGCTGGGCCTGGTGGCCGAGTTTGCACAGCGCGGCCGCGTCGGCCTCTTCGCCCGCCTTGCGCCACCAGGGTTCCGCTTCCCGGGTCCGGCCGGAGTCGCACAGCAACGCGCCGAGCGTGATCATCCCTTCGACGTTGCCCGCCTCCGCGGCCTGTCCCGCCCAGTGCTCGGCCTCCTGGAGTTCACCGCGCCGGTGCAGGAACCGGCTGAGTTCCGCCATCGCCTCGACCCGGCCTTCACCAGCGGCCCGACGCCACCAGTCCTCGGCGTCGTCCAGTTTTCCGCGCCGCGCACAGAGATTTCCCAGATGCGCCATGGCATGCGAATCACCGGCCGTCGCCGCTTCCCGGTACCAGCGTTCGGCCTGTTCGGGCGCTCCGCGTTCGCGCAGGAGGTGCGCCAGGTTGCCCATCGAGACCCGGTCCCCGCCCGCGGCGGCCTTGCGGAACCACGACTCGGCCTCGTCGAGGTCACCGCGTTCGAGCGCGGTGGCTCCCATCCGTGCCATGGCGATCACGTGCCCGCGCTCCGCGGCCTTCCGATTCAGATAGTCGTCGACCCGGGTGTTCCATTTGCGTTTTTCGGCGCCCACAAACCCGCTCCTTTCCGGCAGCGTCCTTGGGTAGTCGCTGATCAGGGCGCGGATGTGACAACGACTACCCGGAGAACCCGGGCTCACGCGGACAGTGATGATCGACCGATGATGGACTGTGTCTTCGTGCCGTACACCGCGCACGGACATGTGAATCCGATGCTCCCGGTCCTCGTCGAACTGGTGGCCAGGGGAAACCGGGTCCGGGTGGTCCTCTCCGGCAGGCGATTCGAGGACGTCGTACGGCGGACGGGCGCCGAGCCGGTCGTCTCATCGCCCGACCATGTGGTGCGGGTGGCGCCGACGGCGCGGCCGCCCGAGATCGCCACCTGGATCCGGGATCGGACGCGCCGCCGGGTCGCCTGGGCGGCCGCGGCCCGCCGGTGTGAGCGGGAATTCACCCGCGCCCGGCCCGGACTGGTGATCGCCGACCCGATGGTCCCGTGGGCACGTCGTCTCGCGCGGCGGCACGCCCTGCCGGTCGTCACGTTCTGGACGACCCATGCCCGCACCACGTCCGGTTCCGGTCCGGTGCTGGTCAACGCCCTTCCTGAACTGCAACCGCGGGCGCATCGCTTCGGCACGCGATTCAGTTTCGTGGGGCCGCTGATCGCCCCGGCCGCCCCTGAGGACTGTCCGGCGCCCGACGGGCCGACGTTGCTGGTGTCGCCCGGTACCGTCTTCGCCAGGCCGCCGGAGTTCTTCCGGCGGATCGCGCGGGCCTTCTCGGGCACGGAGTGGACCGTGCTGATCGCGACGTCGCACACCCCGCCCGCCGCGCTCGGCCCGTTACCTGCCAACGTGATCGCGCGTCGGTGGCTGCCGCAGTGGCAGCTGCTGCCCGAGGTCGACGTGTTCCTGACCCACGGTGGAATGAATTCCGCGCAGGAAGCACTGGTCAGGGGCGTGCGGATGCTGGTCGCGCCGCGAAGCCGGGAGCAGCGCGCCACCGCGCGCAGACTCGACGAACTAGGGCTCGCGCACGTCTGGGATCCGGCGACTTCGCCCGCGTCGGCCGTCGAACGCCTGCTCAGCGACGGCCGTGTCCTGGCGAAGACGACGTCGATGCGGTCGCGGCTGGCGGCGTATCCGGCCGCCGCACTGGCCGCCGACGTACTCCAGGACGCGAACGGGAAGTGCTGAAGTCATCACGCTTCGAGATCACCTCGCGGTAGGGTCGGAGCCGAATGCCCGAGGGGGAAGGAGCGTCTCCGTGCTCGCAGAGATGCGGAATCCGTATTTCGTGGACCGCGGCCCCGAACGCGCGGAATTCCGGCGGCGCAACGAAGAGGCGCGCTCCGGTGGGCAGCCTCATCTGACCGTGTTCACCGGCCCCCAAGGCGTCGGGAAGACCGTGCTGGCCACCGAGGTCTGTCACGAGATCGCCGAACACTACGAGATCGTCCTCTTCTGCGACACGCTGGGTTCGCGGGGCGCGAGGGAACGCCTGGAGGCCCCGGAGATCGCTCTGCGCCTTCTCGAAGACCTCGGGGTGGTCGGAGAAGCCGTGCCTGCCAAGGACGACCGCCGGATCGCGGCCCTGCGCAACCGGCTCGCCGGCCACAAGGTGCTGCTGTACCTGGACGACGTCGCCGCGGCCGATCAGGTGCTGCCGCTGCTGTTCGCCTCGCCCCAGCTCGCCGTCGTCGTCACCAGCCGCAGCAGTTTCGACAGGCTGCGGATGAACGGTTTCACCATGTCCACGGTCGACACCTTCGGGCCGGAGGCGGCCGCCGAACTGGTCCTCAAGCGCACGGGGACCGTGGTCGGCGAGCGCGAGATCCAGGTCGTCACCCGGATCTGCGAGGGGCTGCCGCTCGCCCTTTCCGTCGCCGCGGTGCGGTTGGGTGATCCGGGCGGCACGCCCGCCGAGTACGTCGCCGAACTGAGCGCCGGAAACCCCTTGTCCGCTCTCGAACTCGACGACGAACATCCGGTTCTCAAGATCTTCGACCTGGCATACGGCGAATTGACCGAGGATGACTCGTTCGCTTTCAAGGCCTTGAGCCTGCTTCCGGGCGCCGATTTCGGGACGGCCGTCGCCGCGGCGGTCCTCAGGCGGCCGGCGCCCCACACCAAACGCTTGCTGGAGCGGCTGGCCAAGGACAATCTCCTCGAACGCACCGGCCCCGGAAGGTATCGCTATCACAGCCTCCTTCGCGAATTCGCCAAGGACAAGGCGCTTTCCGAGTTCGACGAGCCCGATTTCGCGGGCGTCGCCACGAAGGCCGTCCAGTGGTACTGGCGGCTGGCGGTTTCGGTGGACAAGGCACTGTCGAACCGGCCCGCTCCGATCCCGGCGGAAAGCCACTACGCCGAGATCGATGCCTTTCCAGGCGACGCCTGGGCCGAGTTCACGAAGGAATGGCCTAATTTCGTGGCCGCCGCCAAGGAGGCCCGTGCGCTGCCGACCGAGGAGATCGGGGCGATCTTCCCGTTCTCCTTGTGGTACTTCGGTTATCAGACCAGGCGGCACGACGAGGTCATCGACGCCTATCACGAGATCCTCGGGCGCTGGACCGAACCGGCGGCTCGCTGGCAGGTCCTCCGTGACCTCGCCGGCCTCCATGAAGCGGCAGAAGAATTCGATCAGACCGACGCGTATGTCGAGCAGGCTCTGGATCTCGATCACCCGCCGGGGCGGCAGAGCACCTACGACTGGTACGCCCTGGCCCAGGAAGCCCGCGGCAACCACGAGTTCGCACTCGAACTCTTCGGAAAATCGCGGGAAGCGGTGGCTTCGATGGAGGTTTCGCGGCAGAAGCGGGCCCTGGCGTTGCTCGACATGCACACCGGCCGGGTGCTGTTCAAACGTGGCCGCTTCGAGGACGCGCGGGAACCCGCCGCGGCGGCCTGGGAATTCTTCCGGGTCGCCGACCGTGAAGACGCCAACAAGGCGCTTTCGGGCGGCCGGCTCGGCCTGATCCTGCGCGAACTCGGCGAAGACGCCGACGAGTTGCTGGTCCCGGCGTTGGCCCTCTTCGAACGGTTGGGAATGGCGAAGCAGGCCGAGGAGATCCGCGCCGCGCTCAGCGAAGAGTGACGTCGAGCTCGTAACGGGCCGGGCCGAGTTCGACCGTGATCGACGGAGCGAGGTCCTCGAGCGGATGACCGTCGTCCAGCCAAGCGCGGACGACCGAGGCGTGTACCTCGACGGGGCCAGGCCCGGTCAGTTCGACGCGGTGCCCCGACGGCGTCGTCACGACGCTCTTCCCCGCACCGAGGACGGCTCCGAAGATCCCCTCACGAATTCCGGCGACGACGCCTGCCCCGGTCAGCACCGAGGCGCCGGCGCGAATCGAGCGGATCGGGTGGTCGTCCGGGCAGGACCACCGCTGATCGGTTCCGGTACCGCGCCGAAGTTCGGCCGGGTACCTGACCAACCGGACGCACCGCGTGGCCCGGTCGATTTCGTGCTCCACCTCGGCGGCGACGCGATGGGACGGCAGGACGGTGAGCCGAGGGGCAGGCGCCGGAGCGAGCGGAATCTCGTTCACTGGCTCGGAAAGGCCGAGCAACCGGTAGAAGACATCCCGGAGCCGTTGGAGGGATTGGCCTGGCATCGACGTGACCAGGTCGGTGACGCCCGCGAAATCGTCCGGACGGTACTCGTCGAGAACTCGTCTGACCTGGGGGAGCAGCGGGCGGCGACGATCGAGGCGGGGCGCGGTCTCGCCGAGCACGGAGACGGCCGTTCCCGGTGCGACGTCGTCGTCGCCGAAGGCCGCCAACGCCGTCGGTTTCGCCAGTGCCGCACCGTATCCCGTCACCGAGCCATGGTCGCCGACGATCAGGTCCGCGGCGGCGAGTCCCGCCTGCCAATCGTCCACTTCGGACAGTACGACCAAGCCGGACCGGACGCTGTCGGCCAGCCAGGTGTTCAGCTGCCACGGGCTGTGACCGTGCCGGACGTTGGGGTGAACGACCGCGAGTACCTGGAATTCGTCGATGGGCAGCGCGGAAAGCAGGGTCCGGAGGAAATCCGGCCAGGAGCCGAGCAGGGCGTTCGACCACCACGTCGACGACGTCAGGACGACCTTGCGGTCACCGGAACCCAGTGCTTCGCGATACCGCTCGCGGTACGGCAGACCGGCGAGAATCCGGTCGTAGCAAGGATCTCCGGCGACCACGGCCTTCTCCGCCGCCGCGGGCACCGTCTTGGTGAGCAGGTCCAGCTGGGCGGTATGGGAGAGGATGAAGGCTTCGGCGATCGGTTCGCCGTCGTACAGCAGCCATTGTGGCGAAAGGCCGAAGATTTGCCGATTTCCGATTTCCGATTTCCGATTTCCGATTTCCAGGCGAGTATTTAGTATATCCTATTCCGTGGGAAAGAATGACCTTGGGGCCGGTGATATCGGTGATCCCGCCGTGGTGGCTCGCCGTGACGACCAGGTCGAACGCGTACCGCTTGGCGTCCTCCCACGCGATGACGGCCATCCCCAGCGTGTCGAGAAGTTCGCGCAGGCCGTGCTGGAACGGATCCTCGGCACAGGTGAACACGACCTGGACGCGGAAATCGCTCTCGAAGGCGGGGAGTACGTCGAGCAGGCGGCTCACCGTGGTGACGTTGTGCGCGATCACGAGGATCCTCCGGTGGACCGCGATGGTCGCCCAATTCGCCGTCTTGATACCGATCAATGCCTCGTTCACGGCCTGACCGTAGCCGACCTCGCGGAGTGCCCTGGATCACGTTGCCCGCTGTCATCACCGTGTCGCACCCCGGTTCCGTCCCGTCGCGAGGCGATACTTGGTCGCTCCCCAACCCCGTCGAGAGGAATCGCGCGGTGGCCACGCGTACCCGGCAGATGACCACGGCGCAACGACTGCTCCTGCTGATCACGCTGTTCGCCGTGGTGCTCGCGGTGTTCTGGTTCGTGTCCGGCAAGGGCGCCGCGCTGCAGCCGACGCCTTCGAACCCGGCGAGCGCCGCCGACGCGCGCAAGCAACTGGACGAGCTCACCGTCGCGCCGCGCGGTTCGATGGACGGCTACGACCGCAAGAAGTACCCGCATTGGGACAACCAGGGGAACAACTGCAACACGCGCGAGTTCGTCCTCAAGCGGGACGGCAAGGACGTCAAGGCCGGCTCCGACTGCGCCCCGACCTCCGGTAGCTGGACGAGCATCTACGACGGCGAGACCTGGACCAAGCCGGACGACGTCGACATCGACCACATGGTCCCGCTCGCCCAAAGCTGGGTCAGCGGCGCGAAGTCGTGGACCGACGAGAAGCGCCGCCAGTTCGCGAACGACCTGACCCGGCCGCAGCTGTTCGCCGTCACCGACAACGTCAACCAGGAGAAGAGCGACAAGGCGCCGGATCAGTGGAAGCCGCCGCTCGTGTCCTTCTGGTGCACCTACGCCACGGACTGGATCACCGTGAAGCATTACTACAGCCTCACGATCACCACGGCGGAGAAGACGGCACTGAGCGACATGCTCGGTCGTTGCTGATCCCCCCGGCTTCGGCTTAGCTGTGCCGATGGCGACTTTCGTACTGATCCACGGCGGTGGCGGCAGCGTCTGGGACTTCCACCTCCTGAAAGCGGAACTGACCGGCCGAGGGCACGACGTCGTCGCGGTGAACCTGCCGATCGAAGACGAGAAGGCGGGCTTCACCGAGCATGTCGACGCCGTGACGAAGGCGATCGGCGACCGCGGCGACCTGGTGGTGCTCGGCCATTCCTACGGCGGTTTCACCGCGCCGCTGGTCGCCGAAAAGCATTCGGCACGGCTGCTCGTACTGCTGACGCCGATGATCCCGAAGCCGGGCGAGACGCCGGGGGACTGGTGGGGCAACACCGGTTTCCAGGACGCGAAGGATCTCAGCGACGAGGAAAAGTTCTTCAACGGCGTCCCGGCGGACCTCATCGCGGAGGCAGGCTCGCACGGGAGGAACCAGGTCAGCGCCGAGTGGGGACAGCCATGGCCGTTGGAAGAGTGGCCGGACGTCCCGACGAAGGTCCTCATCGCGCGCGAAGACCGGTTCTTCACGCCTGAGTTCCAGCGCCGGGTCGTCCAGGAAAGGCTCGGTTTCGCGCCCGACGAGATCGAAGGCTCGCATTCCGTGCCGTTGAGCCATCCGAAGGCCTTGGCGGACCGCTTGGAGGCCTACCTCACCAGCGTTCCAGGTGCATGACGTCTTCGAGCGGCTGACGCGGAGCGGGCTTGAAGGTGTCGCCCGTGTAGAACGCGGTCGGGATGAGCGCTGCCTGGTGCACGTTCTCCGGTAGGCCGAGGATCTCCGCGGCCTCCTTCTCGTACGCGAGGTGCAGCGTCGTCCACGCCGTGCCCAGGGTGACGGCGCGCGCCGCGAGCATGTAGCTCCACACGGCGGGCAGCAGGTTCCCCCACAGCCCCGCCTGGTTGCCGGCGGGCAGCTCGGCGCTCTTCGTCTCCAGGCACGGGATGACGTGCACCGGCACCTCGCCCATCTTGTCGGCCAGGTACTCGACGCTGGAGCCGACGCGCTTCTGGACCTTCGAGCGCTCCGGGTCGTCCGCGAACAGTTTCCCGGCCGCGTTCGGAGAATCCAGGTACTCGCGGCACGCTCGCTGGTAGAGCTTGCCGAGTTCGGCCCGTTGCCCCGGATCGGTGATCACGAGCCAGTGCCAGCGCTGGGTGTTCGACCCGCTCGGCGCCTGCAGCGCGACCTGCAGGGCGTGTTTCACCAGTTCAAGCGGAACCGGCCGGGTGAGGTCGAGTCGTTTGCGGACGGTCCGGGTGGTCGTCAGCAGCTCTTCGGGCGTCATCATCCCGCGATTATGTCCGAGATCACCAACGCGGATGGATCAACGGTTTCAGCAGCTCGTCGTAGACCGCTTCGACCGCTGCCGTGGCTTCGGCCGTCAGTGGGGCCAGTCCGGCCGCCGAACTGTTCGCCTTCGCCTGTTCTGCATTGCGCGCGCCAGGGATGACGACGCTGACCCCGGGCCGGTCGATGATCCACCGCAGCGCGAACTGCGCGAGCGTCCGCCCTTCCGGGACGAACTTCCGCAGGCGCTCCACCGCTTCGAGGCCGACGTCATACGGCACGCCGGAGAAGGTTTCGCCGACGTCGAAGGCGGCGCCCTGGCGGTTGTAGTTGCGGTGGTCGTCCTCGCCGAAGGTGGTCGAGGCGGTGTAGCGGCCGGAAAGCAGGCCCGACGCGAGCGGGACACGCGCGATGATCCCCGCGCCCGCCTTCTCTGCGGCCGGGAGCACCTGCTCGAGTGGCTTGAGCCGTAAGCAGTTCAAGATGATCTGCACCGAGGCCACGTTCGGCCGCGCGAGCGCGGTCAAGGCCTCTTCGCAAGTCTCGACGCTGACGCCGTACGCCTTGATGCGGCCTTCGTCGACCATCGCGTCGAGAGCGTCGTACACCGCGTCGGACGAGTACACCGGCGTCGGCGGGCAGTGGAGTTGCACGAGATCGAGCGTGTCCATGCCGAGGTTCGCGCGCGAACGGTCGTTCCAGGCGCGGAAGTTCTCGGCGACGTAGTTTTCCAGCACCTGCTCGGCACGGCGCCCCATCTTGGTGGCGACGAAGATCGCGTCGTCGCCGCGTTCCGCACGGAAGCGGCCGACGAGCCGCTCGCTGCGGCCGTCGCCGTAGACGTCGGCGGTGTCGAAGAAGGTGACCCCGGAATCCGCCGCGGCGTGCAGGACGGCGAGCGCGTCGGCCTCGTCGACCGTGCCCCAGTCCGCGCCGAGCTGCCAGCAGCCGAGTCCCACCACACCGACGTCCCGGCCGAGCCGGGCGATCTTCCGTGTCTCCATGAGCACCGATCCTAGCTATGATCCGCCGGTGGGCGGACCGTCGCGGGAACGAGGGATGGGCACGCTGCTGAGGCATTTCCTCGAAGTGACCGAAGCGGACGTCTCCGCGTTCCTCCAGGACATCGGGCTGGAGGACTACCGCCCCCGGTTCACCCCGGTCGTCCGCGCGATCGTCGCGCGCGGGCCGCTGTCCATCCGCGACCTCGCCGCCGAGGTCGGGGTGACGCATTCCGCGGCCAGCCAGACGGTCGCGCAGATGGCGCGCCAAGACCTCGTCTCGCTCGAACGCGGGACCGACGCCCGGCAGAGGATCGTTTCGCTGACCGAGAAGACGCGGCGGCTGATGCCGACGCTCGAAGCCGAGTGGGCGGCGACCAGCGCCGCGGCCGACCAGCTGGAAGCCGAACTGCCGTACCCGCTCAGGGAGGTGTTGGTGGCCGCCATCGAAGCCTTGGAGCGGAAGTCGCTCCGGGAACGGATCGGGGAAACGGACGCCGCGCTCAGCCTGAGGCGGAGTTCCGGTGCAGGCTGAAGACCGCCCAGACGTACTTGCCACCCGGATACAGCTCGTGTCCCCAGTCCTCGGACAACGCGTGCACCAGCTGGAGCCCGCGGCTGCGTGCCGCCATCGGAGAGGGTTCCTTCAGCTTCGGCCGACCCGAGCCGGAGTCGAAGACCCGCAGAGTGAGCCTGCCTTCCGAGTACTCGACTTCGAGCTTGTCGGGCTTCTCGCCGTGTTCGAAGGCGTTCGTCACCAGTTCGGAGGTCGCCAGCAGGACGTCGTCCGCCGCCCGGTCGTCGAGACCGAGGCTCGCGAGTGTCGCCCGGACCGCCTGCCGCGCGACCGCGGGGGCGGTGACATCGACCGGGAGGGGCAGGGAGACCACCGGCAACGAGCCCTCCGATCGCGTCTTAAACATCGTCATGGTTGCGCACCTCCCCTCGCGAGAGACTCCCAAATCCGGCTGTTCGTCTCCCTGGTACCCACAAGGGCGACGGTCGAATCAAACTCCGTCGGTGAGTTCGGTTTCCGTCAGCCCCTCACGCATCTTCTGGAGGGTGGAGGCCAGCAGCCGGGACACCTGCATCTGGGAAACCCCGACCCGCCGGGCGATATCCGACTGACTCATCCCGGACCCGAACCGCAGCGCGACGATCTTGCGTTCGCGGTCGGGGAGGCGTTCCAGCATCGGGCGCAGCGCCTCGCGCAGCTCCGCCTGGCTCAGGTTGGCGTCCGCCTCGCCGAAGCGGGTGTGCGCCGAGTTCTCCAGCAGGTTGTCCAGCGAAGCCCCATAGCGGCCTTGACCGGCGCGGAGGCCTTCGAAGACCTCGTCGACGCCGACACCGAGGTGAGCGGCGATCTCACTGGGTTTCGGCGCGCGCGAAAGCCGGATCGTCAGCTCCTCGCGCGCGGCCGAGATGTTCGCGTTCAGCTCCTTGAGCCGCCGCGGGACCCGGACCGACCAGCTGTTGTCGCGGAAATGGTGACGAAGCTCACCGGAGATGGTCGGCACCGCGAAGGCGAGGAAGTCGCTGCCCTGGGCGGGATCGAACCGGTCGACGGCGTGGATCAGCCCGATCGTCGCGATCTGGACCAGGTCCTCCATCGACTCGTCCCGGTTGCGGAACTTGCGCGCCAGGTTGCGCGCGAGTTCCAGATGGGCGCGCACCAGGTCGTCCCGGAGCCGTTCACGCTCGGGGTCGTCCGCGGGCAGCGCGCACATGCGCTCGAACAGGGCCGGAACGTCCGCGCCGTCTTGCCCGACGGGATCGCTCACGGCCGGGCCGCCTCGCTTTCCCGGATGAGCTCGACCCTGGAGAGGTAGCCGCCGTCGGCCGGGGTGACACTCCGCCGCGCGGAGGTCGCCAGCGCGGTGAGCAACTGCCAGGACAGCCCGGTCTCGTCGTCGGGCTCCGGAGAATCGGACATGACCGAGACGGTCACCTCGATCCGGCCGTCCTTCCAGGAGAAGACGCAGGTCAAGTGCCCGTCGGCGGCCGAGGGGAGCAGCATGGAGCAGGCCTCGTCCACCGCCATCCGGAGATCCTCGACGGCGTCCAGGTCGAAATCCTGACGCATCGCGATGTCCGCGACGATCGTCCGGAGAGTCGGTACCACGTGCGGTACCGCGGCCGTGCGTACCTCGATGAGTTGAGCGCCCTCGCCGCTGGGCGGGGTGTTGTCCACCACGTGTTGGTCCTCTCTCCGGCTGCGCGCTGCCGTCTGCTCGGTTGCCCTGGGTGTGAGCAAACCAAACCCACGTTTGACTCGCACAGGCGGCGGGCATGTAACCGGCGACAAACGATCTCCTTGGAAGGCGGGGACCGACATGGCTGACGTGAGCCGGCTGCCGAACGTGGTGGCGGAAGAGTGGGATTGGCAGCTCCGTGGGTCGTGCCGAGGCGCCGACAGCAGCTTGTTCTTCCATACGGACAACGAGCGCGGTTCGGCACGTGAGCGGCGCGAATCCCGTGCCAAGGCGATCTGCCAAACCTGCCCCGTGCTGGCGCAGTGCCGCAAGCACGCGCTGGCGGTGCAGGAGCCGTACGGCATCTGGGGCGGTCTCGGCGAGATCGAGCGCCGCGAGTTGTTCCTGCGGGAACGCCGCGCCGGGCGCCAGCCGTTGACCGCGCATTGAGCACGTTCCGGACACCGGTCGGCGACGCGCGCGACGGCGATCGTGGCGCGCCGCCCGGGCTGGGTTAGGGTTGGGACTGTCGTTGCGGGGACAGCCACGCCTACCCGCCGAAGAAGAGCGTGCGTCCGTGTCCGGACTGGGCGCGGCCGTAGCTTGAGACCACAGGCGAGCTCCGGCGCTGAGCGCTGGTTCTCACCTGATGAGGAGAATGTGCATGCCCGCAGCGGAGCAGAACACCACGCCGCCCGGTTTCAGCATCACGCTGGACACCGACGCGTCAGCACCGCGCGTGGTGGTCACCGGTGAGCTCGACCTGTTGACGAGCCCGCAGCTCCAGGAGACCCTCGGGGCCCTGATCACGGACAAACCGTCCGGCCGGGTCGTCGCCGACCTGACCGGGGTGACCTTCTTCGACTCCTCGGCGCTGAACGTGGTGCTCCAGGCACAGCGCCAGGCCGCCGAGAAGAAGGTGGAGCTCGAAGTGGTGCCCAGCGCGCAGGTGAGCCGAGTGATCGAACTCACCGGCGTCGCCGAGCACCTCAGCGTGTCGGAGGAGCCCCCCGCCTGATCCCCCGCTACGGTCGTGGGCTCTTGATCCGCGACACCTGGGGGCAGCACGATGATGGGGCGGACGCATGCCCTCACCGGCTGGTGCGCGGGCCTCGCGCTCGCACCGGTCGTCGGGGCGGGCACGGTGCACCAAGCGGTCGTGTTCGCCGCGACCACGGCGGGCTTCGCGCTCTTGCCCGACCTCGATCATCCGGGCGCTCGCGCGTCGAAGCTGCTCGGCTGGTTCACCGGGGCGATCTCCTGGGTGCTGCGCCGTGTCTCGGCGGCACTGTACGCGCTGACCAAGGGGCCTCGGGACGAGAAGGTCACCGGTAAGCACCGGCACCTCTCGCACACCGTGCTGTTCGCCGTCGGTCTCGGCTTCCTGACGTCTTGGGGCACCACCGAAGGCGGCCCGTGGGCGGTGTTCGGCGTCGTCGTACTGGGCCTGCTGCTCGCGGAAGGCGCGCTCGGCGACTGGCTCCTGCCGGTCAGCGGCGCCGCGGTCGGCTGGTGGGTGTGGACGGCGCCGCCGGACAAGGCGGCGCAGCTCGCGGAGATCTCCGGCTGGCTCGGCATCGCCGTCGCGGCCGGTTGTTTCGTGCACTGCCTCGGGGACGCGCTGACCGAGTCCGGTTGCCCGTTCCTGTTCCCGATCCCGATCGCGGGCGAGACCTGGTACGAGATCCGGCCGCCGAAGCCGCTGCGGTTCCGCACCGGCAAGAACGTCGAGAACCGGCTGATCTTCCCGGTGTTCGCGGTCGCCGCGGTGGTGCTGATCCCGGGCGTCTGGGACTACCTCTTCACCACCGTCCAGGGTTTCCTCACCCCGGATGGGACGCAGACCGCGGTCCACTGAGTGTCTGTCCCTGGGGAATTCGCTCGCCGTCGGCGGCGTTGAATCGGAACGCCGAACCCGGTTGACGAGGGAGAACAGTGGACAAGCCCGTGCTGCGCGCCGACGCGCGACGCAACCGAGCGAAGGTGCTCGCGGCGGCCGAAGAGGCCTTCGCCCTCGACGGCCTCGCCGTCCCCCTCGACGAGATCGCGCGCCTCGCCGGGGTCGGCGCGGGCACGGTGTACCGGCATTTCCCCAGTAAGGAAGCCCTCTTCCAAGCCGTCGTCCTGGAGCGCGTCGAGCAGTTCGCGCGGGAAGCACGCGACCTGCTGACCGCCGAAGATCCCGGCGCGGTGTTCTTCGACTTCTTCGAACGCGTCGTCAAACAGGCGTCCCTCAACCGGGCCCTTTGCGACGCGCTCGCCGAGACGACCGGGCTGGGTTTCAAGGCGAGCGCGGGCTCCGACTTTCGGTCGGCACTGCAGGCGCTGCTGTTCCGGGCGCAGGCCGCCGGGGCGGTGCGCGAGGACATCGACGGTGACGACCTGCGTGCCCTGATCGCCGGTTGTCTCGCCGCGGAACGGTATTCGCCGGAAAGCAGGAACCTCGTCCGCGTCGTGCTGGACGGCCTGCGCACCTGGTCACGGAATTCCGGCGCGACTGACGCAACCCGGACGGCCCCTCGTCCCGTCTGCCCGGTATGCGGCGGCTACCGGTTTTCGTACTCCTGCTCGCGACACTGACCGCGTGCGGCCAGTCCTCCGGTGACGGCGGTGGCAAAGACTGCCCCGCCATGGCACTGATGGAGGGAGTGTCGCTCGACGTCCCGCCCGAGACGGCCGCCGGACTCACCCGCGTGTCGATGGAGTTCTGCTGGGCGGGGAAATGCGTGACCAAAGCCACCGAGTTGACGCCGGGCAGCCGCACCGAGGACGAGGGGTGCGTAGGCGACGTGTGCTCGGGGAAGGCGGTGCCCACCGGTGGCAAACACGCGGCCGTGCCCGTTCCCGGGCTGCCGCTCACGCCGGTGAAGACCACGGTGACCTTCGACGACGGGAAACCCCACTTCCTCGACGTGACGCCGGTGCTCGCCTACCCGGCAGGTGAGGAGTGCGGCGGCGGGGTGCCGGTCGCGAAACTCGTCGTCGGCCCGGGAGGCGAGGTACGGCAACAACCGTGAAGGCCGCCCCCCGATGAGCGGCCTTCACGGCCCGGCTAGCCGACGTCTCGGCGTCGCCAGCCGGCGACCCCGGCCGCGAGCGCGACCGCCGCCACCCCCGCGAGCCAGCTCAACGGGGTCGCGGTGAACTCCGCGGCGGGCAGTTTCGGCACGTGCGAGAACGGCGAGACGTCGAGCAGGACCCCCGGCAGGTTCAGCACCGGGCCGAACAGGCTGAGCAGCAACGCCAGCCCGGCGATCGCCCACGCCGCCGTCGAGAACTTCGGCGCCAGGCCGAACAGCGTCACGGTGAGTCCGACGATCACCCACACCGCCGGGAGTTGCGCGAGCGAGGCGACCACCAGGTCACCGACCGAGCCGCCGACGTCCCCGGCCCGCATCCCGTTCGTCAGTCCCAAGAGGACACCGCTGACGAGCATCATCAGCGCGGTGCCGCCGAAGGCGAACACGAGATGGCTCCCCAGCACCCGAAGCCTGCCGACACCCGTGGCGAGCAGCGGCTCGACGCGGACCGCGGTCTCCTCGGCGCGGATCCGCAGCGCGGCCTGCACCCCGTAGAGCGCGACGACCATCGCGAACATGCCCGCCATCGCCGCCATGAAGGCGTCGACCAGCGCGTCGGTGCCACCCATCCGCTGGAAGATCTCCCGCGCCTGCTCGCTCTGCCCGACGAGGTCGCCGATGCCGTTCGCGATCGAACCGAACACCCCGGCGCAGACGGCCGTCCCGATCAGCCAGCCGATCAACGGCCCCCGGTGCAACCGCCACGCCAGCGCGAATGGGCTTCGCAGCGACGCGGCCGCTTCGGCAGGACCGGGCCTCGGCGGAAGGAGGCCGGTGCCGACGTCACGCCGCGGGATCAGCGCGTAGCCGATCGCGCCGACGGCCGCGGCCGCGGCGAGCGGCAGCACGAACACCCACCAGCGCTCGTCCGCGAACGGCCGGATCTGCTGCGCCCAGCCGAGCGGGGACAGCCACGAGACCCAGCCCGCGTCGGCCGTCGAGTCGCCCACCGCACGAAGCAGGAACGCGACCCCGACGGCGGTGGCGCCGATCCCGTTGGCCGTCCGCGAGTATTCGGCGACCTGTACGGCGACCGCCCCGATCGCGGTGAAGACCAGTCCGGTCACCGCGGTGGCGCCACCGAGCGCGAAGGCCCCGGCCGACGGCATCTTCGCGCCGATCATCAGCCCGGTCTCGATCAGTCCGATGAGGACACTCGCGCCACCGGCGACGGACATGGCCGCGGTCAGCGCGGCGTACCGGCCGACCACCGCGGACGCGAGCAGTTCGGCGCGGCCGGAGTCCTCCTCCGCCCGGGTGTGCCTCGTGACGGTGAAAACCGCCATCAACGCGACGAGCAGCGCCAGGAACCCGCCGAGCCGCCAGGAGGTGAATCCACCCGCCGTCGAGAGGTCGAAGGCCGGTCCGTAGATCACCGCGATCGACGGGTTGGCGCCCATGCTCGCGGTGAGCCCGGCGCGTTCGGCGGCCGTCGGGTACAGCGTTTCGAAAGTGCCGGCCGTGCTCGACGGCGCGATGCCCAGCAGGAAGACCCAGATCGTCAGGATGATCCGGTCCCGTCGCAGCGCCAGCCTGATCAGCTGCCAGGTGCCGACCAGCCGGGTGGCCGACGATCCGGCCGCGTGCGCGGGCCGGTCGAGCGTCGCGGTCATTTCGCGCTCGCTTCGGCGGTGTAGTGACGGAGGAACAGTTCTTCCAGTGTCGGCGGCTGGCTGGTCAGGCTGCGTACGCCGACCTCGGTGAGCCTTCGCAGCGCGTCGTCGAGGGAACGGGTCTCGACGTCGAACCGGACCCGGTTGCCCTCGACCTTGAGATCGTGGATGTTCTCCAGCTTGGTCAGCCCGTTGGGCGGTCCGGCGAGTTCGGCCGAGATCGACGTCCTGGTGAGATGCCGGAGGTCGGCCAGCGTGCCGGTTTCCACGGTGCGGCCGTTGCGGATGATGCTGACCTTGTCGCAGAGCGCCTCGACCTCGGCCAGGATGTGGCTCGACAGCAGCACCGTGCGGCCCTGCTCGCGCTCCTCCTGGATCGCGTACTGGAAGGTGGCCTCCATCAGCGGGTCGAGGCCGGAGGTCGGCTCGTCGAGGATCAGCAGGTCCACGTGCGAGGCCAGCGCGGCCACGATGGCGACCTTCTGCCGGTTGCCCTTGGAGTAGGTGCGCCCCTTCTTCTTGGGGTCGAGGTCGAACCGCTCGATGAGATCCTTGCGGCGGCGCTGATCGAGCCCACCCCGCAGCCGCCCCAGCAGATCGATCACCTCGCCGCCGGAGAGGTTGGGCCAGAGGTTGACGTCGCCGGGGACGTAGGCGAGGCGCCGGTGCAGCCTCGCCGCGTCCTTCCAGGGGTCGCCGCCGAGCAGGCGCACGTCGCCCGAGTCCGCGTGGAGCAGGCCGAGCAGGACCCGGACGGTGGTCGACTTCCCCGCGCCGTTCGGGCCGAGGAAGCCGTGCACCTCCCCAGCGGGAACCCGCAGATCAAGGCCGTCGAGAGCCTTGGTCCGGCCGAAGGATTTGTGGAGGCCGGCGATGGAGATGGCGTTTTCCATGCGACTGAAGGTACAGTGATTTCACAAAGTTGTGAAGTTAAGAAAACGTATGGATGCTGTGATCACTCTGGGGGTTGTGCGAGAGGATGTGCCCATGACGACGCCTGAGAGTGCTTCAAGCACCCAGAGAGACGAGGACGCCGTCCGCCGCTACGTGGAACACCTGGGTCTCACGCTTTCCCAGATCGGGATGCAGCGGATGCCCGCGCGGGTGTTCGCCGCGTTGATGACCACGGACAGCGGCCGCCTGACCTCGGCCGAACTGGCCGACCAGCTTTCGGTGAGCCCCGCCGCGATCTCCGGCGCCGTGCGCTACCTGGAACAGATCGGACTGGTCGCCAAGGAACGCGAGCCGGGCTCGCGCCGCGACCACTACCGGCTGTTCGACGACCTCTGGTACGCCACCTTCATGAAACGCGACCGCATGATCACCCTGTGGCGCGACGCCGCCGACGAGGGCGTTTCGGCGCTCGGCGAGGGCACGCCGGCAGGCGAGCGGGTCGCGGAGATGCGGGACTTCCTGAGCTTCATGATCAAGGAACTCAACGACATGTACGCGAAGTGGCACGCGATGCGGGCCGAAAAGGGCAAGTGACCGGGGGGCGCGGGTGGCCGTTCGGTGCAGTTGGTCGTGAGTGGCGATTCGGGTTCTAACCCGAATCGCCACTCACGACCAACGCCACCGGAGGACCGGACGCGGAAGTAGGGTCGCGGGGTGATGAGCCGTGCGGTGGTACTCGCCCCGATCCTCCTCGCGCAAGCGGTCCGGGTGCGCCGTACGACGCCCAGGCTGCCCGGCGCGACAGGCCCGGTCAGCGGCCTCGTGAACGGCGAGGGCCGCCCGCTGCGGCTCGCGGTGCTCGGTGAGTCCACTGTGGACGGCGTCGGCGCGGCGACGCACGCCGAGGCGCTGACCGGACGGCTCGCGGAGGAACTCGCGCGGGACGGCCGCGCCGTCGCCTGGCAGGCCATCGGCAAGACCGGGGCCAACGCGCGAGTGGTGCGCGAGGAACTGCTGCCGCTGCTCCAACCCGCCGACGTCGTGGTGATCGCGCTCGGCGTCAACGACACGATCGAACTCCACTCGGCCGCGCGTTACCGGCGTGACCTGCTCGATCTCATCGTCTCGCTGCGACGCCGCGCCGGCCGGATCCCGGTGGTGCTGGCCGGGGTGCCGCCGATGGGCCGGTTCCCCGCCCTGCCACGTCCGCTGCGGGACGTCCTCGGCGCCCGGTCGGCCGTCCTCGACGCCGCGGCCGCCCGGCTGGCGTCGCTGCCCGGCGTCGTCCACGTCCCGATGCCCGCCGCGATGCTCGACCCCGCGACCTTCGCCGAGGACCGTTTCCACCCCGGCCCGGAGGGCTACCGGCGCTGGGCCGGGCAACTCGCCGACGTGACCCGGCAGCTACTCAGTGACACCTTTTCGCCGGAAATCCGCTGACCAGGTCACCCGCCTGCCACAAATCGAGAAAGTTATCCGAAAAACCTGGCTCTGCGTGTATCTGATGGCAGCCTCGTTGCGTCCTATGGAGCAGTCGAGGAAATGAGGGACACCCGATGACGACCGAGACCAGCACCGCACCCGTCGAGGACGAGGCCGCAGCCACCGAGGACCTCGAAGTGACCCCGAAGCCGATCGCGGCTCCGGTCCCGCCCCGTCCCGGGACGAGCCCGGACGGCAACTGGGAACCGCACGGCACCAATCCGCCGGTGAACTGAACCGACACAGACGGGTGATGTCCGGAGGCCGAGGGGGCCTCCGGACATTGCCTCCGGGTGCTCCTTCGGGGGAGGGGGACGCCCGGATGCGGGCCCGTTGGGGAGCGGGCCCGGGGGGAGGGAAAAAGGGCCGGCCGGTGCGCAGTCCACACCTACTCGCGCCGGCCGGTGCCTTTGTCCTCGACCACCGATGCGCCAGAGTCCGGATATCCGACACAAAAAAGTTAGTGACTTGATGTATCCCAGAGCCTCCAGCACGCTCCTTCTCCCCGAAGGGCCCGCGATACTGCCAGCGCCGACACGAAGACACGTCCGAAGTGGGGCAGATACGGTGACCGACGTGCAAACGACCGAGGTAGACCCGCCATGGGAAGGACTGACCGGTGCCGATCTGCATGCCGCCTGCATGCGCGCGGCGCGGGCCGGTGACCGCCAGGCGATGGACAGACTTGTGCACGAGCTGACCCCGCTCGTGTGGCATGTCGCGCGTGCGAACGGGCTCGATCGCCTGACCGCCGAGGACGTGGTCCAGACGGTGTGGCTCGCCCTGTTCAGCCAACTCGAGAAACTTCGGGACCCCAAAGCCCTCGCCGCGTGGTTGATCACCACCACCAGACGTGAAGCACAGCACCCCTTCGGCCGCCGCGCTCAGCCCGTCCCGCTGACCGACGAGCTGGCCGAAAACATGGAAAGCACTCATCCGGCTCCCGAGGAGGAAGCCGTCCGCGCCGACCGGGATCGCCGGGTCTGGCGCGCCTTCCTCCGCCTGCCGCACCGCTGTCAGCAGCTCCTTCGGCTGACCGTGCTCGCCGGGCGGGCCGAATACCAACTGGTCGCCGAAGCACTCCGCATGCCGCGCGGAAGTGTCGGACCGACCAGGGGCCGTTGCCTCGAATCGATGCGCGACCTGCTGGGCCAAGAAGGGGGAAGCCGATGAACGACCTCGGGACGCCGGGGGAGATGACCTCCCCGGGCGATGAGGCCTTACTGGCCGATATCGGACGTTTCATGGACGAATTGGACCCGCCACCGGGAGATCTGGTGCAGCGGGTTCAGTTCGCGCTCGCGCTCGAAAACCTCGACGTCGAGGTCGCCCGCTGGGAACGGATGGACGCCACGGCCGGCGTTCGCGGCAGCGACACCGGCACGATCACCTTCACCGTCAGCGATCTGACCGTGATGATCAACCTGACCAAGATCGGCAAGAAGCACCGGATCGACGGCTGGCTCGTGCCCGCCGGCGAGTACGGAGTGGAGGTGCGCGTCGCCGAGCACGGGACGAGTTCCACCACCGCCGACGAAGGTGGCCGGTTCGTGCTGGACAACGTTCCCCAGGGAACCACCCAGATCGTGATCCATCTCGGTGACGTGACCTGCCGACGGACCGTCGTGACCCCGACAGTGGTGCTCTAACCGGACGGCTGTTCCGTTATGCGGCGTGGGTGTGCTCCCATAGTGCGTGTGCCCGCGCCGTCTCCTCCTGTCGTCGATCCCGTAGCCGAAGAGGCGGCCGAGCTCCATGCCCAGGCGAAGGCGGCCGCCGCGGATCACGGGCTCAGCAGGCCGATCCGCCTGATGCGGCGCGCGCTCGTCCTGCTGGGGCCGGTCGACGAGGAACACCTCGCGCGGCTGGAGGTCCGGGTCCGGATCCTCATCAGCCTGGCGGCGGCCGAAGCGGAGATCGCGTCCGAAGAGGACGGTCTCGCCCGACTGGACGAGGCGGAACGCATCCGCCTGCTGCTGCCGGACGGTGACGTCCGGCACGAGTTGCGGTTCGTCGTCGGGTTGCAGCGCGCCGTCGTGCTGATGCGCGCCGGACGGCTGGAGGAATCGCTCGCGCTCAACAACGCCTTCCTGCCGGGGCTGGCCGCCGAGGCCGGCAAGTACAGCGCGGTGCTGACCCGGTCGCTGGTGAACCGCGCTTGGCTGCACCTGGAGATGAGCAATCCGGACGCGGCGTACCGAGACCTCGTCGAGGCGCTGGACCTGGCCGTCGAGCACGGATACCGGCGGCTGGAAGGGAAGATCCGGCACAACCTCGGCGATCACGCGCAGCTGCTCGGTGACATCCCGGAAGCTCTGCGGCACTACGAGCAGGCCGCCGCGATCTTCGTGACCGACGGTTCCGGTTCGCTGCCGCTCGTCCGGCTCGACCAGGCGAAGGCGCTGCTCACCGCGGGACTCGCCGAAGAGGCGGCGCGGCATCTCGACGACGCGATCCCGGAACTGCGGCGCAACGGCGCGGTGCATCTCGTCGCCGAGGCGGAGGTCGCCAGGGCCGGTGCCGCCATCCTGGAACGTGACCACGCGCTGGCGAGAAAGCTCGCGGCGTCGGCCCGGCGGAGTTTCCTGCGGCGTGGCAAGGGACGCTGGGCGGAGGTCGCCGCGTTGACCCGGCTCCGCGCGGACGCGGTGAAGGTCTTGGCGGACCGGGAGAAGAAACCGTCCGCGAAACTGCCGGGGCAACTGGCCGATCTCGCGATCCGGCTGGCCGAACTCGGTCTGCGCGACGAGGCGGGCGCGGCCAGGATGTTCGCGGTGCGGCTGCTGATCCGCCGTGACGAGACGGCGGCCGCGGAGAATCTGCTGGCGCAGGTACCGAAACCGCGGCAGACCACGCCGATCGACCACCGGATGCTGCTGCGGCTGTGCCGCGCCGAACTCGCGGTGGCGTCGCACCGGCCGCGGTCGGCGCTCGCCCAGGCACGGGCCGGGCTGGCGGAACTCGGGCAGATCCGCGACCGCATGGGCGGGCTCGACCTCGTCTGCGGGACGGCGGCGCACGGCGAGGAACTGGGCAAACTCGCACTGACGCTGGTGCTCAAGAAGGCGAGGCGCAGCGGCGCCGGGGCGAAAAGCCTGTTCGCGTGGCTCGAACGCACACGCGCCCAGGTGTACCGCTACGAACCACTTCCGATCATCGAGGATCCCGCGCTCGCCCGGCACATCAACGAAATGCGGCACGTGCAGGGGACGATCCAGGCGCGGCGGCTGTCCGGCGAACCGGTCGGGAGTCTCGAGGAACGCTACGACCGCTTGCAGCAGGAGGCGACGCGGCTCGGGTGGTACACCAGCAAATGGGGTCGGCCGCGGCCCGTCTCGGCACCCGAAGAGGTAGTCGAGCAACTCGGGGATCGCGTATTGGTCAGCCTGATGGGGTACCGCGACACCTTGTACGCGGTGGTCGTCGACCGCGGCCGGTTCCGGCTCTTGAAGTTGGGGCCGCTCGCGGAGATCGTCGAGACCGCGCGACAACTGCACGCGGACCTCGACGCGCTGGCCCCGGACAACCTGCCCGCGCCACTGGTCGAGGTCGTCACCGGCTCCGCGCGGCGTCGAGCGGACAAATTGGACAAGCTGATCTCCGCGTCGCTGGCGAAGACGTTGGAGAACCGGGAGCTGATCATCGTGCCGATCGGTTCGCTGTACGCGCTGCCTTGGGGTGCTTTGCCGTCACTGCACGGACATCCGGTGTCGATCGCGCCGTCGGCGACCGCCTGGGTGACCGCGTCCGGACGACGCAGCAAGGGGCCGGTCCTGCTCGCCGGCGGGCCCGGCGTGCCGGGTTCGGTCGGCGAGGTGCGGAACCTGCGGTCGGTGTACCCGCAGGCCCGGCTCGTCGACGGGAAGGACGCGACCAGCGCGGTCGTACTGTCCGCTTTGGATGGTTCCGGAATGGCGCATCTGGTCGCGCACGGCGCGCACGAACCGGCGAACGCGCTGTTCTCGCGGCTGGAACTGGTCGGGGGACCGTTGTACGCGCACGAAACAGCCCGGCTCGCGCATCCGCCGGAACGGGTGGTGCTGGCCGCGTGCGAACTCGCGATGAGCCACATCCGGCCCGGCGAGGAGGCACTCGGCTTCGCCGGGACACTGCTCGCCAGCGGCTCGCGGACGGTCATCGGGGCGATCGCGCGGGTCGGCGACAAGGCCGCCGCCGACGCGATGTCCGACCTGCACCGGCGGCTGGCCTCGGGGACTTCGCCCGCTCTGGCGCTCGCCGAGGCGACCGCCGCCGATCCGCTGCGGCGTCCCTTCCTGTGTCTCGGCGCGGGCTGATCTTTCGGGTCCGCCCGCTCGTGTCATGAGGGGTCCCCCTAGGACAGATTTCGTCCTATGGGGACCCCTCATGACATCGCGGGGGAGTTGTCCACAAGCATCCCCATCTGTGGACAACCCCGCCGACCAGCCGTTCTCGCCGCCCATCGCCGGTAGACTGGACTCGGGGCCGCCCCCCTTGGGAAGGGCGGGGGGTGGGGTCAGGCGCGTTCGGCGTGTTTCACCAGGCGAGTGGCCAGAAGCGAGACCACGGCGCGTAAAGCGGCGCAGGCGGCGGCGCCGGTGCCGGGCAGCGATTCGGTGAACCGGCCGGTCCAGCGCAGATCCGTACCGCCGGAAGCGTTGGGCGTGAACGAGACTTCGGCACGGTAGTCCTTCAGCGGCGCGATGCCCGCGAAGCCGTAGACGTGCTTCCGATCCTGTTCGTACTCCAGCGTCTCTTCGTGGAGATACACCGGCCACAGGCCGACGGCCCGGACGGCGCCCACCCCGTCCTCACCCGGTTCCCGCGCCCAGCGCGAGTGGAACACCACCGGCTTCGCCCATTCCGACCACCGGGAACCGTCGGCTTCCAACGCGAAGAGGGAAGCGGGCGAGGCGCTGCTCGTCCGGTTGATTTCGAAGGAGTACGTCTTGCCCATGTGGCGACGATAACCGCTCCACCCCCGGCGGATAAGTCAAGATAGGGGCGTGAGCACCACGCGCCGCGAGATCGCCGCACCGCATTGGCTGGTGCAGCTGCTCCGCAGCACGCCGGTTCCCATTCCGTGGAACATGGTCGCCAGAGCCGTACTCGCCTTGGCCGTGCCGCTGGCCGTCGGCTACGCGCTCGGCGACATCGGCGTCGGCGCACTCATCTCCACCGGCGCCCTGCCCACCGTCCTGTCCGAATCCGCGGGCCCGTACCGCTACCGCGCCCGCCGTCTCGGCGGCGCCACCGCTGCCGCCGCCCTCGGCTACTTCGCCGGGCTTATCACCGGCGGAATCCCGGCCGCCTCCATTCCGGTCGTCGTCGGGGTCGCGGCGGTGTCCGCGCTGATCAGCGCGGCAGGCAGCAACGCCTCGGTCGCCGGGCTGCAGATGTTTGTCTTCTGCGTGCTCGGCACCGGTCAGCACGTGACCGGTGTGCGCGTCGAGCTCCTCCTCGGATACTTCTGCGTCGGCGCCGCCTGGAGCCTGCTCATCGCGCTCGCCACCTGGACCTTCCGCGCGACCAGCCCGGAACGCGGTGCCGTCGCGCACGTCTACGTCGAACTCGCCGCGATGCTGTCCGCGACCGACGAAGCCACCTCCCGCGTCGCGCGCCACCAGCTCACGACCGCGATGAACACCGCGTACGACCGGCTGCTCACCGCGCGATCGTGGCTGTCGGGCCGCGACGCCACCTACCGCCAGCTGCTCAACCTGCTCTCGGCCAGCACCCCGGCCGTCGAGGCGTCGGTCGCGATGGTCAACGCCGGCCGCCGGGCCCCGGACGACGTGATCGACCACTTCATCGCGACGTCGGCCGCCGTCCTCGCGAATCAGGAACTGCCGGAGCCGCCCGAAGCGCCCGAAGACGCCGACCCGGTCCTCGCCGCGCTCTACGCCGGGCTCGCCAGGATCGGCAAGGGCGACAACCGGAAACGGCGCGAGGTCCAGCCGTGGCACAAACGCCTCCGCGGCTGGGCGGGCTCGCTCATCTCCGGTCCGCTCACCTGGTTCGCCGCGCTCCGCCTCACCCTGTGCGTCGCGATCGCCGAAGTCGTCGCGCTGATGGTCCCGTTCGAACGCTCCTACTGGATCACGCTCACCGTCGGCATCGTCCTCAAACCGGACTTCGGCTCGGTGTTCGGCCGCGCGGTACTACGCGGAATCGGTACGGTGATCGGTGTCGGCATCGGCGCGGCCGTACTCGCCGCCGGCGGCGAGGGGTGGCTGCTGGTGCTGCTGATCGCCGTATTCGCGGGCGGTGTCGCGGTCGGGAAGGTCCGCAACTACGGCATCCTCAGCGCTTTCGTGACACCGCTGATCATCCTGCAGATGGACCTCGCCAGCACCGGCAGCTGGGACATCGTGCTCGCGCGGCTCGTGGACACGGTGCTGGGCTGCGCGATCGTCCTCCTCTTCGGCTACCTGCTGTGGCCGGGCAGCCGTCGCCCGCAGGTCGGCGGACGACTCGCCGACAGCCTCGACTGCCTGGTGAAATACGTCGACAAGGGTCTCGTGCTCGCGCCGTCGGGCGAAGCGCGGCTGGAACGCTCACGGGCCCGTCGCCGCGCCTACCGCGCGCTGGCCGACCTGCGGACCGCGTTCCAGCAGGTCGTCGTCGAACCCTCCGCCGCCGGACGGCAAGCGGTCGCCTGGTGGCCGGTGATCGCCGGGCTGGAACGCGTCGCGGACGCCGTCACCGAGGTCGGCGTCACCCTCGGCCGCGGCGCCCCCGCCCCGGACGACGCCGACATCGCCCTCCTGACGGCCGCGCTCGCCGAACTCGCGGCCGCCGTCCGCGAGGAACGGGACCCGGCGGAGATGCCGATGCCCGACAACGAGCAACTGTCCGGTGTGGTCGACCAGATCGGCACCGCCTTCGACGCCGTGCGTGGCCCCGATCTCGTCGAACGCGCACCGTTGCGACTGGTCCGGCGGTTCCTGCCGTACCACCGCCGGGCCTGAGGTTCAGTCGAACCGGATGTGCTTGACACTCGTCCACTTGCGACGGACGAAACCCCGCAGCGCGCTGTCCGTGTTCGGTTCGAGCGTCAGCCCCGCCGACGCGGCGATCCGATCGGCGACCTGGGCGACGGTGAGCCGGTCGGTGTGGACGTGCTCTCCGAACTCCGCGCCGCTCAGCCGTTCCAGGCAGAGGTCGAGCTTCGACACCGCGAAACTCTCGCGCTTCGGCGGCACACCCTTCCGCCGCACGGAATGGACGACGCCGCGTTCACGCGACCGTCGCAGGACGGTCTCGCGTTCGGCCAGCAAAGCGAAATGCCGGACGTCATGCCCGCGCTCGCGCAGCCTGCCGACGATCTCATCGAAGTAGGTGGGTTCTACCAGCGTCATCGGCACCACTACCGGGCCGTCCTGTTCACCGAGCAGGAGATCGAGCACCTCGAAGACGCCCTGACGCCACGCGGGCAGGTCCTGGAAGTCGCCGCGCAGTGGTGGCGGCAACATCCGGTGCAAGCCGAAGCCCGCGACCTCGGGATCGGACAGGACGCTGCCGGGAAGGCGCCGATGCAGTTCATGCGCGGTCTGCGTCTTTCCGCCGCCGAAGGGGCCGTTGATCCAGACGAGCATGACCTCCACCCTAGCGATGAATACCACCCGCCCGGGGGAGCGTGAGCATGCTCTCGAACTTATGTTCGAAAAGTGACGCATAATCAGAGCCATGCTCGACACTGGTGACACGATGCCGCCGGGGCCGCGTCACCTTCACATGGTCCGGCCCCACCAGCCCGTTTGGGTCAATCTCAGGCTGGTTTACCCGGTCGGCGCGTCGAAGACCCGCCTGCCCGACGGCCTCGACCTGGCCGGCATCGTCCCCGGACTGCTGGGGATGTGGCGGGCGACGACGACGGCGCACTGGGTCGGCTGGGTCACCTTCCAGCTCGGCCCGGTCGGCCAAGGTGGGACGACGCATTCGCAGTGGGTGCTGGCCGAGGCACTGCGGCCGCGCGAGGAGCGGAATCGGTGGTCGGGAAGTTTCCCCTACGAACGGCGTCGTTAGGCGTCCCGCAGCCTGGACCCGGTTGACCGCGTCCCCGACCAGGGGACACCATGGGGCCGTGTCCACCATCTGGGAGTTCGCGCCGCACCGCTCGTTGGGTGAAGGCGTCGCCGCTCTGCTTCTGCGCCGTGGACGGCTGGGCTCGCCGCCCGCGTAACCGCATTTCCCAGCGAAGGCCATCCGTGCAGGTGGCCTCTTTCGTCATCCCGGAAATCGGAAACCCTGGAGCCAAGCATGTCCGTTGAGCTGCCCGACCGTGTCCTGCTCCGCCCGGCGACCGTCCCCGACGGAGGAATCCTCGAAGGGCCCCGCGTACTGCGTCGCCTGCCGGAAGGCGAGGAAGAACGCCCTTACGAACTCTTCGCCCTGCGTCCGCTGGGGCGGGTGATCGGTGCCGAGATCGGCGGCGTCGACCTCGCCGAGCCGCTGACTTCCGCCCTGCAGGTGGAGTTGAACCGAGCGCTGCTGGAGTGGAAGGTGCTGTTCTTCCGTGACCAGCGCATCACCACGGCACACCAGCGCGCCTTCGCCGCCCACTGGGGTGAACTGGAGACGAACCCGTTCATCCCCCAGGGCGAAACCGAGGACACCACCCGCTTCACCCGTTCGGCGACCATGCCCGCTTTCGAGAACATCTGGCACGTCGACGTCACCTTCCGGCCCGCGCCGGCGCTCGGCTCGGTGCTGCGGCTGATCGAGGTCCCGCCGGTCGGCGGCGACACGATGTGGGCCGACATGGCCGCCGCCTACGACAACCTGCCGGAGAACGTCCGCGCCCGCATCGACGGGCTGAAAGCGGTGCACGACTTCATCCCCGGCTTCGCCCGGTTCTCCGATCCGGAAACGCTCTCGCGGCACCAGGACGCGTTTCCGCCGGTCGAGCATCCGGTCGTCCGCACGCATCCCGAGACCGGACGGCGCACCCTCTTCGTGAACCAGGCCTTCACGACGCACATCGTCGGACTCGAACGCGAAGAGAGCGACAGGCTTTTGCGGTACCTGTTCAGCCGCGCGCACATCCCGGAGTTCCAGGTGCGCTTCACCTGGCGGCCCGGCTCGGTGGCGTTCTGGGACAACCGTGCCACCCAGCATTACGCCGTCAACGACTACCACCCGTACGCGCGAGTGGCCGAACGTGTCGCCATCGTGGGTGACCGGCCGTTTTGAGCGGGCGTCCCCGCGGCGGGTGATCGGCGCGCTCGTCCCGGGCGCGCACCCCGCGACCTGTGTGACGATGAGGCCATGGGCATCAACTTCGATGAATTGAAGAACAAGGCCACCGACGCTCTCCGCGAGCACAACGACAAGATCGAGGGCGGCGTGGACAAGGCGGCGGAGTTCGCCAAGTCGAAGTTCTCCGGCCACGACTCCAAGATCGACTCCGGTGTCGACAAGGCGAAGGGCTTCATCAACAAGTTCGACGACACCCCGGACAACCAGCCTCAGCAGGACCAGCAGCAGCCGCCCCAGGGCCAATAACCGCCGCGTTTCGTCCTCTGAATGCGGTCCTTGCGCACGCAACTACCGCATTCAGAGGACTAAACGCGTCAGGAGACCTCGCCGACCGCGGTGTCGTCCTCGATCGCCGTGATCCGGCCACCGCGCTCGCCGAGGGCGATCAGGCCGTCGCGGGCGTCCGGAGCGGTCAGGCTGACGCGTACCCCCGCGCGCTCAGTGTCTTTACTGGTCACAAACGCTTGCGCGCCCTCGTAACCGGCGTTGACCGTCACCGCGAGCCCACCTGTCGACGCCAGCGAGCCCCGCGCGGCGCCCAGCCGTCCGAGCGCTTCGTCGACGATCGGCAGCAGCGCGTCCCGGTTCCCCTCGGTCATCGCCCGCACCAGCGCCGGGCTCGACCCGGCCACGCGCGTGCCGTCCGTGTAGGACCCGGCGGCCAGCGCCATCGCCAGCGGTCCGCCCTGCGCGCCGATCGTGGCGAGGATGGCCGCGAAGATATGCGGCAGATGCGAGATCCGCGCGACCGTCTCGTCGTGCGAGTCCGCGGGCAGCGGCACGACATGCGCGCCGAGGTCCAGTACCAGCTGGGCGACCTCGGCCCACGCCGTCAGATCGGTGTCGTGCTCGACGCCGAGTACCCACGCGGCCCCGCCGAACAGCGCCGGGTCGCTCGCCTTCCAGCCGGACTCCGTGGTCCCGGCCATCGGATGCCCGCCGACGAACTTCGCGTAGGGCGCGCGACGCCGGACGCCGTCCAGCACCGGGCCCTTCACGCTGGTGACGTCGGTGAGCACGCAGTGCCCGGCGACCCGCGAAACGGTGCGAAGCACGTCTTCGACCGCGGGCAGCGGCACCGCGAGCACGATCATCGCGTCCCGCTCCGCCGCCTTGCCCAGCGCCGCCTCGACCTGCGTCGTCACGTCGAAACCCGCTCTGCTGGCCGCGTCCGCGTCAGCTTCGGAGGTCGTCGCCCCGAACGTGGTGCGGCCGATCGAATGCGCCGCGCGCAGCAGCGAACCGCCGATCAACCCGAGCCCGATCACGCATACGTCTCGCACAAGGGTTCATCCTGCCACCTACGAGGCCCCACGTCAGAGAACAGCGGCGAGGCGCGTTCCCTGATCGATGGCCCGTTTGGCGTCCAGTTCCGCCGCGACGTCGGCGCCGCCGATCAGATGCACCGGCAGTCCGGCCGCCCGCAGGTCTTCGGCGAGGTCCCGCACCGGCTCCTGTCCCGCGCAGACGACGACGGTGTCCACATCGAGCACGCGCGGCTTGTCACCGACGGTGATGTGCAGTCCGTCGTCGTCGATCCGGTCGTAGGTGACCCCGGTGAGCTGCTCGACGCGTTTGGCCTTCAGCGCCGCCCGGTGCACCCAGCCGCTGGTCTTGCCCAGCCCCGCGCCGATCCCGGACTTCTTGCGCTGCAGCAGGAAGACCTGCCGAGGTGACGGCTCGACCTTCCGCTCGGTCAGCCCGCCCGCGGCCCGCTCGGGATCGGTGACACCCCATTCGGCCATCCACGCCTCCAGATCGAGCGCCGGGGAGGTGGTGTGCGTCAGGAACTCGCTGACGTCCACCCCGATCCCGCCCGCGCCGATCACGGCGACCTTCCCGCCGACCGGTTTCCCGTGCCGGACGACGTCCACATAGGACAGAACCTTCGGGTGGCCGATGCCGGGAAGCGACGGCACCCGCGGTGTCACGCCGGTGGCCAGCACGACCTCGTCGAATCCGGCGCCGACGAGGTCGGCGGCGGCCACTCGGGTGCCGAGGTGGACCTTGACGCCGGTGACCTCCAGTCGCCGTGTGTAGTACCGGATGGTCTCCGCGAACTCCTCCTTGCCGGGGATCTTGCGCGCGATCCCGAACTGACCACCGATCTCGTCGTCGGCCTCGAACAGCTCGACGGCGTGACCCCGTTCGGCGAGGCTGGTCGCGGCCGCCAGCCCGGCGGGACCCGCGCCGACGACGGCGACGCGTTTGGTCTTCCGCGCCGGCGCCAGCGTCAGCGTGGTCTCGTGGCCCGCACGGGGATTGACCATGCAGGACACCAGTTGCCGCTTGAACGCGTGGTCGAGACAGGCCTGGTTGCAGGCGATGCAGGTGTTGATCTCGTCCTCGCGTCCGGTCTCGGCCTTGCGGATCCACTCCGGGTCGGCGAGGAACGGTCGCGCCATCGACACCAGGTCCGCGTCCCCGCTCGCCAGCGCCTCCTCGGCGACCTGCGGCATGTTGATCCGGTTCGACGTGACGACCGGGATCCCGACGTGCGGTTTGAGCTTCCCGGTCACCCACGTGAAGGCCGCGCGCGGCACCGACGTCACGATCGTCGGCACCCGCGCCTCGTGCCAGCCGATGCCGGTGTTGATGATCGTCGCGCCCGCCTCTTCGACCTCTTTGGCCAGCGCGACGACGTCTTCCCAGCGTTGGCCGCCTTCGACGAGGTCCAACATGGACAGTCGGTAGATGATGATGAAGTCCTCACCGACCGCTTCGCGGGTGCGGCGCACGATCTCGACGGCGATCCGGCGACGGTTCTCCGCGCTGCCGCCCCATTCGTCGGTGCGCTTGTTGGTCCGTTCGGCGAGGAACTGGTTGATGAAGTAACCCTCGGAGCCCATGATCTCGACGCCGTCGTAGCCCGCTTCCTTGGCCAGGAAGGCACAATCGGCGAACGCGCGGATCTGCCGCAGTACGCCGGACCCGGAAAGGGCTCGCGGCTTGAACGGGTTGATCGGCGCCTTGACGCTCGACGCGGAAACGCTCAGCGGGTGGTAGGAATACCGGCCCGCGTGCAGGATCTGCAGTGCGATCTTACCGCCCGCTTCGTGCACCGGATCCGTGAGTTGCTTGTGCGCCTTGGCTTCCGCGCGCGTCGAGAGCTTCGACGCCAACGGCAGGAGCCAGCCGGTCCGGTTCGGCGCGAATCCGCCGGTGACGATCAGCCCGACGCCGCCGCGGGCGCGTTCGGCGTAATACTCGGCCAGTTGCGGGAAATGCGCTTCCTTGTCCTCGAGGCCGGTGTGCATCGAGCCCATGATCACCCGGTTGCGCAGGGTGGTGAAGCCGAGATCGAGAGGGGACAACAGGTTCGGGTACAGGCTCATCGCTGGTCCTTACGCATCGTGGTGGAATGCCTGGAGGACTTCCTCGAGCCATTCGACATGGCCCTGTTCGGTTCGGATTCCTCCGCGCAATACGAGGAACTGATGCAACGACTGTCCACTGAGGATGCTCGGGTCGGGGAAGTCGCGCTTCTCGATCAGCAGGTAGGCGTCGAGCCGGGCCGCGTGCGCGTCGCGATGCCGGGTGATCTCGGCGGCGACGGCACCGGGGTCGCCGAGCGTCGCGCCGCGGATCTTGACGGCGAGTTCCCGCGCCGAGGCGGTGGGATCGGGTTCGGCGAGCCAGCGGACCAGTTCGGCACGGCCCGCGTCGCCGACGGTGTAGACCTTCTTGTCGGGCTTCCCGGACTGCGCGACCTGGTCGACGGCGATCCAGCCCGCGTCCTCCATCCGCTTGAGGACGCGGTAGATCTGCTGGTGGGTGGCGTTCCACCACAGACCGATGGATTTCTCGAAGCGGCGCGTCAGCTCGTAGCCCGAGCCGGACCGCTCGGACAGTGAAACCAGGATCGCGTGCTCCAGTGCCATGCACCTAGTTTCATATGCACCTAGTTGCACTGCAAGGCGACGCATATCACAAGGTACGTGAAGGCCCCCTTCATTGCGTCTAGCGCAATGAAGGGGGCCTTCACGTACTTACAAGAGCTACGGCTTGCGGGCGACACCACCGATGACGCGCGACTCCGAGGGGGTCGCGGCGAAGACCGTCTTCTCGTCCGGATGCCACGCCGGCGCGTAGACCAGGCCCGGCTCCAGCAGCGGCCAGCCGCCGAAGAACCGCCGGAACTCGTCCATCGGGCGCAGGAAACCGGGGTTCGTCGTGGTCTCGTAGTACTTGAGAATGTCCAGCAGCGCCTGACGTTCCTCGTCGTTGGCCGGGTTCTCATTGGTCATCTGCGAGAGCACCAGCAGTGATCCCGGCGCGAGCCGGTCGCGGTAGAAGTCCAGCAGCCCGTCCGGGTCCTGCTCGTCCTTGATGAAATGCATGACCGCGTTGATCACCAGCGCGACAGGCTGCCGGACGTCGATGATCCCGGAGTCGATCACCCGTTCCCACAGATCCTCGGGGTCGAACAGGTCCGCGGCGATCGCGTGGTGGCGGTCCGGGTCGGCGGTGTCGGCGAGCAGCAGCGTCGAGTGCGCGAGCGCGATCGGCTCGTTGTCGATGTAGAGGACATGCGTGTCCTCCTCGGGACGCGCCTCGTCGGCGACCTCGTGGACGTTGCCGGCGGTCGGCAGGCCGGAGCCGATGTCGACGAACTGCCGGATGCCCAGTTCCGCGCAGTGGCGCACGGCGCGGCCGAGGAACTGCCTGCTGGTCTTGCAGTACTCGCCCATGAGCGGCAGACGCTGGCGCACCTTCTCGGCGAAATTGCGGTCGATGGCGTAATGCGTGTCGCCGCCGATGAAGTAGTCGTAGACGCGGGCCGCGGACGGCCGGTCCAAGCTGTTCTCGACGGCCTTGAGCGCCGCGTCGTGATCGATCATCGTCATCCCTTTGTCCGCGCCGGAAATTCCATGCTAACCGGCCGGGACGTAGGCCTCGCGGTAGGCGTTCACGGATTCTGTCAAGCGATCGAGCGCCGCGCGGGTGCGGGCGAGCCCGGCCGCGTCGAGGCCCATCGCGTCGCCGATGATCTTCGGGATTCCGACGGCGCGTTCCCTGAGGCGGGCGCCGTCCTCGGTCAGGCTGACGCGTACGGACCGTTCGTCGTCGGCCTGCCGGTCACGCCGGACCAGTCCGGTTTTCTCCAGCCGCTTGAGCAGGGGCGACAGTGTGCCGGAGTCGAGGTTCAGCACGGTGCCGAGTTCCTTGACCAGCCGCTCGTCCTCCTCCCAGAGCGCGAGCATCACCAGGTACTGCGGATAGGTCAGGCCCAGATCGTCGAGTACCACGCGATAGAGCGCGGTCACCGCGCGCGATGCCGCGTAGAGCCCGAAGCACAGTTGATCGTCCAGGCACAGCGATCCGGTGTCTTCTGTTGGCATCTGTCCTCCTCGTCCCATGGTGTGCCGATCATGCCTCAGCGCGCCACTCTAGTGAGGTAAATCTCCTTGAGGGCATTTTAGTTGCGCACAACTGAGTTGCGAGCTACCTTTTGTTCATCGACTTCGGCTCCCCAGGAGGCAGAAAATGACCGCCAACCCGCACAACCTGGCCCTCGAACCGGCCGCGCAGGCCTTCGTGGAGGCCACCGCGAACCCGCCGTTCCTCTTCCAGTTGCCGCCGGAGGAAGGACGCAAGGCCGTCGACGAAGTCCAGGGTGGCGACGTCGAATTGCCCGCCGCGGACGTCGAGGCCACGCACGTCGACGGCGTCGAGGTCCGCATCGTCCGTCCGGCGGGCGCCACCGGCACGCTGCCGGTGATCGTCTACATCCACGGCGCCGGCTGGGTCTTCGGGAACTTCCACACGCACGAACGCCTGGTCCGCGAACTCGCCGTCGGCACCGGCGCGGCCGTCGTCTTCCCCGAGTACGACCGCTCGCCCGAGGTGCGCTACCCGGTCGCCATCGAGCAGAACTACGCCGTGGCGAAGTGGGTCGTCGAGCACGGCGCCGAGAACGGGCTCGACAGCACGAAGATCGCGATCGCCGGTGACTCCGTCGGCGGGAACATGACGGCCGCGCTCACGCTCATGGCGAAGCAGCGTGGCGACGTCACCTTCCGTCAGCAGGTGCTCTTCTACCCGGTCACCGACGCGAACTTCGACACCGAGTCCTACCGTCAGTTCGCCGACGGCTACTTCCTCGCCC
This sequence comes from Amycolatopsis sp. NPDC034160, assembly GCF_055575355.1. Taxonomy (NCBI): domain Bacteria; kingdom Bacillati; phylum Actinomycetota; class Actinomycetes; order Pseudonocardiales; family Pseudonocardiaceae; genus Amycolatopsis; species Amycolatopsis sp. NPDC034160. The sequence goes on along the minus strand of NZ_JBVISU010000001.1, from coordinate 9,190 downwards.
TCGACGGCATGAAGTGGTTCTGGGACCAGTACACGACCGACCCGGCGCAGCGCGCGGAAATCACCGCGTCGCCGCTGCGGGCGACCCTTGACGAGCTGGGCGGTCTGCCGCCCGCGCTGGTGATCACCGGGGAGGCCGACGTCCTGCGTGACGAAGGCGAGGCGTACGCCGCGAAGCTGCGTCAGGCCGGAGTCCCGGTGACGGCGGTGCGGTACCAGGGCATCGTCCACGACTTCGTCATGCTCAACACCCTGCGTGAAACGCACGCCGCGGACGCCGCGATCAAGCAGGCGATCGGGGTGCTCCGCACCGCGTTGGAAGGCTGAGCGGTTCGTCCAAGGTGACCCGCGTCACCCTGGACAACACTTTCCGGTGGTCGTACGTCTCTTGATCCAGATGTGGGAAGTGCGGTGCGGGGCGTGCCGCGGCCGGAGAGGGACACGATCGCCATGGGACTGGGACTGAGTGCCATCCGGCTCGATTCCACACTGAACCTCGTCATCGTCGTCGTGCTGACGCTGCTCGCGATCATCGCGGTGCCGTTCTTCTGGGAACGCTGGCGCCGCAAGGTGATCGGGCGCAGCGCCACGATCCTCGCCGGGGTGGTGCTGATCGTGGTCAGCGCCGGGATGGGCGGGAACATGATCGGCGGGTTCTTCCCGACGGTCGGAGCCCTGTTCGGCACCGGTGTGTACTCCGGGGAGAACGTCGACGCCGTCGCGGGCCAGAACGGCGCCGACCTCGACAAGCTGCGTGACGCCGGGGCCATGCGCGCCAAAGAGGGCAAGGGTTCCGTCGTGCACATGACGGTGACCGGCAAACGCACCGGCCTCACCCGCGACGTCTCGGTGTACTTCCCGCCCCAGTACTACGATCCCGCGTACCGGTCGCTCAAGTTCCCGGTCATCGAATGGATCCCGAACTACCCGTCCGGTCCCGAAGTGGTCACCGGCCCCTACGAGCTGCCCGCCAAACTCGACACGGCCATCGCGAAACACGTGCTCCCGCCGACCCTCGTGGTGATCCCGGATCCGACCGGGAAACCGAAGGTCGGCCACGACACCGAATGCATCGACGAGGTCGACGGCACCGCCAACGACACCTACCTGACCGCCGACATCCGCGACTGGGCGATCGAGAAACTCGGCGCCAACCCGCAGCGGAAGGCGTGGACGATGGCGGGCTGGTCCTCGGGCGGGTACTGCGCGATGAACCTGGTGACCAGGCATCCGCAGTGGTACGGCCAGGCGGCGAGCGTCAGCGGTTACTACAAGGCTTCGGTGGACGCGGAGACGGAGAACCTGTTCAAGGGCAGGCAGGACATCGTCGACGCGAACACGGTCACGATCAACCTGCGGAAGCATCCGTCGCCGGTCGACATCCTCGCGATAGCGGGGGACAAGGAAAGTTTCGAGAGCTTCTCGATCGACCAGATCCAGGCGGCCGTCCGCGCTCCCACGACGCTTTCGTCGTGGCGGATCCCGGACGCCGGGCACAACATGAACACCTTCAAGGCGCAGGTTCCCGACGTGCTGGCGTGGATCGGCGCGCGCACCGTGCCGCCGTGCCTGCCGCAGGACAAGAAGATCGTCACCAACGGCGGGGTCGCTGCGTGGCCGCTGCCCAACACCGGGGCGAAGGGCGCGCTTGTCGACGTCGTCGAGTAACCGTCGGGCCTCGTGAGTGGTTGTTGAAGGTGGGGACGTCAGTTCCACCCACGAAGACCAAGAAACGTGTTTTGCTCGGTCAGACTTGGGGGACCAACAAAAAACATC
>NZ_JBVISU010000001.1:0-7405 GCF_055575355.1 Amycolatopsis sp. NPDC034160 | reverse complement strand
AAAGGGGGGGAGGGGGGGTTTGTCGAGGGTTGGGGGGGAAATGTTGGTTCTTGGGGGGGGGGAGGGCGGGGAACCCCCCCCCCCCCCCCCCACGAGGCCCGCGACCTGTGCTTGGCGCGGTAAGCCTTGGGATACCGGCGAAGCCGGTCGGGTACTCGCTTCCCGGTCGCCCGCATGACCGCGCCCAGCCGCTGGAGAAGGCGCTCGTCTTCGTCTGTCCACTTGAGACTGAGCCGCTCGCGCAGAGCTTGGGGCAGCAAGCCGATCGCGCACAGTGTCAGGACGTTCCCGCCCGCCGGGCGGAACGGGCGCCACAGGACTTCCGGCAAGAACCACCACGGCGGCGGAGGAGTGTCCCGCATGGTGATCGAGTGGAGCAGTTCCCGAACGGTGTGATTGTCTTCGAGGCGATTCGCGACCATGTCGTCGAAGTAGGCCTCGAAGCCTTCGAGGTTCGGCGGCAGGTGGTGCTGGCGGAGGCCGAGTAGCAGGCCGAGCCGGTGCCATTCCGTGTAAAAGCGGCTTTCTTCGTTGCGGGACAAAGGGTGCACGAAGACCTCGTGCATGCGGACGATCGTCGGAGACGTCGAGCCGTGCACCCACCGGTAAGCCTCGGGGTGCAACGCGTGATACCGCTCGCCGCGGTGGTCGACGCCTTTGATCGTCTTGTGCGGCTCGCGGAGCCGCTCGGCTTCCGCCTTCGCCTCCGGCCCGCCGAAAACCTGCGACAGCAACGAATCGATGGTCCGGTCGAGGCGTCCCCAGGGGTCCTCGGTGTAGTTCGAATGGTCGTGCACCCCGGCGCCGACCACCGGATGCGCGACCTGCAACAGGAGTGCCTCCCGAGAGAGCGGCGTACAGCCCCTGTCCCACTTGTTTACAGGTCGTCAATAGCGGGTCAGTCCGGAGGCAGTGCCGGGACCAGCGCTTTCACCACCTCGGTCACCCGCCTGCCGCCGCTGGTGTAGGTGGTCGACGTCGGTTGCGACGTCAGCACGACGACGATGTGGCGGTCGTCCTTGCCGACGACCCCGGAGCTGTGGAGGATCCGGCTGCCGCGGCAACACGCCCAGCCCTGCTTGACCGACCAGCGGAGGTCGCCGACGGCGTCCGGAATGCCGAAATACTGGCGAACCCCGTCGGAACCGCTCTCCGTCGCGCCGCTCAACGCGCGCATGATCGTCGTCCGCGATCCCGCGCTGACCTGTTCCAGTAGGTAGCGGTAGATCTTCGCGACGTCCGCGGCGGTGATCCGGGTGTCGCCCCAGCGGCCGGGATCCTCGGGCGGACGGGTGCCCCGGAGGCCGATTTTGGCCGCCCAGCGGGTGACGATGGCGGGTCCGCCGAGTTCGGACCACAGTCTGCTGGCGGTCTCGTCGTCACTGGCCGAGAGCATTCGCTGCACTGTGCTCGACGGCGTGCCGCCTTTGAGCGCTTCGAGCGCGATGAGGACCTTCACCAAGGACGCCGAGGTGTAAAAACGATCCGGCTGCAGGGAAACCGTGTTCTTCTTGGCGACGCGGTCATGGACGACCACGCTCACCTGCCCGTCGGGGACGAGTGTCGCGAGGGCCTTCGGATCGATGGCCGCCGTCTTGTCGGGCTCAGCCGAGGCGGGCTGGTCCGGTGTGTTCGAGGGCGGCGGCTCCGGGGGTTCGGCGACCTCTGATTCGACGGTCATCGCCGCGGCTCCCGACGCCGCCGCGACCACCGTCGTGTCGGGCCGCGACGGCGGAACCAACAGCATCGCGAGAATGGCCCCCAAGAACAGCCCCACCAGGAGGAAGACTCCGCTCACCTTGCCCACACGACTTGTTGACCGATTCACCCGTTCGTGTTCACGATTGAGGCGTTTGTGTGATGTGGGTCTCGTTTGATCGCGCGTGCTGTGACCCCTTGAACGCGGGGCGTCGTCGAGGAGCGTCTTTCCGGTTTGTCCGGGAGGTCCCGGGGGTACCTGCCTTCCAACGTGACTCAGCGCCAACTCTGGAAGGCGGAGCAATGGCACGTACACAACGCGCACGAATTCGGACGGCCGGGCTCCAGCCCGCGCAGGTCCTGGCCGGGCTGGCAAGCCTGGCCTTCCTGGTGTTCGGGATCGTGGGCTTCACCCGGACCGGATTCGCCGATTTCGCCGGTCGCAACGACGCGACCGTTCTCGGTTTCTCGGTGAACCCGCTGTACAACCTCGGATTCGTTCTGATGGGCTTGATCGGTCTGCTGCTGACCTTCAGCTCGGGGCGAGCCCGGGTCTTCGGTTTCCTGACCTTCGTCGCCTTCGGGGCCCTGTTCGTCTGGGGGCTCATGATCACCGGGACCGTTTCGACGAACCCGGTCTCAGAAGCGGGTAACCCGTTCAACCTCAACGGGCCGGACAACTGGCTGCACCTCGGGCTCGCCGCGCTCGGTCTGGTGATCGCGTTCCTGCCCGCGCGGCACAAGGTGCTGCTGCCGGAGGACGAAGAGGAGAACGTGGTGGTGGACCGGGTCGACAGCGCCACGGCCGTCGACCCCGTTCGGGACGGTTCGCGGTTGCCGAAGCATGAAAAAGGCCCGACCGTCGCTCGTGAAGAGCGACCGCCGGGCCTGGCCCACTAGGTCTTAGGCTCAGTAGCCGTACTCCGAACCACCGGCCTCGGCGGGAGCGCCCTCCTCTTTCTTGGGGGCGGCGTTCCCGCTTTGGGCTGCCTTGTCCTTCACCGGCGCGGTGCTCTTGCAGCCGGCGGGCTCGATGACGAACCAGGTGCCGCCGACGCCGTGCCCGTTCGCCTCACCCGCGTTGGCGTCCTTGGCGTAGCGGTAAACGGCCCAGCCGCCGACGGTGACCTGAGTGGTGCCGTCCGCGCGCTTCACGGTGCCGAGCAGCTTCGAGTCGATGCCTTCGAGCTGGACGTCGCCCTCGGCGAGCACCGGCGGCCAAGCCTTCGCGCAGTCACCGTTGCAGGTCGGCTGCTTGTTCTTCTTGTCCTTGGTGAACATGTAGAGGGTGAAGCCCTCTTTGTCCACAATGGCCGGTCCGATGCCGTCGACGTTGCTCGCGACCAGCTTCGTGGCGCCTTCCGCTTTCTGCTCGGCCGGAGCCTCCTTGGCCGCCTGCCCGGCCTTGCCGCCCTTGGCGTTCGCGGCGTACCAGGTGCTTCCGACGCCCTGCCCCTTCGTCTCACCTGCCTTGACGTCCTTGGCGTAGCGGTAGAGCGCCCAGCCGCCGACGGTGACCTGCTTGCGGCCGTCGGCGCGAGTCAGCTCGCCGACCAGGGCCTGGTCCACGCCTTCGATCTGCACGTCGCCGTCCGCGAGCACCGGCGGCCAGGCTTTCGCGCAGTCACCGTCGCAATTGGACTTCGGCGGCTTCGCGCTGTCCTTGTCGAAGCGGTACAAGGTGAACCCGTCCTTGTCGACGAGTACCTGGCCGAGATCCCCCGCTTCGGCCACGGCCACCTTGGTCTCACCCTTGGCCGCGGGGGCGTTCCCGCCCGCCCCGGCCACTGCGGCGGCCGGCGCGACGGCGGGCGAAGTGGCCTCGTCGCCACCCGAACAGGCCGACAGCAGCGCCAGGCCCGCGGCCGCAGACGCCGTTGCGACGACGAAACGCTTGCGAAGCATGGGATTTCTCCTTGTTCGTAGGGGTTCCGCGGCTTGGCGCGGTGAGCTTGTATCCCCTACACGGACCCCTCACGGGACCGGTTCAAGAAGTTCTCGGATTTTCTTCGCGGACTTCCAGCGCGGCGTCCGTCAGCACCCCGGCCGAGCCGGTGTAGTTCGCGGGATCCAGCAGGTCGGCGAGGGATTCCGCGGGGAGGACCCCGGTTATCTCCGGCAGGTCGGAAAGAACCGCGCCGAGCGGCCGATCCTGCTCCAGCGCGAGTTTGGCCGCCTGTCCGAGGACGTCCTTGGCCCGCGCCTTGCCCAGCAGCGGAGTGAGCACGGTCGAAAGCCGCTCGGAGACGATCTGGCCGTGCGTGAGGCCGAGGTTGTCGCGCATGCGGCCGTCGTCGACGACCAGGCCGCGGGCGAGTTCGGCCGCGGTGTGCGCGGCGCCGCCGGTCAGGCGCAGGCATTCGCGCAACAACTGCCACTCGGCATGCCACGCGCCCGCGGACCGTTCGTCCTCGGAGATGAGGGCCTGGGTGACGCCGGTGGCCAGCACCGGCACCTGGAGCGCGGCCGAACGGATCAGCGTCGCCAGCACCGGGTTGCGTTTGTGCGGCATCGCCGAAGAACCGCCACGGCCCTCACCCGCGGGTTCGCTGACCTCACCGACCTCGGTACGGGTCAGGAACTGGACGTCGACCGCGATCTTCCCGAGCGCGGCGGCGGTGAACGAGAGCGCCGCCGCGAGGTCGGCCGTCGGGGTGCGAAGGGTGTGCCAGGGGAGCGTGGTCTCGGCCAGCCCGGTTTCTTCGGCGAAGGCCGTCTGCAGCCGCTGCGGATAGCCGTCGGGCAACTCGGCGAGGCGCGCGTACTCGGCGTATGCGGCCCGTGTTCCGGCGGCCCCGCCGAGCGAGACCGGCAGGACGACGCGGTTCAACCTGTCGAGCGCGTCGAGCGTCAGCTGACGCCACCCCGCCGCCTTGAGCCCGAACGTCGTCGGGACGGCGTGGGCGGTGAGGGTGCGGCCCGGCATGATCGTGTCGCGATGCGCGCGGGCGAGTTCCCGCAGCGCGTCCGCCGTCGTCTCGAGGTCGGCCGTGAGGAGTTCGCGCGTCCGCGCGGCGACCAGCATCATCGCGGTGTCGAAGATGTCCTGACTGGTCGAGCCGCGATGGACGTACTCCGTGCCGGCGGCGGCCGCGGTCAGCTCATTGATCAACCCCACGACCGGGTTCGCCGTCTCACGCGCCGCCCTCGCCAACGCGACCACGTCGATCTCGGCCGACGCGGCCGCTTCGGTGATCGCGTCCGCGGCGGCCGTCGGGATCAGCCCCGTGCGCGCCTGCGCCCTGGCGAGCGCGGCCTCGGTGTCGAGCAAGGCCCGCACCCAGGCGAGATCCCCCGTCGCCGCCTCGGCGGGCGTGCCCGCGCGGACCGGGGAGAGGAGGCCGGAATCGGGATCGGCATTCATCAGGCCAGCATCGCATCCCCGTCCCTCAGTGGCCCGTCTTCCCGTCGATGCGCTCACGCAGCAGGTCGGCATGGCCGTTGTGGCGCGCGTACTCGGCGATGTGGTTGACCAGCAACCACCGCAGCGAGAACGGCTCACCGTCGCGGCGGCTCGTGCCCGTGTCGTCGAGCGAGGCGGCGGCCACGATCTCCCTGGACCGCGCGCACTCGTCACGCCAGGCCGCCCACGCGGCCTCGATGTCGCCGTCGGTGTCGTCGAAGTCCTGCTCGGGCCGCTCGTCGGAGTAGTAGAGCAGGGGGACGTCCTCGCCCACGAACTGGATGCGGAACCACCAGCGCTCGACGCCGGTGAGATGTCTGAGGAGCCCGTGCAAGGACATGGTCGACGGCTCTGTCGACCGCAGGGCCAGCTGCTCCGGTGTCAGACCTTGGCACTTCAGCTCGAAAGTGCGGCGATGCCAGTCGAGGAGGGACGTCAGGATCTGGCGCTCGCTCGCCGTGCGCGACACCTCCGGCCTGCCGCCCGACCAGCGGACCGAGTAGTTCTCCTCGGGGATCGTGTCCATGCCCCCTACCATGGCAGACACCCCCGACAATTCCGTGGCGCCGGAGCGGCCGCCCCGCCATCCTGGTGGTCGACGGCGGTCTACTAGACTCAGCCGCACGGGCCGTTAGCTCAATTGGTAGAGCTGCGGACTTTTAATCCGTAGGTTCTGGGTTCGAGCCCCAGGCGGCCCACCACGATCATGCTTCTGACCTGCAGAAACACGGAAGTTAATGATCTTTGACCGGCTCCGCGGCGTCGCGTGTGGCCGGTTGTGCGGCCGAGCGCGGACATCGGAGCCAGTCGCCGTGACGAAATCGGGCGACGATGAGGGTTGACTCCCCGTCGAGGTGGACTGCTCCAAGATCCGGCGATACCCAGTTTTTGTTGCTGTCATTGGGAAGTTGAACTTCTGTGGGTCAGCCGTGGACAGCAGGGCCGCCCCCCTCTGGTCCGGCTTGGCCATTCCCGATGCTGACGTTTGTGTGTCCGATCGTGTGTCCCGGAGAGTTGCGGGCGTGGGATTCATGGCGCCGTTTCGAGCACGACATGAGCAACGGAGCCCATGTGGAGACATCGGTGCCCGCTGCTGTGCTCGCTCCGGCGGTGTTTTCCCAGGTCAAGCGCGCATGCAAGGCATGGGTCCCGCGGGGAGCCCAGCGTGAGCGATGAGGTAGCGCCGCACCAGGCCGGCGGTGACATGGTCGAGCGCGATGGTCCGGGTGCTGTGCTGACTCTTCAGCTTTCCGTCACCGTCCACATGCTCGCCGGGATCCGGCCTGGTGATCACGAACAGCTCATTGTGGCGCAGATCGACATCTACCTCGCGCAACGCGGCGGCTTCGCTCCGGCGCAGGCCAGTGATGGCCACGAGGTGGTAATACAGGTAGCGCTTGTGTCCGGCGATGGCGTTGAGGAACTCTATTGTCTGCTCTCTCGTCCACACGCACACCGGCCCCGGACGCCATCCCGTCGCCCGCCAGCGCGCCACCCGCGCCTCAGTCCACACATACGGCCGCGGCGCCACCACCTCCGGGAGGTCGATCTCCCGACCTCGTGCCGGGTTGTGTGCCAGAAGTTCGTTCCCCACTGCGGCGGTCAGCGCGGAACTCAACGTCGCTCGGACCCGCGCCACCGTCGACGGCGCCAGCCGTCCGTACCGGGAACCGTCCCCAGCCGCGATCGCGGCGAATGCCTTCTGTACATCGCCCACACTCAACGTCACCAAAGGTAGATCACCCAGCTGCGGGATCAGGTGTGTAACGACATGCTGCCGGTAGTTCCGGCGCGTACTTGGACGTAGTCGGACGCTGCGGACCCAGGACTCCAGCCAGTAACCGGTCGTCAGCCCGATCCCCTTGGCCGTCGCCGCGACCTCTTCCCGGGCAGCCTTCGCGGCATCCTCCGAGACGTAGCCGCCGCGACGCACCCGCGAACGAGACCCGCCCGCAGCCCGCAACCCCTCGACCGCGAACCACCACGACCCATGACCCGGCTCATCCAGTCGGCCACAACGTGCACCCAACTGCTTCCCCGTCACTGTGCACCGGCACCCACACCGCTTGAACACGCCCTTTGTCGACATGCCGCACCTCGCTTTCGATCAGTTCGGACACGACCGACTGTGAACCCGTCCGAACTGGACGGCATGCTGGAGTGCGTCGTCCGTTGCTAGATGACCAGAGACATGTGGAGCTGCCCCCGTGATGCGGACACCTTGATTCCAGACGCTGGTCTGGAGGGAGGATGTCCTGGTGCCTCGCAGGTCGAAGTATCCGGAGCAGTTCCGTCGTGACGCGA